>JBGSMN010000080.1:0-1759 GCA_041740155.1 Rhodopirellula sp.
TATCTGCATCAATACCCCTATCAACTGCGTTGCGAGAAATTGGTATCTCACCTTTCGGAGACGGCGACGCTTGATTGGTGGTGGGTGCGGCTGGCTGAACTCGTATCGTCGATACCGGCGTGTCAGACGTCGCATTCTTTAATTCAGACCACAGCCATTCATCATATCGAACTTTTTTAGTTGCATCTAAAAGGACGTTTCTAACGATGGCCAAGTGATTTTGCAACGCCGATGCAGCCGATTGATCCTCCGCGGTCGCGATCTGTTGCACGTACATTTGGCGTTTCTCAACGGCCGCCTGAATGATATCCAGGTCGGGTTCAAATAGTCTCAAACCCAACAAGCGATAATGGTGTGGCGGACACTCGCCGACGGGGATCTGCAACCAATCTACGAAGCATTTCATTTGTATGGGGGAAAGCTCTGTCTGTGTCATGATTGTCCTAGTCCGTAAGTGAGTTCAAAAGAAACACAGGTCGACCTTGAAGCATGGCGTCTTCGTCGAAATTCGTCCAAATCGGGGTGCCATTTCGAATGGTTGCCACTGGCACAAGATTGGCGTTCAATTCCCGGTCCCTGTAGACGACCAATAGCGAACCCGCATCGCTCAGCGGTTGTTTGGTTTGCAGTATCCACTCATCAGGAGCGGTACTGGGGGCATGAGAGGATTGGACGCGATCAAGCCAGCCAACCCATTTCAAGGAGCGTTGATTCTCTGCGGCCATGAGCCGAGTGTTTGCAACTTCGTTCAACGCAGGAAGACTCAAGAAAAACTGGCGAGCTTGTTCGAGGGATACGCGTTCGTTCGCGCTTTGCGGAACTAGCCATGCGGTCCGATCAATCCGCGACGCTTTATTGAGGTGGTCCAACACGGGCTGCCATTTTTGCGTTAGAGGTTCACTGCCCAGGCAAGCCACTCGAAGCGTTCGATCAAGGAGTTCTAAGCGAGCCAAGGGATTGCACGATTCCGCTTGCAGAATCTTCTCCAATGCATTCGAGAATGCTTCGTCCCATCGCGTCATGACGGAATCGTCTAGTTGCTCAAGAATGTATTGAGCGAGCTTGCAGTGGACAGCAGGTCCAAAATCCTTCGCATCCGCTTTCGCAATGCGGTCACGTTTGGTTTCCAGTGATCGGCTGACGACATAGTTGAACGTGACGTGCGTTGACGTGTTCGACTCAATGCCCCCTTTTCTGAGATACGTTTCGTTTCCCTCGTTATCCAGAATCATATCGAGGTGAGCGATCCATTCTTCGTTCAGGAACGACACCAATGCCCGATCGATTCGCTGATTCGCAAAATCGACACGCGAAGCGATTTTTGCAAGTAACGCACGCTGGTTTTCATATTCGTTTACGAAAGTCGCGATGGCGGCGGATTTCCGGAGCGCGTCACCACGTTGCACGAAAGCCGCGGCTTCTTGTGGAGTGAGGCGACTCGACGTCTCTCCTGCCATTTGTTGGTTCAATTCGGCCCACTTGATGACTGCATCCCATAGGGGCGATTCAATAGCAACGCGGCGAAATGAATTCGCCGATTCCGACGCGGGAAATGTCTTGGCGAGCCGACCGACTTGGTCTCCAAAGGCGATGGGGTCTCCCACATAATCGAGTAGTTGCAATTTGCTTGCATCCAATTGCTCACGAATGTATTGGGCGAGCTTGCAGTGGACAGCAGGCCCAAAATAAACCGTATCCGCTTTCGCTATTCGGTCACGTTTGGTTTCCAGCGATCGGCCGGCGACATAGTTGTATGTAA
>JBGSMN010000088.1:0-1714 GCA_041740155.1 Rhodopirellula sp.
CGCTGAATTTCCGCTGCAGAGAGCGCCGGATTGGGTAAGGGCAGCACGTCGACCGAAGACCAAGCGACTCGATTGATTGCCACGGGTCGCATCGCTTGCAAGTTCTTCAGCAGCGGTGCGTGAATTCGCTCGACAAGAACCTGTCGCATTTCCGGTGAGCCATCATTGTATTTGCCTGCGGTAACGTTTCCCGCACAGCCAGTGAAGTAGATATGGCAGGCATCAGAGTCATTCGTTTGCAATCGCTTTCGTGCCAGACCGACAAAGTCGCTGCTGACCCGCCCGTCACCATAATAACTCATGGGATGCGTTGCATAATAATGACAAGCGGCCAATCGTTTTTCTCCATCATAAAACGCGATCGATTTTGCCCAGGGATCGATCAGGCCTTCGGGTAATGCACAGAGCGCTTCGTCGCGGCAACTGCTGCCTCGCATCGTCAATACTTTGCCCGTCGCATCGCGTGATACCCGCCGATTGGATGCAACCTGTTCGACCTTCGTTTGATGCCAAGCGATGTGAGTCACCGGACGAAATCGTTCCAGCGCTTCCTTTACGGACGCTTGGCCGCGTTTTAAGCATTCTTCAAAAAACGCAACGTCAACGATATCTGGTAAATCACCTTCAGCCGCGACGATCGCTTGCGCGTCTAAGCAAGCAAATGGCGCGTTGTGTTGATGAACACACTGTACCGCAACACGGTCCGCTGACGTTCCCACTGCTTCGGCGAGGGCCTGTCGCCATCGAACATGGGCACTATTCAGCAGCCCCGTCCAGTCGACTGCGCAGATCACGATGGGATCGCCGCAGCCTTGCAGCACTAACCCGATCGCTTCCAGTTCGTCATCAGTGGCGACCACCGGCTTGATCCATCCGCCACAAAGCGAGTGCCCCATCGGCGGCGTGACGTTGAACCGGAATGTCGTCAGTCGTAGCTTGCCGACATCCGTCGATTCATCGGATCTGGAAGATCGAGGCAATAGCGCAAATGCGGCTGCGGTAACGCCTCGTCCCAGTGTCGAGCCGTGAAATTGACGTCGGGTTATTGGGTTCATCATCGTAGACCTTGCGGGGTGAATCGAAGTTGCCAGAGCACCAGCGTAACATCCGGCCCAGTCAATATGTTGCACGTTGCCGAAGCGGCTCTGGCGGGTGCCGCAATCCGCTCGAATGGACTGCGAGGGGTTGAGTGTATGACATTTGTATGCCCTGGTACCTATCCAACAAATCAGATTTCCCTGCAATCTGGTCCCGTCGCGAAATCGCGTCACGAAGGAAAACCTACTTGCAAGTGTGCGCAATTTGTGGCGCGAAATCGTGATGCACCCATTTTTTGCTTCTGATTCAATTATGCCTGAAATTCTAAATGATCTGGTGATACTCGCATTAGCCACCATGGTGGGTGGGTTTGCTGGGTACATCTATTGTGCTCAATCGTCGAAGGTCACTACGCCAAAATCGCCGCCTCAACCCGAACCGGCACCCGCGTCTAGCCCAATCGACGAATCACATGAACTCCTACTGTCAGTACAGCAGGTGGCACAACACGTCGCCGCTGGCGTCGGAGCACACAGCAGGCAGGTGCGTCAATTCAATACAGAATTGATTGAGAAAGGATGCGATGTAGCGACAGTGCTGGCCAAACTTATTCACGCCAACGAACGAATGGCCGAACAGTTATCCGACGCTGAAACGCGGTTGAAGAATCAAGCGA
>JBGSMN010000146.1:0-21086 GCA_041740155.1 Rhodopirellula sp.
GAGCGAGTGCCACGTCGCAGGCTGCCGGTGCCGCAGGCGGGAGAGCGGGTGGTGCGCTGGGCGGTGGGATCGGAGGCGGCGGTTTTGGTGCAGCCTTTAATAGTTTGTTCAATAACGCGAATACGGGCGGAAGCAGCTCGACACCTGCATTACGCACGCGGCTTCGAAGTGCCGTCGAGTTGTCTCCTCAGAACCCGTCCTATGTGCAATCGCGGCAAGTGAGCGCGAACCAGGTGTTCCAAAATGTAACCTCGGTGCAGCCGTACTCCGGTGCAGTCTATGGCAACCCGGTTAATCCGTACCAAGGTGTCAATGTTCAGGTACAAGGCACGACCGCCGTGTTGCAGGGCAGCGTCAGAAGTGAATCAGAACGTCGGATGAGCACGCTGTTGATGCGACTCGAACCGGGCGTTTCGCAAGTCCAGAATCGGATTCTGCTTCAACCCTAAACCCCGCTGCCTTGCTCTTTCGGTGCGCGGTGACTTGTCACCGCCTTCTTTTTTTTAGACCTGTCTCCGGCGCAACGCTATCGTGGGATTTCTCGCAGTGTATTGGTTCGCGCGTGAGACAAGTGCGTTTGAAAAAGAAAGCTCCGACCAATCGGAGCACTTCAAAAGTTTGGGCTCCTTTCGCTACTCACGCCGGGAAATCACTGTGCTGGATCGTCGATTCGTTGTTCTCTGTTGCATTATCTGCTCACTCGGATGTCGACCAGCATCACAGCCCTCTGATTCCCCGCAAGCGGACTCAGGAAAACTATCCGTTGTGTGTACCACAGCGATGGTCGGCGATGTCGTCCGTAATGTTGGTGGCGAACATGTTGAGGTGAGTGTGTTGTTGGGGCCAGGCGTCGACCCACACTTGCACAAGACTTCTCGCGACGACATGGCATTGATGATGGAAGCCGACATGGTGTTCTATTCAGGCTTGATGCTCGAAGGCAAGATGACAGACACGTTTGGGCATATCGGCAAGTCGGTTCCGGTGCACGCCTTGACCGAACGACTATCCGAAGACGATTTGATCGCACCCGAAGGCACTCAGGGGCACGCCGATCCGCACGTTTGGTTCGACGTCAGCATGTGGGCGAAAACGTCGCAAGTAGTTGGCGATGTGCTAGCGAAACAGTTGCCCGAACACGCCGAGTCGTTTCACGCAGCAGCGGAGGCGTACCATGCGGAGCTGGCACCGTTGGCTGTGTACGCCGCCGAGCGGTTGGCGACGATCCCGCAATCGCAACGCATTCTCATCACATCGCATGACGCATTCGGATACCTCGGTCGAGCTTACGGCATCGAGGTGCTGGGCGTGCAAGGGATCTCGACCGATTCAGAGGCCGGACTGCGCCGCGTCAATGAATTGGTCGATTTGTTGGTGGAGAAAAAAGTGCCCGCCGTTTTCATCGAAACGAGCGTTTCGGAGAAGAGTATCGAAGCCTTGATTGAAGGAGCGGCTTCACGTGGTCACGAGGTCAAAATCGGTGGCAGTCTGTTTTCCGACGCCGCAGGGCCTGCCGACACGTATGAAGGCACCTACGCGGGAATGATTGATCACAACATCACCGTGATCACCCGCGCCCTCGGTGGCGAAGCACCTGAGGGCGGCAGAATTGGACAATTGTCGCAATTGTCCGTGGAATGAACGTGGAATGAACTATGACTCGATCAACAAACCACAGGCATCGAGATAACGCCGGATCACGTCCGGTTTGACTGCTTCAAAACCGGCGGACTTGTGACGTAGGATCGACAATTTCAGCGATTCAATCACGTCTGCCAAATCGTCTGGCAGGGCCGGCAAACCGGCGAACGGTTGCAGCGGCGACCCCGGTGCATCGCCTGCCAAGCCGATGCCACCGCCGCCATCCGCTGCGTTGGCGTCGTTCATGTTGTTGCCTTCGGGCATCGCCGCCAGTTCGGTTTCGTCGCCGAAGTCCGGTGGTTCGTAAGCTGGGCCGGATGCGATGCCATCGGTGTCACCGTCGTAATCACGCGCTGACGTGCCACCCTGGGCGGGTGCGGTGCCTAAGTCTGGCGTGTCTTCGTCCAAGTCGACCTCGATCACCTGGCTGCTGGATGGCCGGTCCGATTCGAGTTGACCATTGGCTTTCCAGCGTTGTTCACGCATTGCCGAGACAGACCACTTTTCTTCAACGGCACCTTGCAACCACAGCGCGGCGTCATCCCAATCCAGAGCCGCGAGAAAATGACTCCAGAATAGCGACGGATACGTTTCGGCTTGCTCACCAAAGCGATCGTGAACGCGTCGCAAACGTCCGACATGCGGCGAGGTCACACCGCCGACGCGCGATGCCCAGGCTTCGTCGGAGTAATCGGTGACCGGTGCACCGGCTTCGATCAACGCTTCACGCCATTGGCTGATGATGCGTCCTTTTTCCCAATTCGTCGTGCTGACCAGTGAGTTCCAACGACCGACAAAGGGCAGTTGAATCTCGACCAATTCCTCATCGCTGCCAGCGGGTTGGAAAGTCGCGGCGGCTGCCGCTTGAGCGTCATCGATGTCGTCATCATCGCTAGCACCCGCCATGTAAGACTCATCAACAAGCTGCTCCGTATCCAATTCGTTCTCCTCAATATCAGCGACAGACACGTCACCGTCATCGGGAACGTCTTCGTAGAGTTCGGTCTCATCAAAACGCGGACGCGTAGCAACGGGTTTGGACGGAGCAGTTTCAGGGGCGGAGGCGTCAAAGTCATCTGGGGTCATCGGCTTCTGCTTAAGAGGAAAAAAGGGAGGCTTCATGCGTGACGCATACGCTACCCTGCTCAAGCACGCTTCGTGAAGATTCGATGCCCGATTTTGATCAATCTCAGTGCTATCGGTGTCCAATCACAGCGACACGGCAATCAAGATGATGTGGGAAAACTGTCCGGTTTCGACGGGTCATGCCGATCAAGCCCAGCAGGTCAATCCAACCAAGATGCGATAGCCAAGATGAGGTAGTACTGCGCCGCGTACGCTTTCAACGGGTTCTGCCCCAACCACGTCAACCCAGGCACCGCGAGTGAGGGCCAGCGTTCGGCAGCCGAGACCAACAGCGTGGCCGGTAGCACGAACAGCAACAGCAGTGGCGACACGCTGCCAGGCGTCAGTGATGCGGCTAGCGGATAAAACGCCGTGATCGCGATCGCCACGATCCATGCGGGTTTGGCACCGTGACGAGCATGCAGGCTGCCCAGCGCCACGAAACCAACGACCAGGGATAGCGGAAAATCCATCGGCCCACCGCCGGGCCATCCGTCGGTCGGATCGAGGGGGTATGCGAGTGTGGCAAGCACCAGCAGCGGAAAAAAACGTCCGCAGAATCTCCCCAGCAATCCAGCCACCAACAAACTGGCGAGAATTTCCACGCATCCGTAGGTCGGGTAGAAAACAAGATTCACAAGACTAGCGGTGATCGCGATTTCAGCCCAACGCCGAACGCGAAAATGCGAATGGGGACGCAAGAAAAATCCCATTAATAAACAGAACAGCGGCATGCTCAACCGCATCGCGATCCTCAGCGAAGAGTCGCCGATCGAGTGGTCCAGCAGCAATCCCGCTCCGTGATCGACGACCATCAGCACGATCGCTAGCCCCCGGAGTGTATCCATCGAGGCATTTCGAGGCTGGTTTTCGCTCGCCGGGGCCGCCACATTGTGATTTTGTGTCCTGCTCCGACGGCCGCGAATGCCCAATTCACCCCCGCTGGTTTTTGGCGGCTGATTCACCGGCGAGTTTCCCAGGTCGACGGGGGGGCGTCGTTTGCGGCGATTTCGGCGTGCAGACAAAGCGAACTGGCTGGTATTTGAGACGGCAACGGCTTAGGATTTTCATTGAGCTTATCGCGTTCGCTTATTAACATGGATAGGGGACGCCGCACAAACCCTGCTCCTCCGACAATCCGATCCTCTTCACTTTTCTAAAAAGATCTCACTGATGCGATTTTTTCGTGCCCAAACTCGACTTCGCATTTCCGCAGCTTTCACCTTTGCCACGCTGCTGACTGTTGCCACCGCTCCGCTCGCGTCAGCCAACAATGGTGGCGGTGGCGGTGGTGATGGTGATGGTGACACCACGAACATCTTCGGTAACCCCGTCGCCGGGGTCGATGTCGATGCCACGGGCGTCCTGAAGGTCCGCATGGTCGATCCACGATTGGCTCGTGAGCGAATGATGCAGGCGATCCGCGCAGCGGAAACCGATGATGTGATGCGACGCAGTGAATTGCGAAAAGTATCGCTCAATCGACTCGAGGCTGTGATCGCGGAACAAATCAAAGCGGACCGGCCGCTCACCGACGAGGTGTTGGCTGTGGCTGGTTTGACGAGCGTCAAGTATGTGTTCTTTTATCCTGACACCAAAGACATCGTGATCGCGGGTCCGGCCGAAGGGTTTGTCGCCGATCCCACCGAGCGGTTTGTGGGCATGAACACAGGTCGCCCGACGGTGTTACTCGAAGACTTGGCCACCGCCTTGCGTGCTTACCCGCCATCGGCACCACCCACTCGCGTGATCTCTGTTTCTATCGATCCCACGCCCGAAGGACTCGCCCGCATGCAGCAGTTCCTGCGCAACGTTGGCGGTCGTGCGAACCGCGGTGACACGATGCGTTTGGTGCAAGGTCTCAAAGAAAACCTCGGTTTGCAAACGGTCACTATTAAAGGCATCCCCTCGGCAACCCACTTCGCTCGCGTGCTTGTCGAAGCCGATTATCGCATGAAGTTGATCGGCATCGGACTGGAACAACTGCCCGTGCCCGTTCGCAGTTATGTCTCACGAACCAGTCCTCAGGCGGTTGCCGCCAACGCGCTGGAACGTTGGTATTTCCAACCGAACTACGACGGTGTGTCGGTCAGTGAAGATCGTTTAGCGATGCGGATCAATGAACGCGGCGTGCAATTGGTCGGTGAAGGCGAGCGAGTGATGGGTGATGGAAAACGCGTCATCGCAGGCCGTGGGAACCGGGCCAGCCAAGCGTTCACGCAAGAGTTCACGGAAAAGTACCCGATGATCGCGAGCAAAGTTCGCGTCTATGCAGAACTACAACAGTTGATTGATCTGGCGATCGCAGCTGCCTATATCCAAGAGCAAGATTTTTACACGCAAGCCGAATGGACGATGGATGTGCTCGGCGACGAAGCTCAATTACCCGTGGAAACCTACACGGCACCCGAGAAAGTTGAAACGGCGGTCAACGCCATTTGGCGTGGCAACACGCTCATGACTCCACTGGGTGGTGGCGTGAACATGCAGCCGCGTTTAGCGTTCAATAGTGACCGGATGGTCGTTGACGCTAGTGGTGAAAACGTCGAAACCAAAACGGCAGCTGGTCCACAAAACCTCGCTAACGGCCAGTGGTGGTGGGATTGATCAGATGCGTTGAGAACGGAGTCCGTTAGGACTTGTGGCCGTGTGTTCTCATCCTATGATAGGGAAGGGAAACTATCGGTGTGATGTGGAACTAATCAACATGACCACCAATAACCGTTTCCCGATCCTTTCCGTCACTTGCTGCCAAAAAGAGTTTTCCTGTGTTAAATGAAGCCACTGTCGAACGCATGTTCCGTGAAATCGTGTCAACGCCGAATGCAACCGAGGAAAACTACAACCAAGCAGAAGATCTGCTGGAAGCGGAATTGCGAGACGAAAGCCCACTGCGTCACCGCCTCAGCGTGGAACTCGACGAACTCCGCAGCATAGCTGCGAAATAGCGCAAACGTAGCGGAAGTCGTCAAGACTTTCGACTTGCATCGAAGAGAAAACCTGAGCACATCGAGACTCTTGACGAGTTCCGCTACGCATGCTGACGAAACTCTTGACGAGTTCCGCTACTTGGTTTCAAAACCACTTAAAAAATTTCCAGGGCGACGAGCGAGTACCGCACGATCAGCCCAGCCACGACCACGCTGACCATGCTCATCAGTTTGATGAGAATGTTCAAGCTCGGACCACTTGTGTCTTTGAACGGGTCGCCCACGGTGTCTCCCACGATCGCCGCTTTGTGGGCTGGACTGCCTTTCCCACCATGATGTCCCGCTTCGATGTATTTCTTGGCGTTATCCCACATCCCGCCACTGTTGGCCATGAACACCGCCAAGCAGAATCCGCTGGTCAAACAACCCGTTAACAACCCAAGCACGCCGCCGACTCCTAACAACAATCCAGCAGCGATCGGTAAAAGCAGGCCGAGTAGACTGGGCAGGATCATCTCTCGTTGTGCCGCCTTCGTGCTAATCTCGATCGGGCGTTGGTAGTCTGGCGTGACGCTGCCGTCCAAGATTCCGGGGTACTCGTTGAATTGCCTGCGAACTTCGATCACCATCCCTTCAGCGGCTCGTCCGACGGATCGCATCGTCATCGCGCAAAATAAGAACGTGCTCATCGCGCCCAGGAAGATCCCCACGAGCACGCGCGGGTTCATCAACGTGGTGTCAAAGAAGTGCAGGAAATCTTGCAACGTCGCCTTTGCCACATCGACTCGCTCACCCGCGATCACTATCGCAACTTGCTGAGCACTGATCGCGTCGCCACCACTGATCCCTTGCCACTCTGCGTGCTGCTGTGGTGTTTCTAAACGCGTTGGCATGATCAGATAAGTTTGCGTGCGGTCGTTTGTTTTTTCAATCAACAAATCATCGTTGACTTTGAAGAATCCCTCTCCGCTGACTTGCGAGGCCACGTCATGCCCCCAGCGATCGAAACCATCGCGAACACTTTCGACGTACGCTGCGAGTAAAGCCAACGCCGTGAGTGCAGCGGAACCAATCGCGAACCCTTTACCCGTCGCAGCGGTGGTGTTGCCGAGGCTATCCAACGCATCGGTGCGTTTCCGCACGATGGCTTCGAGACCCGCCATTTCCGCGTTGCCGCCCGCATTGTCGGCGATCGGTCCGTAGGCGTCCGTGGCCAAGGTAATACCCAGCGTGCTGAGCATCCCCACCGCTGCGATACCCACGCCATATAACCCCAATGAAAAACGATTCAGATCATTGAACTCGCCACCGTTGGCGAAACCGAAAGCCAATAACATCGCAGCCGAAACGATGATGACTGGCAACCACACACTCATCATTCCATCGGCCACACCACCGATGATGATCGTCGCGGGGCCTGTTTCAGCTTGTCCAGCAAGCCGCTGAGTTGTCGCATATTCATCACTCGTGGCCCGTTCGGTCCACCAACCGATCATCCAACCCGCCAGCAAACCTACGATCACGCTCACGGCGATCCCAGGCACGATTCCAAACAGCAGTGAGCCAGGCACCTTGGGCATCAACCACATCGCCAAACCGACCGAGGCGATACACACCAACAATGTTGAGCGGTTGATTCCACGGGCGAGCGCATGTAGCAGAGATTTTTGCGAAAGCTCGTCGCCAGTTTTAACAGCGTACACACCGACGATCGAACACAGAATGCCGACGGCCGCAATCGCCAGTGGCAACAGCATCGCATGCAGTTGTGCGGAGACAACATCGCCACCGGCCGGCAACATGCCCTCTTGACTCATCGCCGCCACACCGAGCGCCGAAGCAGCTAGGATCGAACCGGTGTATGACTCATACAAATCCGCGCCCATCCCTGCAACATCGCCCACGTTATCGCCGACATTGTCCGCGATCGTTGCGGGGTTGCGCGGTGAATCCTCCGCTAGGCTTTGCTCAACTTTACCGACAAGGTCAGCCCCGACGTCCGCAGCTTTGGTGAAAATCCCACCGCCCACACGGGCAAACAATGCTTGGGCACTCGCACCCATGCCAAAAGAGAGCATCGTGACAGAAATCTGATGCAGACTCATGCGGGCGTCTTCGCCGCCGATCAACGGCACGAAATAATACAGGATTGCAAACCATAAACACAAATACAGCAATCCCATGCCGACCACGGTCAGGCCCATCACCGCACCGCTGCGAAAGGCCACCTGCAACCCCGCGTTGAGCGAAACACGTGCTCCCGCCGCCGTCCGGCTGCTCGCTTGCGTCGCCGTTTTCATCCCAAACCAACCACACAAACCGCTGAAGAATCCACCAGTCAAAAACGCGATCGGCGTGTAGGCGGACAACACGTTGAGTCCGAACGAGGCAAAGGCGAGTAACCCCGTCACCGCCAGAAATACGATCGTGACAACCTTGTTCTGTTGGTGCAGGTAAGCCGTCGCGCCCAATCGCACGCTGTCAGCAATCTCCCGCATCTCCGCCGTGCCCTCGTCGGCACGCATCATCTCGCGATGAAACCGCCACGCCCAAAGCAATGCAATGATTGCGGCCAACGTTGCCAAAGTCCAAACTACGATAGCGTCCATCCCGTTTTCCTCCCAAAGATGCTTGCACAGTTCTGTTCGATAGGCCACCCTAAATATCAACGTAGCAGTTTTTTTGCGACGTAGTGTCATTTCAACCGACTAAACCCTTGCCAATTCAACCATTTCAATCGCCTGACGAGAACCACGCCACTCCGCTCCGCGTGGCTACGGTAGAAGTCGTTACTGTTGATGTCTGTCAGTTATCGGAGATGCAATTTCAGTGCCGATTGCAATTGCGGCAAACCAGTGACGTGCTGATCGGCGAGGGTGACACGATGCTATCGGCGATCACGGCGGCGGTCTCACTGATCTGTCGGAAACCATTGCAAATCATCTCGCAGCGAATACGTAAATTCGACAGTACGTATCAATGCGTTGTTGTCGTCTCTGAACAGACCCCCGTCGCGAAGTCGTCGGCAATAGGCGCGTCCGGTGCAACGCAAGGCGCTGGTCGTGCGCTGGCTGATCGCGAAGAGTTCGCGTGGACCCAGGCGATCATTTTGGCCGCCAATCATGCGGGGTTGTTATCTCGTGACTATCGCGCCAATCATCAGAAAGAGCTCCGCAATTGGGCCAGTGAATTGGCCAATGAAATCAGCCTACTCGCCAGCGACAAGGTGACGCCGGAATCATCCACGATCGAAGCCGAAGGCTTGATTCTCGACTATCTCAATCGAGCCGCTTCGGCGGCCGTGATCACGGCAGTGAACCATCCCAAGCCAGAGACCATCCTCAGTCTGTTCGACACGAGCGCTTGGTTGTACGACCGCCACGGTCGTCACCGTGATTCCTACACCGACACCGATCTTTGGCTGGCTTGGTATCCAGGCATCGACAACGATGAGTTGACCGTTGACGATGTGATCCGCAGCATGCCTGCCGCCCCCGCAACAGCGATCCCGTGGATCGTCAAACTGTTCGAGAATCCCAACAGCCGTTTACGATTTCGCGGTGCGATTGATTTGGAAGACCACGACGTAATGCATGTTCTACTGGGCCGTGGTTTGCAAGATCAAGACGAAGCGTTCGTGCTGGGATTTGCAATGGGAACTGCAAAGAAGATCAGTCGTCTGGAATATCACGTGTTCAAGTTCTTGATGGCACGCGTGTATCCCGAACCGTATCGTATTCCCTCCTTCTTGCAACCGGCGTTTGACATCGGCGTGCGGTGCGGCCAGCAAACGGGTGTGAAAGATCTCTACAAGCACGGCTTGAAAGATTGGCGTGGTTTGAAACTCGGCGAGGCCCGCCGTCGCGCAGGGATCGACATGACCGTACTGCGTGAACACTTCCAAATCGAGCAGCAAGAAATCCCCTTCACAATCGCCAGCTTGCGGTTGCCCTGACCTATAATCGCCGGGAGATTTAATGACGTAGCGGAACTCGTCAAGAGTTTCGTTCATCCTCAGAAACGAAAGTCTTGACGACTTCCACTACTACCAAGAAACAACACATCCATTTTCTCACGTCAAATCAATGTCACTTCGCCTCAACCGCCGCGACACCCTTTGTTCTCTGACTTCCTTAGCCGCCTCGCTCGCCGTCACCGGTCGATCCGTGGCTGCGGACACTGACGACCTGCCGCCAGTAAGGCGGATCACCAGCGGGCCGCTGCACCATTGGTTTGGCTACTACGACAAACTGCAATTCGATCCTACCGATCGTTACGTGCTGTCCAACGAGGTCCCGTTTGAACATCGCACCCCCACGGCGGACGACGTCATCACGGTCGGCATGATTGACATACAAAACAATGACCAGTGGATCCCGCTGGGCCGCAGCCGCGCGTGGGGATGGCAGCAAGGTTGTATGTTGCAGTGGCGACCAGGGTCGACGTCGCAAGTCGTTTGGAACGATCGCAACGACGATCAGCACGTGTGTCGTGTGCTGGATATCAACACTAAAGAAATGCGAACATTGCCACGTCCAATCTATGCGCTCAGTAGCGATGGCAAGTACGCGATCACCGCCGATTTCTCACGTATCCAGCGGATGCGGCCAGGCTACGGTTACCAAGGCTTGACTGACCCCTGTCACACCGAACTCACGCCAGAAGAATCGGGCGTGTGGCGGATGGATATGGATACGGGCGAGAGCGAACTGATTTTCTCGCTCTCCGACGCGGCAGCGATCGAATACGAAGGCAAACCGCTACACGACCAGTGGAACTATTTTAATCACTTGTTGATCAGCCCTGATAGTTCGCGGTTCATTGTCTTGCATCGTTGGCGAGCGAGCACTGGCAGTGGCGATGACGCCCAGCCCATTGGTGGTTTCACGACGCGGATGTTCACCGTTGCAATGGATGGCAGCGATCGCTACGTGCTCGATCCCTCCGGGAACACGTCGCACTTCATTTGGCGAGACCCGCAGCATATCTGTGCGTGGACTCGCCCCGCAGGACAGCCTTCAGGTTTTTATATATTTCGTGACCAAGCAACGGAATTGGAAATGGTTGGCAATGGAGTGATGACCGCCAATGGACACAATACCTATGTGCCTCATACGAACAACGAATGGATTCTCAATGACACGTATCCTCAAGGGGATTCACGATTACAAAATCCGTATTTGTTCCATGTACCCTCAGGCCGTCGAGTTTCGCTCGGACAATTTCATTCGCCACCGTCGTACACTGGAGAATGGAGGTGCGATACGCATCCCCGCAACAGCAGCTCGGGACGATCAGTGGTGATTGATTCGCCGCACGAAGACGGGCGGCAAATGTATTTGATTGACATCCGTGAAATCGTTGGAACTTGAATCAGTTCTTCTTCACGTTCACATTGTCGATAAAAACTTCTGCGTTGGTGGCGTTACCAAACAATCCTGGGCTGCCGATGAGGTTGGCGGCTTCATCGGTTGCCGTCACCGTCCACTCGGTTGGTTCGCTTTGATCACGTGGCCAGACTTTTCCACGTAATTCAGCGACACCGTCCTTCACGCTGGCTTCAAATTTCAGCGTGTACCAAACATTAGCTTTCCATTGCACCGGAGTGCTTCGAGCCATGCGAAGTTGAGCGGCCCAGGTACGAATCTGCAATTGTTGTGATTCACCCATCAAATCCAACGTGTAACGCTGTGCGATCACGCCCATGTCAGGCAACTTCGCCGTGCCGCCAGCCGCTTTGACGTCGACTGTGATCGTATAGTTGTTCAGCTTCGTCGGCCCGAACCATGTTTGACTGCGAGTGCCTTTGGGGATCGTGGTGATCTTCACGATCGCGGGATTGCCATCGACGACACGTGGTTCGTGCCGATAACGGGCACCGATCCAGGTCACAGGGACTTCGCCTTGCGAAAAATCAAATTGCCATGGCAACGGCGGGATCACACGGATGCGAGAGGTGACTCGTGCTTCACCGAAGGTTGCCGTCAACGTCAAGGCTTCATGGGATTCGCCCGGTTGTGTTTGCAACACGCCACTGGCATCAATCGAACCCGGTCCCGCTACCTGAAATTTGATTTGGTTCATCGGCGGCGTTTTCATACGGCGTCCTTGGGTATTGAACGCCGCGACTTCAAGTTGTGTTTTGCTGCCCGGAGCGACAATCGCGTCGGCCGGGATCAGTTGCAATTGCGCAATCTCGTCGCTGTCCGTTGCTTCGGTCTCTGTTGCCGCTGTCGAATTCGATTTGGCCAGAGTTGCCGTAGGGTCTGGGTTAGCGATACAGAACAGACCGCCTGTTGTTGGCAAATAAATTCGACCGTGCGATGCGATGGGCGAACCACCCACGTCATGCCCTCTGGGCAAGCGAATTTTGAACAGCGACTCGACGCCATCGTCGGTGAGTTTCAGTATGTGGAAGATGCCCGTTGAGGTGGCGGCATAAATTTTTCCATCGGCAAACAACAAACTGCCACGCATCGCGGTACCGAGCTTAAGCGGCTCTCCGATCGCCGCACCGGTTTCCGCATCGAGCACGTGCATCCGCGAAGAATCTTCGACAACATACAAGCGATCACCGACGAGCAGTGGTGAACTTTTTCCGACGGTGAGTTCTTCGGTTCGCCATTTCTCTGCCGATACCGATTCCAACGAAGCGTACGGCGCGTCGATACCAACGATCGCGCCCATCGCGGTGCCAACTGGGTTCTCTTCACCGTGAGCCGCGTAAACTCGTCCGTCATCGCCAACGGCGGCAGACGTGTTGATACCGCGCCGCGAGATCGTTTCCTTCCACAGGATCTTGCCGGTTCGCGGCTGCATCCCATAGATATTGCCATCACCCGCGCCAGCGACCATCACGGACTGCCCGTTGATCACGCAAATCACAGGCGTGCTGTACGTGGTGTCTTCGGGCAGCGGTCGTGTGCTAGTCAACCATACCAAGCGTCCGTCGATTTTGTTAAACGCGAGAAAGCGATGCGCTGGTTTGGCGGTTTCGTCCCAACCCGTGGTCACGCCGCTGATGATGACGAGATCTTCAAACACGACCGGCGTGTTCGTGCGGCCACCATAGGTGCTCAACATGCCGAACTGTTCACTGAGAGATCGCGACCAGATCGTTTTCCCAGTCTTGCCGTCGATGCACTGGAACAAACAACACGCACCGAGCGCATAGATGCGATCCGTTTCTGGGTCACCACACACGTTCGACCAACCGACTCGCTCGGCGGGCAAATCGGACAGGAAGACGTTGTAGACATTTTCCCAAATCAATTCACCCGTGACAGCGTCGAGGCAGATGATTTTCTCGGCATCGCGGGGGGTGCCGGGTTGGTCGCGAACGATTGTGAACAAACGTCCGTGCATCACGATCGGGGTCGAGATGCCAGCGGCGATTTCACTTTTGAACACCACATTGCTATCTTCACCGCCCTTGGGATCGAAGTGATCGGGGAGACCGGTTTCGAGGGAAATACGATTCTGGTGGGGGCCATTCCAAGCTGGCCAATCCATCGGGTCAGGCTGGTAGGCAGGCGGGGCCGCCAAAGCCAGCGATGCGACCAGTAGGCTAGCGGAAATCGCCAGTGGAGAAATGAAATAAACCAAACTCAAAATCGAGCGAGCAGGTCGCATGATTGGGGCACTCACGATAGAAACTCAGAGAGAGGACGCACAAGCCGTCGGTAGTCCTGTATTCTGGTTGAGACAGTCGCAATCGAGAAGGGGCTAAAACGTCGAATATTCATCGAGATTTTGCGCTGTCAGCGCGCCCTGAAATCGCGTAAATTTTGCCTTTCCCCCCACAGACCGATGCCAACGTTCTGCTACGAAGGAAGTTGGCGACACCTTTATCCCTTCCCTCCACCGGACGAGAGCCATCATGAGCGTTGCCGAAGAAATCCAGCGTTTGACCCAACTTCGTGATCAGGGCGCGCTGACGCAGGCGGAGTTTGAAGCGGCCAAAGCGAAAGCGATCGCGGGCAAACCGTTGGGCTTTGACGTGCCCAATCCATCGGCCAATCAAATGGCGATGTTTCTGCACTTTTCTCAGTACCTCGGTTTCATAGTGCCGTTGCTTGGGTATGCCGCTCCCATCTTGATTTGGCAACTCAAGAAAGAAGACACACCGGAGCTTGATGTTCACGGCCGGATCGTTGCCAACTGGATGTTGTCCTTGTTGATCTACACTTTGGTGAGTGGTGCTCTGACCATTGTATTGATTGGCTTCCTCGGGTTACTCGTCCTGGCGGCGCTATCGCTGATCTATCCGATCATCGGTGGCATCAAAGCCAATGACGGTCAACCATGGGATTACCCTGGCAGCATTCGGTTCTTTTAAGCACATCACTCCGGCTGCGTCACCTGCATGTTTGTTGACAAATGCTGGTGAGCGGTGCGTTGTAGATCATCGGCTTGAGTTTGCCGGTGGACGCGTCGGGCGGTTTTGGGACTTGCAAGTTTGCCGAGATGGATCACGGGTTCGCCGGGTTGCACGGCGGGCAGCGTGGTCATGCCGATCACGATCCCATCAAACGGTGCTTCCAAGCGACTTTGATCTTCGTGGATCAAACTACTGCTCGTCGCCAACGGTTGTCCAGCGACGACGGTGGTTCCCGGCGAGACGTGCATGTCCATGAACCCACCTCGCTCGGCACGCACCCACTTCGTTAACCGCAGCTTCACTTGATGCTCCGGCACCTCTGGCTCGCCTTCGATCATGTCGAGTTCTTTGAGCACGTTGACGATTCCTCGCGTCATGCATTCCAACACCGACGGTTCCACTTTCCAAACCTCGCCACCCTCGACGACGATCGTCGGGCAACCTGCCGAACTGGCTTCGCGGCGAAAGGAACCTTTCGGCCCGCAGTTGTCGAGGATCACGCCTGCACCAAAGGCCGTCGCCAATCGCAAGCACTCGGGGTTATTGAAATCAGCGCGAACGTTCGGATAATTCGTGCGGCGAACCGCTGCGGTGTGCAAGTCGATGCCGAAATCGCAACGTTTCACGACAGCATTAAAAATCACACGAGCCATCCGCGTCGCCATGCTGCCCGACGCATTGCCAGGAAAACAACGATTCAAATCGCGACGATCGGGTAGGTAACGCGAGTGTCGCTCAAATCCCAAAACGTTGAGCACGGGAATCATGATCACATTACCGCGTACCGGCCCCCATGTGGGATCGCTGATCAACGAACGAATCGCACCAGTGCCGTTGAGTTCATCGCCATGCAATGCCCCTGTGACGAACACACTTGGCCCTGGATCGCGACCTCGGATGATGCGTAATGGGATCGTGATATTACGACCACTGTAGCTCTCGGTGATCTCCAGTTCGGTATTGCGATACGTCCCCGCAATGACATCCAATCCAAACCAAGTCTGCGTTTTCCACTGATTCATCAGTTGTTTTCAATAGCAAAGGAGTGCGAGCCAACGGCTCACTCAATAATGCGGTTGATTCTCAAGCTAATTTCACCGGGATCGCTGCTCAAGTCAATCAGACGTTAATGAATCGGACTGCTTTTCGCGTGTTCAAGATCGTCGATTGCTAAAGCTAGGGTTTTCTGCATCGCCAAACGATCACCTCGCAACTCGAACAGTTCGAGCTCCACGACGAAATCGCTGCCCGGTGTGGCCTCTTCCAGTTTTAACAATCCTCGGATTTCATCCAGTCGTGAACTGGCCAATTGAATTTGTTCATCGATCAATTTCAATCTCGCCCCTGCACTACGAACGTCCAACACAGCTTGCAACGTCTCATTGCGAATCACCACTTCGAGTGACTCACGCATTTGGCTGCACTGCCGACGACGAGCATTCAAATCATCATCAGACTTGTCGTCTTTGAGACATTGAAACAACCCACCCTTGCTCGCTGCGGCCAACGACAATCCAACGCCTGGGCTGACGATTCCCATCAACAACCGAGCCGCGTCTACATTGCAGCTCCGCAGTTCACGACAGAGCACTTGGACAGCTCGCAAATCACGTCGCTGAGTGATCGCGGTCGCCACGGCTTCACCTGCCACGATCGCCGGTGCTTGCACTGGCAACACGTCCGTCATCACGGCCGTCGCCACTTCGGCTTCACTACGTCCAGTCAATCGAGACAGCTCTTGGCGGAGTTTCAGAGTGTTGAATGTTTGCTCCGTTTTCAGCTCGACCAAATCCAAACGCGTTTGCCGTAGCTTCAACGGATTGCCATCGGGAATCTCCAAACGCTCGGCTTCATCGGCCATCGCGATGAGTTTGTCGTGAACTGCGATCGCTTGCCGCGAGAGCTCGACCGCCTCGGTGGCCGCGAGCAATTTGTGGTACGCGACAGCTGCGTGAGTCGCGTCGTCATACCGTCGCGCCAACGCGACTTCGCGTAACACGTTGCGAATAAGACGGGCAGAACAGCAGGCGTCAGGATCTTTGGTATCAATGCCACGCATCACCGCATCCACTTCCGATTCGATCAGTTTCGCCTCAGGTGATCGGTCGTACGCCCACTGCATGACTTGATTCAATGAGTACATCGCAGGCCCCGATTGCACTTCGACGATTGGTCCGTACACTTCCATCGGCAAAGGCAAGGGCAATGAAGTGTCAATCAATGGTGCCAGCTCGATGCTGCCAGCGGGTTCAAGACCCAGTGACATGGTTTCAACGTCTGAGTTGGTTGTTGATAAGCCAACCCAGGACAACGGCACAGTCAGGGCTTGGGCGGCGCGGGGTGAGGCGTACCACCAACCCAGGCTCGGGACAATGATCGCGAGCAGGCACAGCCAACCGAATCGAAGGAATTTTCTCATGCGAATTGCTACCCTCCCGGCTGGGTTTGGGATTACGGTGGTTCCATTGATGACAAAAACGACGATTGTCGGCATGTCACCACTACTGCCAGATTGTTCGGAAGAAACCGACCAACCGAACCAACATTCATTGCAGCGATCCAGTTGTACCGGTTGTGGCTAGCGAACTAGCGTGAAACTCGCTGCCCAAGGGGCTGTTTCGATAACTTGTACCGGTTACGCAAGTTTTTCTAATGAGTCAGGCTGTAACGATCCGATGCAAGAACCTATCGAGTTTCTATCCAGCGATGTTGGCATTTGGCCTGCATCCGCGCACCGGGATAAAGTCCATGTTTGCGATTAATTCAATCCGTTTGAACACATTGGCGAATCGCCACAGCATCGCTAGCTTAACGCTGGCCGCAGTCTTCACTTGTCTGGCAAGTAATCCACTCGCTGCTGATGGTCCCGTGCGTGTGCAAAGATCAGTACCGAATCAACAAATGAAGTGGTCGCCTGCTCGCATTGACGCTGATGCTGCGGCAGTCCAAGATCGTGCTCCACGATTGGTACAACGCTCGGCAATCCGGACAACGCAACGCCCCGTAGCAAAACCGACCAGCCCTGGGCAACGATCAAACACACAGACCAACAGTCAAATCAAACAAGTCGGTTACTTAGAAGATTACGGCACATGCAGCACGTGTGGCCCGGTCTGCGACTGCGGCGAACCAGTCTGCGGTGTCGAAGGCGGATACATCGTCGAGCCGGGCTGTGGCATGGAACCGGGCTATGCGTTTGATCCTGGTTGTGGCATGGAACCCGTGTGCGGCGTGGAGTCCTTGGGTGGTCCCTGCGGTTGTGACGCGTGCTGTTCGGGCATTGGTTCTTGCGATGGATACGGATACGGCTGCGATCCAGCTTGCCAGGTCGATTGTTTTCCATTGTTCTTGCCGATCCTGCATCTCGACTGGAGCCGGTTTGAATTCTTTATCGGCAACCAAGGCTATCACAATCCGATGAACGATCCCGCCACCGGTGCCACCGCGAGTGCCGACAGTGGCAGCTTTGGTTTTCATCAAGGTTTCAATGAAGGTCGCGATCTACGTCCTTGGTTGGGACTCGATCTAGCGGCGCAGTTTGGCTTACGAGCAACACAAAGTAACTTGCACGGCGAAGATTTCACTAACGAAACCCGCAATCAAATCTTCATAACGGGCGGTTTGTTTCGCCGCGTCGACTATGGCCTGCAATACGGCTTGGTATTGGACTACCTGAACGAAGATTGGTACTACCAAGCGGACTTGTTGCAGTTGCGTGGTGAAGCGAGCTGGAAATGGTCGCCCTGTCACGGCTTCGGGTTCCATTGGATGGGCGGTGTCAGTGACGATACGGTACCAACGTCAGTCACGAACCAAGCGGGAGCTGCGTTCGCGGGTTCGGAGACACTCGAAGCGAGCACCCAATACCGAGCATTCTATCGCTACTCATTCGGTTCGACTGGTCAGTGGACCTCCTACATCGGCGGGACCGCCGACGAACACTTCATCATCGGCAGCGACATGGACATCCCACTACGTGGCGGACTAGGAATGCAGATCGGTTCGACCTACTTCTCACCAGGCGATGATTCGGTGATTGACAAACACCAAGCCGAGGGCTGGAATGTGTCGATCAGTATGATCTATCGCCCCGGCATGGGCCGCAGCAGTCGCTATCGCCGCCCGATGTTCAACGTCGCGGATAATGGATCGTTCTTCGTCTTCCGTTAACAAACCCAGTGGATCTTGATGACGATCCGACCGCCGACAGATCTTTCATAAGGTCCACGACAATATGCGTCTACTTGTTCGCTGGGCCACTGGACTGTTCTCCGGGACGTTGCTGGTGTGGGTGACCTCTCCACTATTTGTACGGAGTTATCATGCCAAGTTTTATGATCCCGTGTGTCGGTCGTGGGTCTATCCCGCAGGCACGACATACCGTTGGCGAAGCGAAGGCTATGCGACGACCGTGTTCGGGCCGCGTGGGATGCCAGGACGTTACACGCTGCCCGATCCATCAGCCTCAAGAGTGATCGCGTTATGGGGTGACTCGCAAGCCGAAGGGGTGACCCTCCCCGACGACCAGAAACTTTGGGCGAATCTGCAACGTTCACTAACAGCGTACTCCATGAAGTCTCGCGAGTTGGAAGTTCTACCGATGGCTCACAGCGGTGAGAATGCTGTTGATTGGGTGCAGCGGTTTGCGAATGTTGAAGCACAACTCGGTGTTGACGAACATTTCATTTTGGTTTGCGAACTCGAAGACTTGCTGCCGCTCGCCAACAAGAGCCCGAATCCATCGATCGAGTCTCTCGGTGTGCGCAGTGATGAGGTGCTTGACATCATTCCCGACTTTGTCATCCACGCGGCCCGTGGCTTGATCTTTGATGGCGACTCTCAGCGATTTCGCAAGCTGCGTTTCAGTGTCGGTCCGCTCGACGAACCTGATACTGAGAATAATACAACATCAACTATTGATCCACCGTTTCCCGGCAACGCAATCGCCGCAGCACTCGCTGAATCGACGAGCCAACCGATCACGATCATCTACGCACCACGATTGCCGCTCGTGATCGGCGATCATGTCTACCGAGAGGATTCGCGAGCGACGGATTTTCAATCACTGGCCGTGGCGCTGAACCAGCACGGTATCCGCGTGATTGATTGCCGTGACGGATTGCGACAAGCCGCCGCAGAAGGCCATTTCCCGCACGGGTTTCATAACGGTGTCTTTGGAAGTGGACATCTCAATTCAGTCGGATATCGAGTGATTGTTGATACAGTGGCTTCAAAGTCGTCAAACTAACCAACTGGTTTCGGTGTCATGTTCTGTCCAGGGGCTGGACAATGGCTGTCCAACGCAGGCGTTTGCCGAGTCGTCTTTTCGTGCTTCAGCGAGAAAACCGCTCCGGCATGACTCTTGCTATTGAATGGAGTTGTCAATATCAAAACATGGATGTTGCTGATCCACGATTTCGCCCGAGGCGCACGATGTCACAGCCGATGATAAACTATCTGCACGCGAACGACGGCGTGTCCTATTCTTTTCCGCGACTCGATCAATTTTTTCGAATGTCCAACCGTATCTCCGCCCTCTCCACGATCCTCCATAGTCCCATGCGGATTTTGGGACTCGTATTGATGCTGTTTTTCGTCGCCGAAGTCGCTGTGATGCTGGTGCTGCCCTATGTGCTTCCGGGCATGCTCAATGAATCGGGAAAAGCGATTGTCGATGCGGTGTTATTGACGCTCGTCTGTGCGCCAGCGTTATGGCTAGTCATCATCGGCCCGCTACGTCGGATCGCCATTCAAGAACACGAACGCAGCGAGACCATCGTGGCCAGTGCAAGTGAGAGCATTTTGACTTTCGATCAGGATGGCACCGTCTTGTCATGCAACCGAGCCGCGACGGAATTGTTTGGCCTGAACATCGAAACTGTCCTCGGTCGCAACATCGGATCGCTGTTGCCTTCTCTGAACGCCGTTCCAACCAACTTGCCTGCTGAACTGCGACTGGAAGCGATCAAAGCAAACGGCCAGAGGTTTCCGATTCAGGTATCCATCAGCAAGTATCCGTCAGAGTCCCAACAGACGCGAATCGCGATCGTGCGTGACCTAACCGAATCTGAAAAAGCTGAGCAGGAACGACTCACCATGGCTCGCGAGACCGAAGCTTTGCGGGCACAGCAAATGGCAACACTTGCCCAACTCGCCACCGGTGTCGCGCATGAAATCCGCAATCCCCTGACCTCGATCAAAATGCTGATCCAAGTCAATCGCACTAAGTTCGCCGATGAAGGTCTGCCAACCGATGACCTAGAACTAGTCGAACAAGAGATCCGCCGCATGGAGCGTTCCGTCAACAGTTTGCTCGATTACGCGAGACCCGAGACGTCTGAGTTTAAGCGGATTGCAATTCAAGACGTGATTCGTCGAACTGTGCAATTGATTGAAGGACGTTGCCAGAATCAACACGTCACCCTCAACATCATCGCACCCGGCGAACCTGTCTATGTTGACGGAGATGCGGCGCAGATACAACAACTGCTGCTGAATCTTGCTCTCAATGCACTCGATGCGATGCCCGATGGTGGCAAACTTGAACTTTCAATCACACCGAGTGATGAGCATGTCGTGTTGTCGGTGGCAGACAATGGCGTTGGCATCAACAAAATTGTTCTGGACAAACTATTCACTCCGTTTGTGACCACCAAGTTAAATGGAGTTGGCCTGGGGCTGGGAATTTGTCGCCGAATCGCCGAGGTCCATGGTGGAAAACTCACAGGCATGAATCAAGCATCCCGGGGAGCAAAGTTTCAGTTAACGTTGCCATCTGTTCGAGACAAAGATATCGCGGACGTTGCTAAGACGTTCGACAGCGACTCGCAACGACGTAAAGTCTTAGCGACTGCTGCGGCGGAGCAATGATGCAAAGTCTGTTAGTCATTGATGACGAAGCTCCGATTCTAAAAGCCTTTGAGCGTGCCTTTTCAAGCGACACGACCACGGTGTTGACCGCCAAGAACGCAAGTGAGGGCGAAGCGATCTTCATCGAAGCCAAACCCGAC
>JBGSMN010000151.1:0-3358 GCA_041740155.1 Rhodopirellula sp.
GCGACCAGTTTGACGTTCGCGATGTCGTCATCGGACGTCGGTAATTTCGGTATGAATACACCCGCGTTTTTTGCGATCGACGACGTGTTGATTCGTCGCGGTGACTCACCACCGCCCACGTTTGTCGTGCATCGCAATACCGTCGATCTCGATGAAGAGCTAACCGTCAACATTGAATTCGATTCTTCATCGGTACTCTCCGCACCGAGCACGATCGTGATACCCGCTGGCCAAGATCGCGTACGTGTATCGCTCGAATTAGACGATACGGCTGGATATCGCGAAGTCGATACGATCAAGATCATTGCGCGATCCACCGGGTTAGTTAGTGGCGAGCAATCGCTGCAAGTGATCGAAGACGAATTACCACCGTCGCAGTTCCGTTTGCAGAATCTCCGGGGTGACGATTGGTTACTAGACGATGCCCGCGAAACTGTGATTGAGAATTTTTCGCAGACGTCTCCGATTGTTTTGACGTTTGATGACACAACACAGCAGTTCACTCTTTCGCCGCTGAACAATGCCTCCGTGACAATTGAACTTGCAGGCGGCGATGACATGCTGACGTTAAATTCGGCTGGTTTTGATAACGCTGATGGGGGTGACGGGGCAGATACCGCGATCATCGCTCCTTTGGATTTGCCCGTTGGCGGAGTGGTCGATGTAGCGGACTGGTTGTCTCAGCGCGTTGTTGGTTTTGAAACGATCGTATTAGGTGCCGCGACGCTCGGACACCCCGCCGTGCCGTTCGCATTAGACGCCGCAAAATTTCAAACGCAAAATTCACAGCCTGCGACGCTCGCGACCGCTCCACGCGTCGTGACCGCCGTCGATCAAACGCTGAGCTGGATCGGCGATTGGCAGTTAGGAGAACCGGTGGTTGAAAACGGCGTCTTCACCGCGCGTGTGATCAGTGACAACGCCGAAGTTTGGGTGGCAACAAATCGTCCTTGGCAGAACGTGCATCAGAAATTCGATGTCAACGCCAACGGTGATGTTACCTCCGTTGATGCGCTCGCGATCATCAACCGTCTCAACGCCGATGCCTTGGCTGAACTGGCCATGCCAGGCTCTGGCGAGCCGCTGCCCTCGATTTACTATGACGTCTCGGGTGATGGTTTGATCACCGCCGTCGATGCCTTGCAAGTGATCAATTGGCTCAATGAGCAAGACAACGCGACGGTGCCCACGAGCGAACCGCTCGTTCCCGTCGCGCAATCCGTCAAGCAGGTCCGCTCGGTTCTCGCCCCCTCACTGCCAAATTCGCCACTCCCTGACTCCACGCCTATCCGGCTCAACAGCTCACCGGCCTTCACTTCGACTATCAATTTCGTTCGCTTTCACGAGCAACCGTCCAGCCCCGAGGCAACTGACCTCGCCCTGGCTGATCTCGAATTGATATCGAGCACGTCCGACTCAATCGACTCCCACCTCGCCACATCACCCGTCTCATGAATTCCAATCACCTGCCTCGCTCGCCCTGTGTGGGCATTTGCCAGCTCGACGGGCAAGCAATTTGCTCGGGATGTTATCGTTCATTGAGCGAAATCGGCCGATGGTCGATTGCAACGAACGAAGAAAAACGTTCCATTTTGGCTGCCGTGCAAACCCGCCGTTTTCAAAGTTTCTCAACACAACCCACCAACCACCAATCATCCGCGAATCAAAAAGACTTCTCATGAACACGCTCACGTCACGCATCCGGCAATCGCTCCCGACCGTCTCGCTGAATCAGCTCGGATTAATCGCCGCTGCCATTGGTGTCGCAGTCGCCGCGAGATTGCTGCCTCATCCACCCAATTTCACGCCACTGGCCGCGATCGGTTTGTTCGCCGGTGCGATTAGCCTGCGTCCCGCTGTCGCAGCGATCGCGATTTGTTCCGCAATGTTGATCAGTGACGCAATGCTCGGTTTTCATCCGATGATGCCAATCGTCTATGGTTGCCTGCTCGTCAACCTTCTGATCGGAGCCCGCTTCGTTCGCGGGGCCGACGATTTCCAGTTCGGTGCCGCCTCGTGTGGCCGCATCCTCGTCGGCAGCTTGATCGGCAGCACGCTGTTTTTCCTGGTCACGAACTTCGCTCACTTCATCGCGTTCTATCCACCAACACTGGCCAGCCTCACGGCCTGTTACACCGCTGCGATTCCGTTCTTTCAATTCACGATCGCCGGTGACTTGGCCTACAGTGGCGTGTTGTTTGGAGCGTTGGCGATGGTGTCGCTGACGGTGCGTGTTCCCAAGCTCGCGACAGTCGCCCGCTGAATGTCTCGGCGACGTCACCTACGCTTCGGGTGGTTTCGGTAGCCCGTGACGTTTGGCCCGCTCTTCCCAGCGACCGCGGGCGTATGATTGCAAGTCGACTTCCGCATCGGACTCATCGACGATCTCCAAACCAAGCAACGTTTCCATCAAATCTTCGAGCGTTACCAGACCGACGATACTGCCGTACTGGTCGCTTACCATCGCGAGATGAAAGCGACCTTGCAGCAACATCTCGAGTAACCGCGGTAACGGTGTGATGGTTTGCACAATTTTGATTGGACGCGCAAACTCCCTCAACTGCCGCTCCGAGTCTCCGCGAGCATGCGCCAGCAACAGATCATTTTTCAATACAAACCCGCTCACCTCGTCGAGTTTGTTTGGATAGATCGGGATTCGCGAAACTGGAATGTTTTTTTCATCTGCGAACAGCTCGCCGATCGTCAGTTGCTCTCGAAACGCCATCACCACGGTTCGCGGCGTCATGATATCGGCCGCTGATAAATCCGGCATTCGCATCAACGCGCGGAACACGCGCGTTTCGTGTTCTTCGAGCACGCCCTGTTGAGCACCAATCTCAGCCATCGCTGTGAGTTCATCACGTGTCAGCGCGGTCGTCGGATGACCGCCCGAGAGCAGTTTGGTGAGGATCTCGCTCAGCCACACGAGTGGATATAAAACCCAAATCAGCCACTCGACCGACACTGCCATAACAGGTCCTAGTCGCCGCCAATGTAATGCACCGATCGTTTTCGGGATGATCTCGCTAAAGACGAGAATCAGCAACGTCATCACGGCGCTGGCGATCCCCACAGCGTGCTCGCCATACCGGCCTTGCCCGTAAACCACCGCCGCCTGGGCACCGACCCCAGCCGCACCAATGGTGTGCGCGATCGTGTTCAGGCTCAAGATCGCAGCGAGCGGTCGGTCCACGTTCGCTTTGAGTCGCTGCAATCGCTCGGCCGCCTTGGGACGCGAATCTCGCATCGTTGCGATGAACGAAGGCGTCACCGAAAGCAACACAGCTTCGGCAACGCTACAATAAAACGAGAAGCCAATCGCAGAGACGAGATAAATCAGTAGTAAAATCATGAGTTG
>JBGSMN010000154.1:0-8746 GCA_041740155.1 Rhodopirellula sp.
CACGCGTTTGCCCGCGACTTGAGCCAGCAGGCTGGCGCAAGTCAGGCCGCCCACTCCTGATCCAATCACGATCACATCGTAAGTTTGCGCATGCGCAGATTCCGTCGCTGACTTGATATGACGCTCGGTCGTGGATGGACTATAGGCATTCATTGGTTTGCTATTGGCGTGGGAATGGAGGGTGCTCATGCTTTTATCTTTTAAGGTGTTCTTTAAGGTCTTTAAGGTGTCAGACACCTTTTTGAAATCAACAGCTAGGCTGGCGCAAAACGATTGGCGTATTCGTTGGTCTCAGGTTGCTTCGGCTTGAGAAAAGGAAATCGATATAGAGCGAGATAGCCGCAGGGGACCATGAACATCGCTTGGAAAGTGGCTCCCATGACGCCTGCGGAAATACAAATGGCGAGTGGCGGCCAGAAGTCTCCGCCAGCGAGGTACAAAGGCAAGAAGCCAGCGAGAGTGGAAATGCTGGTCAGGAAGACATGCCGTGAGTTCTCGAATATGACCTCGATCATACAAGAGACGGATCCGAGACGCGCACGTTCATCAGCTTGGATTGCCGCTAAAATGCACAGCGAATCATTGATCGCTACTCCTTTCATCGCAACCGTTCCCAAGATGGCCATGAAACCAAATGGCAGTCCGACGAGCCAGAGCGCACCGATACTGAATCCGACCGAAGTCACAGCGATCAAACAAACCAAAAACGCTAGACGAAACGAATTGGTTGATAGAACGAGCGTCGCAATCGTTGCCGCTCCCAAGATGACCACGTACGCCATTAGATTACCAACCGCAGTCTCTTGTTCTCCAGCCGCTCCTTTGAACTTGATTTTATAACCATCCGGCAACTCAAAACCTGATTCCGTCAGCCTGGATTTGAAATCTTTGAGGACCGTTGCAGGGAGTGTTCCAGCAGGAATAAAAGCATGAATCTCGTTGCAACGCGTACCATTCTCACGAAGAATTCCACCTGAAAACTGTGACAAACGAAGTTTCGAAATGGCACTGACAGGGATACCCTGATGCGATGTGTTGGCACTGACGAGACGTTCTTGCAGGTTCAGTGAGAGCACTTCGTTTAAGCTTGCACGATTCTGACGTGGCATGCGGACGCGAATCGGAATCTCTTCAGTCCCTTCTTGAATCGTCCCTCCCGTTGAACCGTCGAGCGTGAAATTGAGGGTTTGTGCAATCGAAGCTGCATCGTATCCAGCGAGATAGGCCGCTTGGTCATCGATGTCGATCATCGCCTTGGGAATTACCTCTTGCATTTCGGATCGAGAGTGCGTGACTTGAGGTGTCTGGCTAAGCACCAATCGGATCTGCTCGCCCAATCGCTTGAGCGTTTGAAGATTGTTGCCGAGGACGAGAATCTCGATGGGAGCGGAAAAGGGAGGTCCTTGCTCAAGCTGGCGTACCACGCAATGCGCCTGAGGAAAACGATCAATCACTGTGTTTTGAAGTGCTTCAATCGCACCGCGCGCGTCCTTGCTCGATCGACATTTGACCAACGCCTGTGCGAAGTTGGGCAGGTTTGATTTATCGGAAATGATGTTGTAATAAAACGCTGGAGCACTCTCGCCCAAGAACCAGTGGACTTGCTCGATTCTTGGATCTTCAAGTGCTGCGTCGCGAATCTCTCTCGCCAGTGCTTCCGTCTCAGACATGCTGGCATTGGCGGCGAGTTCCAACTGAATTTGAAATTGGTCGCGGTCGGCGGGAGGAAAGAACTGCTCTTCCAAGTGCGGTGCTAACATGAGGCCGGCGATCGGAACAAGCATCGTTAACATCAATCCCAATCGTGGAAACCGCAGCAGTCCGCTTAAGGCGATTCGCAGTAGGGACTCTGGCAGGTGAAACGGGTTGATCAGCGAGTTGTGTTTGGTTTTGTGACCTTTCAAAAGTAGCTTTGCCAGTGCCGGTACGACGGTGAGTGAGAAGCCAATGGAAATGACGACCGCGAGAATCGTAGACACCGCAATCGTGCCGACGAATTCACCGGTTGCACCGGGCATCAACGCAATCGGTGCGAAGGAGAAGACGGTGGTTAGAGTCGATCCGATCAATGGTGCAGCGAGAAAACGGCAGCTTTCCATAATCGCAGCCTTCAATTCTTTTCCTTCATGTAGTTTTCGCTCGATCTCATCCGTCACGACAATAGCGTTGTCGATGAGTAGGCCCATTGCGATCACCAATCCAGAGACAGACATTTGGTGAAGCGGAATGCCCATGTACATCAACATGCTCAACACCGACAAGCATGTGAGGGGCATCGTCATGCTGGTAATCACAGCACTTCGCCAACCCAGAAAAAGGAATGTTGCGAAGAAGACGGCACAGCCGCCGAGCAAAAAATTGTTGAAGAGCTGCGAAAACCGCATTTCAACGTAGGGCATTTGATTGAAGATGACGTCCAACTCGATTCCCTCCGGCAAATCCTTGCGGAACTGATCCAAAACGCTCATCGCTTCTTGATTCCACCAATCAATACGAGATTCAGCGCGAACTTGCGCACCGACGACAATGCCTGGGAGGCCTGCAATCATGGCTTTCGCTGGAGGAGGATTGGGAGTGCCACGTTGAATCGTCGCTATGTCACCGAGTTCCACGATGGCTCCGTTGGAATCCTTACGGATAGGAGTCATGCTAAGTCGCGTGAGTGTTTCTAAACTTCCCGAGACTTCGATTGCCAAGTCGGCGGAGTGTCCCTGCACGCGACCCGCTGGTAACTTTGCATCGAAGCCCGCGATCATGGCGGATACATCCGCAGCAGAAAGGCCGAGGCTATTGGCTGCTTCGGGTTCAAGCTCGACGATAATTTCTTCATGCGAGTCACCATAAAGTGCGGTCTTTTCTGTGGCCGAAATCTGATCTAACCGTTCTTGTAAACGCTTGGCCATTCTCCTGAGCATCGAATAGCTCGGAGGCGAGGAGTGAGTCCACTTGAGCGCAACCAAGAGTGCATTGGCTTTCGCGTCCATTTCTTCCAAATCGGGTTCCTGCGATGAAGTTGGCATCTTCAAATAGGCCGAATCCATTCGCTCACGAACTTGCGCCCACGCGTTGGGAACGTCTCGCTTTTTCACGTCGTCGCGAAGTTCAATGATGACCAGTGAAACACTTGGACGACTGTAGGAGAAGACTTCTTTGATATCGGAAAGATCGCTCAGCTCTTCCTCGAGTTTCCGTGAGATCAAAGACTCAACTCGCTCGACTGTCGCGCCTGGAAACAATGTGGTAATCGCTCCAAAGCGAGGCGTGAGGATCGGGTCTTCAATTCGCGGCAGCGCGATGAGTGCCATCATGCCTGACGCAACGGTCAGCAGGATCGTCATCAAGAGCAAACGCGGGTTGTTGAGATACCACTGTGTTATTCTCACTTCGCAGCTCCTTGACTTTTTACTTTTTGACCTGGTGTCAGTCGCCGCACGCCTTTGGCGACGACTTGCGTCTCGGAATCGATGGTGCCACGAACAAAGGCACGCTCTGTATCGACTTGAACCACCTCCACGTCGCACCTCTGAAGAACATAGGTTTCGTCATCCTCGGTAGGTTCGAGAGCCAGCAACGCCCACAGTCCTTGGTCGCCTTCAGAGAGGGCGGAAAGCGGCACCCAAAACCCAACCAGATCAAACTGGCGTGACAGATCGATTTTTGCGACTTGACCAAACAGAGAATGATCCAGATCGTATCCGAGCAGTTCCAAGATCACAGTGTTGGTTCGCGTTGTCTCGTCGAGTTCAGGTAAGATGGTCTTGATCTTCGCGGTGTAGATTTGGTTGCCGATCGTTAATTCCAAGTCATTTTCGCCCTGAATTGTGGTTAAGAATTCGGGTGGCAGGCCGATCCAGACCTCAGGCGATTCGGAGTCAATCAAACGAAAGGCAGGTGCACCGGGTGAGGTGACAGCGCCCGGTTCGACAAATCGGTCGGAGATTTTCGCGTCAAAAGGGGCTCGCAAGACGCTTTCTTCTAGCTGGACTTGAATTTGTTCTTGAGCTGCTTCAAGCTCAGCCAACAGAGCCTGCTGCGCAAGGACTTGCTCTGACCGCGTTCCTTCGAGTAGTTCGTCGAGTGCATGCTCGACCGACTTCAGCGATTCAGCGCGAGCGGCCGCATTCGTTCGGGCCGTGTCGAGATCTTGTATGGAAACCGCGCCAACGCTTACCAAACGTTGCGCCCGTGTCATGGAGTTCCTTGCCAAATCCAGCTCTGCTTTTGCGGTGGCAACTTGTGCTCGCGCACTATCGATCGTCTGAGCTCGCGGGCCCGCAACTAGCTCCGAGAGTTTCGCTTCGGCGGCGCGATATTGCGCCTTGACCGCTTTGAGATTGGATTGCAATAGACTGGTGTTGAGTCGGGCAATGATCGCATCCGCCTCAACTCTCTGCCCCCGTTCGACTAAAATATCCTCAATGACACCAATGCGATTGAACCCAATCTGACTGGCGCGACGCGGTTTGACGATCCCTGTAAACTGGCGAGGAATCTCAGCATGATTGAGTATGACGACCTCAAAGGTTTCGACAGGCACGATTGCGGCTTGTACAAGCGGATGTGAAACGGATACCACTTGAGGATCAAGTAAACCTCGCAAGAGTTGCTTCGAGGATGATCCTATGTGATCCCATTTCCAGTAAATGCCCAAGCCAATCAGGCACATTGCTGCGAGGATCGTCATCCGGGAGAGTCGAGCGACAACTGCGTTTTTCGCGAGACTTGAATCAAATTCGCTGTCATTGAGCGGTTGTTCTTCGGAATACTCCTGGATCGGAATGGCATGATTCATTGGCGATCGATGGAGATGCGAATCTTCCCCGGCAGTGTCGTGAGTGGCCACCTCCGACTTGGTCCGCTCTGACTTGCCGTTTCGGAGGGCTGCCCAGCGACTCGTTTTTGCATTTGTTGCCGTGTAGCGAAAGACGCCATCAGCATCGATTGAGCGTTCGAGAATACCGTGGAAGTACAAATGGTTGAGCAATCCGACGATCTCAGGAAGCAGCACCCGCTTCTCGTCGCTAGCGATGGCTCGACCGTACACCTGTTCGACACATTCTATCGCCGCAGTGGACTGTGTCGCGATCGACTGTAATCGCTCTAAGGTTTTTCGAATGTTTTCTTCGATCTGCTTTAACCGGTTGAGTGTTCCATAAAAGGGTCGTTGATGGCCTGGCAAACAGAGTGCTTCATTGTTCGCAATCTGCATCAAACTTCGACAGCTTCGCAGCCATTCCCCAATCACGTCCACGTCGCTTTCGGTGTAGGGGACAGTCAGGTTCGAAGAGATGCTCGGCAGGATCTGATCGCCGGAGATAACGAGATCCTCATTCCACAGCGAGATATGTTCTGCTGCATGTCCATAAGTCATCGCGACACGCCAAACTCGATGACCGATACTCAAAAACTGCGAGTCGACGAGCGGAACATAGTGATCCGGCGGCGGAGCGACCAGTGCGCTGTATCGATTCGCTGCTCGTCGGCGAAACGCTTCTAGTTCGATGCCAGTCAGCCCCGCGCGTTGCATGAACGTGACTTCCGAGGGAAGCGGTTGCAATTGTTTGTTACTCGACAACAACTGGCAATTCAACCATGCCGTGCGTGAGGTCCAAAGTTCAACTCCATCTAGGGCAAATTCGCCGGCCAGTCCCATGTGATCGGGATGGAAGTGAGTTACGATCACACGGTTGAGATGGAGCGAGGCAATGTGCGGATGGCTAAGTGCTCTGTTGAGTGCGTCGCGACATTCCGCAGAACGCACACCGGTATCGATTAAGGTTAGTCCCTTGCCGTCTTCCAACAGATAAACGTTGACAGCCTGAAGCGCTGTAGCGAGAGGTAAACGTACCCACCAGACGCCGGGTGCGACCGACGTTGGTACGCCATAATCGGGAGATTGATCACAGGCAATTTGAATTCCCTGTGGATCACCCATACGTCGTTCTTGAATTGCGATGGTATTTGCGATTCTCATGGCAACTAGGTTTTATCGATCGGAAAGGTTTGTCGGTTCGGATTGACCAGGACTTTGCCGTTTCGCCCCGTTTGCTCAGCGCGGCGAATGGCATCTGTGATTTGTTCGATGGAATAGGTCGAGTCGATCGCTCCCTTTAGCTTTCCTTCGCAAACCCAATTCGCTAGTTGTGCGACTTGTTGGAAGCGATCGTCTGCGGACATTTTGTTGAGCGTTCGTGACAACCAGAATCCGATCAAGTTGATATTTCGAAAAATCAAGTGCTCTGGAGAGATAACGCATGGCTCCATCGACAACATCCCATAGTTCACAATCGTTCCGTTTTCGTTTAAAGATTGTGCTAAGCGGAATGTCGATTGTCCCCCGACGCAATCAAGAGCTAAACGCAATGGTGTCTTGCCGATCGCGTCGCGAATTCGCATCGCCACGTCTTCGTCGTCAATGAAGCAGTGGGTGCCGCCGAGCGATTCAACTTGCTGAATTTGCTCTGCGCGGCGGACCAAGTTAATTGTTTTAATGTTAAGGATGTTCGCCAGTTGGATGACGTATTGACCAACGGCCGAGAGAGACGCGTTCTGAATGATTGTGTCACCAGCCTTCAGTGTGATGATTTCGTTTAGCAACTTCCAGGCTGTCAATCCGGTAACTTTTAGCATTGCCATTTGATTCATGTCAGCATCTTTTGGCACCTTGACGACTAGCGTCGCAGGCACCTTACGAAGTTGGCACCAGTTGTTGTTGGCCAAGAGGATGACTGGATCGCCGACCTGCAGATCTTTAACTGACTTGCCCACTTCGACGATGTGCCCCGCCCCTTCCATACCGATCGTGGTGGGAGGCTGCACTAAGAATCCATATTGCCCCAAGATCATGGCCGAATCGGCTGGATTAATGGGAAACGCGTCGATGCGAACGATGACTTCCCAGGCTGCAGGAATTGTCGGCTGATCAGCTTCTTCGCAGCGCGCGACAACAGACGGCGGTCCGTAGTTATGAAAGACGATTTGCTTCATCCGGCTTCTCAATTAATCTCGTAACTTCTTCGTAAATTACTCGGAAATCTAAAAATGCGATCCGCAGTGCGCGTGCTAACTCGTGCATCATCACAAGAACGAATCATCGCCACTGCGGACCGCGTGTTTCCTTTCTTATGCAGCATCAGCCACGGTTAGAAAATCCCTTTCGACTTGGGGGCCTTCTTTAAGCGAGCGTCAATTGCACCAATGGTTTGGTCAATTTGTTCTCGCGTATGGTTAGTGTTGATGAAAAATCGCAGTCGACATTTGTTGCGAGGGACGATGGGGTACATCATCGGATAGGTGCAAATGCCATCTTCGAAGAGTCGGACCGACATCCATAGGGCGAGTTCGGAGTCTCGCGTCATGATTGGAACAACGGCTGAATCGCGGCTGTTGTAGGTGTCGAGCCCTGCTGCGTTCGCTCGTTCAATGAAGTATGCAGCGTTGCGTTGGAGCCGTAGTGATCGCTCAGGCTCAGCCAGCATCATGCGAAGTGCTTCTAAGGCCGCTGCCGCATTGGCCGGAGTTGGCGAAGCTCCATAGAGCAAGACGCCAGGTGCGTAATACTTCAGCATGGCCACCAAAGGTTTGCAACCTGCTACAAAACCACCGCACGTCCCAAACGATTTGCTCAATGAGCCGAACAGAATATCAATTTCACTACCGGAAATATCAAAATAGTCAGTGACTCCCATGCCTCGCTTGCCAATGACGCCCAACGAGTGGGCTTCATCGACCATCAACAATGCTTGATACTTCTTTTTGATTTCAATAATTCGACGAACATCAGGAATGTCGCCGTCCATGCTATAGACGCCCTCGACAAGGATGAAGACGCGTTCGAAGTTTGAGCGATGTGTCTTGAGAAGTTCTTCCAGAGCGTCGTAGTCGTTATGAGGAAACGCAATGCGTCGAGCGCCGGTGATCTTGCAACCGACCAATGCGGAGTTATGAATGAGTTCATCGTAGAGAATCAAATCTTGGCTTCGACATAAATACCCGATCGTGAATGCGTTCGTGCTGTAACCACCGACCGACAAAACAGCGTCTTCCGTCCCAAGCACATCACTGATCTCTCTCTCAAATGCTCGGTGAATATCAATCTCACCTGTAATCGATCTACCTGATCCGGTGCCGACCCCAAAGTCTTCAACCGCTTGAATCGCTGCCTGTTTGACTCGTGCGTCAAAACCCAAGGCCAAATAGTTATAGGTTGAGTAGTTAATGAACTCTCGATCGTGGATCATCACGGTGGCGTCGGAACTGCCCACATGCGGTTGAAATAAGTTCTGTGGGAACTTCTGCTTTTCGTAATACCACGTCATCGTGGTGTACTCTTTGTACTCCGGGAAATGCTCAAACTGATAGCAAGCCGGTGTGATATTCTTCAGTACACTCTCGGGCGCGGAATCCTTAGGCTCCGGCGTCGAGGCTGCTTCGCCAGGTTGGGTTGATTCCCCTTGCTTGGCGAGCAGATTGGTGCGCAAACGATCAATGCTAGATTTCAGGGTCATGGTTACATCTCAATGAAAACGGCTGAAGAGTCAATTGCGAGTGGCTAATTGACTTGGGTCAGGTAAGAAACGCGAACATCTAGCCGATGGTCGCTGGCACGCCTGTTAAACCAAGTGAGCTATAAGAGCTTTTCGCAAGCGATTGGATCGTCGAGTCACCAAGAATTTCCAAGACCGCGACCTTCAGTCCCAGTTGTGTCTCCAAGGCCATCTGAATTTCAGTGGCCATCAGCGAGTCC
>JBGSMN010000191.1:0-1626 GCA_041740155.1 Rhodopirellula sp.
CGTGCATCGATTCAAACTGATACGTCCAACCGTTGAGATTCCACTTGCGTCCCGCCAAAGCCTTGGCGTCGCTGCTGCTCAATGTCGGCCACAGTGTTTGAGTATTGGTCAACGCGACACCATCGCAATCGAGATATTGTCGTCGACTTCCCCAGTACGTTCACTCAGCTTCAGCACTCGGAGTGCTTCATTTTGTTCGCCGTCCACTGGGATTCGACGCCAGATATTCAGTGCCGCAACATAATCAGAAAGAATGGCCGGACTCAGCCCATCGGTGAACAAGCAAATGCGATCGCAATCGTTGAAACGATGGTAAAACCGACTCTTTGTAATGCCTGTCATTGCTCCCAAACAGTCGACGTTGCCATCAAATCTAGGAATGAAAATCATCGGCATTCGGTTGGCATCGTAGTCAACAGCGAAACCTCCGTCGCCTACGCCGCAAAGGTGAATTTCGTTGTCCGATTGCCACAGAACCATCAGCGTCGTTTGAAAGAGCCGTCCCTCCTGAACACAGTGGGACCAAAGGCTGTTTGAAACGTCCGATGGTCTCCCTTGTTCTGGCATCCTTATTAGTTGATCGCCAATGTCTCGAAACAGTTTTGATACGTGGGCGATGGGATCAACTGCGAGGTCGTTTGACTTCTCTTCACTCAAATGTTCGATCGAAGCTAGACACGCCAAACTGCTGCCTAGTTTCGATGCGAACGAACGGCTCACGCCATCGGCAATGGCCACAACCCAGCTGAGCCGGCTTGGACTTCCCGGCCGATAGCAATAGATAGAATCCCTGTTCGACTCCTGACCGCCGACCAGCGACGCGATTGCGATTCGCACGTCGTCGATTTTGACTAAACCGGTCTGCTGATGGAGCGAACCTGAAGACATCAGCCGCAGCTCGCAGAGCGCAATCTGATTCTCCAGTCCCGCAACTATGCTAGGATTCTTCGTGAGTCGTGGCGCGGTCACTGACTATTTCCAATCGGGATTCACTTTGCCAGCTTCACGCAAAATTTCAGCGGCCGAGGACGATCCCGTGCTGCAAGATTTTGCCAAAAACTGAGCAAGCATGTTTGCGTTGGAAATGTGGAAGTAAAGAGAGCGGCCGGACTCTTCGTCAACGCTCGCAAGCCTTTTCAAGAGGTTTTCGTCTGGCGTATCACCGCCGAATTCGATACCGACTGTCAAGATCAACGGAGGCACTCCGATGGATAGCGGCATTGACTTGATCCGATTCGCAATGGCGACCGGAGCGACTTCACCCGTATCGCGACCATCTGACATGAAGACGATTAACGGAGCTGGATGCAAAAGTGGGGCCGGATAACGGGACAGATAAAACTGCTCATAGGCTTGGCAAAGGCGTTCAATGTACATGAACGATTGACCAAAATCGGTCTGACCATGTTCTCCGAGAAACTTAATTTCATCTTCCTTGATGTCTTTGGCGAGTACGCCCAGCCAATCAGGTCGTACTCCAATAACATCACCAAACGGAATGATTCCGACGCGAAATATCAAGCCACCGTCAGGGCGCAACTTCATCTCACACAACATGTCGGTGACCGCTTTGGTCGCCGCCTCGCACTTCCCGTCATGTTGCATCGACTCACTGTCGTCGATCAG
>JBGSMN010000208.1:0-20682 GCA_041740155.1 Rhodopirellula sp.
AGTAACCCAGCAACGATCGAGACAGCCGTCAAAATCATCGTAGCAACATATTCGATACCGTGAGGCAAATCATCGCTCAGCATAATCGCGGATAATCCGAAGAAACCGAGGCTGCCTGGAACCAGCAGGATCAGTCCAGGCATCAGCGTGATCGCCACGGGCAGATCGCGATAGCTCGCGATCAAATGGCTGCACAGTCCCATCACAACGGAGGCAGCCCACACTGCGGCAAAGGGTTCCAGCCACTGGCCTGCAAGTCGCATTGAACCGTAGCCAATAAAAGCTGCCGCGAGCACCCACACGAGATCCCGATAGCGGGCTTGGAAGAGCACGCCGAGGGAGAGTCCAATCGGTAACAGTGAGACCAAGGATGTGAGAATGGTGGGTGATTGCGGTGCCAACGAGGGTGGCACCGTCAGCAATGCACCGACGAGGGTGTGGCCCATGTAGACACCGAAGACCAGCGTCAGCAGCGACGTCATCGCGCCGGCAAAGCGAGCCGAACCGGACGCGAGATTTTGGGTGGCGAGTTCGTTGATGCTGATCGTCAATTGCAGGCCGGGCACCAGCACGATGACGGCCGCCAGCGACGTCAGGATCACGTTGCCGCTGGCGATTTGCGATTGCAACACACTGGCGATCACGCTGGCGAGAAAGCCGGACAGAATGTTGATAAAATGCACGCGGTCATGACTTCCACCCAACGCGAGCTGCACGATACCGACAAGCAACCCGATCAATCCGGCAGCGATGACCACGACCCCATTCCCACCAACGAGCAACCCGACAGAGGAGGCGGCGAAGCCGAAAGCGAGGATTTGAATCACTGCGTGGTAGGATTGCGATGTGGTTTCGATAACGCGCAGTCGTTGCCAAGCATCCATGATTGAAAGTTGTTCGTCTTCGATCGCTCGTAAGATGGCGTACAGTTCAGCGTAGCGACCGAGATTCGTATCGCACGGATAGACCCGCAGTAAACGAGTGTGGCCGTGTTCATGCGTGAACGTCACGAACAAAGCTGTTGGTGTTGAAAAAAATGTCGCGGGATAGCCGAGCACGACGGCCACGTTTTCCATCCGGCTATCTAGTTCGTAGGCAGGCGAACCACTCGCATGCAGGCTGCGAGCGAGCTCAACAATTAAAGCTTCAGCAGGCGTTTCGGTAGATGCAGGCACGTTCAAGGTTGGTTTTCAGCAAGATCTCGTAGCGGAACTCGTCAAGAGTTTGGGCAAGCGTAAACGAAATCCGCCAGACCGATAGCCTTGACGAGTTTCGCTACGTCCTTCGGCAAAATCAGAGACCGAAGCAAACGAAAATCGTTTGCGCCAGCCGAATTGGGCTGCGACAGCCACCGATCGCAGCTTACAATGGGATGTTGACAGACATTCGCTAGCGGATACTCGAAAAGGACGACATCGACATGGTTTCAACACTTTCACGGCGAACCTTATTGCGCGGGTTGGGCACTGCGATCTCGTTACCACTGCTGGACGTGATGCAGCCCAGTCGGCTGTTGGCGGCTGCCTCCGGGGTGCATGCGCCGCCACTTCGAATGGGTTTTTTTTACGTGCCCAATGGAATGCACATGCCCGACTGGACGCCCAAACAAGATGGCAGCGGCTATGAATTACCAGAGACGTTGTCACGACTGGCGGCGCATCAAAAAGACTTCAACGTATTAACAGGGCTGACGCTCGATGGTGCTCGCGCCCATGGTGATGGCGGTGGCGACCATGCCCGTAGTGTAGCGGCGTTTTTGACCGGTGCTCATCCTCGCAAAACGAACGGTGCCGATATTCAAAACGGCATCTCGATTGACCAAGCCACGGCGATGCAGGTGGGCGACGCGACACGTTTCGCGTCCTTGGAGATGGGGCTTGAAGCGAGCAGCCAAGCGGGCAATTGTGACTCTGGCTATAGCTGCGCTTACGCGTCGAACATGTCATGGCGAGGGCCGACCAATCCGATGGCCAAGGAGCACGATCCACGGGCCATCTTCGATCGCTTGTTCGCCGGCAGCACCACGAAAGACACGCGACGGGCGCGAAGTGAACGCGAAAAACATCGCAAGTCGATTTTGGATTTTGTCGAAGCGGATGCCAAACGTTTGCACGCTCACTTACCTGTCGTGGATCGTCGTAAGTTAGACGAATACTTGTATTCGATTCGCGATGTGGAAAAACGTTTGGACGGTGCCGAGAAACTAGGCCTCAACGAAGAAGGTGTGCCCGATTATCCGCGACCGTTGGGCGTGCCGAGTGATTTGAGCAAACACAGCGAGTTGATGATGGACATGATCGCCTTAGCTTATCAAACCGATAGCACGCGAATTTTGTCATTCATGTTTACCAACGCGGGCAGCAATCGTTCGTACAAAGAGATTGACGTCAACGAAGGACATCATGAACTTTCCCATCACGGCAAGAGTGCTCACAAACAAGCGGGTATTGCCAAAATCAATCGCTTTCATTTGGATCGATTTGAATATTTGGTGGCGCGATTGAAACAAATCCGCGAGGGCGATGGCTCGTTATTGGATCATTGCATGATCGTATACGGCAGCGGGATCAGTGACGGAGACCGACACAACCACGATGACCTACCAATTTTGTTAGCCGGTCGAGGCGGTGGTCGGATTAAAACGGGTCGCCATGTGCGATACGACAACGGCACGCCGCTGTGCAATTTACATTTGTGGATGATGCAGCAGATGGGCGGCGAGGCGACGCAGTTTGGCGATAGCACCGGGCCGCTCGACAAATTGACTTGAGTTGTTTGCCCGTGAGCGTCGTAGCGATCGTTAACGCCCCAGTGCCATGTCAATCAGGCTGCCCAATCCAGCACGGTCATCTTTGCGGATGACAAGGCGGTCGCCAGGACGCAGCGCGTAATCGGATTCTGGTCGGACCTGATCCGACGCGTGCTCAGCGAACAGCACGTCCATCCGAACTCCTTCAAAATTACTTGGCGAGGGTCGATAAAGTGCCGCTTGAGCTTTGCCGAGTTTTTGCATGACCCCGGTTTGATGCAGCAGACTGCTGACGTAAACCGCTGGCGGTTCGCTGCTCGTCCCTGATGCTTGACCATTCGCCATGGCGTCAGGGGACGGTAGCGGTAGGATGCGAATCGGCTCGTCATCGCCGAGTACTTGTAAGACGATCGAATTGTTAGCCTTCGCATTTCGGACGCTTAGGTAAACCTCTTGCGTGAACGTGCTCGACGGTAGCGATGCCGTTGCCCCGACGGGTACGTAGTTGGCCTGGAGTTGCGTGGCGGTGGGAAGCGGTGGCGAGGTCACGCCCGGTAGACTCGGGAATTTGACTGCCGGCATCGAAAACATCGAACAGCCCGAAATGAGCATGGGCAGCAATGCAATGATGAGGCAAAATGTGAGCTTTTTCAATGTTGGTTTTTTTCGATTCAGCGAGCCAACGGCGCTAGCCACAGGTGACCTGTCAATCGATATTTTAGTACCATTACCGAACGTCGCTGGCTCTGTTTTCGTTCGTGTTGTGCGGTTTCTTGCCAACGAATCGTTGTTTACAGCGGTGGTTGAATTGGCGACTGGCATGGATGGCACTTTGCGAACGATGGATGTAGGAGGATACCGGTTGTCACGATCAGGTTGTTTGGGCAAACTTTGACGCCACTTGTTGCATCGACGTACAGGCCGCATTTTCTTTATGAATATTCTCAATTTCGCTCATCTTGTCCGCTGACTTCATACACTCGGGTTGATTCCGAGCTGTTCGATTGGTAGAAGCCTGTTCATGTCACATTTGCCCTATTCTCCTACCGCTAACCGCCGAAACCGCAAATGCGGCGTGATTGGCGTATTATTTCGCGAGGAGCGTTTGCTGATCATTCGTCGCTCGTTGACCGTCAATGCTCCCGGAAAACTGTGTTTGCCTGGCGGGGGGATCGAAATTGGCGAGAGCGAGGAAGAGGCGTTGATTCGTGAAATGCAGGAAGAAATCAGCGTCAATGTGGAGCCGATCCGCTTGTGTCATCGCAGCGTCACGCCTTGGGGAACCCAATTGGCGTGGTGGATCGCCGATATTCTGGATGAGGCCGAACCTGTAGCGAATCCTGAGGAAGTCGCCGAAATTCACTGGATGACACCACTGGATATTGAACGCGCTACGAACGTTTTGCCGAGTTTGCCGGAGTTTTTGTCACAGTGGCGGGCCGGGCAAATCGACTTGCCGTGGAACGTCCCGAGTAATTAAAGCAGGCATCTGAGCGGTGCATGGTCATCTGGACCTTGCTTGAACATGAGCTTCTGCTACGCTTACGTACCTTGCACGATGGGGAGACTGTCTCTCCTGGCATATGAAAATTCGATTAAATCGCCGAGGAGAATGAACTAGGTGGGTACTAAGAGAACTGGCAAAGGCCGTCGCAAAGTAGGCAGAAAGAAACGACGAATGCGTGCAAAGATTCGTCACCGTAAGAAATAATCCAATCACACGCTGAGCGACCATGTCGGATCCTTCGATCCACGATCTACTCGGCTTGCCTGCCGAAATCACCCAACCCAATCCTTATCAGGTGTTTGGTTTGATGTTGGGTGAAGCGGACGGGCAAGTCATCCGCGCCGCGATTGAACATCGTGTGGCGTCGCTCAAACAGGCCAAATCGCAGGTCAACCCTGAGGTGTGGTCCAAAGCAGCGCGGGCCGTCCAGGCCGCCCAGAAGGTACTCAACGATCCCGAGCAGAAAGCAGCTCTGGATGCCACCTATGGGATCATCAACGATCCCGAACCAGCTACCATAACAACGGCCTTCGATCCGCTCGCCGCATTGTTACCGGGTTCCGCCACGCAGCTTCCGACGAGCACACCCATTCCGCCTGATCAGTCGCATCTGACGGAGTTTCCTGTGCCTGCAATCTCAGCGCAAGCGAGCCAGCCGCAACCGGCCATGTCTCAGGCCGCGACGCCGCTACCTAACGCACCGCTGCCATTGCCGTCTGCTCCGGCGCCAGTCGTAAGCCCGCCCTCAGCGACTTTTCGCCGACCCGTCAGACGCAAACGCGGTTCGGGGTTATTTATTTTCGGATCACTGGTATTGCTGCTGCTGGCATGTTTCGCCCTGGGAGCGGTGTATTTCTTCGTCAAAGGCGGGATCCAAGTGGTCACTGGCCCAGACGGGATTCAAATCAAGACAGGAACCAATAACCCTGAAAGTGGAGGCTCACCGGTTGTCAACACCCCCTCGCCTGTGATCGCTGAACCCAAAGGTGATGGGATTCTCAAACCTCCTCCGCCGATCCGGCCTGACGCGCCCAATGCAGGCGATGATGTTTCGATGCCGCCCGGCATGCAGCCACCATCTGCCCAAAACAACCCAGCGACGCCAGACGGCATGCCTGACATGGTAACGCCCACAACCGGAACCATTCCCGAAATGGTGACGCCAGAACCGCCACCGATGACTCCTGAGCCGGCCCCCGTGCCCCCCACGCCCGAGCCAACACCCCCAGCTCCCGAGCCGACTCCTGAGCCGACCCCGCAGATGGCGACACCTGAGGAATTGGCGACCGGTGACGCTGCGATTGCGACTGCGCGCACGGCCATCCTCAGCGGAAAATGGGATACGATGAAATCGTTGGCCGAAACCGCTGAGAAACTCGCGGCCTCCGAGCCACAAAAACAAACCGCCGAAACCCTTTACCAGTTCGCCGATCTGGCGACGTTCTATCGCTCTGCGGTCCAGAAAGCGATGTCCGATCTGGTCGCAGGTAACGTGTTTAAACTCGGTGAGAACATGGATTTTCTGGTCCAACGATCCAGCGCCAGTGAAGTTGTTTTGTATCGCAATAAACGTGAGTATCCGTACACACTCGACACCCTGCCGATCAGCGTCGCCCATGCTTTAGCTCCCTTTGCGTTGAACGCGGAAAGTCCCGAGGGCCAGGCCGCAATGGCGGTGTACCAAAGCATTTCCTCGAAAACGACTGCCGGGCATCGCGCCCAATCCGTCGAGATCCTGCGCGGCCTGGAGTCGGTCAAGGGAGCCGACCCCCAGCGGCTAGCGGATTTGATCGAATCATTTGGCTCGTAGTGTAAGACGGTTGCGGCCATTGTCCTTCGCTCGAATAGCGCTGGCCGCATTGATCCCTTTGGGATTGCAAACTCAGCGGAAAATTCAACGACCCTGAGAACAGCGAGATTGTCTGGAAACTTGATCCCGATGCAGGGCCATCATCGCGCTGGATTGAATTTAGGCGGGCGGCAAGACGTTTCATGCCGGGAGCGTGAGGCTCCCGCCGAACGCTTGCTCGATTCAGCAGGAGCTTCGTTCTCCCATCGATCGCATTGTGAGGGTGAGTTTTTATCTGCCGCTCGCCTTACTACGCGCTGAGAAATATTTCGCGCACAGTTTTGATTGGTCTGGGCACCTATCATGAGAGATGGCACGTCCATTCCCCTCTGATCTAGATTTATCCGATGTTTCCAGTCCTGTTTGCCTACAACATGGGAGCTCTCGGTGGATACTTTGGGATGCTCGCTGGCGTTGCCATCATGACATTGACTGGCATCATCACGAGCCTCGTATATATCGTGCAGTTCTTAATGGGCAAAAGCTTCTCCGCCCACCGCTTGGTTGCTCGCATCCTCACCTGCGTCTTTTTCTTCGCCCCCGCACTGGGATTGGCAGTCGTGTCGATCTGATGAATTAGAATTCAGGGGCATGGCCACTTAGGAAAATTCCTAAATGGCCATGATGCGGATGGGGTGGGATTCGAACCCACGGTAGAGTTACCCCTACGCTAGTTTTCAAGACTAGAGCCTTCGTCCACTCGGCCACCCATCCGATTGCAGTTTTCACGCGATTTGCTGTTGAAAGCGGAAAACCTGCGAGTTTTGCTCAGTTGCTTCCGCCACCCGTGAGGACTGGGTGGCAAAAGCTGCGAACTGCGGCAAAGTCTACGTCACAAACCGCACAGCGCAAAGTCCCAGACAGATCGCTCGATGTTAGTTGCAGGCGAAATGCGTTGTCGCTGGACGAAGCGTCTTGGGCATCGTCATCATCGCTGGTTGGCATTATTTCGGTTCCGTTGCGAAGATGATCGAAAGTCTTGTCGACTTTCGCTACGGCGTTGGCAATTCAAAGCCTTCGGGCAAGATCCCTTGGGCGACTTCCTCGTCCCACTGATCCATCAACGGCCAACCTTCGGCGAGCGTGCCGAAGTCAGCCATGTGCAAGTAGCCTTCCACGCGAGCGATGACTTTGTCGAGCATCACGTTGTCCTTGGCAAAGATCGGCCCATGACTGGGGGCCAACCACCGCACGTCGCTATTGCGAATCCGTTTCAGCGAGCGAATGAACGCTTTAATGTCGCTGCCGTGATGCGCGTCGATCGCACCGATGCAACCATCCCGATAAACGTTGTCACCCGAAAGCAGAACGTCGCCCAAGCGAAACGCCAGTTGGCTGTCGGTGTGCCCTGGCGTGTGCCAGACTTCGAGTTCCAAGTTGCCGACACGAATGATGTCGCCATCATTGACGACGTGTTCGATCTCAACCGGCGGCATCTCCATATCCAGATTCTGGGCTTCGATCAGCGCCAGTGTTTTCAGCGTGTCGCCGGTTTGCAGCGGCAGGACAGCGTTGGGATGGGCCGTCACGGTGGTCTTGAGTATCTGTTTGGCTTTGGCCAGTCCCTGGATATGGTCGACGTCGGCGTGAGTCGCGATTAGCGATTTGCAACGTGAAAGCGGGAAGTCTAGGTCGCGAATGATTTGAATGTAATCGTCGACCGTTTCTTCGTAACCGATGTCGATCAATACCCATTCCTCTTGGTCGTAGACCAAGTACAAATTGCAACCGAGAACCTCACCGACTTGAAAATTCAGCTCGATGATACCAGGGAAAATGGGTTTACGTGCGAGCATGAGGAGCGGGTGATCAAGAACAAGCGGATGGGTCAGAACAATCCGCAGTGTAAATGGTTTGCCCGCTCTTTCGTAGCCTGCTTACCAGATGTATTCGGCACCGATCGAAAGGCCTTGCAGGACCACGGAACTGAATTGAGCTGGCTGCGAGGTGGTCACTAGACCGCCCCCCTGGATATCCGTTAGAGCTGAGCGAACGAACGCGGACGAGGGCACTGAGTTCAGAATATCGTCCATGGCGATCACGTGATGAGCGAGGCGGAGCGACCAAGAATGTGAGAAGCGGTAGATCATTTTGGTTTCCATTTCTCCCATCACCGTATTGAGCCGATCGCGGTCGCTGATCAAGGCGGTACCAGCCACGGCTCCAGGGCCGAGCGAGTTAGCTGTGATTGCCAAGGAGCGTTCCCAGTCGTTCTGCCCCCAGCCGCCCTTCATACCGAAGCCGACTTGCACGCCTGGAACCATGTTCCACCACAAGTCGTAGCCGATCTGGCCCACGAACAGATTGTTTTTGGTATTCGTGTCAGAGTTATAGAATCGCAGTTCATTGTTTAGAGCACCGCCAAATCCACCCGTTCCATCATTCAAGGTACCGACAGCATCAAAATTGAAACCGTTGTCCACTCGCAGGTAGCGAAGACCAACCAACCACGAACCTTGGAATCGGCAACCTGGCCCGACGGTACGGCGGCGATAATTCAGCTCTCCACTATGGAAAACCGAATCGGTCGAGGCGGTATGCGTGATCGAACGATCGGGGTCATCGAGTCCGCCGGGCGGAATCGTGCCGAAATCTGAAATGTACGACATCAATTGAGGGTTGACGGGGTTGGGGGTCGAGACACTGGCACTGTTGTCCCATTCGTGACCACCGATGTAAGTGCCTTCGATATTTCCTCCGACACCCATGATCATCGCTGCCGAAACCCGCACTCCGCCGGTTAGCTCACCAACTTTGGCATCGCTCAAACTCAGTGCTGGTGGACCGCCGACACCTAACGTACTGAGCACCATCCCGCCTTGCGAGAAGTTGTTGCCGAGTATCATCGCTTCGACGGACAAATCGTACCAACGTTGAGCACATTGGCCAGCTTCGCTGTAGGGTTGCAACGCGTCGCAGATGGCGGCCAGGTTGCCACCTGCGGTTCGCACCATCAGCCCAAAATCGCCTTCCATGCACGTGCCGCTGCACCAATCACCGAGCACACCGCCACGTCCGAGGCATCCGCTCTGATACATCTTTGAATTGCAAATTCCGCAGCCTTGTCCGTTGCAACTATTGCATTTGCCCATGATCGCTGGCAAGATTCCTTGGAATCCACCACTGTCGCAAGAGCCATCGCCACAGGCACCGCAGGCCTGACACGCTTGGCAGTCGCAGGCGTAGCCTGGATAAAAGCCACCGGAACCACCGTTGTAGACTTCGTAGGGGTAACCGGCTTCGCCTTGATAATTGATGGGCATGACTTGTCCGTACGGACTTTGCATCGCAGCTTGATAGGCCGCAGCTCCGATCGGTCCTGGTAACCCAGTCGAAACTGGCATGCCTGGCTGCATACCCTGTTGCATGCCAGGAATCGGTCCCGATGGGAATGACGCGGGTATTTTCTGAGTCATCGGTGAATTGCCCATCATCGGGCCACCGATGCCGGGGGTAGCCATCATAGGCTGGCCGTTCATGCCGCCACTCATCCCTGGCGTGCCGACCATCGGCATACCGGGGCCGCCCATCATCGGGCCGCTGATTGCCGGTTGGCTGGCGTAGTTCATTCCGCCCGCACGGCTGACGCCAGCGGCGGTGCTCCAGGCCGACGGATTGACGCCTGAGGGTAATTGGAAACCGCTGGCCGCGTAATCGATGTCATCTTCAGCAGAGGGCGGAGCAGCCGAGACGACCGCTGAGCCGCACACGATAAGCAATCCGGTTGCGACAATCCACCGAAACACGGGTGCCGATGATTTCAACGGAATCGAGTTTATTCGGTTCGAGGCGTTATTTGAGCGTGTGTTCATCCCTGATTCCTGAATCAATGCTGGCCTGAGTACGACCCCGCCGTTGTCGACAGAACCGCTTCAAGCAGAGTTATCGGCAGAACTTGCCAGCGACATTCGGTAATTTCAGAACAATCGGCACGATCCGAACAGGTTGACCGCCATTGCGTACAATAACTTGTTAAGAAATCGCGGTTGCCTGACTTCCCGCGCTTTCCTACTATCCCTTGTGAACACTCAGAACTTTTTGCTCAATCGCAACAGACCCTGCAATCGACAGCTTCGATTAACAGGAAAAAACGGCGGCGGAGCCTGGCCACCTCACCCACGCAGATTTTATATGTCGCATCACTTCGGTTCCCCCGTTCCTCGCTTCGCCGCCGCAGGATTGGGTATTTTGGCGGTTTCTGCGGGTTTGATGACCACGCTGCCCACCGCACGAGTCGCCGCCCAGGACGCTGACACGCTGCGAGAAACCATTCCGGCTGGCCAACAACCCGTCGAGCTGATTCCAAATCAAGGTGCTCCCGGGCTACGTCCCAGCCCGCAGCCACCTGCCGCGCAGCCAGCCCGTCGCCCTGCCCAAATGCCCAAACCGGCACCCCAGGACGGGATTGTGTCGAAATCCATCTCCAGATTGATGCCACAGGAACATGTGTCGGGTAAAGAATTCAACGATGAATTAAGTGCCCGCGCTCTAAATATCTATCTGGAGACCCTCGACCCACTTAAATTGTATTTCTTACAGTCCGATATCGACCAATTCCAAAAGTACTCGAAAGTCGTCGATGACCATATTGCCGCTGGCAATCTGGATCTCGCGTACTTCATTTTTGAACGTTTTTCACAACGAGTTGATCAACGCGTCGAAACGATTCGTGAATTGCTGAAAACCGAGTTTGACTTTAATGTTGACGAGCAGGTCATCGTCGATCGCGAGGCGGCACAATACGCAATCAGCGTCGATGAAGCCACCGATCGTTGGCGGCGCCAACTCAAATTGTCACTCTTGGACTTGAAGGATTCTGATGAACCCGTCGTCGGCCAAGAAGCTCGCGATCAATTGTTGCGTCGCTACGACCGCTATGCCTCGCGTTGGCGAACGAGCAGCAGTGATGACATTCTTGAAATGTTTCTCACCTCTGTCACTCAAAGCTACGATCCGCACTCCACATACATGTCACCGGCCACGCTGGAAGATTTCACGATCAGCATGAGTTTGAACTTGGACGGGATCGGTGCGTCGCTAGGCGAAAAAGACGGCACGACCCAGGTCAAAGCAATTATCCCGGGCGGTGCTGCAGACCTGCATGGCAAGCTGAAACCCGATGATGCGATTGTCTCAGTCGGCCAAGGCGAAGAGGGTGAGCTGGTCGACATCATCGAAATGCCACTCAAGGACGTGGTAAAATTGATCCGTGGCAAAGCTGGCACGACCGTCCGATTGGGCGTTCGCCCAGGCGGCAGTGGAAATTTAGAAGTTCTCAACATCGTGCGTGCTCGGGTCGAACTCGAAGATTCCGCAGCGCGTGGCAAAATCATCGAACATGAGATCCCTGGCCAACCTAGCAAACTGAAACTCGGTTACATCAATTTGCCGAGTTTCTATATGGACATGGAAGGGGCCAAACGCAACGACACGGACTTCCGCAGCAGCACCCGTGATGTCGCTAAAATCCTCGTCGATTTCAAACAGCAAAACGTTGCTGGTGTGGTTCTTGACCTCAGCCGCAATGGTGGTGGATCGTTGACCGAAGCGATTAGCCTAACGGGTTTGTTCATCGACCAAGGCCCCGTTGTGCAAGTCAAAGACGCCCGCGGATCGGTGCAGAAGTATGATGACGACGAGCGCGGTACAGTCTGGGACGGACCACTTGTGGTGTTGACCAGCAAGCTCAGCGCGAGTGCGAGTGAAATTTTCGCCGGTGCAATTAAGGATTATCGTCGCGGAATCGTTGTCGGTGATCCGCAAACCCACGGCAAAGGTACCGTGCAAACGTTGATGGATATCGGCCAGTCCGTATTCCGCATTCGCCGCGCTAATTACGGTGCTCTGAAGGTCACGTTGCAACAGTTCTACCTGCCTGATGGCGAGAGCACGCAGCTCACCGGCGTTGCGGCCGATGTGATCTTGCCGAGCGTGATCAGCAAGATGCCAGTCGCTGAAGGGGATCTTGAATACGCCTTGGAGCATGATCGCGTCAACCCCGCGCCGCACAGCCTGTACAGCATGGTGCCGATGGATTTGATCAATAGTCTACGTGCGAATTCGCAACAAAGAATCGCGGCTAACAAGGACTTCACAGAATTGCTTCGCCGGATCGCATTGTACGTTGAGCAAAAAGATCAAAAGAGTATTTCACTCAACGAGGCCGAGTTCATCGAACGACGTGCGGAGATGAAAGCGCAACAAGACGAAGAGGAAAAAGAACTTGAAGCCCAAATCGCAAACGACGTGATTTTCCGCGACACGTACTACAACCAAGAAGTGCTGAACATCACGCATCAGTACATCGAAGGCTTACGTGCTCAAAACCTGGCACGAGCGAACTAACGCATCAGTGGTTTGCCAGGGCAACGGCCCAGCCGTTAACGCGGCTTCGCCGCAGAATGTAGCGGAAGTCGTCACGACTTTCGGATCGCCCCACGTTACCGAACGAACCTCTTGCCGAGTTCCGCCTCAACGAAATCACCGCAGAATAACATGTGTGCGGTGAGATCACTGACGAAGCTAGGCAGAAGCCGTTGGCAGGTTCATTGGGGACAATTGTCCTGCACAATACTGAAACGATTCAATATGAATTTTCTCCTACGGCACATCTACCTGCTGCCGCTCGCCCTATTGTTGGCTGCCAATGCACTGCAAGCCGAGCCTGCCTCCGAACTCGCACCAAAAATCGAAGTTAAGCCGTTTTGGAATCTTCGGTACAGCCAAGTCGCAGAATTGCAGACCGGCAAGGCTGGCCTCTCTGATCTCTATGTTCCTGTGCTCACTGGTGATGAAGTCATCGAGCAAAACGCACTAGCAGACAACGACAAAACCCAACGCCCGCTAGCACCCATCAAGCTCAATGGATCACCTCGGCCTGCCGTGGTGGTCGTGCATGGTGGCGGCTGGCTGGCTGGCGATAAATGGTCACTTGGAACACACTGCGAAAATCTCGCCAAGCTCGGCATCTGTGTGCTGAATATCAATTACCGGCTCGCGCCTTACGCGAAATTTCCGGCCCAAGTCGATGATGTTCGCGAAGCTATCCTGTACCTGTCTGATCATGCTGACGAACTATGCATTGATCGCACTCGGATTGGGTTGTTTGGCTATTCCGCAGGCGGTCACTTATCAGCCCTGGTGGGCGTGATGTCGGATGAAACGAGCGAGACGCAAGCCAGCGCAAGTGCGTGGCCGTTGGACGATTCTCGTTGGTCACGGATGCCGCGGATTGCTGCTGTTTGCGCGGGAGGCCCGCCCTGTGATTTACGGGTATTGCCAATCGATAGTGAAGCATTGTCGTTCTTTCTCAACGGAACCCGCCGACAGATTCCCGAAACGTACACAGCCGCCTCACCAGCCGCACACGTCTCAGCAGACGACCCGCCAATGCAATTGATTCACGGGGCCAAAGACTTGATCGTGCCGATTGAAAGTAGCCAGCAGTTCGCCGCTGCCTTGGAAGCTGTCGGTGTTACCGTGGCATTGACAGTGATCGAGAACCAAGGGCATCTCGTCACGTTCATGCACCCCACAACGCTAACGCAAGTCAGCAAGTTTTTCAGTGAGACGTTGTTGAAGTAGTTCTAGTGAGCCCGAACCGAATGGCGTGCCCTTAGGGTAGCGGAAGTCGTTAAGGCTTTCGGAGTTGTTAGACTCACTGCGAAAAACGAAACTCTTTACGAGTTCCGCTACGAGCGACATGCGAGAGCGTGCTTATTGCACCGGCTCAATTATGAACCCGAAGCGATACGGTTGCTTGCCCGGTAACGTGTACTCAGCATGCGTCCGAGCACCCCAGCTATTGTCACCGCCGACGCCGTGGACGCGCCAGTCAACACACAGCGTGTTGTGTTTGCTGCGTTGCATTTCAAACGGATGAGCGGCGGATTCGACGTTTGACATTTCATAGGGCCAAACGCTCATGCTCAATGGTTGCTTGCCCGTGATCTTCAGCCCCTGGCCCGCGTTGTCGGTCAATTGCATCCAACGGACATCGCAGCGGTTGCCAGCGTCCTGCGGCCGTAGATAGCGATGAAACATCTCGTCAGCCGATGATTCATAGATGCCGATCTCGCCGCCCGTTTGCCGATCCCAATAGGTCTCATGCGGTCCGCGTCCATACCACTGAATTTGATCCAAACTCTTGGCAACATCAAACTGCATCCCGAACCGCGGCAACAACGGCACGTTGCCTTGGCCGGGCACGTACTCGGCTTGTACGCCGATGTGATCACTGTATACGGTGTAGGTTATGATGCACTGGGCGTTTCCCACAGGCAATTCACCTCGCACCTTTACTTCCACTTTGGTATCTCGCTGGTCAATATCAAAGCCAACAATCTTCATTTTCTCGGCTGCATGCTTCCAAGCACCAAGTCGATTGACGTACTGGTTGCGATATTGATTGTCATTGGGGATCTTCCAGAAGTTTGGAACCAATGGACTTTGCAGTAACTCTTTGCCATGAGCTTTGAGCGACATCAGTGCGCCTGACTCTTCGCTGACAGTGGCTTCGATATCACGTGCCGAGACCACGTGCATACCATCGTCCGAGCTCGTTACTTTGAACCCGCCTACGGTCACAATCTTGATCCCTGCGTCCAAAACGCTCAGGTCGAATTGATCCCAGGCAACACGATGGCCTGCGGGAGCCCAGGATGTGTCACGTGGCAATTCAAACGCGATGGTCAACAGGCATTCGCCGACCATCGCGTCCGTTCTCATCGTCGGGATGACGATTGTTTTTTCGCTTAACGGTTCGATATCAAACGGTTTCAACGTCGCCCGACCGACAACTTTGCCATCGAGACGCAGCGTCACTTGCGGCACCCATTCGTTCGTGTTTGTGAACGCGAATTTGTTCTGCACGCGAAACTTGCCCGCTGCGGGGTCAACAGCATGGACTTTGATGTTCTGGTAAACCTTCTTCACTTCCCATAAATGCGGGTTGGGATTGCGATCGGGGTCGATCAAACCGTTCAAGCAGAAGTTACCGTCATTGGGCCGATCACCGAAATCACCGCCATAAGCCATAAATGTCGTGCCTTGGTCAGACGTCGGTTGCAAGGGCGAAACCGCGAGCAGATCGAGGTCGAGCACCAGCCCATCGTCGCCTCGTGATTCGGGCGATTGGACCTCTTCCGCAGAAAGTGCTCGGTTATAAATCCGTGCTGTTTGAATCGGCAGCGAGCACGTGCGATCTACGTTTTCGGAATTGCGGCCAACATTGACTGGGAAGTCGCTGGCGGCAACCTTCCCCGGTACTTCTTGGGGCTGCAGCAATTCTCCGTTGGTGTAAACACGCATGTTCTGGCCATCAAACGTCGCCGTGATGCGGTTCTCGCCCGCCTTCAATTTAGCGTTTGCATACGGCACGTTCAGGCCGATCCAAGCGTCCGTGAAGAGCGTGAAGTTGATGCCTGATGAATCGAGTCGCAATAAGTATTGGTGATCACCTTTGGAAATCAGCGGGTTAAATCCCTCGGCATGATCGCCATGCACGACAACTTCGAGCGTCATTGCGTCGGTCAGTTGTAAAGTTTTCGTGTCAGGCAAAACGACGCCGCCGATCACACCTTTTTTCTCATCGACGCGACCGAGCACTCGACCAGTCAGCTCCGAGTTACGGCGATCAACAACTTGGTACGATGGCGGGATGGGTTTGCGAAGTCCTTGATCGACCCAGTCCCAGATGAATCCGCCTTGCAAGACATCGTGCGACTCAATCGCATCCCAGTAATCTTGCAAGTTGCCGACACTGTTGCCCATCGCGTGAGCGTACTCGCACTCAATCAATGGGCGGTCTGGATTCTCATTGGCATATTTGACGATGCGATCAATCGGTGCGTACATGGGGCAGCGAATGTCGGTGTTGCGGTCATTGAACTCCGCTTGCTCGTACTGCACCGGACGCGACGGATCGCGTGCTTTCGCCCAATCGTAATTGGCCATGAAATTTACACCGTTTCCGGCCTCGTTACCGAGTGACCAAATGATGATCGATGGATGATTTTTATCGCGTTCGATCATCCGAATCAGACGATCTAAGTGTGCCTTGCCCCACTTCGGATCTTTGGCCAATGACTTGGGACCGTAGCCCATACCGTGGGATTCAATGTTCGTCTCATCAACGACGTACAATCCATATTCATCACACAGTTCGTACCATAATAGCGAGTTCGGATAGTGGCTCGTGCGGACTGCGTTGATGTTGAACTGTTTCATGAGTTTGATATCAGCGATCATCGACTCTTTGGAGACCGTATGACCAGTATCAGGATCATGTTCATGGCGATTGGTGCCTTTGAGGTACACCGGTTTGCCGTTGACGTGCAGCATCGCGTTTTTGATTTCGACTTCGCGGAATCCAACTCGCGTGGTCTGAACTTCGATCGTTTTGCCGTCGGCATCTCTGAGCGTTAACAGCAACCGATACAGATTGGGTTGTTCAGCCGACCATAGTTTGGGCGAATTCACTGGAATCGCTGAAGTCATTGTTTTTGTTTCGTCGATAGAACCGACAACAGTGCTGGTGTGGACGACGTTGCCGCTGGCATCGAGCAGTTCAATACCGACTTCAATACCGCTGAGTTTTTTGCCCGACGAGTTAGCGATTTCCAGATCAATGTTCAGCGAGGCGTTCTTGTAGTCTTCGTCGAGATCGGTGCGGACAAAGAAGTCACGAATGTGGGTTTTGCTAGGTGACCATAAATAGACGTCACGAAAGATCCCACTGAGTCGCCAAAAATCTTGATCTTCGAGATAGCTACCATCGCAATAGCGATAGACTTCCGCAGCGATCGTGTTCTTTCCTGGTTTGATATAGTCGGTCAGATCGAACATTGCGGGCGTACGACTGCCTTGGCTGTAGCCAACCCGCTCGCCATTGACCCATAGATAGAACGCCGAATCGACACCGTCGAACTGCACATAAACATGTCGTCCGTCCCAGGCCGGGTCGATCGTGAAATCGCGACGATAGGAACCGACGGGATTGCGGTGTTCGAAACTTGTAAAGTCTTTCGCGGGTTCGCCCATCACTCGTGGCGGATCGACATAAAAGGGATACGTGATGTTTGTGTAGACCGGCACACCGTAGCCCTGCATCTGCCAGTTGCTCGGAACTGGAATGTCGTCCCAGCCACTGACATCAAAATCATCTCGATAGAAATCCGCAGGTCGACTGGCAGGATCTTTGGCCCAATTGAATTTCCAGGTACCGTTGAGATTCTGATAGTAGGGACTGGACTCGGCGACGTTTGCGATCGCACTCTCACGATCAGCGAAGGGCAGTGAAGTCGCTCGCGGCGGCAGTTTGTTGATGCCAATGACTTGCTCGTTCTCCCAATCAGGCGACTCAGCATGGCAAGTCGTTGACGGTAGCAGTGCGAGCAGTTGCATCGCGAGAATGAGCACGAGTGAATAGCGAGTGATTCTCATGGCGTGATGATTCGGTGGGGAAGGTGGCAGGGAAGCCTTCAATTTATACCCAAACCACCGCTGAAACGATGGGCGGCACCGAAAAACCAAGTCAACTAATGGCATGCAGCTCGTGGATGCATTCGTTCATCACACCCGTATCGATCGCATGCACGTTGATACTATGGCCGATATCGCGGAGCATAGTCACGGTCAGACGGCCGCCGAGATGCTGGCGAAACTCTTCGAGGCCGCGTAACACTTCGCTGCTCTGCGACAACGCATCGCACCACAACGGTGCACCGATCGCGGCGATCGTCCGACAGACTCGCAGGGCTTTGTCGTGATCGAGACCGAATAGCTTCGCAGAGTACAGGGTATCGAGCGCCACGCCGATTCCGACCGCTTCGCCATGCCGCAGTTCATAATTCGTCATCGGTTCGAGCCGGTGGGCGGACCAATGGCCGAAGTCCAAAGGTCGGGCTTCCAAGGCTTCAAACGAGTCGCCACCGAGTGTGATGTGATCCAGATGCAAGCGACACGAACGAGCGATGACCGCTGAACTGATAGATGGATCGCGCTGTCGGATTGCCTCTGCGTGTTGTTCGATAAACTCAAAGAACGCGGCATCTTTGAGCAATGCCACCTTGATCGCTTCGTTCAGGCCTGATGAAAAGTCGCGATCTGGTAACGATTGCAGGATCGCCACATCATTGATCACGGCCCAGGGAACAGCGAAGGTGCCGATCCAATTTTTTTTGCCGAATTGATTGATCGCATTTTTGACGCCGACACCCGAGTCGGACTGGGCCAATGTTGTCGATGGCAGTCGGATCAAGCGGATGCCGCGGTGGGCGATCGCAGCGGCGTAGCCTGCCACATCGAGCACGGCACCACCGCCTGCAACGATGATGTAGCTGCGTCGATCGAGATTATGCTCATGAATGAGTTTCAATAATTCCTGCAACACCTCTGGCGAATTCTTGCAGGCTTCGCCACCAGGGATGATGTGCGGGGCCGCCGCGAGATTGACCCGTTCGCTGGTAGCCAGCCGATCATTCAAGCGCACGGCGAAATCGGCGGCCCCGTCGCTGTTTCCGCAGAGGTTGGAATCCACCCACAGCATGACCTTGGCAGGTTGGCCAGGATCGCTATCGAGCACGTCGATAAGGGTTTGGAAATCATCGCCGCCAACATCCACGGTATGCCGCAAACGATGCGTGAACGTCACGGCGAATGAAACGTCAAGGTCATTTGCAGGGGCGGCTTTCGCAGGGAGGGCACTCGCCGTACGGTCGCTCACCGGAGAAACAGGCGAATTTGCAGTGGAGCGAGCGGAAGCGGAGGCGGTAGCATGGTCGGACACGGGCGGGGAGGGGTGGGTGGTCAGGGCGGGGATTGATGCTGGGCGACAGAACGTTACAACCGAGCGTCTCTTTATTGTAACTGCAATTCCACGCCTTCCCAGGGAACCGACCACAATGCAACAACGACGACTAGGCCGCAGCGGAATCACGGTTTCTGACATCTGTATGGGCACCATGACGTTCGGCAGCTCATGCGATGAGCCGCTTTCTCATGAAATCTGCGATCTGGCGTGGGAATCGGGCATCAATTTCTTCGACGCTGCCGAGATCTACCCCGTCCCCCCGCGTGAGGAAACCGTGGGCGTGACGGAAGAATTTTTTGGACGTTGGTTGGCTGGCAAGCCTCGTGATGCGATCACGGTGGCCACCAAGGTCACGGGGCCGGCTCACGGTTGGTTCACGCCGCCGGTGCGGCACGGACGAACGACGTTGGACCGGCATCAAATAATTCGCTCGTGCGAAGATTCTCTGCGCCGTTTGCAAACCGATTACATCGACCTGTATCAAACTCACTGGCCCGATCACGGCTTGGCTTATGAAGAAGTTCTCGACGCCTTGACCCACCTCAAACGTACGGGCAAGGTGCGTGTGATCGGTTGCAGTAACGAGACGAGCTGGGGAGTGATGAAGAGTTTGTGGGCAGCAGATTTGCACGATGTCGATCGCTATGAAACCGTGCAGAACAATTTTAGTTTGATCAATCGTCGCTGTGAGAGTGAATTGGCCCAGATGTGCCGCAGAGAAGGCGTGAGTTTGCTACCGTATTCACCTCTGGGCGGCGGAGTGTTGACGGGCAAATACAACGATGGCCCGCCGCCCGGAGCTAGGTTCACGGATTATCTCTTGGGTAGCGGCGAGCGACAGCAGCGGATGGCGCAGCGGTTTGTTAATAAACGGACAATCGAAACGACGCGGCGGTTGATGGAAATTGCTGACTCCATCAGCGTCAGTGTCACGGCATTGGCGGTGGCGTGGAGCAGACAACACGATTTCGTTGCCTCGACGATCATCGGAGCCACAACCGTACAACAATTACGAGAGAGTCTCGCAGCAGCAGAGTTGGTGCTCGATGCCGAAACACTCGCCCGGATCAATCAAATCGACGCCGAGATCCCCACGCCCATGACCGAAGACGGTTTGCGACGGCTGTAAACAGGCATCCATGTTGCAATAGCTGTCGCTGACGATCCGAACCCGATGCGTTCGCTCGACCCCTCGCGGCGGTTCACAAACTCTGCAAGTATCGAATCAACGCAGTTGATTCATTCGATGTTAATTCTCTTGGAGTTTGATGGCGATATTTGTTGACGAGCTCATCGAGACTCACAGCGGTCTTGTCATGAAACAGCCCCGTCCGATGCCCCACGCCGAGCAGAGATGGAGGATTGAACTGATCGTTGCCTCGTGCGTCGCTCAGGCCCACGTCATAGCTTTCAGTGGAAGTCCGCGTACTACCTTGGTGGCAGTCGTTGCACTGGAAACTTTCAAATAGAACACGACCCTGCATGATTAGGTTGTCATCTTCCGCCGAGCGAGCCGGTAAATATGGCGGCGGTGCAGGTAGCGACCGAATGTAGCTGACCAAGTCGTGTACTTGATCCTCGCTCAGATTTCGTCCTTGCATTGTCAACTGTAACGTTTGGTGGATCTGATCTTTCAATTCAGTTTTATCGCCGATCCAAGCCCACGGACCAGTCTGGCCGGCACCTCGCAGCGACAGGATGCGCTTGGGTGCTCCTTCACCGCCATCGCTCAACGTGTCGGCCATCATGCCGTTGGTATGACCGTC
>JBGSMN010000239.1:0-31412 GCA_041740155.1 Rhodopirellula sp.
ACCACATCCACAGCGTCTACCGCGACCTGAGTGGCGATTTTGATCTGCCAATCAATCCATGAGCTCGCTTGCCAAAGATTCGGGACCGCAGGCGCTGAGACCCTGACTCAGCGATGTCCTCGTTCCAGCAGCGTTTCTAAATACAACGTGATGCAGTCCGAAAGCACTTCTGGGTTGTAACCACCTTCGAGCACGCTGACCAAACGACCTTGACAATGCTGGTCCGCGATAGCGAGCAGTGTGTTGGCGATGGCTGCGAAATCTTCGGTGTGCCAGCCCAGCGAACCAACCGGATCGCTGACATGACTGTCAAAACCTGCGCTGGCGATCATCAACTCGGGTTCAAACCGCTCCGCAAAATCTCGTAACGCATGATTGAATCGTGCCAGTTGTTCGTCACGCGACGTCCCCATCGCGATCGGCAGATTTTTGGTTGTCCCTAATCCGAAACCGCTGCCTGTTTCACTGGCCAATCCCGTATGTGGATAGAAATGATCGCGATGGATTGAGAAGTATGCGACCGAGGGATCAGCGTAAAAAATATCTTGAGTGCCGTTACCATGATGAACATCGAAGTCGACGATCAAGACCCGTTTGAGTCCCAGCGAGTTGATTGCGAAACGCGCAGCGACCGCGACGTGATTGAATAAGCAGAAACCCATGGCACGATCTGCGGTTGCGTGATGGCCGGGCGGGCGGAGTAAACAGAATGCAGTCGTGTCGTCACCGGCGATCACTCGCGCGGTAGCATCGCAGGCCGCGCCACTGGCCAGTTTGGCCACCTCAAAGGAACGTGGTGAAAGATAAGTGTCTGCGTCCAACCAACCGCCACCCGCCAACGCGAATTGTTCGACATGGTCAATGTGATTGGCGGTGTGAACTAATTTCAATTGTGCGGACGTGGCCGCCACAAAGGTTGGACGTCGGCACGCCACGTCCAACCCGACAAAACTCAAATGACGGACGACCGGCAACAATCGACGCGGGCTTTCAGGATGATCGCCCGTTTGGTGTTCCATGAATACCGGATCGGAATAAAGCAGCGTCATCCGTTAAACGCGATCAATGATCGTTTCGACGTCGACTGTCACGCCTTCATGTCGATGCTCCAAACGCCCGATGGTTTTTTCAACCAAATGTAGCATTTTCTCAGCAGCTCCTTCAAACGACTCTTTCACCGTCGTACTGTGGTGACGCACCGAGATCGGTTTGAGTCCACGCAGCCGAACTTCCATCACACACCTTTTATCGTTGTCATCGTTATGCCCGATATGCTTGTCGCGGGCATGTTCTTCAGCCAAAAACACCTCGACGCGAGTAATCCGGTCCTCGTAACGCCCCAACGCGTGTTCGACCGCTTCCTGCACGTGGGCATGGAGAGTTTCATCGCCTTGGATGTGGTTGTCGGTGTGAGTTTGAATCTGCATTTGCTCAGCCTTGTAGCGAGTGATGAACGCATGGGCAACGCGCCGCACGCAACTCAATTATAGTGCAAAATTCACACTGCGGCAGCCACGAGCGTGGAAATCAGGACCGAACACATCGTCCCCATCGGCACATTCGGACCATGTATACTCAGGCTTTCCAGCTTGATCTCATTTGTCATCAAGTGGACAGTTTAGGAGGAAGTTAACCATGCCATCATCCTTTTCAGGCGGCGTTTTCAGCGATTCACTCAACGGCGGCCGGGCTGGTGCTGATATTCAACTGCTCCCCTCTGGGATCGCGGCGACCTGCCCTGACGGTGAGGCGTTCGTGATCCCCTATCACGGCTGCGACGTCGAAATGGGCGGATACAACGGCAAGATGGTGTTTTGCCGCAATGCCGATCGCAGTTTGACGTTTTTTTGTGATGATCGCAAATTCGCGTCCGCACTCTCGCTCGCCGCATTGGGAACACTCGACGAACAACTCAACGTGCAGCGAAAACGACAACGCGGCGAATCGCGGCGTAGTTTTGTGTATTCCATTGCCTTCTTGGTCTCCATGTTGGTCCTGATCGTGGCAGGCTATTTTGGCATCCGCGCCGGAGCCAATGCAGCGGTGCTGACACTTCCAACGAGCGTTGATGTGCAGATTGGCGAGACCGCAATGGAATCCATGGACCTGGGCGGACCGCAGATCAATGACGAGGTCGTCGTGGATGCGTTGCAGTCAATCGTCGATCGCCTCGCACCAGCAGCCGCTGTCGAAGGCATGCAGTTTCGAGTGCATGTCGTGGACTCACCGATGGTCAACGCATTTGCATTGCCAGGCGGCAACATGGTCGTCTACACCGGCTTGATCGAGAGTGCTGAGTCGCCCGAGCAAGTCGCTGGTGTACTGGCGCACGAAATGTCTCACGCCACGCTTCGTCATGGTTTGCAACGGATCGGCCAATCGCTTGGGATCTGGGCCGGGTTGACGTTGTTGATCGGAGATGCCAGTGGGTTGATGGGCGCGGGGGCGGATCTGTTTCAGGCCGCATCAATCAATAGCTATTCTCGTGATCATGAAAACGAAGCCGATTTGGAAGGCGTGCGAATGTTACATGCCGTTGCCATTGACCCAGCGGCCATGGCTAAGTTCTTTGAAATATTGGAAGAAAAACATGGCGATCTCCCTGGAATTTTTTCCTGGATCAGCACACACCCCGATCATGCATCTAGAATAGCGAACATTCGAGCCAGCGTCGGGCGGCTGCCCCCGCAAGACTATCGGACGTTAGAAATTGATTGGGCGGAGGTGAAATCACATGCTCACGATCACAAACAGAAACCCGCGCAGGATCTATGATGCAAACTGAAATCCGTGATCGTCCCTCGTTCGCGAACATTCGTGTTCTATTGGCTCCCGGTGATGAAATCATTGCCGAAGCCGATGCGATGGCCAGCATGAGTTCGTCGATTGAAATGAAGACTCAGTGGAGCGGTGGGTTCGTCAAAGGCGTGTTGAAACGACTCTTTGGAGGCGAGTCGATGTTCGTCAACACGTTTTCAACAGCGACGGGTGGCGAACTCGTGCTGACGCAACCGTTCCCTGGTGACATCCAGTGCATTGAACTCAAGGGCAACACCATGTTCCTGCAACCGGGAGCGTTCATCGCCTGCGAACCCGGCGTCAAGCTCGGACTCGGATGGGCTGGGTTTCGCATGCTCATCGCCCGCGAAGGATTGTTTCGTCTGAAAGTCAGCGGTACAGGACGCATTTGGTTTGGTGCTTACGGCGGCATCTTCCAGCGTGAGATTGATAGCGAATACATCGTCGACTCGGGACATCTTGTCGCGTATGAGCCAACCGTGAGTATTCGCATCGCACTAGCGGGAGGCATCTTTTCAAGTTTCTTCAGTGGCGAGGGACTGGTGACGCGTGTCAACGGACCAGGACGCATTTACATGCAGTCGCGGTCGTTCGACGGTTTAGCCGCCTGGACGAATTCACATTTGTATTAGATACGAGCCGAAGCTCTTGACGAGTTTCACTACTTCTCACAACTGGCTATTCAATATGCAACATCAACTGCTCGCTCAACCGGCAATGTCGATCGCCAAGCTCACCATGCAAGCCGGCGAGTCGGTGACCTGTGAAGTCGGCGCGATGATCGCCATGACCAGTGGCTTCACCGTCGAAACGACTTCTCGAAACAAAGGTGGCAAAGGCGGTCTCGCCAAAGGACTCAAACGCATGTTTGCGGGCGAGAATTTTTTCCTCAACCATTTCACCGCCACCGGACCGAATCAAACGCTCATGATCGGACCCGGCTTGCTCGGTGACATCATGCACTACCCCTTAGCGGGCGGCACCCTGATCGTGCAAGGATCGAGTTGGTTGGCCTCGGCAGTGGGGATTGAGATAGATGCGACTTGGCAAGGCCTCGGCAAAGCATTGTTCAGCGGCGAAGGCATGTTCTGGGTCAAGTGCAGTGGCCAGGGCGACTTGTTTCTCAATAGTTTCGGTTCGATTTATCCAGTCGAAGTCAATGGAGAGTATATCGTCGACACGGGTCACATCGTTGCTTTTGAAGACACTTTGCAGTTCAGAATTGGCAAGGCTGGAAAGAGTCTCATTGGCAGCATCTTGGGCGGCGAAGGATTAGTTTGCAAATTCAGTGGCCAAGGGAAACTGTATTGCCAAAGTCACAACCCACCGAGTTTTGGCAAATTGCTCGGACCCAAACTGAAAGCACGTTAAACCAACATAATCGATTGACGAAACATCATGATTGAAATTGCGTGTCCCCATTGTCAAAAACATTACCGACTCGAAGATCGGTATGCAGGGAAGAGGGCCAAGTGTGCGGGGTGTGGCCTGATCATGTCGATCAATGCTCCACAGTCCGCTCCTTTGTCCGTCCCGTCTGCTCCAGTTTCGCCGGCTGTGCCAACATCGCGAACGGCCCCCGTATCGATGCCTCGCCCCGCAGCGGCGTCGATTCCGGTTGCCGAACTGGTGCCGCCTGCGTCTGTGGCAACTCGTCCACCCGTTCCGCGGCAACCGCCAGCGATGCCCACCAGCCACGGGACGACTGGTCACGCAGATGCAACGGCGGAAACGCTGCGTGGCACGACGAGTCACCTGCAATACGAGATCAGCCAACGGCCTGATTTCTCAATTGTGAAAATTTTAATGCCACAAGGCGCGAAAGTTTTCGCGGAACCTTCAGCGATGGTTTCGATGACGCCTTCGATGCACCTCGAAGCTGGCTTCAAAGGCGGCTTAGGGAAAACATTTGGGCGACTGTTGGGCGGCGAGAGTCTGATCATCAATACATTCACCGCGCAAGATGGCCCCGGTGAAGTGATGTTCGCAGGTGGTGCGGCAGGCGACGTGGCCTATCACCGGCTCAACGGAAACACACTGTACTTGCAGCGCGGCGCGTACATGCTCAATAGCGAAGACGTCGAGGTCTCGGGGAAATGGCAGGGTGCGAAAGGCTTTTTCAGTGGCGAGGGACTTGTCCTGCTCAAAGCGACTGGCACGGGTGATATCTTCTTTAACTCGTACGGTGCGATCATTCCCATCGACGTGACCGAAGGGTTCATGGTCGATACGGGATACATTGTGGCATTCGAAGAATCGTTGCAGTATCGCGTGACCGTGCTACCGGGACTTCGCACCGCTGGCAAAATCAAGTCATTTTTCTTCGGTGGTGAAGGTCTTGTATGTCAATTCGCAGGCAGCGGTCGCGTCTGGATTCAAACTCGTCAAGTCAAATCGTTCCTGTCATGGGTCAACGGGTTTCGACCAACAAAGAGCAACTGATCGACAGCACATTCCTGATAAAGAGCGGCGTGCCGGATATGCGCTTCGACCGGATGCGGGACGCGGAAACGGATGGAGCGAGATTGAGCGACGCGCGCACGTAAATCGCTGCTACTGATTTCGATTTGTGGCATTGAAATCTCTGCCGCCTGACACTCCGCAATCTTTTCTGGCGAGGCGAGACCTACCATGACTTCGTAATTCAGTGGCGGCTGGCCAGCTCGTGAGAGGACGGCGAGCGTGCAGAGTTGCAGTAACCGCTGAGGCGACTTCCAAGCAGCAAGCGAGGCTAGCGAATCCGCGCCCATGATCAAATACAATCGACGATCCGCGAACACTTGACGTAAATATTCGATCGTGTCGACAGTGTAACTGATTCCTTCACGATCCAGTTCATGGGTGTCGATTACATGTTTAGAGCAACCCGACAACGCTAATTTCAGCATCGTCAGTCGCTGCTCATTCGTGGCGACGGGGCCATGTTGTTTCAGTGGACTGGTGGCAACTGGAATCCAACGCACGTGCTCAATCGGCAATTGTTCGAGCGCCGCCTCGGCCATCCAGAGGTGCCCGAGATGAACGGGATCAAACGAACCACCGAGAATCCCAATAGCAGTTTTCTTCGCTTCCTTCACGATCATTGATCTTTCTATTATTCGTAAACGTAATTGCGAGCGATCACCTGCTGCAATCTTAACCAGCGATCAGAACATAAGTTCGCGTTCGATAGATCAGCACGCCGATGATGTGCATCCGCTAATAACTGCAAGACTTCTCCCCAAGCGGGTGCACGCTGGTTCGCTATCTCCCAGTGCTCGATGGCAAGATTTAGTGCGTGCGAGTCTCCGCTGCCACGAGCCGCGTTCATCGCTACCACTCCCAGGCAGTACTGCGCTGCGGTGCCAGTTTTGTCGTCTCGCAATGCATCGTGCAGAAAGGCGTCGACGGACGCGTCGTGGCCAGTCTGCAAACACAATTTGGCAATTTCCAAAGCTAGTTCTGGATGGCCACCGAACACAGAAGCGGCAGTGCGGTAGGACTCGATCGCGGCTTCGACATTGCCCACATGGCACCACAGTATCCCGAGAGCGGCACTGATCAATGCTCGTTCATGATCGTTACACGACAACGCGAAGCACTCGTGTTCCAAAGAGGTGATCGCCGCCGGTAAAACTTCGCGTCCGCGGGCAGGAAATTCACACGCTCGTCGCAATAAATCATCCGCAAAGGACAGTGATCCTGCATCACGTGCCAGCAGTTCAATGTCACTCGCAGCCGTCCCAGCGAACCGCTCTGCTAATTGTTCAGCGATGCCGCGTAAATGAATCGGTGTGAATCCGCTGAGCACTGATCGCGATATGGTGACTTCGCCAAAATTCAAATCAAGGTTCAACAAGTCGTCGACAACATCAGCGATCGGTGTCCCAATTTGTTCACTCGGCAATTCGACGAAGTAATCAATGTCAATGTCGACAAGACTATCTCGCGAGAGTTGCAAGTGTGGCAACGCCTCGCGATGACAGACGGTCAAATCGACGTCTAGTAGCCTACCTGTAATCCAGTGAATTTGATTGGTCGAATCGGTCCATCGCTGAAGTCCAGCGAGACTTTCGATGGTGACGCCATCGCACTGTTGCAATTGTTCGATGGCAGATTGCATATCAACAATCGAGATGTGTGGAGGGGCGACCCATATTATGCGAATGATCAGGCCGAGTCTCGTGGCAGCAAATAAGAAGTCTTCGATGCTGTAGCTGAATTGCAGAGATGGCGAGACGACTTGATCGGGCATCAAGTGATGCGGTTTCATTTGACGCTGCAACTCATCGCGAGTGCGGGAGGCTCGCAGCCGATCGAGCCGCGCAGTGGAAATCTGTTGCAAGTCGAAATGTGCATCAAAACAGATCAGCGTGCGATCCCGGATGCCTAGATCAAACCAACGTGTTAGAACGCTGGCGTGTTCTTCAAAGAGGCACGGCTGGATATAGCGTGAAATCATGTGAGATTGAGCAGAGTGCCCCTCGCGTTTTCAACACGAAACGATGGTGCGAAGCGTGAGTGCATGCAGCGTGAATCCACACCCTTCTCGCACGTAAAATCGGTGGACTCCCCTAAACTTCGATTGGGGATAGTGTTATTTGACACGAGCTTGCTGATACCGATCACGGATCTCCATTGGCAGCGCCATCAGTATCTACCGAAGCGTCCTCCCCCACTTCGGCTGGTTGATCCGAGAACGTGTACGTCAACAATTCATTTTGAATGAACGCGATGACTTGATTACGGTGCGGCAGTAGTCGCAGTTGCGTCTCGATACGATTATTCCGACTGCCGATGTTCTTACCGATTAGCTCATTGAGCGTTTTGCCGTTCTCGATATCTAAAGCCCACACATCGAGTTCACGTCGTCGAGATGCGGTGCTCTCAAAATGCGAGTGTCCACGCACGAACATCAGCATGGGAGTCAACCAAGGTTGATAGGTCGTCACCCCGCGGGCTTCGTCAAACGCCAGCGACCACGCAACTCGGGCACTGGCAGGCGTGTCTTTCTCTTCAATTGTGTCGCGACCATCGGTGGTCGGCAACTCAATGCAGTGCACGCTTGTCGCTCCTTGGACCGACAACCCGCTGGCGACCGTGACCGTAGTCGTGGTGTTGAGCGTGGTTTGTGGCAAGCGGCACCGCGGCAGCATCAGAAAACGATTCTCCGTTTGCACGACCGACAAACCAAACAGGTTTTCGCGAACAGGGATCGTGACGTCGGCGAGCGATTCACCAGACAACACGTCCCAGATCGTGGTTCCTCCCTGATCGTCCAGGAGAGCAAAATAACGTCCATTAACCAGTTCACCGTAGGCCGCCGAACGGGGTTGATCCGTCAAATTAACAGGTGATGCCACGCGTCCGCAAACACGATCACCGGTGATACCATCGACAATTTCCAGCAAGTAAGGGTCGAAGAGATCCGTCTTACCTTCGCGATCATCGTACTTTTTCACCATCAATGCGTGGCGGCCCAATGTCGCAACCACCGAGTCAATCTCAAGAGATCGGGCATCGAGTTCTCGACCATCGTACCAATTGAAATACGCAACCTTGTCAGATCGTTCACTAAGCACTCCGACACGACCATCGCCCACGACCACACCACTACCAGCGATATTGGTTTTCGTGCGCCAGAGTTGTTCACCTGTCGTGACGTGGTAGCAAATCAAGTCTTCGCCTTGCAGCAAGAACACTCGATCACCAAGCACCGGTCCGAGCCGCAACTGTGCGTCGTCGGCATTCGCAGTGGGAGCGTTGGAAACATAACGATAGATTTGATCGCCGAATTTCGAGGTTTCGCTGCGTCGTTTCGCTACCGCTTGGCCGTCTGGATGCAAGCTATGTCGCCACCGCACCACCTCGTCGGTACCTTGCGCCAGGACGCGGAACAAATCAACCGCAATCAATTCCGACGGCGTCAAAATCATCATCAAGCCGCCGCTCATCGTGATCTCTTTGTCGCTCGAATTGCGAGCCGTCAAACCTTCGACGACGACGGGCCGCGCGAGTCCATCATGATCCAATAGCGATAGCGGGTTGGAACCGCTGTCACTGATCGCTTGCCAGCCCAGCAATTGCTGTCCCATCAAGCGAGTGGTGCGGGCGTAGCGGCGGTCCGAGGTGAGCACTTGAGTTTGCGGCAGGTTCGTGGACTGCCATTGCAAGTTGACGAAGTCGCGAGGCCAAGCTTGCTGGACAACACGTCCCACACCGAGCACCTGGAATTCGCTCAGCACACCGGCGATCCGCTGCACGTCTTCGGGATCAGCATCCGGAGCTTGGATGCGTTGTTGTAGGATATCACCGACAGCGCGGCGATCATGATTCCACTGCGCAACGCTGTACATTTTGGCCAGCGCCAACAGGCTCGGCGTGTCCAATTCCGCAGTGGCGGCATCGGTCGGTAGGCGGGTGCCCCACACCATTCGCTCGATCGCCAAGGCATCGAAGGATTCAGACCACTGTTCGAGCAAACTATGCTGCGATGGCTCGATCATTTCCCCCAGCGGTGCGAAGTGTTCGACAATCTGGCTGAGCATCATTCGACTGGGGCGAATTCGAGTTTGCAGATGCGAACCGAAGCGATCGGAGATTTCCTTGAACGTCGATTCCTCAGCAGTCGCAACAACGTCCGCTACACGGGCAGTCACCCACGCCGAGAGCGTGAACTGACGTGTCTGGTCCGGAAAAATTGCCGATTGCTGGTTCGCGATGTTCGGTCGTTCGATCATCAACGCCGATAATTCCAACAACTGGTCAAAGGCAGCGAGCAGATCCGCTTGCGACACCGTGGTTTCCGAATCATGGTCTTCGAGAGGCTGAAGTTGCCGGCGAATTTGCAGCACCAACAGTTCGGCAGTCTGCTCGGGTGCTTCAATCAACGCTCGAAGAATTTGCAAATCTTCCGCTGATATCTCCTGCTGGTCACGCAAACTGCCCAGCATCGCTTCGACCGATAATGCGATCACATCATCGCTATCCGGTTCGAGCGAGCGGGCTTTCTCTAACAACGCGAGTGCTTCGGGACGCTGATCCTCTTCCATCAACAATTCGGCTTTACGAATCAACGCGAACACATCTTCGGGATCCTCAGCCAGAATACGATCCACGTTCGGTCGCAAGGTGTCTTCACCGTAGGCCACCGCCACGGTCGTTGTCGCTTGCGAGATGATTTCGCCATCGACAGCGATTAGATTACCAAGCGGGTAACGCACATTACGTCGCGAGATAATCTGGCCGGACTCCAAGCCAATCTCGATCAATTCATCGGTCGAGGTCGGCAAGTAATAACTAGACGAGCCAAATACGCCTCGACCGGAAACGCGTTGCCCAGAACGCATCATCTCGGCGGGCGTGGTCCAGACTTCGTTACCAGTTTGCAAGTCATACGCGATCATACGATCGGCACGAACGAGAAAAAAGAGCTGATCGCGAAGGCCTGCCAGGTACAAATCTTTGCCGCGTGGTTGCGGACGAAATCGGTCTCGACCCGTGACGACATCGGCAACGATCATGCGATCCGATTCGACGGGCGTCAGTGCGACATTCGTGCCGTGCCCGATGGCCACAGAAGTCGCCCAACGTTGACTCAATTCAGTCCTCGACGGGTCGGCAGGTTGTTGAAACGCGTTCTGAGCAAACTCCTGATTTCGGGGATGATGATTCGCCCAACGCAGTGTGCGATCAATCAAGTCAACCGCGATCGTCACACCTGTACCCGTGGGACAAATCAACAATCCTTCGTGGTAGGTAGGCATGGCGCCAGCAACGCGACGAACAGGGTCACTCGTGATACCACTGGATTCGATGGAAACCAAGACTTGTCGCCAAATCTCGCTCCCGTCACGAGGATCCAAGCATTCCAGCACAATCTCGCCCCCCATCTCGACCATCACATACAGACGCCCACGGAACGGCAAAGGTGGGCCGAGGAAGAACGCATCGGAAAACCGCGAGGGCGTTGTTTCAACCGAACCAATTCGCCATAACAGTTTGCCTTCAGTGGCGAGGTCCAACGCGACCAACGTGTTCTTACTGGCTTTGACCGATCGTATACCGCGCATGCCAAATGGATTGATCCGCTCGACTTCGACTTGCGCGAGATCATCGAGCATGAAAACCCGCTCTCCATCACTGGCGACTTGACCGAAAGGCACATCGTTCCATACCCGTTGAGCTAAAATATCAATCGGATCTTCTTGGTCGGGCAACTCACCTGAGTCATCGTCGTCAGGTGTCGTGATTTCTTCGGGAGGATCAAACCATGGGTACTGCCAGACACGTTTGCCAGAACTGTGATCGATACCATACAACCGCTGGGTTGTTCGCATCAAAAGTTGATCACCAACACGCAGTGGAATCCACGACGGGGGTGGTAGCTGCCCCGATGATTTGAATTGTGCGGTTTCAGCTTCGAGCAAGCGTTCTTGCCGCGGGCTGCCCGATGATTCCACGACCCATCGAGGGTTACTCAGCGGCATCTGACCGGCAGAGGTGCCACTGCGATTGGGGCGGCCTCCAAGGTAAAGATAATCGTCGGCCGGAGGATCGACCGTGAACGTCGTGGTGGAGTAACGCGAACGTACGGCCGCGTCCCAAGCTGTGATGTCGATTGACTGAGACGCCTCGTTGCCTTGAGGTTGCTCTGGTTGCTCGGAAACAAAGTCAGCGGGTATGCGCACTGGTTGCGGCACATCGCGTCCTGACAACACGCAGGCACCCGCGTGCATCCACACGATCTTCTCACCGAGCACGTCGATCGCTCGCGGCAAAGTGACGACATCATCGAGTAACATTGAAACGGTGAGCGGATTGCCGAGCAGCCATTCACGCATGGCGAGTAAATACGAAGCTTGATAACCCGCTTCCGTATGAAAGAACTCGCGGCGTACTTGTTCAATCGCATTCCAATCACGACTGGGGGACGCCTCCTGCAAAAGCTTCGTCGCCAACGGACCATAACGCAGTTCGTAAACCTCCATCGCTGGTTTGGGCAACCGACCGATCATGTCGCGGACTTGCCGCATCACGGTGGCGGGGTCGCCTGATGAGCCGAAGGCTTGGCCACCATTGTTAATTTCCTGTTCAATCATCGGACGAGAGGCATCGCTCAAACCTTCCAGGGCGGCGGATGGCGAGAAATAATCTTGAGCCATCTCGGGCTGGTTATCTTGAGACGATCGCCGCAGCAGATCACCGAGTCGCACCGCCGCGTCGCTGTAGCGTTTTTGATCGAGTGCTTCTTGGGCGTCGCGAACTTGCTGCCGAACAACTCGCGGTACTGGCAACAATTCCGCTGTCCGAGATTCACCGCTGTCACGAAAGAATCCTTGCCCCAGACCGATATCCGGCATGGCAATGAGGCCGATAAACATCGCCAACATGTTCCATTTCACAATACGTCTCACATCAATGCCTTTTAGCAAGAAAAGATCCCAACTTGGGATGGGCGTGGTTTTCTATTGTACCAATTTTTACGAAAACAGATGCTCTGATCAAAACAAGCTCGCTGGATCGGCCCGCAGCAGTTTTCGCAGTGCGAGCAGACCACTGATCAAACACATCGCCGTCGTTAAACCGAGCACTTTTCCGATCCGCCACTGATCAAGCAACATCGGTAACCCCGAGAAGTGCTCCAGCACCCGAAATAATCCCAAAGTGACAATGAGCGCAGGTATGAACCCGAACAACGACAAGAAAATCGACTGACGGACGACCAAACCGACGAAGAAACGGTTGGGATAGCCCATCGCTTTGAGCGTTGCGAACTCCGGCATCGCGTCCTGTAGGCTGGTGTACAAAATCTGGTAACAGATAATCACGCCGACCACGAACCCCATCAAAGTGCCTATAAAAAAGATTTTACCAACAGGTGTCTGCCCTTCCCAGAACGCCGTCTCTTGATCCATCAATTCTTGGCGGCTGATCACTTCCCAAATGTCCGGTGCCAGCTCCGTTAAACGCGCGGCCACCGCGGCGGGGTCGTGGCCTTCGCGGAGTTGAATCATTCCCACGTCGACGACTTCGAGCGGTCGGCCGCCACCACGCATGGGGAAGTATTCTGCGAACGCGCTCTCGCGAATTAATAGCGAGCCCTCGTTGGCAAAATCGGTGCCGATGGTCACCTTGCCGACCAGATTGATTCGTTTGCCTGCAAGCTCAACAGTTTGCGACATGGGTTCGCCATCACAATCGAACTGAAATCCGTATTCAGCACGTGTTTTACGGTCAATCAACGCAGCCCGCGGCGGCAGCAGTTCTTGCCTCTGCTCGGGCAGCCCTTTAATCGTCAACCAACCCGGTTCATCGGGTACAGAAACGACGCGAATCGGCCGCGCTCGTTCGCCAGCGACACGGACGCGGGCCATCAAGCGTTCAATTAACAACGGTTCGGTTGCCGCGACAGCGGGATCAGACATCGCCCGCCGTAACAAATCGCGGGGAAAACGTTGGTTAACGGGCAGCATGTAACGTGCTGGACTTTTCGCCACGAGCTGGCAATTCATCAACTTGATCAACTGCACGGGGCTATCGAGCAGCGCGTTTTGAAAACCGTTTTGCGTGAACATCAGGACAGCGGCAAACCCCACGCCCGCCGACGCTAAAAATAGCCGACGCGGTTCGTTGACGAGGTTTTTCCAGGCCAGCGGTGTGCGTCTCATGAACCTCCTCGCTCAGCACGTGAGTTTTTTTTAAGTTTTTCTTTGACCAGCGGCTCGGACAATTCCGACACGGGCGAAGGTATTCGCGTTTTTTTGCGTGGAGGCACGCGATCGGTGTCCACCCAGGCAGACTCGCCCCCTTTGCTTTGGTTTTTCTGCAATACCGAAATGATTCGCAAAAAATCCGTCGCGCCAGAGAACTCACGATAAACACTGGCAAACCGAATGTAAGCCACTTCATCAACATCAGCCAAAAATCGCAGCACCACCTCACCGATCTTGTTAGCAGGAATCTCGAAATCGAATTCGGAATAAATCGACGCTTCGATCTGCTGGACGGTCATTTCAATCGTTTCACTCGGGACGGATCGTTTGGAACAAGCCCGTTCGATCCCCCGCCGGATTTTCTCGCGATCAAACGGTTCGCGTGTTTCGTCGCTCTTGACGACTCGCACGTTCAGCGCCTCAATGTGTTCCATCGTCACAAAACGCCGACCGCACTCCTGGCAAATTCGCTTGCGGCGCACCCGATAGCCGGCTTGAGCGGAACGGGAATCGAGCACTTTGTCGTTGTCAGAATGACAAAATGGACAACGCATGACGGTAAAGTTTTCTAAAAAGAGGGCCAGCTTGGACAGAAATCGAGGGTTCTCACGAGATTCCCTGCCCTGTGTTATATTCGATCAGGCCTATTTTCCCCATGGCAACCCCGTCCAATCCCAAAACAGCGACCCACCATGAGCGAACCAGAGCAATCACCCACCCCATCAATTCCATCGTCAACGAACGATCCAAGCTTCGCTAGCGACCAACGAGCCGACATCGAGTCGGGACCGTCCAGCGACGCAATCGGTGCCGGCCCAAGTACGAAAAAAGATTCGCCGCGAGACCGGTTTGAACAACAAGTCGCTGATCGCCGCGAATCGCTAGACGATCATGAGCCAGAGAAAACATTGTGGAGCGGCGGCTACAGCCCCAAAGCCATGTTCGGATGGTGGAGTGCGATGATCGCAATCTCGATCGCAATCCTAGTCGGATATTTCATGATCAGTACCCAAATGCCCATATTTGTACCTTTGGGAATCATCTTGATCCTGTGGTTGTTGCTCGTGGCAAATTACCTGCGGATGCGATTAGGGTTCCATTACGAATTGACCAGCCAGCGTTTCATCCATAAAACTGGATTACTCACTCGCCGAACCGATCGGATCGAAGTCATCGACATCGACGACGTTAGCTATGAGCAAGGCCCCGTGCAACGACTCTTGGGTGTCGGCTCGATTAACATCACCAGTTCCGATCGAAGCGATCCCCATCTGCGTTTGCTAGGAATTGACAAGGTCAGCGAGGTTGCTGGATTGATCGACGACGTCCGTCGTTCGGAACGTCGCCGCCGTAGTCTGCACATTGAATCGATCTAAACGCCTGTTGGTATTTCATTCGGTGCAGCCCACCATCCCAAACCACCACACGCCTCTGACTCCATGACTTCCTGGTACGTCCAACGCGAGAACGAAGATCTCGGGCCATTGCGGCCTGCAGAATTGTTGTCGCTCGTCCGCGATGGGAGTGTGCAACCCGAAACGTTTCTTCGCAAAGACGACTCGGCGTGGTTTGCCGCCGGCGAGGTCGGCGGTCTTTTCGAGGCGGCCCGGCGTCCGACGATCGAGTATTACTGCCCGCATTGCGAAAACGTCCGTGTGACAGCACCGCCTGCGACTTGTCCCAAATGCGATCGCATTATTACCAAACCACGCCAGAAAATCATCGAACATTCGATTGGCAATGCGAACTCCGAAAAGTCGAATTCGGCAAACTCCAGCGGTCCAGCCCTTTCGGCCCGTCGCTGGTTGAAAAAGAGAATGGGCAAAGACAAACCGTCGTGAGTCTCGCAACCTGAAAGTCGGACAATGATCCGCCTTTCAAACGCCCTCGTGATCCAGCAAAAACCGTTTCCGCTCGATCCCACCGGCGAATCCCGCTAATGCCCCACTGCGAGCGACGACCCGGTGACAGGGCACGATGATCGACAGAGGATTGTGGGCGATCGCGGTAGCGACCGCGCGAACCGCAGTGGGACGACCTATCCGATCGGCGATCTCGGTGTAAGTGCATGTTTCACCGGCAGGGATCGACACCAACTGTTGCCATACCTGTTTTTGAAAAGCGGTTCCGATAAACGCAAACGGCAATTCAAAAATAAACCTGCCATTGGTAAAATACGCTTGTAATTGCTCAATCACGGTGCAGAGGAAAGGGTGTTTTCGCCAATCCTTTGGGACCACCCCATTTTGCCAATGCTTCGGCGTGGGATGATGTTCGGCAAAATACAAACCGAGACATCGGGGTAGCTGCTCGTCATCACAGACAACGATTCGCAACCGTCCAATGGAGCTCTCCCAATTGGATTGAATCACCGCAGCAGCCTGCGATCCGCTGGGTTGATTGCCGTTAATTTGATTAACCAATGTCAAACGCGAAGGAGATGGGTAAGTTTGTTTCGGCATCACTCTATGTTCTCGGCATCATTCTTATGTGTACAGTGAAAAGGTTTCAGGAAGCCATTCCTGCCAGTTCGCAGACACGAACTTGCGTGAGTTCATCTGGACAACTCCAGACGAGAAAGAACAAGGCTTCGCGGCACCAGCGACCGACGCTGTGGTCCTGCACAAACCCTGTCCCTTTAACAGCCATCAATGCGGCCTGGGTGCTGCGAATCACCAAATCATTAGCCCTGGCACGGATGGGCAACGTGTGATCAGAAGTCTGTGCATTGGACGCATTAAGCAAGTCTTGTTCAAGCTCTGCCAATTCGGATGCAAATGTGTCGCTGGGTTGTTTCAACGCTGGACGTTGGCTGCATTGCTGCTGCAAATACAAAATCGCGGAACGTGATAGCCCCACCGCGAGTGCCGAAGTCTGCAACGAACCTGTTCCGCCACCGGGCGATTCGATACTAACAGGAACCGTTGCAGAAGCTTCGACTTCCGAGACAAGCCATTCACCATCGACCTCGACATGATCAAACCGCACTTGGTCCGTACCGCTGCCCGACAAAGCGACCAACGCAGCCCCATCACTGGGTTGAATCCCGGGTAAATCAACGGGAACCGCTAAGATCACTTCGTGTCCGTCGTCGCAACTTGCACCGACCACAACCACGTCAGCAAAACGCACGCCAGTCACCCAGGGAGCCACGCCATCGAGCACGTAGGCACTCGGCTTATCCGAACTCCCACCAAGTGCAGTGGCCCGCAGACTGGGGTGAACAAGATGCTGGCGACTGGTGGCCAAGTGGCTGATACCGATCGTCGCAAACTGTTCTCCAGATATCAATTCCGGCACCACTTCTTGATGCAGTTTGACGTTCTCGCTGCGAATCATTCGCCGCAGAGCTGCGACGGACTGCGTCAAGACAAAAGCCGTGGTCAAATCTGCCGACGCGATCGCCATCAATCCACGCAACTGATCCGCAGACGTCCAGTCCCATCCGCCGAGTTCGGTTTCCCCGACCCGGGCCGGAGCAAACCAACGCGGTACACCCGCCTGCATGCAATCTTGCCAAGCACCTGCTGGCCAAGCTCCTTCGCGGCTACTCCGGCGGGCGGAACGAGTGACATCGTCCACCAATTTCTGCAACGGAAAACGAGCAAAGTCAATAACTGGCATCATCTGTTCCTGAGTAAATGACATGGGAGCGTGAGACCTCAATTAAATAAACTCGTTGATTGGTCTACAATTTCGATCACTTCTGAACGCGAAATACAGCCTCGCAAACCGCCTCTTTGTTAAAATCCGTTAGAATGCCACACTTGGTCCCCTCGTTTAATGGTGTTGTCACCAACAGCCATGTTCCTCTACCTCGCTTCTCACCACGTCCTATCATCATGAAATCGACTGCAACGATGTCTAACCCATTACCATTTTGGCGAATCACGCTCGCTTGTCTAACGGTGTTTTGTACAGCTTTCGCCACCCCAATGAACACGTTTGCGCAAACAGTTCTGACATCACCAACGATCAATCTCGCTAACCCGCCGGCTGACCTCAACACAACCCCGATGCCGATCGAGGTCGTTGAGGCATATCCAAACTTGCGGATCAGTCGTCCGATCGAGTTGACGGGCGCAGGTGATGGCAGTGGACGTTTGTTTGTCGCCAGTCAGACCGGTGAGATCTATTGGATTGACGAAAAAGACGAGCAGGTTAAAGAAGGGCAAATGTTCATCGACTTGAGCGATCGAGTGACCTACAAAGACCGCGAGAACGAAGAAGGTTTTCTAGGCTTGGCGTTTCATCCACGATTTAGCGAGAACGGAAAATTCTACGCCTATTACACCACCACCGCCCGCCCGCACGTGTCAGTGCTCAGCGAATTTCGCACTGTAGACGGTTCACAAAACCGCATCGGCGATCCGCGCAGTGAGCGTGAACTAATGCGCATCCAACAACCTTTTTGGAATCATAACGGTGGCACCATCGCGTTCGGTCCCGATGGTTATTTGTACGTCGCCTTGGGTGACGGCGGCAAAGGAAACGATCCGCTGAAGTCCGCGCAAGACCTTAGCAAAATCTTAGGTTCGATCTTGCGCATCGACGTCGATTCACAAGACGGTGACTTGCCCTACAGCATTCCAAAAGACAACCCTTTAGTCGGTCGTGCCAACGTATGGCCTGAGATCTACGCGTGGGGCGTACGCAACATCTGGCGGATGTCGTTCGACTCAGCCACGGGCGAACTATGGGCAGCCGATGTCGGGCAAAACGAATGGGAAGAAGTTAACCTGATTCGCAAAGGCGGCAATTACGGCTGGAGTCGTCGCGAAGGTGCGCACCGTTTCACCCTCGATGGTGAAAAAGGCTCCGACGTCAGTAACGACTTGATCGAGCCACTGATTGAATACCCACACACCGACGACTGGGGCAAATCGGTAACCGGTGGCGTTGTCTATCGCGGCCAAGGAGCTCCGTCGTTGCAGGGCTATTATCTGTATGGCGATTACGTCAGCGGCAAACTGTGGGCGATGAAACTCGATCCAGAGAGCAAGCAGGTCACCGAGAATCGCCCCATCGCTTGGCAACAACTACCCGTCTTCACCTTCGGTCAAACCGACTCGGGCGAAGCTTTAATGAGCACGATGACCAGTGGTGGACGGATCTATAAGTTCGTTCCGAAAAAGTAGCCGCATGCTCACGCACCTCCGTCGCTGGCTATTGCGAGACCAAATTCGAATCGCCCCTGATGAGGGGCGATTGCTGTCTTTGCAAATGGGCCAGCGTGTGATCATCGACGATGAACTGTTTATCATCACCGCTCGAAATGACATCACGAGCTCGGAGATTCCCACCGTTCGCTACGGTTTAACACTGCACGACGGAGCGACCGAGTGCCTTTCTGAATCTCCGGTGCAGATTGATGCAACAGTTCGCGATCACGTGAAAATCGAGCGACAAACTGACGACCAAACCGTTCGGATGACAATCCGGTGTGTCAGGACATGACTGACTACGACAACCCTTGGTAGGAAGCACTCAATTTGTACTTTGAACAATTCTTGCTGCTTTGCTTTTCCAACATACACACTGAAATCGATTGGAACGTTTCGCCGCGAATGCTCGATAAAGAGTTGCAGCAGATTGCGGTCGAAGGGTCCAGTGATGTGCAAACAGTCGACAATTTGGTCGAAGTTTGTCACTCATTTACAACCGTGGCGTGGTCACCTTGCTCTCCCGATTAAATTGATAAACCTGTTTTTGCTTGGGGTCGGCGACAAAGATCGAATCTTCTGTCGCTGCGATCCCCACAGGACCAATCAACGGTTCACCCTCATGCCACTTTTCAGTCTTGCCATCAGCAGTGAATTTCCAGATCGCTTTCCCATAGCCGTCCGTCACAAATCCCTGCCCGTCACCTGCCCACGTCAAACCGTTGGGGTACTGAAAGGGACGACCGTTGATCACTGCTTCAACTTCGCCTGACTCGACATTGATTTTCACAACCGCGGTATCATCAGGTGTGACCGCCCACAAGTTGCCTTGATCATCAAAAGCCAGCCCTCGTGCGTTCACACGAGCGACCAGTTCAGGTTTGCCACCACCAACTGGCAGTTTAAACGTGGCCCGCTTTTCGGCGTCACCGACATACAGTGTTTTCTGATCCGCACTCAATACGAGTGCCATCGGGATGCCAATGTAACCATCGGTTAAGCCTTTCGGCTCGGCTCCTGACTCAGGGATGTGGTACACCTCGCGAGTCGCTGAATCACCAACCAGGATGCCGCCTGCGGGATGCACAACGATGCAGCGTGGCCGATTCATGGGCTTGCGAAGATACTTGGAACCACGCACATATAACTCCGTTTGCGTGCCATTGGTTGTGCTGCTTTTCCAAACACCGGGCAAATCGAGGTCCACGGTATAGATGCTTGCACCATCGACAGCCACTGCGAGCGGATAAGCGGGCTCGGTCGCCAACTTAGTTTCGTCTGCCTGTGGTTGAGTCGCCGTTTCCTGGGCTAGCACCACAGGACTGAGCATCAAGAAAAAAACACAACCACCAAGGGCGGCGAGTCGCAAAAGGTGGTACAGGCGAGCGGCGGAACGATTCATCATGGAGACAAACTGGCGATGAGGAGTGAATGTGAGTCAGCAAAGGTCGCATTCTAACGGAATGCACGCTCGTTCATTCTGGCTTACCAACAGCCAATGATCGACCCCCGGTTGACGTTCCAGGGAGATCCGCTTTGGAATTTTCGCTAAAAATTGCCGATGCCTTAGCGATGTTGCTGGTGCGTACGCTAACGGTGTTGATCTACTCAACAAAAAAACCGGAGTCGTGAGACTCCGGTTTGCTTGATATTGATCGGCCCATTGATCGTGGCTTAATAGCGATAATGGTCAGGCTTGAACGGCCCTTCGATTGGCACGCCCATATAGTCCGCTTGGTCTTGAGTCAACTTTGTCAACTTCACACCGAGTTTGCCGAGGTGCAAGCGAGCGACTTCTTCGTCGAGCCGTTTGGGCAGCATGTAAACCTTGTTCTCATATTGTTCGTCTTGTTTCCACAGTTCGAGTTGCGCGAGCACTTGGTTGGTGAATGAGGTGCTCATCACAAAACTGGGGTGACCTGTGGCACAACCGAGGTTGACCAACCGTCCCTTGGCCAGAATCAAAATGCTGCGACCAGAATCCTTAAACGTGTAACGATCAACCGCACCAATCTCAGCAGGTTTAATTTCGTCCTTGCTGACTTTGCCTGCGGCGACTTGCGCCTCCAGCCAGGCCACATCGATCTCGGTATCAAAGTGACCGATGTTGCAAAGGATGGCATCGTCGGCCATTTCGACCATGTGCTTGCCGAGGATGATGTCCTTGTTGCCTGTCGTGGTGACAAACAATCGACCTTCCTTGCAAGCTTCTTCCATGGTCGTGACTTCGAAACCTTCCATCGCTGCTTGCAACGCGTTGATGGGGTCGATCTCGGTCACGATCACGCGGCATCCGTAACGTTGCAGGCTGTGAGCACATCCCTTGCCGACGTCGCCATACCCGCAAACAACCGCGACCTTGCCCGCCAGCATCACGTCAGTGGCGCGCTTGACACCATCGGCGAGCGATTCGCGGCAACCGTAAAGGTTGTCGAACTTGCTCTTGGTCGCTGAGTCATTGACATTGATCGCAGGCACACGGAGCTTGCCGCTGCGATTGAGCACTTCGAGGCGGTGAATACCGGCGGTGGTTTCTTCGCTGATTCCACGCACGTTACTAAGCAACTCGGGGAACTGGTCATGAACCATGGCGGTCAAATCGCCACCGTCGTCCAAAATCATGTTCAACGGTTCGCCGGATGGGAAGTGCAATGTTTGCTCAATACACCAATTGAACTCTTCGTCGCTCATACCTTTCCAGGCAAAAACAGGGATTCCTGCTTTAGCGATCGCGGCTGCCGCGTGATCCTGGGTGCTGAAAATATTGCAGCTACTCCAGGTGACTTCGGCACCGAGTTCGACCAAAGTTTCGATCAAAACGGCCGTTTGGATCGTCATGTGAAGGCAACCGGCGATGCGGGCACCTGCCAGCGGTTTTGATGGGCCGTACTTAGCACGGAGAGCCATCAGACCGGGCATTTCATTTTCGGCGAGATTGATTTCTTTGCGACCGTACTCGGCCAGCGAAATATCTCGGACTTTGTAAGGAAGTCGATCAGTAGCGACTTGCGACATACTCGTGTTCTCTCTTTTTAAGGGGGAAACAATGTGACAAACAGGTAATGCGAGGCATTCCCGACCAAGAAATTAGCCGAAAAAACACTCACCAGACCGATCACAGGGACTCCCGCTGGCCCGATTTCACTAGCGAAACATTGTAACCAAACGTCAAGAAAATCCAGCCCAAATGAGCGAATGAATTTAGAGCAAGTTTTCCGGTTATCAAACCGACAAATTTCGATCAAAATAGCCGGTCCTGGTGGATCTTTGATCCGGGCAGACTTCCCACCAATCTCGCCCCCGCTCCCTCCAACTTAAACTTGCGTGATGACTCTCCTTCGGTTCCTTGCGACGCTCACGTGCCTTTTCTTTCTGGTCGGAACCGTCGGCCCCCTGCCCGCCAATCAGGCCCTTTCTGCGGAGATTGGCTACGCTCGCGACGTTCAGCCCCTGCTCGCTCGTCGATGCTTTTCCTGTCATGGACCGGACCAAGCCGAAGGCGGACTGGCGTTCCATCAAGCCGAACTTGCGCTCGCAGAGGCCGAATCGGGCGATCACGCTATCGTTCCCGGCGACGCTGACGCGAGCGGATTGCTGGGCCGCGTGACCAGCGATGACGAGTCTGAGCAAATGCCGCCCGAAGGCGAACGACTTACTGACAGCGAGGTCGCGATACTGCGGCAGTGGATCAGCGAGGGTGCCAAGTTCAGTCGCCACTGGGCATTTGAACAGCTCACCGATCCCACCGTCCCTGAAGTGAAGACTCCCGACCAGTCCACCGCGACGTCGGTCGTGCATCCGATCGACGCGTTTGTCTGGAAACGACTCGCCGATGCGGGCCTTCGACAAGCCCCGCCCGCTGACAAACGCACGCTCATCCGCCGTGCTACCTACGACCTCATCGGCCTGCCACCGACACCCGAACAAGTCGAAGCGTTTGCGGCAGACACCGATCCCAGTGCTTACGAAAAACTAATCGACCGGCTACTCGCCTCACATCAATACGGTGAACGCTGGGGCCGGCATTGGCTCGACTTGGTTCGTTATGCCGAAACCAATTCGTTTGAACGCGACAACGCCAAACCCAACGTGTGGAAGTATCGCGATTATGTCATCCGTTCATTCAATGAAGACAAACCCTACGATCAATTTGTCACAGAACAATTAGCGGGTGATTTGTTAGAACAACCAACGACCGAGTCCCTCATCGCGACGGGCTACTACCGGCTAGGCATTTGGGACGACGAGCCTGCCGATCCGCTGCAAGCACGCTATGACGAACTCGATGATCTCGTGACCACGACCGGGCAAGCGTTCCTCGGACTGACGATTAATTGTGCTCGTTGCCACGACCATAAAATTGATCCGATTCCAACCACGGACTACTACGGCATGTTGGCATTCTTCGCTGACGTTGCCCCGTACGGCACACGCGGTGATCATCACGGCAATAACCAACTCGATGTTACCTCACCGGAACTGAACGAGCAGTATCGTCAGTGTGACGAAGACTTTGCACGGATCGAAAAAGAACGAACCGAGATCGAACAAACTGGCATTGTCAAAATGTCCGCTACGGATCAGCGTGCTACTGAAGGCGACCGCAAAGATCGCAACAAAGTCTTGCGTGAAAAACTACAACAACACCTCACCGATCAACAGCGAGAGCGTTACGCCGAACTCGGCAAAGAATTGGCGGCAGTGAAGAAACGCCGTGATGCGTTGCCACCACGTGAGCAAGTTCTGGCGCTGGCCCGCAAACAAGAGATGGCGAAGACCTTCGTGATGTTTCGCGGCAATCCGCATTCGCCCACCGATGCAGTCGGCCCACGAGTGCCTGAGATTTTCGACGAAAAACTGACCGAGATGAATGATGAAAAGCGACGGTTGGAACTCGCCCGCTGGATGACCTCGCCCGACAATCGTCTGACCACGCGAGTGATCGCTAACCGAATTTGGCAACATCATTTCGGTCGCGGTATCGTGCGCTCGGCCAACAATTTTGGCCAACTCGGCACACCACCGACGCACCCGGAATTACTCGATTATTTAGCCAACCTGTTTAGCGACAATGGCTGGAAAATGAAATCGATGCACCGTTTCATCATGACGAGTGCCACCTACCAAGCCGCTGCCACGTTGACGCCCGCGCAAGCCGAAGCAGTGGGCGACACGGCTTTGATTGATCCTGGCAACGATTTGTTTTGGCGATTCGATCCGCGGCGATTATCAGCGGAGGAAGTTCGAGACTCAATCATCGCGGTCGCGGGCACTTTGAATCCACAACCCTATGGCCCGAGTTTCTATGAAGAACTATCTCCAGAAGTGCTTGCCGGCCAATCGCAACCTGGTCGTGGCTGGGGGCATTCGGATGAATCGCAGCAGAACCGTCGTAGTGTTTACATTCACGTCAAACGCTCGTTGTTGACCCCGATGTTGTCGGCCTTCGATTTCCCAGAACCCGACACAACTTGCGAAGCTCGGTTCGCAACATTGCAACCGGGGCAAGCGATGTCGTTGCTCAATAGCGATTTCATCCATACGAGAGCAGGCCAAGTTGTCTCCGCTGTGCATGAAGACATGCAGCAAGCAGGGGTCACCGCCGAGCAAATCAACGCCGACCGGAAACTATTTGTTGAAGGTGTGATCCACCGCGTGTTGGGGCGAACCGCCAGTGAAACGGAAATTTGCGAAGGCAGTGAGCTGATCGACGAATTCATAGCTCGCTATGAGTTATCGCCAGCACGCGCCGAATCACTCTACGCATTGAGCGTGCTCAACTGGAATGAGTTTGTGTTCGTATTCTAACTACTTCAGGACCTCAACGAACAACGGTTCGGCCCACAACTTCTCTTCAGCGGTATAGTACAAATACGCTCGCGAAGCCGGGCCGGTGTAGGTTCCAGGAATCGTCGCGGTGACATCCAAGCTAATTTCGTGAACTGAATTAGGCATGACATCACGCCAGTACAATACGACTTCCCGAGCGCTGCGTTCGTAGTAATCGAACTTGCCTTGTTGTTTCAGTTCATCAAGCTGCTCGTTGCGAGGTTCCACACCCCCAGGCAAACCGATGATCGCCACCGTCATGGGCAGCCCAGAGGAGGAACTGTTTTCCAATCGCACTTGCACCTGTGCCGTTTGTCCGTCAGTGAGTTGCAACCGCTGATCATCTGAGGCGTCGTCCTCAGACTCTGCCCAGTTCGTAGAAAGTCGCAGCGGGCACGTTTCGCTGCTAGACGGCTTGATTTGGTGCGAGGAAATATCGACGCAATACGCCAGATCCTTGACACCCTCGGCAATCAATTGCAGCGGTGGCATGTCATCGAGGTCACCGGCTGATTGAACAAGCCAGTCTTCGATTACTGACCCCAAGTCCTTGATTTCGACAGCGGTTTCGCTGAGCGAGCCGTTCGCTGGCAAATTGACTTGACCGATCAACTCGCCCGCCAGACGAACTTGCAGCTTGCCATCAGCGGGCAACGAGGTTGCAGAGGATATCGCCAGCATCGCTTTTAGCGCCAGCACGGTACCCTGTGTCGAACCGAACCCACCTCCACGCGTGCGATGCGCCGCGATCCACTGTCCCGCCGCTGCCGCTTGCCGCCGGAACCGCCCGCTCTTCATCCAGGCGATCACCGCCAGACTGGTCGTCTCCACACCGAGCGACAGCCCGCCGCTCGATGTCACCGTGGTACTGCCTCGCAAACCGCCGTCACTGCCTTGCAACATCGCAAGCTTATCAAGCAATCGCTCACCGTCCTTGATTCGCTCCGCATTCATCAAAGCAGCGGCCGCTAACGCGATCAAGTAAGCATCATCGGAGTCAGTCGCCACGTTGTTTAGATGATCGAGTTCTTCGCCAAGTTCGCTGGCTGTGCGACCAGCGTTACCCGCCGCGACGTCGGCTTCACTGACCGCCCACAGCACATATGCGTTGACAATCTCTTGTTTAACCGACCACACGTGCAGATGCCTTGGATTGCGTTGAAAACCGCCTTGACCGTCACGCCGACTGAGCAACCAATCACGGGTGCGGGCGATCATCTCGATATCCACATTCATCACCCGCGACATGTCCGTGAATTGCATCAGACCGAACGCCGAAAGCGCTTCGTGGCCAGGGTTCTGACCGAACCATTCATAGCCCTTCAAACTGCACTCGTAAGCGATGATTTTTTGATAGCCTCGATCAAGTAAATCGTAAGCCCGCCCCGAGAAACGCGGCTCGACCAGATCATTCTCTTTCATGTACAACAACGCCATCGCATTGGGATAATTCGTCGCAGACGCTTGTTCAAAACAACCATGCGGTTCCGCCAAAATACTCTCGACTCCCGACATCACGTCGGCCATCGGCGAAGGAAATACACGCACGGTTACCGCCAACGATCCCGGGACCATATCGGGCATGCTCGGCATCTTGATCTTGGTGCGTTCGGTGAGTTTGCCCGACATGCTCTCGTACACCGGATACCCTGAAGGGACGATGTGAATCGATCGCCGGACAGCATCAGCCAGCACACCCGATTGACCTCGCACTTCCACGACCGCATCCGCCACACGATCACCGACGACTTGCAGCGAGATCGTTTCTCGCGAACGTTGCTGGGCAGCCAACGAAACCGATCGAGCGGTGTCCGCCATCGGTTTTAACGCCGGATCGGCTTGAAGATTTAAGGACACGGATTGCTGATCCTCGGTGGCGTTGATCACCGCGATGGGTAAATCGATGCGGTCACCTGTTGTCACCTCCAGTGGCAACTTGGGTTCGATTTGGAACGGCAAACGTGAAGTCACAACTGCCGTCTGCGAACCAATCCGACCGCTCGCCGAATGCGCATCGACCGCGACTTCAAACGAGGTCACCGAATCCGACAGATCAAACCGCACGCTAGCCCGACCGTTGGAGTCGGTAATGATCAACGGTTGCCAAAGCAATGTTTCGGTGAAATCATCACGCACTTCGTCGTCGCTGTTCTTCGGAACATGTCGATGAGCGTATTGACGAACAGGAAACCGCAACTCGTCGATGATTTGATCGGCGAGCCCTTGGGAATCCACGCCACGTGCGGCCAACAATTTCGCGAGCTGCTCGGCGGTGATCGGTGATCGCATTGACTCCAGATCGACCGCTGCAGACTGGCCATTCTTCATGATGCCTTCGGTGAACCTGCCGATCGCCGCGACGACTTGCTCAGGCAACGTTTCGATGGCCTGGCCCGATGCGGCGGACCCCAACTCATCGCGTCTCTCGCCAGGGGATTCCATTGCGGGCGGAGGTGTTTCAGACGCTCGTTTGGCACTGGTTTCGTCCACCGTGGCACTCTCCGCACCTAAGTCCATTTCAATTGCGGTGTTGCTGGGGGCTCCACAGCCATAGACCGCCAGCGTCACGGTGCTGCATCCGATCAACAACCACCCCGCCATCCGTCCCGAAAAAGGCGCGTGGCGATATCGCCTCATTCGCAATCGAAACAGCATCGTCACTAACCAAGCGAACCACACCCAGAACATCCAAACCCGAAGTCCCACCAGGAACTCTTGCCAAGCGTGCAAGTTCGCGATTCGGTATTCGCGCCAACGATCCCAATAGTCAGGCGTGGTGGCCTCCGCCTGCGTCACACCCGCAGTCTCCGGTCCATCGAGTTGCAACAGTCGCGTCAGTTGTTCACGAAACGCCTCGTTGGGCTGTCCCTCCCGATTCATCTCTGGCGACCCGCTGACGAACCGTCGCCAACCTTGGGTGCCTAACAACAAGTCAATGGCCTGCTCAGCCTCCGTGGAATCGCTTAAGTAAAAATTCGCGTGTTCCAGATCAGCGGGAGTTTGAATTTCACTCGTCAACCAAAAGTAGGTGGGCATCGTCGGTCGCTCGATCGCATCTAAGCTCAGCGATGCTTCGTCGACAACCGCCACACCAAGAATAGCGGGGGTTGGACGTCCGGCTTCATCACGGACTTGCAATTCCAATCGCATCGACTCGCCTGGCGAACGGTGCATCGTTGATTTCGCATCGCCAATGTCAATTTGCAGTTTCTTGGTTGGTCGGCGAAAGACCAGTCGTTCGAGCAACGGAGTGGCTGGCAGCGTGCTGGAGTCGAGCACGGTCACACGAATCACACCAGCGGCCTCACTGCTGACAGGTAGTTTGATGAGACGACGTCCGGCAGAAAGCTTCAACGTTTGCGAACCGACGAGTTCACCTCGGCAGACCGCGCGTACGATCACCTCGCGTGACCGATTGCTGTGGATGGTCATCTCCAGCGGAGCATCAGCCGCGAATACACCACCGTTTGTATTGAGAATCGGCAAGTCACCAACCACCGCTGGCAATTCGGGCGAATTCTGAATATCGAGCGGTGCGGTGACTTTCAAAGAATATCGCTCACCCAACTCAGGCTGGAATGAGAAACGCCCCATCCCATCTCGAACCGTGTTCAAGTCGGCTACCTTGTTGCCACTGCGATTTTGGATCTCGCCTGCGATCGCGATCGGATCACCGAGTGTGTCGCGGGCCGTGAAGTAAACACGATTGTTCAATCCAGCAACAAGTGGTCCGCTCTCAGGATAGAATTCGACTTCGACGCGTCCCAGTTGAATCGGGATCGTTTTGGAAATCGTTTCTCGCGTGCCACCGTCGTCCACGACGATTGATAAAGACGCATTACCATCACGTATATCATCGGGCAGATAAAACGCGATCGAGCACTGACCGAGGGCGGATGTTTTTGCCGATTGCTGGTACACGTTTTCGCCATCAACAGTCGCAGTGATTTCGACATTCGCACCAGCAACCGGGCCACCTTCAGCACGGATGGCCATCAGCTCAGCGGTCACGGTTTCACCGGGACCATAGCTGCGGGCACCGAGCTGGATCTGTTTTTTGAAACGCGGCACCCGATAAACTCGCACATCGAAGGTGCGTTTCTCATCCGGAAAAAAACCATCAAGGCTTTTCGCAACGATCGTGTACGGCCCACCCGGTATGGTGCTCGGCAATAAGAGACTGCCATTTCCAACCCCACGAGTCGTCAAACCCTCGATGGCAACGCCCGGCACCACCGTGCCACTGGGGTCGAGCAATTCATATCGAATCGGCACCTCAACACTCGGTTGAAATGACTGACGAGTCAAAGTCAATGAGCGGAAGAACACCGTTTCACCTGGCCGGTATACCGGTCGATCAATCGTCAAGTACGTCATACAACGCGTCGGTTCGAGCGGCACCTCCACACTCGCGTGCGACCCGCTGGCATCGTTGGCGTTCGCCTGAATACGGAGCGTTGCGTCTGGAGGCACCGTTAATCTGTCGGGTAGTTTAATCTCAGCCTGACCACTCAAATCGGTTTTGCCAGCACCGGAGTACAATATGGTTCCTTTCACAAACACACTGTACGACAACGATGTCGCGATCGCGGGTAACGATGGCGAACGCTGACCTTGGCGACGATCAAAATCATGGTGGTTAGGATCGAGCTTCACGGTCGTGACTCGAAAACTCTGTGCGTCATTGGCTTCGCGGTTGGCAATCTGTGTGGCCTGGAGCGAGATCGCCGGAGCAGGGCGGGTTGGTAAATTCTCGCTGTAGTCCAGCGTAATCAAGAACCAACCGATGCACGCTGCAACGAACGCCACGATACTGGGCGTTTGCCAGACCGAACGCGTTGGTTTCGCGACTAGTGGCAAATCGGCATCATTCGTTATCTCAGGATTTTGCAGAGACCCAAACGACGCGGCAGGTATAGAAACATCAGCGCGGCAAGCGGCACTGAGCTTGTTGACAGTTTGCAGTGTCTCCGCCCAAGCGGCGGCGGCAGTGGCATCGCTGTTGACGAGTTCTTGCAGTATCTTCGCGTCAGCTTCGTCGAGTAGACCGTAGTGCCATTCGAGCAAGAGTTGTCGAAGTTCGTTAGGATTTTGAATATTCATGATTGGCCTCCCACAGCGAGTCGCAATTGACTGAGCGCGGTTCTCATCCGAGTTTTCACAGTTCCCAGTGGTAGAGACAGTGCGGACGCGATTTGTTCATAAGTCAGTTCGCCGTTTTGCCGCAGCAGGAACACCTCGCGTTCTTCGTCGCGGAGTGAGCGCACAGCGGTGCGAATTTGTTCAAGTTCCTCCCGTCGCTGCAAAGATGCGTCGGGGGATTCAGTCGTGACAGACATCAACACGTCTCCTGAGCCAGGGGAACCATCTTCCAGTGGACGTCGCCGTCGATTCCAAGCCGTTTTGCGATAGTCGCGACCGGTATTGATGGCGATCCGAAAGACCCAAGCTCGCAGGTCCAGGACCGTGTCGATTTGGTCGCGATGCCGCCAGCATTTCAGGAACGTTTCCTGCAAGGCATCGCGAGCATCTTCATGGTTGCCCACGCAACAAATCAGCGATCCAAGAAGTTCTTGGTTCGCCTCATCGAACTGCGTTTCCAAACGCTGGCGAAGCCTCGCGGTATCCGCGTCACTCGCCCCGGCGGTTTCAGGCGTACTGCTCATGGGTCTACAAGATAGACGACCCACCCCCGCTCGCGGATTTCAAGAAATGAAAAATTACGAATCCGCGCAGCCGATTTCGCCTCTACACCAGCCGCGAGTGGCACGCTGAGTGTGTCGACGCGCTGCGGAACCATCGCACATCTCGCCGCTTGTATCTGCGTCGCCGGACACGTGAGTTACTCGCCGACGGTGGCTAACCTGACCGCGTGAAGAGAATCCAGATTTTTGACAGGCCAGTTTGTTGGCATGTTGCGATTCTCTGGCTGCTGGCGTCCTGATCGGTCCTGTGCTTGGCTGAACACCGGTGATTCTTTGTGTCGATAGGCCATCGGCAACGACACCAACCGCGATCTGCTACGCTACCACCGATAAGGCAGTCACCCATTAGGCTGGAGAAAAGCTTTGTCCCCGAGGTTTCCAATCCTACTATCACAGCTTAACAACGACCTGGAAGACGCATGGAATGCTAACGGTCGGCTCGTCTCGGAATTCGCAATTTAAATCAGCTAAACTTGAAATCGTCTGACGCTTAGAGCCCACACTGGCTCGTCGTGCTTGCAAGGCACACTGACAACATCGCTTGACCCCCAGGGCAGGCGCGGCCGCAGTCAACAAGCCCGTGGAAAAAGCGTGATGCTCTGTCAGCGGTTCCAACTCCAGATAAGACAGTGTGAGCCTTCTAAGCTTCGGAGATCTACCAGGGCGGCGAGACGGTAGCACTTCATGCTGACGGAGAAGTGCCCGTTGCAACAACGTACCATTGAACTTTAAAAATCAAGAAAACTCCCAATGGGCAACGCCGCTAGACGTACGCGCGTATGCTAAAAAGCTGGTCATAATTCAGTTCGTGCATGACCGTGCTTTTCTTCATCCATCCTTCATCACCTTTTCTTCATCGTTGAACAACGAGTCCCGAAAAAATACCATATAAATGGTGCCGCTATCGGTTCGCGACACCTCAGTTTTCCAGCTTGCCCGTGACAGTGCTTTTAGTCAACCAGCGACACCATACCTGTAAGCAAACACACAAAACGTACAGGTGGGATTAAAATCACTATTAAGCAGCGAGTCACGTCGCGATTTAACAAATTTGAGTTTTATATTATAGTCACCAACGAGTGAGGTAACGAATGTACGCCGAGACTCAAAAGAAACCGATGATTCGTCGCCCCCAGATTGAGACACTAGACCTTAAACAAGCGACCGCCGTTCGGGTTCTGGATCTTGCGTGCCCGGTTTTTTGCGGCGCAGCGGTGACCGTT
>JBGSMN010000273.1:0-2097 GCA_041740155.1 Rhodopirellula sp.
CTCGATCGTACCTCATAGCCGCACCAACGCCTTTCCGCGGCGAAACCCGGAAACGAACAACCGCCACAACGTCCGCAGCGTCAAAAACAGAATCGCCGCTAGGCAGGGCATCAGGAACAACCAATACGCTACTGGCGCCAGACCATAGTACCAGCCGCGCCAGTCGTAGCGTTCGCCCGGTTGTAGCAGTCCGGTTCGGTAACGGTCCAGCCACAATGCGTTTATTCCTAAGCCGATCGAAACCAACGCAACCACAAGCATTGAAATCGCAATCCGTCGCCGCTTGCCTTCTCGCCACCAGCGAGTGAACAGAACCAACGTGAACAGAATAGGCAAGGCCATTGCGGCTCCTAACAATTTAATCTCCCAGGAAGCAAATTCAAAGTTGCTGGGTTGTGTTAGCATTCCGATCATGGCGATCGCGGTAACGATGGGCAGCAACATCATCGTCTTCAATCCCCATCGTTTTCGGGAGATGCACCAGTACAAGAATGCCGCTGGTAGAAATCCCATCGTTAGTCCGTAAAAGCCAATCCACAAAAACGCTTTGCGAGCTTCGGCGACTTCAAAATCCTGCGGCACCCAGGGCAAAGGACGCAGCAATCGCGAGTCATAACGTTGTGGAGTTATTCTGGCTGGTTCGCGTGTAATTCCAGTCCAGTTCGCAAACCGAGCTTGTGTTGAAGAACCTCGCCGGACCATCGCTTGACCATCGTTTTGAAACAAGGCGAACGGTGGTACTTCGACCGATGGAGTGCTCAGTATCACCGCTGCGACTTGCCGATCCACTGCCGGACCGACGCACGTCCAATCCGTTCGTCCCGTCAGCGGATGCAGTCCACGGAGCGATCCGTCGAGTGTTCCGCCCTGAATGACAATCCGCCCAGGAGCGTTTTCGTCGGGCAAGATCCCGACTATTTCCTCCATGTCGGACATCGCTTTTTGACGCGTCCAAATCGGCTGATCCAAGCGATCGATTGGCAGCAACGCGACTTCTGTGTGGTTGATAAACAACAATTCGTCCGCACCGTCTTGATCGACATCGATCACCCAGGGGCGTTCGCCCATAGCAAAATAGGTATCGGGGAATTTACGTTGAGCTGTCGCTTTACCTAGATGATTGATTACATGGATATCCCGTCCATCGTTCCACAACAAAAAGGCAACGTCAGAAGTTCCATCGGTTCGCTTTGCCAGCAAGGGACGCAGCCGGTCTTGAATTCGATCGCGACGTTGCTGAACTTGATTTTGATCGCGTTGGGCTGCGGTTTGCCACTGCCACAAACGACGACCATCGTTGCCAGCATGTGCCGAAACGTGCAATTGCTCCGTCTGTCCTTGCTGATTTCGATTTCGGCTAAATGCCATTACGATTACTTCCGGAGTGCCATCGCCATCGAGATCGCCGCTGGCGGCGGGAATCGCGTTACCGAAGGCTTCCTCTGGTTGATCAAATGTCGGCAGCGGTACGCTCCAAAACGTCTGACCGTCACGACCGTTGATCGCCAGCATATCCAACGTGTTTGCACCGTCAGACGACTGTGCAGGCAATACTAAGTCCAATACGCCGTCTTGATTCAAGTCGTCGTAGCTCGGTTCAATAAACGCGTCTTTGATGCCAAATTGTCGGTTGCTACCGTCAACCTGAATGCTGCAAAGTGGTTTAGACCAGCGGATGCTTCCATCGTTGCCCGAGATCACGGTGAGCCAAAGTTGCCGATCATTTCCTGTCGTATAGGTCGAGCTGCCAAGATGTTGCGGCACGTGTGTTGGCTGGTCAAAATCGCAGGCCACTACCATGATAATCTCCGCTTGAGCATCGCCATCTAGGTCGCGACAATCTAACGTCGACGTATCCTCAAGCGACTCGGCGACGAACTGCGAGTTCCACAATCGTTGACCGTCGATCCCTGAAACAGCGCTCAGCACCGATCTGGAATCGCCGCGTGAAAGTCTCCGATCTCTCACTAACAGAATGTCCGGAACGCCATCTCCATTGAGGTCATGGTGACGACCACCAATCTCGTGCCGAGTGTCTCGCTGTGCTGTCGAATGAACAAAGTAACGCCGTGAAGCTTCGTCGATTGCACTTTGCCA
>JBGSMN010000317.1:0-2348 GCA_041740155.1 Rhodopirellula sp.
CAGCGACGTCCCCGACAACCACTGAATCACGACCGAACTCAGTCGCCGAGAATACGGTGGACCGTCTTTCGGAAACGGTTCCGGCAACGCCGTCGAATTCGGCTGGCACCCAGTCGACGCCCAGAAATTTAGCGGCGAGTCCAACGACGCCCGATACTACGGTCGTGACAAAGCCGGCGACACCGCCTACGAAGACTTACCAACCACCGTCCGCAGAACAAATCGCCCGCTGGTCGATCGCCGAACATCCGTCGCTTCGTTTGCTCGCATGTTACGATGGCTTCGACGACTTGATCTTTTCGATGGCGATTGCCCCCAGCGGCAAGTCCTTTGTGACGGCTGGTACGAAACTATTGGCTTGGAACCTGGGGGAAGCATTGCCTAACGCTGATCTCACGAAAGGACTACAAGGCAAATTGGAACCGCCGATCCATGACATCGCGATTTCGCCTGACGATCAATGGCTGGCTGCGGGCGACAACAAGGGACAGCTTTGGATTTGGAATCGAACGTCCAAAGACGAACCAAGGGTAATCCAGGCGCATCCAAGTGCCACTGTAAAGCTGGCGTTCTCGCTGGACTCGCAACAGCTTGCGACAACAGGGTATTCGGGCGCCACAAAAATTTGGCAGGTTTCCGACGGAAAAGAGATTAGCTCGATTGAAATCACTTTGCAGAGAATCTCAAACTTACTTTTCGTCGCCGAGGATCGACTCGCAGTCGTGGGAGCTTCGGCAAGCATTTGGAATACATCGACGGGAGCCGAAGAACATCTGCTGTCACCTCAGTACGTCCAGTCAGCGGGATTAGCCTTATCTCACGACGGCAAGACACTGCTCTTCAATGACAAGGAATCCAGGCCGCACTTTTGGGACATGGCACAAGGAAAAGTCTTGCTCAACTTACCAGAACCAGCGGCTGCCATTAGCATCGCTGATTTCTCTGACGATGGAAAATGGCTTGCCGCGTCAGGGGACCAAAGCGTGCAAATTCTTGATGGTACCAGCGGTCAGATTCTGCAGGTCATCGATTCCGATGGCGGCAGGACCGCTGCGCTTTCCTGGTTGCCGGGCACGCATCTACTGCTGGTTGCATCGCTCAGCGGCAAAGTTCGGATTTGGGGTTTGCCCGACGAGGCAAAGCAGCACTTCAACGAGTGGATCGAATTGCCAAAGACAGACACGATTCTCGCCAACACGAAAGTGCCAGCAACTTCCGCCCAGCTTTTTGAATTCATTGATCTCCGATCGCAGCCGCGACTTCCCGATGCCAAGTCGGTATACGTTGGACACTCGCAAGCCTCGTACACCACCGGAGTCGACCAGCAAGAAGCGGAGCGTTTCTATCGCTACGTGATGAATCGCGACGGATGGACGGAGAAAACGCCGATCGCGGGACAAGCTGGCTTGGAATTTGAAAAAGTTGGCTGTCCGCTCAATCTCTCGTTCTACGACTCGTCGACGCCTGACTCAGCTGGATTGAGCGTCAATCTGAACTTTCCCGGGAATTTTGATTCAAGGTGGATACCAAAATTATCTGACTTGGAATCGACCAACCCATTCAGCAGCTTCACATCGTCGATGACTCGCTGCAAGGCTGACCTGACTGAAATCGAAGTCTCATTGATCCGCGAGCTTCACAAACAGGGATGGACCGGTACGTCGCGGCTAAATGCCTCAACAAACGAACAGCCCGACATGCGGATGTTGAACTTCGTTCAGCATGGCATCGCGCTGTCGGTTTTCATCAACCGTCCTGCTGACGATCCGGCGACGTACTCCATCCAGACTTCCGTATCGCTCGCCAATAAATCATTGCCGATCCCAATGGATGCTGGCTGGATAGAGCTCGATTCCTCCACCGACTTGATGATGGTCGCCAATACCAAAATGAAGGTCGCACAAACGATCGAGTTTTACGACGAACAGATGTTGCGTGATGGTTGGATGAAACGTTCCGCAGGTCGCACGATCGACGAGAAGACAGGATGGGCGCGATTGCCATACATTCAAGGACAGCGCGAGGCAACGATTCAGCTGCGACCCCAGGCTGATGGTTCGACACGCATTGTTGTTGGCGACGCGGACCAGTCGTCATGGCAGTTGAAAAAGGATCCCGAAGTCGATTCGGTTGCGATGAAGGCTGGGGTTGAAGTCGCTGATTGGAAATTGCCTCGGGGTGCTTCCTCGGTGAAGTACGACGTCGATCAGAAGCAGTTTACATTCGAGTTGCCGGATGTCTTACCCACTGTGCTCGACCAACAGTACACCAAACAACTCGCCGAACTCGGCTGGCAGAGGGAAACCTTTGGCGTCAATAGCGACGAATACATCTCAGCGACGCACACG
>JBGSMN010000320.1:0-8156 GCA_041740155.1 Rhodopirellula sp.
CCTGCACCGGGTGGAGTGAGGGGAATTCGGACTTTGCCATCGCCACCGCCCGTGCCATCAGAGAACGATAGCCATCGGGACCGAGAAAAGTTGCCAGCGGCACTCGCAACTTTTCACACACTCGAACTGCTTCGCATCTTCCCGAGATGGAACCCGCATCGCACCTAGCTTCGAGGGCGATCAAGCGACGAGCCAAGGCTGGTACAGTGGGATTCGAGGTGTTCATGTGCGTATCGCTCACGTCGGATCGAGACTGAATGACCCAATATTCTCGAAGAATAGAGATTGATCGGCACGCGTGCAGGTCACTCTATGTCGCTAACTACGTTCGTGCAATGCCTAAAAAGCGAGGTGCTTCTGATTGCGAAGACTCGCCAGACTCTTATTGCCGAGCCATCTGTTTGCTGATGGACTAATGCTTGAATTTATAGGGCGACAGGTATCGCCGCGATTTACGAAGCAGTTTGCCGTTTTCGTAGTTGACGCCCGAGCCGTTGTTTGCAAAGTTACACGGGCGGCTGAAAGCCCATTTCTGATGCTATCGCCTTCCCCCCTATTGGCTTCACTTAGCACAGTATCTCGACGGACCACGTTTGGCACGTTTCCCGTCGTCTCTGAGGCGTTATTGCAAAGGTGAGTGACTTTTAAACACAAGCTACTCTCCGCAATTTCCCGCTCACGTCGATCCCACCGGTATATTGGAGTCGGGCTCGCGTAGTTTCATAATTGAACAGTTTTGTTTGGAGGAGTCGTACCAGAATTACGCACAAGGAAAAGACATGAGATTAGCTGAGTTTATTTTAAATGACATGGAATCCATCTTACGGGAATGGGATGCGTTTGCAGCTGAGAATATTCCGGCCGCAGCAAGAATGAAGCCCGAGGCGGTGCGGGACCACGCAAAACAAATTTTGACGGCGGTAGCAGAAGATTTAACAACTTTTCAAACGAGGCGAGCTCAAGCGGATAAATCAAAGGGCTTAGCCGCAGAAAAGAAAGACGATCCAGAAACCGCTGCAGAGACGCACGCCGTCTTGAGGGCGCAGAGCGGCTTTGACATTAACGAACTGGTCGCCGAGTACCGCGCACTGCGTGCCAGCGTCCTCAGGTTGTGGATGGAAGCATGTCGGCCCGACGACTTGAGCCTAGAAGAAGTCGTTCGCTTCAATGAGGCGATCGACCAAGCGATTACAGAGTCTATCGAGCACTTTACCGCTCAGGTGGATCGAGCGCGCAACATGGTGCTCGCGATGTTAAGTCACGATATGCGCAACCCGCTCGCCACCATCTCAATGACCGCATCGTACTTGGCCGAGTTGGGCACCGGACCAGACATGTCGGTAGTGGCGTCCATGCTGACAAATGCTAGTAAAGAGATGACAGTTCTTCTGGATGACATGGTTGATCTAAAGCGAACCATGCTTGGCTTGGGACTCAACATCGAATTGGCCGACGTTGACTTGGTGCCAGCACTCACTGATGAGCTCGAATTGATACGCGCAGCGAACCCGACCCGAATACTCGATCTGGACGTGTGTGGCAACGCACGCGGGCGTTGGGACGGCCCGCGACTTCGGCGCGTGCTCCGTAACCTTGTCGCAAACGCCATCAAATATGGAGCGCCAAACGCTCCTATCCGGACGGTTATTGTTGGCAACGCGACCGATGTTCGAATCGAAGTCGTCAACAGCGGACCGACCATCGAGCAATCGGACCTGAACCAGATTTTCAATCCATTCAAACGCTGTTTCGCAGCAGAAATCGACAAGGCCCACACAGCGAGTCTCGGCTTAGGACTCTTTATCGTACGAGAAGTTGCCCGCGCTCATGGTGGCGAAGTCGATGTGCGTTCAGCCGAGGGAGTTACCGTGTTCGATGTCCGTTTGCCTCGCACTAACGAGAACACCGCACCGAGCGAAACACCCTCGCAGGGAAAGTCACTGCGAGCATGTCTACCTGTGGGTGGAACACAGTTTTAGACGCGATTGCCCGATGCGCAATCGTGCAATGTGCCTCGCCTTAATCTAACACTTGGTAGATCGGCAGGTGGCGATAGTAGACTTCTAACATCAACACCCGCAGACTGGTGGCGTAGATGCGTCCACCGCTGTTCTCCCATTGGTCTTTGGGATCCCAAGTACCAGCGATCGGTCCTTCTTTGGTCTGTGTCTGAAGCAGCAGCGGATGAATAGCTCCGTTCCACCGCTGCCACGCATCGCCTTGCAAATGGAACAACGCCTGGGTTGCGTAGTACCAGTAGTAACTGGTCTCACGTCCGGCCTGCGGCAGATTTTCTAGCAGGTGGCGCGTGCCGCGATTGATCGACTCGGCGTCGCGATCCTCGCCCAAATACTCCAGGCACAGAATCGCTTCGGCAGTCATCGCGGGATTGTAGCGACCATGCTGATAAGCGAATTGTCCTAGGCGATCTTTTTTACCCGCGACACTGGCAAGCCAGCGCTGAGTTTCTTTCAGCGTTTTCTCTGGCACGTTCAGCTCAGCCATTTGGCCACTCTTGAGCGCCATCACTTGCCAACCGACGACAGAGGTATCGGCGTCCTTTCGAGGTTGATATCGCCAGCCGCCACTGCGCGGGTCTTGGGCCGCAACAATAAAGTCAATGGCTTTTTGTGAGGGTGCTTTTAAGCTGGCGTCACCAGTCATCCCGTAGCATTCGCACAACGCGATCGTCGCGATGGCATGTGAGTACATGTGCGAGTTGCCTTCGCCACCGGTAAATAAGTCGCCATCAGGTTTCTGGTTTTTCACTAACCAAGCGATCCCACGAGCAATATTATCTTGGTAGGTTCCTTGCAAGTGTGTGTTGCCATCGCCGAGCATGGGCAGCAGTGCCAATCCAGTACCGGCGGTGTCACTGCGAGAACTTCCGTGTCCAGAGCATCGATCATGACCTTGGCACTGTTCATGGAAATTGTGCAGTCCCCAGTGTCCATCGAGCGCTTGATGTTGCTGAATCCAATTCAAACCGCGACGGATCGCAGCGAGTGTTTCGTCATTGCCACCGAACTGTTTCACCACTGCGGTCTTGGTCGCTTCGTCGAGTTTGCGGCGCATCAACAGGCTTTGCATATTGGCCTGGACGTCAGCGTACTCTCGCGCTGCACGATGTGTACGGCGTGCCAGTGTCCTGCCGCCCAGTGGATCATGCGGACTGGGCGTACCACGTTGTCCAGTCAATCTTGCCAGCGCTGTGGGCGGTTCAACCACAGGCGAAGGTTTGGACGGCATGGTGTCCGATGACACAGCCAACGTGGCAATGGTAACCGGCGTTTCTTGCGCGGCTTGTTTAGCCGCATCCACGCTACTGGTCGGATCGCTTAGTGACTCGCCCTGGGCAGCCTGCACCATTTCGATCTTCTGTGTCGCAATCGGTGTCTCAGCGTCGATGTGATGTTGATTCACACGTGAGCGAAGTAACGGAGTTTCAGTTGAAGCTGAGTCTGGGACCGTCGATGTGTCGTTGGTCGCTAACTTGGCGATCGATTGGGCGGTTGGCAACATCGGTGCTAGATTATTCTGCTGAGCCAATTGCTGCGGCTGTTCTTTTGGCAGAGCAGCAGGCAAAACCAGCGGGCTGCGTTTCAACTCGACATTCTCTGCCGCCAAACTCGCTAGCGGTGCGGCTTGTTGAGCAGCGATGTTTTGGTCCAGCGAAACGGCGTCGGCGTCGACAGCATTCTGCTCTGGCGAACTGACTGTGGCACGGCTCAACTCCACTTCCAGCGGTGTGGACTGGACTGCCACGGGCGTTTGCTGAGCCGGTTGCATCGCTTCAGCCGGTAACGGCTTTGTCGTCGGTTCAGGGGCGTCAACTGAGAGCGTTTCCACCTGCTGATTGACGTCCAGTGCAGGCTGTCGCTGCACTAACGGATTGGTCACTGCGACGCTTTCCAGTTTCGGCATTGGCACCGCTTGTGTCGTTTGCATCTGTACCGACTCCGGCATCACCACACGTTCGACGGCGGCGCGACTGAGCAATTCCTTAACCGGCGGTTGCGGCGTCGGGTCTGGGACCGTCACGGTGGCAATCACCGGATCGGCGGGCAAGTGATTGAGGTGCAGTGGTTGCGTGGCGAGCTGCACCGGTTGCGCTAACTCGATTGGCATTGTTGTCGGTGTGGCCAGTGATTGCTTGGCCATCTCAGTCGGCTCGATCGGATCTGGCATTTCCAATTCCGCCACACTGTCAAAAGACGGCTGGTCGCTGGTTGTTTGCGTCGTGGTCTCTTGAAAGAATTCGGTAGCCACGATCTGCTCTTCAACGAACAATGCTTTGAACTTTTGCGTCAGCGTTTGTTGGAAGTAAACAAAGAACGAGCTGGTGACTAAGAAGAAATGCAATAACAGTGCAGCAAGCAAAAAACCGGGGATCGCCAATCGTCCCATCCGAACTTGGCGGATCAACCACAGCATGGCAGCGACCAGCGCCCCGGCCATCAGTATCAACCACAAATACTTGGCCAGAAATCCGATCACTCTGCTGAGAAACCCGACAAGCGACTGCCAATTCGAAACGTCCCACTGGCGATCGCGATACACTTCCATGGCAATACTTTGATGCAGTGCAAACCGGTCCGGGGTTGCCACATCAGCGCGAGAAAACATCAATTCGAACCCGCCACTGCTCAAACACGGTTCCGTCTCGTCAACGGCGGTGTTGATCCCGGCGCCCAGATTCTCTGGTGGCGATGCCAATTCCTCCAAGCGAATGCGATACAAGTCCAGGTTTTGCGATTCACCTTCACGGACGGGGCGATCGGAAGCGAAGAACAAAAACGCACCATCGGGCGAAACAACCGGAGCACCTTCGTTGAACTCGCTGGTATTAAGCTCGCGGAGCGGTTCCGGATCGGCCCACTGTTTTACAGACCAATTCCAGGTTGCGACATATAAATCGAACGTCTGTTGGCCGGGATCGTTCCGTAGCGTCGTCGTCCACATATTGCTTGTGGACGTGGACGCGTCGGCTTGCGATTGACGTGTCCTGCGTTCGCTGCGGTTACTGGCGAAGAATATTTGCCCGCCATCGGGCGAGATCGCTGGATCGTATTCATGCGCAGGGCTGTTAATCGCCGAACCCAAATTGACCGGTTCCGTCCATTGATCCTTTTCTCGCTGCGAGACATACAGGTCCATCCCGCCGAAACCACCGGCGCGGTTGGAGTACAAGTACAGCGTGTTGCCGTCAGCACTGAGCAGCGGGCCAACATCATCGGCGCGCGAGTTCAACACATCGACCGCTTGCGGTGTCGACCAGCCGTCCGGTCCACGCTGCGACTGCATGATGTCAAGATCTTGGTTCTGACGGCGGACTGTCAGGTACAGCGTGTTGCCATTATCGGCAAGCTGGGGTCGGATCAAGCTAACGTCGATAACACTTGATGTGTTCGGATCGGTCGCTGGCGTCTGCTGTTCGTCAGCGACAGGGACAAGCGTGGCTGATTGCCATACGACTTCGCGGCGTGGCGGCGCGTTGGACTCGCTCCAGCGACTGGTATTGTCAACCGTCGTAAACAGCAAGCGAGAGCGCGGTATCACCCACAACGCACCTAGCAGCAGCGGCAGTGCGGCGATCAGCATCACGGCACGATGTCGAGTCATCACTTGGCCTCACGTTGTTCCAACACGGAAAACGTATGCTTTATATTCTGTTCTTCACACATGCCCACCACCGCCATCGCGAATCGAACTTTGGCATCCATATCCGTACGGACTTGGACTTTGGACATATCCGCCGGATTCTTCTTGGCGATGGTTCCGATCATTGTCCGCAGTTGAGGTTCGCTCAATGTATCGCCCAACACGATGTACTCACCCTGGGCATTGATATTCACAACGACTTCTTGTGGACCAGCGGACAAGGGTCGAGCTTTATAGACATCCGGAATGCGGATCGAAAGTTCTTTCTCTTCCTGATCGAAACGCGTCGCGACCAAGAAAAAGATCAACAATAGGAACACCACATCGATTAGCGGAGTCAAGTTAATGGCTTCGTCGGCAGACTCCAGTGGCATGCGCATTATGCTTCTTCTCCCGCTTCCATCAAAAATCGTTCGCGTGGACTGAGCTCATGATCCGCTGCCACTGTACTTGACGCAGAAACCTCGCCGCTGCCGACTTGCTTACCTTCCATCCTCGCAAAGCTAGGCATGGTCCGCGACAGACACTCGCCGATATCACACATGTAACGTTCAGCGCGTCCGGTGAACCAGCTCGCAAACAACAAGCAGGGAATCGCGATCGTTAGTCCGGCCGCGGTTGTCATCAAGGCTAAGTAGATCCCTTCAGCCAAGCGCTCGGCCTTGCCCAGTCCCTCTTGGCTGGAAACTTGAAACGCCATAATCATCCCGACGACCGTACCCAGTAGACCGACCAGAGGTGCAACGTTACCGACCACACCCAACGGTCGGCTCTTGGCACGGATCATTGCCATCTCTCTCGCTGCGGCGTCTTCCATCGCTTTTTCGACTTCAGGCAGTGGACGTCCGGCACGCAGCACGCCAGCGAAAAAAATTCGACTCGCTGGAGCGTTATGCGACTCGCACAGCGTTTTGAACTTCGACGCGTTGCTTTGCGGCGGATCGAGCAGCGGTGCGAGCTGTTTGGCGAAAGTTTCTGGCAGCAATCGATCTCGTTTGAGATTGACAACTCGTTCCAAAACAACGGTCGCAGCCCACAGCGAGAATACACCGAGAATACCGAAGAACACCACATTCAAGATCCCGCCGCTGACGACCATCCCGCCGATCGACTGCGTCGTCACCGGCTTAGCGACTTCTGTGTCAGCTGCCGGGTCTTCAGTTAAAGCTTTCGCAGCAACAGCAGCGGCAGGTTGGTTGGCATCCTGTGCCAACACCAGCGGTGCAGTGATGGCAGCCAAAATCAGCAAGCAAAGCGAGGCGTGATTCATACAAGAGTCTCAATCAAGGTTTTTACAGATGCCGCAATCATCACGGTTTCAATTCCAACAACATTTTTTCAGCGTCGGCAACTCGAGGATGTTGCGGGTGATTTTCGATCATCTCGCGCAGCGTTTTTGCAGCCCGCTCGGCGTCACCGAGTTCGCGAAAACACCTCGCCGTTTCAAACCGCGCCAACGCCTGCCATGTCTCGTACGGGTAACCGACCGTTACAGTCAAAAACTCTTCAATCGCTGCTTCGTATTCATTGTTGCCGAACTTGATCTCACCGATCATGAATCGCGCCTTCGCGGCTGTTTCAGTCTCGGTCATCTTGGTAACTTGCTCATACATCTGTTCGGCCGCTGCGAGCTGCTTCTGTTGTTGCAGCGCATAAGCGATGGCGTACTTAGTGTCGGCGAGTTGCGTAAAGTCAGGGAACTGGTCGACCAATTTTTGGTACAGCGATTGGCTTTCGGGCCAACGGTTGAGTTTCGCAGCACACTCGCCAGCGCGGTACAACGCTTGGCTGCGATACGACTTCACTTGCTCCTCAGGAACATCCGGAAACGTCGCTTCGCTGGCTTTAACGAATAATGGTAACGCCGTATCGTACTGTTGCAATTGAAAGCGAGCTTGTCCAGCCAAAAACATTGCTGGGCCGGCTTGGGTTCCGCTGGGGAATTCATTGACAAGCGTGGTTAATGTTTCGGCAGCAGGCGCGAATTTTTGTTGTTGTAGTTGCGCGTCGCCGAGAACAAACAACAATTTCTCGCGGAGCGGACCAAGGTTTTGTTTTGTCAGACCAGCGAGCGCCGCAGTTTCTGCGGCCGTCAACGCAGCGACTTTGGCAGTCGCTTCGCCAGTTCGCGCCAATTCTCGCTGTGCCTGTGCAATGCGAAACCAGCTCTCAGCGGCCAACGGGCTATCTGGGCGATTGACAGTAATCCAAGTGAACGCGTTGAGCGATTGTTCCCCGCGACCGGCTTGGCCTTCGGTTTTGGCGACCAGTAACGCGTGCGCTAGTTCATAGTGAGCCGCGTCGGCTTGGTCGAAGTCTGGCTTCGACTGAATCAATTGCGACAGCAGAGTGAGCCCTGCATCTAATTGCTTCAAACCAATATGACATAAACACTGTATGTAAGCGGCTTGAACGGCTTCGCTCTCGTCCACCGGAGCTTGGCGATAAGCCGTCAATTCTTGGATCGCCGGTTCCAATTGGTTTTCACGGTGCAG
>JBGSMN010000391.1:0-1816 GCA_041740155.1 Rhodopirellula sp.
CGCCAAGATCATGCGGGTGATGCAAGAATCGGAAAGCAAACGTCCGCAGTTGCAGCGTCTTGGCGATCAACTGGGCGCGTTCTACACGCCGGTCGCGTTGGTTGTTGCGATTCTCGCCTGGGCTATCAGTGGCGACTCACTTCGTTTCCTGGCCGTGTTGGTGATCGCCACTCCCTGTCCGCTGCTGTTAGCGATTCCAATCGCCATCATCGGCTCGATCTCGCTGTGCGCACGGCGAGCGATCATCGTCAAGAGTCCAGTTGTGCTGGAACAGATCGCCGGATGCCGTACCGCCATTTTCGATAAGACCGGAACGCTAACTTATGGTGAACCGAAGTTGACCGAGCAAGTGATCGCTTCCGGATTTCAACAAAAAGAGGTGCTGACTCTCGTTGCAAGTTTGGAACGTTACTCCAAGCATCCGCTCGCCGGGGCCATCCTTGACGCTGCCAAGACGGATGCCATTCATTTGCCGGAAGCGACCGAAGTGGGTGAGCGTCCCGGTCAGGGACTCGTCGGAATTGTCTCCGGCCGTACCGTACAGATCACTAGCCGCAACAAGTTACTCTCGCAGAACATTGCTGGTGCAGATCAACTTCCTACTGTCGCGGGAGGGCTCGAATGCGTCGTCGTGATCGACGGCAGCTATGCCGCAATGTATCGATTCCGAGACGCGCCACGTGCCGAAAGTCGCTCCTTCGTCAACCATCTGGGGCCGAAGCACGCCTTCACTCGCGTGATGCTCGTCTCGGGAGACCGTGATTCGGAGGTTCGTTATCTCGCTGAAAAAGTTGGTATCACCGAGATCTACGCAGAGCAAAGCCCGGAACAGAAACTCGCTCTCGTTCGCGCCGAAACTGCGAAGGCGAAAACACTGTACGTCGGCGATGGTATCAACGATGCACCGGCGATGATGGCGGCCACGGTCGGGATGTCGATCGGCCAGAACAGTGACGTGACAGCGGAGGCAGCGGGGGTCGTGGTGATGGACAACTCGCTCGAAAAAGTCGACGAGTTCATGCACATCAGCCGGCGGATGCGAACCATCGCGCTGCAAAGTGCCGTCGGCGGTATGGCGCTGAGCATGATCGGTATGGGCTTCGCGGCGACGGGATATTTAAGTCCGGTAATGGGCTCGATCACTCAGGAAGTCATTGATGTCGCAGCGGTTCTCAATGCCCTGCGTGCTGCTTTTCCTCCCAAAGTGATTCACGACCTTTGATCCAGTCTCGAAGGACGGTGGCAGAATCCGCCATGAAATTTTGATGGGACCGCTCGATTTCGGCGGCTCGGGATCGGTCGAGAATGTGTCGATCCAGGGTAAGTGACTGTTTCAGATGGACTTAAAGGATAGAAATTTGAACGATTCAATAGACCAAGACCAAACATGTGAATCGACTTTAGAGTATGAGGCCATTCGTTCGGAAACAATTTCTGAAATGGACCACCGCAACAACGAGCTGCTCGCGACGTTGGGACACGAACTTCGCAACCCACTGGCGCCGATCAAAAACGGACTGCAGCTATTGGCCATGATGGATTTGGGCGAGGATGCTGAAAAAGTCCGATCCATGATGGCTCGCCAGGTGAAACAGATTGTCCGATTGGTAGACGATCTCGTTGACATTTCGAGGATCAGTTGCGGCAAGGTGCTGCTGGATAAGCAAGTATTTTCACTCAGCGCAGTGGTCGAAGCGGCCATCGAGGAGTCGTCGATCTTGATTTCCGAAAACGACATGACTCTGGAAGTGATTGACAATAGCGATGCGGCCTGTGTTTGCGGTGATCTGTCTCGATTGACTCAGGTGATCTGTAA
>JBGSMN010000405.1:0-2612 GCA_041740155.1 Rhodopirellula sp.
CTCCACCGACAGGACCTTGCCCAAAACCCAAACGACTCTCGCCCAGTTTCTACGGCGAGTTTTGAGCCCATCTTCGTGTTTCAATACGGAATGTTGTCAGCGCACCATCCGCCAGTCGGTTCTTCTTCCGAAACCTTTGTAAAGAATCGCAATTCGCGTCGCAGCTCCTGGCAGTTGTGCGACACTCTTCTCCAGCAACGGTTTCGCCGTTTGAGTAGCCTAGCGTCCGTGCCTACCGAGTCGGCTATTCCTGGCGTAAGGGTTCTGCAGGTAGAATCCGCGGCAGCGTCGCCTGAGGAATCATCGTCTTCGAGATCATCGTCTTCGAAATCATGGCCGTCAGAACCAGCACCCGCGTAACCGCTTACGTCAGCGAGCAATTCATCCACACAGTCGATAAGCCGTGTCACACTCAACGCAACGTGCGGCGATACATCTTGCGGGCTCGAGTTCTCGCACGCTTGCCGCAACTGAGCAAATCCGAATTGAAGGGTTTCGGTGTACCGTTCAAGATTGAGCCCCGCGCAGTACTCAGTGGCGGCTTGGAGCTGCACGAGGATCGACACGACCTCATGTCCGACCATATTCAGACGCTCGCCGAGTGGAATTTTTCCGCGGGGCTCTGTCACAACCAAACGCCAAACGTCGCTGAACGCGGGTGGCACCTCGGAATACTTCGGCGGCAGATTCCATTCCTCTGCGAGTTTCCATTGCTGCTCCATCTGCTCACCGAACCTCCGATATTCCTCTTGATTCTCCTCCCACTCCTCGATGGTGGCGTAGTTGTAGGCAAACGGAAATAAATCGTCCATATTGCAGCCGTCCAGGTGCCAGAAAACAACGTTGGACGATTGAGCCATTGCCTGACAGCACAGACAATCCGGGTCGATCGGATGAAACTGACCACAATCGGGCTGCCGGCGGCGTTCGAGGTTAATGATGCCGCGCGGCGTTCGTTCGGGACCTTCGACCCACGGTATATCTAACCACACTTCACCGACCACTCGCAATCGAGTCACCTCTTCACTCATGAATCTATCAAGCTCAATCCGCGAGGTTTCCAGTGCCACAAGTTCTTCCGAGGACATCGTTCGCAGTCGATCCCAACAGCTCCAAGCAACCTCGCGCACATAGTCGTAGTACATCACGACCTCGCTGGTGTTAAATCCGCCGAACTGATACGCATGGGACTCCGGGCTGATTCCTGGCGGACATCGTTCCAGCATGGCCCATTGATACTCTCGATCTTGCATGTCATGACTCAGCCTAACGTGATCTCGCAGCATGACAGTCCGGGGGAGCTCATCATTCAGTTCCACGCAGGGAGTCAACAGCCAGTCGGCATGAATGTCGCGAATGGTGTCATAGTAAATTGTGTGTTCAATATCTTCTCCCGGACCTTGAGCTCTACACAATTCGTGCATGGTCAGCAACTCGGGATCTGGCTGAGGTTCATTGGGATACCGCGCGCTCCAGTCACGTTGCCGCTCAATCAATTCGATGCGAACCCGTCGGGCAATGTCGTCGCGGCGAGCAAAATGCCGTCGGCATCCATTAATGATGAAACGCAACATCGGCTCCCCGTATAAGACTTCACGCAAGTCGATGTCAGGTTGCTCGGCTCGCTGCTGCCGTCGCGTCTCAGCCGTTGCTTCCCAGTGCAATGCGTCGTTCAAAAACATCCACTCGTCGGCAAGTCGGTATCGCAATGAGATCGAGCCGCCCTCAACCGCTTGCACGTTGTGCCGAGTTATGGTTCCTTTCGAACCAGGAGAGGAATACGACGAATCGATCACCACCAGCCGAGCTGCCAGGTCAATCACGACCAATCCCGCATCCCACGGTTCCGCATCCAGGCAGTGAAGAAAATGCGGGAGATGTCCTCGAACGGGCGATTCCAGCGCAAAGCGATCGACGGCCGCATCCAGCTCCGTAATCGACACCGGGTCTGCACTCAGTGCCGCAATAAACCAGTCCGCCACCGATCCATACACTGTCCCGGATCGATCTTCGTTCGCATCGCGAATTACAAGTTTGACTTCTGACATCGAACTTCCTCGCTTAAAGATGTATTGAGTACTGTCGTCACTTAGCGATGAGAAACGACTCCACGCACAGGTATCTCCCTGAATGTATTGACGGAGAAGGAGGGTATGCCTTACACGAAAAACCGTAATTTTCTGAAAATACAGTGAAATCTAGTAAATACCGAACGTATGATCATCCATCGTATGCAGGGCAAACGCGGTTTGAACCTGAAGTGCGTCTTTCCCACGTAGCCGCGTCTCTCCGAGGCGCGGGAGCATGCGAGCCTCGGAGAGACTCGCCTACGTGGTGGCCCACTCCGTGCCCCGCTTGTGGCCGATGCCAGATCAGAGAAGTACAATGGTGGTTGGGCGAGCCTTTCAGGAGCAGGCTTATTTGAACCGAAAACGACAAACTGGAGCACCGACATGAAGGAACAGTTGATTAAATCAATTCTGTAAAGCTGTCATTTTCTAGCTTCGAGGAGCTTCTGGGTGGCCACGTGACGTGTACCGTTGAAGCTCCGTTTCGGCTTGGGCTTTGTTGGGCCCCGAATATGTTTGCGATAGCGGGCTAAGCGAGCTTGT
>JBGSMN010000035.1:0-1613 GCA_041740155.1 Rhodopirellula sp.
GGGGACCGCTCGTTCGAGCCAACCGACTGCAGAACAATGGCATCAACGGCATGGAGATTCGTGGTGCCGTACTGACAACGGAGAGCGTATGGGACGATACGGACATCGTGCACGTGCTGCGCGACGAGATAACAATTCTCAATCACCATACATTTAGTGGATTGAGACTACAAAGTAGCGAGAATGAAAGCCTGGTTGTAAAACTTGCAGGCGCAAATGCGGGTTTCACCGCAAACGGTACGCTGCTCGACATCAACGATCGGATTGGTGGTTCGCTGTACGTAGTTGCTGCTCCGGGTCGGCCTGTTCTCTTCACCTCCTTGACCGATGACACCGCCACGGCCGGATTTGATATCAACGGACAACCCGTGGGCGATACGAATAACGACGGCCCGAGTACCGGTTCACCCGGTCAGTGGCGGAGTCTGCTGTTGGATCATCTCAGCAACGATCGCAATGTAGAACTGGTCCTCGAACTCGAACCTGCGTTTAGCGGCATAGCCGAACAAAATGGCACGCCGGCGGACGCCCAGTTCCTAGGCAATCTTGCGCCAAACGAAAAGAGTGGCGACATCAACCGCCGCCTTGGTTTTGAGATCCATGGAAACGTAAGTGTTGATCGCCCAAGTGACGCCGATGTCTATAGTTTCATTGGCGTGGCGGGCACCGAAGTCTGGTTCGATATCGATCGTACCAACGCGGGACTCGACACGGTGCTTGAACTGATCAACGAAAACGGCGGTCTCTTAGCACGCTCGACGGGAAGCCGGCCGGATGACCTAAGTGGACTTGCGATACCTTTGACAAAAGACGCCTACCTAGGAGGCGATTTCTACACGACCAATCCTCGTGACGCTGGTATGCGCGTCATATTGCCCGGTATCCAAGGGCATTCGTCGACCTACTTCGTCCGCGTTCGCAGCAAGCCTGCCGATGGCCAAATCGACAACATGGTTGCTGGCCTAACGCGTGGTGAGTATCAATTGCAAATTCGATTGCGGCAAGTCGATGAGAAGCCCGGGTCGACGATTCGCGGTGCCGATATTCGCTATGCTACGACCGGTATCGAAGTCATTGGGTTACCAGCGCACTCTCCTCTGATTTCCGAAAGTGCGGAGTCGGCAAACAACAACCAAACACTTGGCGCGGCACAGGCATTAGGCAATCTTCTTACCACAGATCGCAATGTTCTTAGCGTCGGCGGCACCTTGTCTGCATCGACAGATATCGACTGGTACTCGTTCTCACTCGACTATGATTTGATTCAAGCAATTGGCGGCGCAAGCGCAACGGGATATACGTGGAGTACGATTTTCGATATTGACTACGCCGACGGAATCGCACGACCAGACACTGTGCTCTCCGTCTTTGACGCTGCAGGGAACCTGATTTTGGTGAGTCGCGATTCTAACATTGCCGATGATCAGCCTGGCGTGGGACAAGGCCTCGACACGGACGATCTTTCACGTGGCAGTTTTGGTACGCTTGATCCGTTTATTGGAAGTGTACAGATGCCTGCCGGTTCGGCAGCACTTAATCCCAATGCACCAACAACTTATTATGTGGCAGTTAGTTCCAATAGCCAACTGCCTACCGCGTTGAACGCAACGTTC
>JBGSMN010000059.1:0-17680 GCA_041740155.1 Rhodopirellula sp.
CCTTGGTGGTAGCGGTCTGTTGCTGGATTGGGGGCTGACATGGATGCGACGCAAATGGTGCCCCTGGTTCGGGGAGTGATTGATGTGTCGGTTCGTGTTTTCATCAACCGTTTTGGCGTTAGCGGGCTGTTAAACGACGAAATTGTCAGTCCTCTAGCTATGGTTGATCTATTCATCATTGAACCAATGGCGAACGCCAAAGCAGCTATTTTCTTACAGAGTCATCTACGATGAAATATGCACTCGAAGTCAAAAACGTCTCGCACTGGTTCGGTGCGAACAAAGTTCTCAATAACATCAACTTGCAGATCGCACCGGGACAGATCGTTGCAGTGGTCGGGCCGAGCGGTTGCGGCAAGTCAACATTGCTGCGTGCGATCCTGGGCACGCATCCACCAAAATCTGGGCAAGTGATCGCCGATGACGAAATCATCACCCGTCCCTCACGTGCGGTGGGGATCGTTTACCAACACTACACGCTTTACGATTTTTTAACCGCCCAACAGAACGTGGCGTTCGGGTTAAAACTAGATCAAACCAATATCCCGTTTCGAATTTTCCAGTACCCAAAATGGCGAGAGTTGCGAGCCGAACATCTCAAGCAGGCGACTGTGTTTTTGCAAAAGGTTGGGTTGGAACGAGCGATTGGCCATTACCCGCTCGAAATGTCAGGCGGCATGCGGCAACGAGTGGCGATCGCCCAGGCAATGATCATGAAACCGAAAATCTTGTTGCTCGATGAACCTTTCGGGGCACTCGACGAATCCACGCGGACAGAACTGCAAATGATGCTGTTGCGATTCTATCAAGAGAACTTGCAAGCGAAACGAGATGGAGTTTTACCACCACATACAATTTTGATTGTCACTCATGAGCTCAACGAAGCACTGTATGTGTCTGATCGTGTGATTGGGTTGTCGCAATATCATGCCGACGGAGTCAATGGAGCAACGATTGTGTATGATCGACCCAGCCCTGTGTTTCATCCTGATGATGCCAGGGATTTTGATTTATTCGTACACCAACGAGAAGAACTTCGCCGAGTCGTCTTCGATACTGAGGTCAATAAACAACACGAACAATACATCACATTCTGGAACGAGCGACAGCTCGAAACAAAAACGGCTTAATTATCAACATGCAAAAACTGACCTTGATCGACACACATACTGGCGGCGAACCCACGCGCGTATTATTCGACATGACGCTGCCTAAGGAGATCGTCACAGTATCGCAGCGGCGTGATTGGTTGCGTGAGCAAGCGGATTGGATTCGCTGCAGCATCTTGCATGAACCACGCGGCAGCGAGTCGATGGTCGGTGCAATGGTTGGCCCGCCCGCTAATGCCAGAAACCAGTTGAGTGTTGTGTTTTTTAACAACACGGGTTACCTCGGCATGTGCGGTCACGGGTTGTTGGGTGTGATTGAAGCGATGCGGTACCGCGAAGGTTGGACGACCGGTTCGTATGTCGTTGAAACGGTGGCAGGCGATGTTCGAGTGGTTTTGCATGACGATCGCACAGCCTCGTTCGAGAACGTCCGCAGCGATTGCTATCGAACCGGTGTGTCCGTTGAAATCACTAACGGGGAGTCGACTCGCGAAACGGTCACTGGCGATATTGCTTACGGCGGCAATTGGTTCTTCTTAACGCCCGTTGAGCAAGTGAATTTCGCGGAGTTGGAGTCATTGACGTGCCGTAGTCTACGGATTCGCGATGCGTTGCAGCGTGAAGGCATCACGGGCCGCGACGGTGCTCAAATTGATCATATTGAACTATACGCGCCTTTGGATGATTCGGCTTCGGCAGAGCGAGGCGGACGCAATTTTGTGTTGTGTCCAGGCGGTCATTACGACCGTTCACCCTGCGGCACAGGCACGAGTGCGAAACTCGCTTGTTTGGCCGCTGAGGGAACGCTCGCTCCCGGAGAAGCATGGATTCAAGAAAGCGTCGTCGGCAGCCGGTTCGTGGGAACGTACCAGCGTGATGGTGATGGTGTTCGAGCGACGATCACGGGACGCGCGCACGTCATGGCGGAAACGGTCTGCATCTTCGACCCAGAAGACCCCTACCGATTTGGAATCGCTCACTGCACAGCTACAAGCGAATCCTGATGTGATTCCTGCCAGCGGCTGCTTGTGCGGACGCATAATTTGGCCACGGATGCTCACAGATTGACACAGATAAAAATAGCTTGGTGTCTGTGTTCATTCGTGTTTGATCAGTGGCCGCTCTATCGTTTCGCGTCGCGTAATCGAACCAGCATCAACCCACATGCTAGTCAGTCGTTGCTTCCGGTTCCGTTGACTCTTCTTCGGCGTCCGCCGGTGGGCCCAGCAGTTTCTCTAAGCCCGCATCGAGTTGCGCTCCACGGGCGGACAATGAAACGACTTTGCCTGCTTGATCAACAAGGATTGCCGTGGGAATACCCGAGACTCCGTAATAGCGGGCCATGGGATGGTCCCAACCGGTACCAGTTTCTTCGTCACCGACAATGTTGACCCAACTGAGTTCCTCTTTTTCGATGTAAGTTTGCATCGCTTCAGGTGTGCGGTCCATATTGATCCCGACGATTGCAAAGTCATCGCCGTAGGCGGCGAGATTACGTTTCATGTTGGGGATCTCGCCACGACATGGGCCGCACCAGGAGGCCCAAAAGTCAACTAAAACCACCTTTCCGCGATACTGTTCCCAGTCAAAGTCTTCACCTTCCGCTGTTTTGCCTGTCAGTTCCAAATTGTTGCCCAACAAACCGATGCGGCGGGCGGATCCACGCGCACGTTCAGCAAGTTCTTGCATGGACTCGTCATCGGACGCTTCGAGCTGATCGGCCAATCTGTTGTAGAGCGACACGGCCATCTTGGTTTGATCGGCAGCGGCGAGCGCTGAGGCTAACTGCGATGCGATTTGGAATAGCTCTTGGCCGACACCACTTTCCTCCGCGATCATCAATACTTGATCCACGAGTTGTTGTTGTTCTTCTGCATCGAGCGAACGGACCGAACGGACTTGCGATTGAAGTTTGGGCATCAGGGCCAAGTTGCGAATTTCGGGACGCTCGTCATTGGCGAATGAGTCGAGCAGTGCTTCCAATTCGGCAGCGGCGACTTTGTCTTGACGTGCTAAGAATTGCAGCGCCGGCATTTGCAACCCGATCGCTTTGATTTCGGTTTCTAAGCTCACATCTTCGAGCGTGCGAATCTTGGCTGCGGCATCGACAACAGCGCGGGCGGCGCGAAGTGTTGACTTCATGTCTCGCCCGCGATTCCGCATTGTTTCCATAGCAAAGGCAAACAGTTCTTCAGCGGTGCCGTCAGGAATTTCGATCGCTGCGTCTTCGTCAGCCGTTTCCGTGTCGGCCTTCGCATCCTCATCTGCCGGTTTGACTTCGGTAACGGCTTCCGAGTCATCATCGGCCCTCAACGTGTCAGCGTGAATCGTGCATGCGAAAAACAGTGCGACGCATAACAGGCCAAACAGTAAACGACGTATAAAGGACGCAGTGTCCTCTTGAAACAGCTTGACCATGAAGGTTCTCATGAGTGAACAGAAACGAGCAGAAGTTAGAATGAAGCAACGCCTCACGCTTGTTATCATATCGCAGGTTCGCTGTGAAGTGTTGACGCAGCGAAAGCCTACTTACGAAGGTTGATCGGGCATTTGCTCGATCTCTGCTAACAATCGCTCGAAGTCATCGTCATCGGCGACATCCGTCTCCACTGGCGCGGCCTTGATCATTTCTTCCGCCAAGAAAGCGGCCAAGCGCGCGGGAGTGGGATAGTTCCAGGCCAATACGGGCGTCAATTCAATTCCTAACCAGTCATCAAGTTCACCACTGAGTTCGACCGCTGTCATGGAATCCAATCCATGGTCGGCAAACGGAGTGTCAGGACCGATCTCGCTGGCGTCGACACCGCAGCGGGTGATCAACCAAGCCATCAGCCACTCTTCAATCTGCTCGGTTGCCTCGTCGAGGGAATCTTCATCGACATGGTTGGGCAGGGGTGGCAACTGAGTATCGGTTCCCTGATCGTTGACGATCGAACGGGACCACTCATAGCGGGCCACGATTTCGTCCGCTTCGAGAAGTTGCCGACATGCCGCCCGTTGGACCTTGCCACTGGTGGTGATGGGGATCGCACCCGGACGTGTGAGCACAACTTGTCTTGCATCGACTTCGTGTTCTTCGATGATTTGCCGACGGACTTTGCGAACCACCTCGGGCATCACCTCGTCGGCCATGTGCCGGGCGACCTCGATCACGACGGACATCGCATCACCGACGAATGCGTTGGTCGCGACGGCCACACATTTCAGCATGTCGTCACCGAGGGTGCGTTGCACGGTCGCTTCGATGTCCTGTGGAAAATGATTGCGACCGCGCAGAATGATCACATCTTTGCAGCGTCCGGTCACGTACAAACTGCCGCTGTGTACAAACCCTAAATCACCGGTGCGCAGGAATTCGCCCGCTTGCTCGTCGTCGGCGAGGCGTGCGTGAAATTGCTCGGCATTGATCTCGTCTCGTTGCCAATATCCTTGGGCCACCGATCCACCTTGCAACCAGACTTCACCTATTTCGCCCGACGAGCGACGGGTTCGGTTTTCAGGGTCGACGATTTCGATCTTGATGTCGACGCCTGGTTCACCACAACCAACAATGCTGCGGGTTTGATTGCGTGGGTGGTTTTTGTCGACGGGAGTGGCACGTCCCAACAATAAATCATCGCGGTCAACATGGATTCGTGGCAACTCAGGTGTCGAATGACCGCTGGCTGCCAACAGCGTCGCCTCCGCCAATCCATAACACGGGATGAAAGCATCTGAACGGAATCCCGCTGTGCTGAATCTCGCGGCAAATCGGTCGAGTGAATCTGCCGAGATGGGTTCTGCTCCACAAAATGCCACTTCCCATTTACTCAGGTCTAATCCATAGGCTTGATCTGACGTGATCCGATCGAGGCAATATTCAAATGCGAAATTAGGTGCGCCACTGATCGTTGCCCCAGTGCTGGAAATGGTTTCCAACCAACGCAGTGGTTTGGACAAAAATGATCGCGGCGACATTAAAATTGTATGACCGCCGATGTAGATCGCTTCGAGAATTCCGCCGATTAATCCCATGTCATGAAACGGTGGCAACCAAAACACACCACACGAACAAACATCGCCGGGACCATCGCTACGTCGCAAACCGAACGCTAGACGAATCGACTCTAAGTTCGTCAACAAGTTTGCGTGTGTCACCATCACGCCCTTGGGATCGCTGGTCGATCCGCTGGTATATTGTAATAAGCCCAGATCGCTTGATTGTATCTCCGCTAACGATGCATTCGTGTCAAACGAATTCAATGTTAAGTCATTCACGGCTGAAGATTGAGCGTGTGTTTCGTCTGCGTTTGTTGCCACGAAACGCAACGCACCGACTTGTGGACTAACGCGTTTGAGATCAATGCCCGACAACGTTTCCTTATCTGCTAACAGAATCTGTGGAGAACAATCGTTCGCTGCCGCGTCCAATCGCGGCATCGCACGACCGGGTTTCGGAAAACAGGTCGGTACAGGAACGAGGCGGCTATATTGGCACGCCAAAAACCCGACCATGAATTCCAGTCCCGGCGGAAACAGCAATAATGCCCGATCACCAGGTTGCAATTCAGCGCGTGCTACAGAAGGTTCGGCGGTCGGATTTGCATCGGCATGACCGCCCCGAATCCGGCCTGACAATTCAATCACGCGAGCTTCCAATCCCACGTAGCTCAACGTTGTCTTTGTACCATCGTCTTCAATGAAGGTCAGCGCTGGCCGGTCGGGATGAGTCTTCGCCCGCTCGCTCAGCACATGTGCCAGCGATGACAGATGTGTCGACCGATGATCTGATAGGTCGGATTTCCGAAGCATGGGCGGTAGGTCGCGAGCAGTGAATTGGTTAAAAACAGCTCCTGAGGCAAAAGCTGTCGCAAAATGGAAAATCGTCAATCCGTTGGCCATGTTACAGCATAGAACCCAATCGGGTGGCTGAAAAGGGACACCGGTCCCCGAATGTGCGTCTCTCAATGCAGGCACATCTGCGATCATAATAATCGACGATCTCGACACAATGAAAACTTTGCCAGCAAAGCAGTGGTATCGCCGTATCGGTGAGCCCTCACAATCCCTCGAATCGATCGTTTGGTTCCCCCACGCGGGCGGTGGAGCTGCGTCATTGATCCGATTGGCGCGTCAATTTCCGCCCGGCATCAATTTATTTGCCGCGTCGTTGCCCGGACGCGAGGCCCGATTTACCGAACCAATCCCTGAATCACTGGAACAACTGATCACTATGCTGGTGCAAGAGATGCCAAAGATGCCGCGTCCTCCCGTGCTGCTGGGACATAGTTTCGGGGCGTTGCTCGCGTATTGTGTTGCCCGCCGCTGTGCCGCCCGCGGGTTGATGGTAATGGCGATGGCACCGCCGGATACCATTTCCACCCACGATTCCATCGTGCATCTCGACGACCGCGACTTTGCCACTCAGCTCGACCTTCGCTACGGCGGCGTTCCGCAAACGCTGCGTGAAAACGAGGAAGCGATGCGGTTGTTTCTGCCCACGGTGCGGGGCGACCTTGCGTTGCTGGAGTCGTACCAAGACCTGGATGTGCAACCGCTGGACATTCCGCTGACCGCGATCGCTGGCTCACGCGATACGCGCGCGGATGTCCAAAAGATGCAAGGATGGCAGACACGCACCACTGGTCGATTCGTATTAAAAAGACTTGCGGGTGATCATTTTTTTCCGCTGTCTCATTTCAGTCATGTGCTGCAATTGGCGCAGCAATGTTGTTGATGACATCATCGCTGTTTATAAAACCTGTGGCATTGACGGCAAGTCGCTGCGACATCGAGTTGAGGCGGTGTACATAGTCGACGGCAGTTTGCAATCGCTGCGCCGCACGCGAAGGATCCATTGGCGATGACGACATGGAATCGGTGTCCCCTGACATCGGTACGTTCACCGCTTTCAAAATCACCGTGGGTGCAAAGTCAGCCTCAACGGTTTTGAGCAACCGCGCCGTCCCATGATGCTGCATCGCGATTGCGTCGCCAGGTCTCAGAAAAACTCGCCATCGTTCTCGAAACTCGTCCACGCTCACCGCTGCAGCAACCACACTCTCATCGAGCCGCAAGTGTGATTTCAATGCTTCATCCGCCAGCGACGGTGACTCGATCGCGCAGTCAAACCGCTCTCCGGTCCCCAAACGGATCGCGGTCCAGTAGATCGGTTGTGGTTTGCCTGGCTCGCGTTCACCGTACGCGACGACGATGTTGCTCAAGTCACCAGTTAGCACGCGAGGGATGTTTGCTGATCCACGACGTCGCTTCAGATTTTTTCGCCACGATGCAGTGGATTTGCCAATTTGATCTTCAATCATCCGGTCGAATGTTTCGATCAAGCGGCTGAGTTCAGTGTTATCTGGCTCGACTGCCATCAGCGCGGCGACGGTCGCTTCGAGCGTTGATAAGGCATGTTCATTCGGTTCTCGGCGAATTCGATAACGGCCCGGCGTCGCGGGCGCGAGGCGGTATTGAGGCAACGAATGTAGTCGCGGAATATCACGAAATAATGTTTTGGCCTGATGCCATGTGCCGTCAATCACCACTAACTGGCTAGGCCGCTGATGCACCGGCAACTCTGTCAACAATCGCGATGTCGCACCGGGGTATAGCAACCCGACGTTGTCGTGAAGTTCTTTCGCGGCGAACTGTTCGGCTAACTCCGAGTTGTAAGCAACCAATAACTCACAATGTCGCAATGACTCGCTGACAATTCTCGCTGTGTTGAACGGATGAAATCGTTCCCGACGATGCTGCAAAATCAACACGGCAGTGTCGTGCGAAATAGGCGTGATCGAATCGCAGAAACATAGTTTGTGCGGACGAAAACAGCGGAGGCAGCGTTTGAAACCGGGTGACATAGCGCCGCAGTGTATCTGGCAAGGAGCCGTAGCGGAACTCGTCCAGAGTTTCGGGATCGGGCGATCTCGCCAAAAATCCAGGCGGACGAATCGTCTTGACGACTTCCGCTTCTATGCACGCGGAAAACTCTGGCCGTTCGCGCCGTCAGCCGGATTTGTTAGCTTCTGCCGATATTGCGGGCGCCAGTTCGGTGCCCGGATTCCTCGTTGCTCTTTATCTGACTACCTGCCATGACCAAGACCCGAACCGAACGCGACTCGATGGGCGAGGTTCACGTTCCCACAGCAGCTTACTACGGTGCTCAAACCCAACGCGCCGTCGAGAACTTTCCCGTCAGCGGCTGGGAGATGCCGCCCGCGATGCTTTCGGCGATGGGCCGCGTCAAGTTAGCCTGCGGGATCGCCAATCGAGATCTCGGCAAACTAACCGGCAGCGGTAAAAACCCGCTTACTGACAAACAAGTCATCTCGATGCTGGCCGCCGCTCAAGAGATCGCCGACGGAAAACTGGCCGACCAGTTCCCTGTCGACGTCTTCCAAACCGGCAGCGGCACGAGCAGCAACATGAACGTCAACGAAGTGATCAGCAATCGGGCGATTGAAATTGACGGCGGTGATCGGATGTCCGAAGCCAAATCGATCCATCCTAACGATCACGTGAACATGGGCCAAAGTACCAATGACACGTTTCCAACGGCGATCCATGTGGCCACGGCGGTCGAAATTCAAACGCGGTTGATTCCCACGCTGCAGCGCATGCTGGTCTCGCTGCAAGAAAAAGTCGTTGCTTGGGACAAGATCATCAAGATCGGTCGCACGCACTTGATGGACGCCACACCGCTACGGCTGGGTCAAGAATTCAGTGGTTTTGCTCGGCAGATCGAGATGTCGATCGCCCGTGCTGAGCGAGCACGTGATGCCGTTTTAGAACTTCCCGTGGGCGGCACCGCCGTGGGCAGCGGTATCAACACGCATCCCGAATTCGGCTCGCGTGTCGCTGCGAACTTGGCCGAGCAAACCGGCATCGCGTTTATTGAAGCCGTCAATCACTTTGAAGGCAACGCCAACCGCGATGGCTTGGTGGAATCCCATGGACAACTCAAGTGCATTGCCCAGACCTTGCTCGGTCTTGCCAACAACATTCGCTGGTTAGGCAGCGGTCCGCGCTGCGGCTACTACGAAATCAAACTGCCAACCCGCCAACCGGGCAGCTCGATCATGCCAGGCAAAGTCAATCCGGTCATGTGTGAATCACTGATGCAAATCGCTGCACGGGTGATCGGTAATGATGCCACGATGACCGTCAGTGGTGGTTGCGGTGGTAACTTCCAATTGAACATCATGATGCCTGTGATGGGCCACACCATCCTAGAATCGATCGGCTTGCTAACCGGTGGCTGCAATGCGTTTGTTGACTTATGTCTCGATGGGATGGAAGCCAATGAGGAGTCGTGCAACGCCGCCGTCGAGCAATCGCTGTCGATGTGTACGAGCTTGAACCCGCTGATCGGCTATGAGCAAGCCGCAGCGCTCGCCAAGGAAGCTTTCAAAACCGGACAAACGATCCGCGAACTCTGCGTGCAGAAAAACATCTTGCCAGAGGAACAACTCACCGACGCACTCGATCCTTGGAAAATGACCGAACCGCAAGCGTGACCGTGTCGCGCAGATGACCATCGCACCGCCAAAACCGAATCAACCCATTGAACAGGAAAGCCGCTCGATGAGCTTGACGTTGAAACCGCTCCAGCTCTTCAAATCCATTTGGTTTCGGTTGCGTGTGAACAGTTTGCCCGACCGTAAGTACATTCGCGATGAAATGTTACCAGCGATTGCACGCACGAATCCTGGTAACGTGTTATTGGTGGGCACTCGTCGCTACACCGCTAAATATCCAGAGTACTTTCAAACTCCGACGGGACGCGTGTGGACGGTGGACATTGACCCTCAAGCAGCCAAGTTTGGTAACGGCGAGTTCCATCGTGTGGGCGACGTTTGTGAAGTCGCCACGCTGATTCCAGGAATGAAATTCGACGTCATCCTGGCCAACGGCTTGCTCGGTTTCGGGATTGACTCCGAAAGTGATATCACGCGTTTTACAGCGGCAATGGCAAACGTTCTTGTTCCGCAAGGTTTCTTGATGTTAGGCTGGGATGCAGACCGCACTGCGGATCCGAAATCAAATGTAGACATCGTCCGTTTGTTCCAACATGCTGAATTCGCGGGTTTACCGGCTCGGCAGAGTTTCGTCGGTTGCGCGGGTTTCGATCACGTATTCGATTGGTTTCAAAAGATCTCCGGCTACGGCGTCGTGAGCACCTGTCAATAAGTTTCTCACTAACGTTAGCCACGATTTTCGAGAAAACGAAAGACGAACGACTCAATCACCTAGAACCGTTTCCAGTCGGCGACCGGACGAGAGTGGACGTGCGATGAAAACGTGATACTCCGCTGAGTGATAGGATCGCCTGAACTCTGCGGCAGACGACTCGTTGGGAAACCAGACAAACACGCCCGGTCCCCAGCTACTTTGGCCAACACCCACCAAACCAATGCTGCGAAGATCGGCAATCAAACGTGTAGTCGATGGACCGTTGTACGGGCCGCCTTGCACGTCCGCAAACAAGAGGCCACTGTCGTGGTTGTATTGGTGCGTAGCGACGCAAAAATCGGCAAAGTTGCCGGCTCGGATGGCCGGAATCAATCGCTCGCTCAATATCCCTTTGAGTGACTCGCGGTTGGACGATGTGGCTGGTTGCAAAACGCTGAACTTCGCTTGTTCTTGATCACCATACACCACATTGTTTGCTCTCATCGTTGGCAAGACAATCGCAACTCGCCAGGCCGATGGAAGTTCTAAACGTTCGTGAAGTGTGTTCAGGAAAGTGTCATCATCGGACGCACCGAATCCTTCCACGATCAAGCCGCCCCTGAGGTAACCGTACGTGCCCACGGCGGAGCGTCGACCGCGGTCGGAAGCTTGCAACCAAACGGCATGCTGTGTAGCGGAGAGCATGCTCGTGAGGTTGGATGCGAGAGCGGATGATCGTCGACCATCGATCAAGCGAATCATGGCTTCGGCGATCGCTAGTGATAGTTGAGTGCCGCTGCCCAGCCCTGAATGCGCCGGCGCGGTGCTGAGCACTCGCACGTGGACACGCGACAACGATCCTGCTGAGTCTATTCGTTCGGCGATCCGCCGCGCGATGCCCGTCGCGCGATCCTGATGGTCAACGCCACCGTTGATTTGCGAAAACGTAAACTCAGCCGCTTCGCTGACCTGCACAATCGTCTCGGGCGCGTCAATCATCACACCGCATCCGCCAAAGGGAGCGGTGACATCGAGCAATCCGAAATGCAGTCTGGCACCCGTCGTGATTCGGACCGCCTCACTCATACGGACGCCTCAGTGAGATCTTGCCTTGAATCCGTTAATCGTTCGTTGATGTAATTCACAATCATTTCAAACGCGGTGTATTCATCCGGTCCAGCCGTCTTTTCAACTGGTATTCTCATCCGCTGCAGTTCTGCGCGGATCAACGCTGGCTCAATCATCCCGATCCGAGTCGCCATGATGGCTGCTTCGATGACCGCATGTTTGGCACGATTGAAGCCGAAAAAAGGTCGCACGACACCTTCGCTGATGCAGTGAGCGAGCATTTCGTGACGTGGTGGTTGGCCACCGTAGCGAGAGATTTTAACCGCGAACCAGCGATGGCAATCGAGCATACGAATGTGCTCGGCCGAGGCGTTCTCGGCCCGACAAGTCAACCCGCTCGGATCGACGCTACCGATCGCTGCGCGAGCCAGTAACAAAACGTCGTCGGTCACGTGGATCACCGCGTTGCCGTTGGTCAATAGATTGCGACATGTTTGCGATCCCTCATACGGTCGCAAACAGAAAATCGGTAATCCGCGCTCGTCAACTTCCGGTTGGACGATCGGGCCCAGCGGCGCGATGTTCACCTGTCCTGCTGGGCTGACGGTCGTGACGATCGACTCCAAAATCAATTCGACACCTTAGGTGCCTGCGGTGTCTGTTGCCGTGTTAGCTCTCTGGATCGCGCGATCGAGAGCGTCGGCAGCGGAACGATGCCATCCGCATCGGCGGCAGACTCAAGCTCAATACCGAGCACTGACAATGAACGCGCGCGTTGACTGAGTCCCGTCTGCGACATCCACACAACAGGACGACCTGTACCAACGGTTGCACCATGAACATGTCGGGCGCGAGCGTGATGCCGATCGACCAAGCCAAAAAAATTGGCGATCAGTGCATGACCATGCTCGGTTAACAATGATTCGGGATGAAACTGCAGGCCATGTACACAGCGAGCATGATCCGAGATTCCCATCACAACCTGTGTTTGTTTTTCTTCACGCGAATCCTGGCCGTGCGTCCAGGCGGTGACCTGTAGTGAGGGAGGCAAGTTTTTCGCAGCCACGCACAAAGAATGATAGCGTCCGACCGAAAACGGGCTTTCGATGCCCGCAAAAACTCCGGTGGAGTCGTGTTCGATCCGCGAAGCCATCGCATGCGCCGGTAGCGATGTCACCACATCGCCTCCGTAAGCCGCAGCGATGGTTTGATGACCTAAACAGATACCGAGAATGGGTATTTCCCCGGCGAGCATGCGGACCACGTCGAGACAACACCCCGCTTGCTCAGGTCGGTGCGGTCCCGGCGACAACACGATCGCTTCGGGTTGCAATTGGTGACACTGCTGTGCGGTGATGGCATCGCTGCGAATCACCCGTGTCGCCTTGCCCGCCAAACGAAGGTAGCGGGCGACGTTATGCACAAACGAATCGTAATTATCCAACAACAGAATCAAGATAGCCTACCGTCGCGGTTTGGCGAATTTGATTTTCTCAATCAGCTTGACGACCTGATCGCCGTCCTTGTACCCACTGACAGCGGTGATCGCGCGGATCACGTACTCGTAACGCAAGTTGTAGTCAGTATCAATCTCCACCTCGGGTCCCTCGCCCGCCTCCTCGGGGACGGGAGCGGCGGAGCCGATTTGGCCAACGATGGTGCCGCGAAGTTTATCAAATGCCCCATCACCTTTACCCATCTGGATATCATTCAGTTCCATGCCCACAAGCGTTCCCGTGTCGTCGGAACGCAGACGCAGTTTCAATGGCAATTCGGTAGGGTCGATGGTACTGTTGGACGTTCCCGCCAAGGGCATCTTGACGCTGAAATCACCTTCCATCTCGACAATTTTGAAGGTCATCACGAAGAAGATCAGCAACAAAAATACGATGTCGATCATGCTCGTCATGTCGAGTTGGCTCTTCTCACCAGATCGAGCGTTGCGAATTTTCATGAGCGATCCTCTTTCACTCGCAGAGCAAAGTTGACGAGTTGCGAGTCCTGACAAACCCGCACGACTTCTTGAATCTCTCCAGCGGCACAGTCCTTATGTCCACGGATCACCACGTTCGCGTCGGCAGGTGATTTTTTTTCGCTGCTGATCACGGCGAGTTCACGTTGCAGTCCGATCCGCAGCGTTTCGGCTGTGTAATCATCGCCACCCAAATAGATCCGTCCATCTGCGGCGACGTGCAGCACGATCGGAAAAACCAACGGGGCTTCCGGCGGTTTGACAAGTTTACTGTTGGGCAACACCACGTGATCGTTCGCTTCAGTTTGTGAGAAATTAATCAACACCATGAAGAACGCGATCAATTGGAACACCATGTCGATCATCGGCGTCATATCGCCTTCCTGCATGTCGACTTGCTTGCGTTTGACTCGCATGATTAGCGGCCTCCAGCCTTGGGTGTGAGATCTTCGAACCGGCTCATTAGGTTTTCGCTTTCCACACCGACTTCGAGCAGCAAGCGGGCAACCCGGTTACGCAAAATATTGTACGCGGCAATCGCGGGGATCGCGAGGAACAAACCAACAAGCGTGGTGAACAACGCCGTCGAAATACCACCGGCTAGCTCCGATGGCTTGGGAGTCGAGCCGCCGTTGGCGATCACATCGAAGGACGCGATCATCCCCTGCACGGTACCGAACAATCCGATCATGGGGCTGAGGTTGCCAATCAATGCCATGTAGCTGAGTCGGTGTTCGAGCTTCATGCTTTCCTCTTCGCCAACTTCCTGCATCCCCTCCAAGGCTTTCGGGTAACCGCGAGAGATCTTGGCGAGTCCGGCCGCGAGCACTTGACCGAGCACCGACTCGTCTCCCTTGGCCAAATCGTAGGCACCTTGGTTATCGTTTTCATCGAGACGTTGACCGAACTCTTCGACGAGGTCGTGCGGGCAGAGCGTGTCGCGACGTGCGGCAAGCATGTTCATCACGAACAGCGAGACGAGTGTGACGGATAATGCCCCGAACACGACCACGTATGGGATGCCGAGTGATTTGATGAACCAACCCAGCAGTGACTGATTGGACTTGGCTGGGGCGCCAGCCTCTCCGCCTGCGTTACCTGGCGCATCGCCAGCACCTGGCCCGGCGGGTTCGGCGGCGGGTGCGGGCGGTGCCGGCGCTCCGAATTCGTCCATCGCGGCGTCATCTTGGGCCATCGCACGCGGCATCATCGAGGAACTGTGGAACGAAAATCCGATCACCAAAAACGCCAACCAAAGGGCGATCCACCGGCCGGAAAAGGTGTCGTAAGGCCGCTTGGACAGTGATTTCATCGTGGTACCTTTGAGTAATTCAATTAAGCAATTGACAGGGTCGGTCGTCGACCCCGTCGGGCGGTGTGAGAAAAGAGTCTTAGCGGGAAAGTGGCCTGCGTTGCCAAACCGCTACCGATAGAATAATCGACCTCGCGCCGGATCGCATCACCCCGCAGAGGACATTCTGGGGTGGGATTCCGACTTAGTTTTTATTCGAAGGCAAACCGTTGAGCGACAATGACGAATCGGACGACAGCGATCAGTGGGATGATGACGATTACGAAGAGTTTGTGGAGCGAGAGTTCCCGAATTCTTCGTCGCCACAAGCGAGTTTGCCCGCCATCTGGAAATGGACCGCCTGGACGCTACTCGCAATGATTGTGCTGTTTTGGGCTTTGGCAAGCTGAGCGTTGGTCCGCCGCGATGTTTTCCAATCGGCGATGTTTCAAATCGACATCCTCGGTATCATTGGCGGCATGTCAAACAGCAATGAACTCACCGGCACTCTCGCCCCCGCCGACCCGCCCGCTCACGTGGTGCTGTACCAGCCCGAAATTCCCCAGAATACTGGCAACATTGGCCGCACCTGCGTTGCCGTGGGCGCGAAATTATGGATCGTGCAGCCTGCGGCTTTCTCGTTTGAAGAACGGCGATTACGACGCGCGGGACTGGATTATTGGCAGCATCTGGAAATCGAGATGGTCCCGAATTGGGCGACGCTGACGCAGCGACTCGACCCAGCACGCTTTTATTTCCTGTCAAAATTTGCCAAACGGATGGTCTGGAACGCGCCGCTGCGACATGGAGATGTGTTCGTGTTTGGACGCGAAACGAGCGGCTTGCCGCCTGAAATTCTCAATCCTGAAGATGAACGCGCCCTGCGTCTGCCAACACTGCCGGTTGTTCGCAGTTTGAATTTGGCAACCACAGCGGGAATCGTGTTGTACGAACACGTCCGCCAGTGCGGGCAAACGAGCTGAAGAAAAAACGCCTGATCGGCAGCTCCGGTTCACAACTTGGTTATTCCCTCAGTGTTCGCCCTATTGGCTGGTACAACGCTTCAGGTATTTGCCGCGCGAATTCGCGGCGACGGTCCCGCATGGAGATGAACGATTCCGGGTTGTAATAGTGAATTGCAATCTATCCGCTGGTCCGGCGCAATACTGTTCGGCCCAAGAATTGCGGTCGTTAGTATATGATTGGGCGGGCGATAGCAGCGTTCGTAAGATTGGCTCGCGAGTTCGCCGTTTTGGCAGAACTAAGAACGCACCGTTTCATACTGGCAGTGCCCCGGCAAGCCTGCGATAGAATTGCAGCGGGCTGGGGGCTGATGAAGCAGCGAAGTGACACGAAGAAGCGGCGAACATCGAGTCTCACGCATTGGAGACGCGGTTCGGCGGCGTGACAGGAGAGTTGCTGCGATCGAAGCGCAGCGGCAGAGAACCCGGTATTGAGCGCAAGACTGGTACAACTACAGGCAGCTACGAAGTTAGCTACGTGGCTCCTTTAAGTGGCTCTTGTTCTTTCAATCGCTTGGCGTCGTCGCGAGCCTTCAGTTTCGCAAAGTACGCTGCCAGTTCATCTTCGCTAGCCAAGCCGCTCATGTAGTGGCAGATCATTTCAAATGTCCGCTTGCTTACCTTGCCGCCTGTCCACAGATTGATCAACAGGCAAGCGATGATCGCGCAGTACGCTTGAATCTCAATTCCGCTTTTGCGATTGCTGATCAGATGTGAGCAACCAAGAAACTGCTTGAAGAATCTGAAAAATATCTCGATCTGCCAGCGTTCTGAATAGATCAGAGCAATGATTTCGGCAGGGACTTCGAGCAGGCTCGTCGCGATTCTCAAGATACCATCACTACTTGGGCCGGTCGAAGTTCCGTTGTACTTGGAGCGGCGGGTGTGCTTGGAGCACTTCACGCAGATCAATCGAACTTGATGGTCTGGTTGAACTAGCGATGTGTTCGTTTGATTGCCCAGAATAACGATCTGGTCGCTTAACACACCCGCTGCTTGATCCGCGTCGGTCAGTTCCCGTGTTTTGCTGACGTGATACACGCTGTTGTCGCGCAGTCGGCAAACATAGTCACTGTGGGCACTGACGATCGCATTAAACAGTGAAAATTTGACGTACCCTCGGTCCATCACATAGAGACGATCTTTTTCGATCGTTCGTTCCATGACGACACGTTCATCGCAGTCTCCACCAGCGTCGGGGGTTACGTCGATGCGTATCGGCAAGCCTCGATCGACTTCAAAGTGAGTGTGCAATCGCCATTTAACCAACTTGCTTGAGTTGTCATTTTTAAAGAACGAGGCTGCGAGAATGCTCGGCATTGCTGAGACAAGCGAGCCGTCGACGAGAGTGATCGTCTTGTCAATCTGCTTGAGTGACTTGTGTTGGTGAACGGTTCGAGCGTCCACACCAAGCTCTGAGATGATAGCTTTGAGCCGCTCGGCATCGAAAACGCCAGCCGCTTCACTCATCGAGGAAGCGGTTGCCCGGGAGCAGCCCAAGCGTTTTTTGACTTTTGCTAAGCCGCTTGCTTGATCAATCGCTCTGAGGCTAGTGATCGTGGGATTGAAGAGATACAGCAAGACCAACATGCAGTACTGGTCGTAGTGCAGCTTGCGATTGCCCGCTGTATCGCGCGTGCATCCATCCTTGTGAAGTCGCTCCAGCAGCGGAGCGACGAGATCTAAATACTTCAATCCCTTTACGTCTTTGTTTTTGATAGGCAGTTTCTTGTCGTCGCCGCTGCGGTCATTGGTAGCGTCGGCTCGTTCAGATGCAACATGCTCTTTCAACGCTTGCATCCGTTTGATGGTCAACACACGTGTCCTCCGTGCCGCGTTTTCCCGAAGCCTGAGCTTGATCTTTAGCAAGTACCTAGTCATACCAACGGATCGAACGATGGCGGTTCGCTCTATCGTTGTGGTTGGGTCAAGTTGACGTGATTGCTTCGGCCGGAGTTGTCTTGCTTGCGGTGTAGGTGATGGTTCTGTCGCCACAATGGTTAGCTCGTTGTGTCAGGATGACAGAGAAAGTAACGAACTAGTGGCCATGCGCAATTATCGT
>JBGSMN010000070.1:0-1729 GCA_041740155.1 Rhodopirellula sp.
TGTTTGCCTCGGCCGGTTACTTGTCTCCGGTCGCCGGGGCGATATGCCAGGAAGTGATCGACGTCGCAGCAGTGCTCAATGCACTTCGCGTTGCGATCCCACCAAAATTCATGAGCGACTTTGAACCAACGGAACGATAAAAATGCGACATACTGAATTACACCGAACCGATCGAATTGACTGGCTCCGCGCCGCTGTCTTGAGTGCCAACGATGGCATTGTCTCAACCGCCAGTTTGGTCGTCGGCGTAGCCGCTGCCGAGACTTCACGCGGCAGTATCCTACTTGCGGGCGTCGCGGGACTGGTCGCTGGCGCGATGTCAATGGCGGCCGGAGAGTACGTTTCGGTCAGTTCGCAATCTGACACTGAGAACGCTGACCTAGCCCGCGAAGCAAACGAACTCGCAACAACGCCCGAAGCCGAACTGCAAGAACTCAGTGCGATCTACGTCGGTCGTGGGCTTGACAAATCACTTGCGCTGCAAGTCGCCGAGCAACTTACCGCCCATGACGCGCTAGGTGCGCACGCTCGTGACGAACTCGGTATCTCCGATCTCACCACCGCTCGTCCTACACAGGCCGCACTGACGTCAGCGGCCACATTTGCTATCGGCGCTGCATTGCCGTTGGCAGCTACTTTCCTAACGCCCGTCCCTCAAATCCCAATTGTCGTGTCGCTTCTTTCACTCGGATTCCTCGCACTTCTCGGTGGAGTTTCGGCCAGCGCCGGCGGAGCTCCAATCACGAAAGCTGTCACCCGAGTCACCTTCTGGGGAGCGATTGCGATGCTCGCCACTGCCGGTATCGGCTACCTATTCGGCGTCGCAGCCTGAACTCGCCGCTTCACCCAGCCAAATGGATCTCAACGATGTCTGGATCAATTAAATCAACCGTCAATCCGATGGAACCTTCCACTCGGTTGCCTTCAATTCGCGTTCGCTTACTGATCGTAACCAGTAGTGTGATTCTACTGTTCGTGGCGATTCTCATCACACTCGACTATCGCCGAGAAATCCGTCACCACTTTGACGAGAAGCACGCGGACCTGTTGGATGAAGCACGAACAGTTCTGCCGGGCGTCATGCACTTGAAGGATCATGGCACCGATGCGGTGCAGCACTACATCGACAGCATTTGTGCACGAATGGATGCAAGAAGTTCTCCCGAGCACCACATTATGGTTATGATGGACGGTGTCCAATTTCTCCAAACAAACACGTTGCACTCAATTTCCGAAGAGAGATTCGCCGCGATCGTCTCGGCGACAAACAACGTACAGCGACGGCTAAGGTTGCAGGACGATGACTTGCTAATCGCAAGTTACTCCGAAGGCGGAACTCGGGTGGTCGTCAGCGAGAATGTGAGCCAACTGCGCTCGGCTGTTATGGGAGACGAGATGTTTCGGCTCATTGGCATTGTATTGATGGGCATTATCGCTGATGGTGTAGTCAACTTCTTGCTCGTTCGATTGATAGGGCAACCACTCGAACAATTGGCGGACCAAGTTCGGTTGGTCGGGCAAGGTGACTTCAGAATACAAACGCCCGATTTCAACACTCGCGAGCTCAACTTTCTCTCGGTGGAAATCAATTCGATGAGCGATTCATTAGCGGCATCCGAGCAAGACCGCAAATCGCGACTGCAAAAGGCGAGGGACATCCAACAGAACTTGCTTCCCCACGACGTCGAAATCCCCGGCGTCAACATCGCGATCACCTACAACCCAGCCG
>JBGSMN010000117.1:0-2620 GCA_041740155.1 Rhodopirellula sp.
TGCTCTGGACCTGCAAATCTCGCGGTTCGGCTACGACGGTGAGATTGAACTCGCACTGACGAACCCGGAATCAGGTTTGCGAATCCTAAATCCTCGCATCCCCGCGAAAGCCGTCGAGGCGAAGATTTACCTGACTGTAAATGAAGCTTGGAAGTCCGACAGTCTGGACGTAGTTCAAATCAGTGCGACCTCCGTCGACAAACCCGAACAAAGCTGCGTCGTCAACAGTCACGCCCTGCGACGCGTGAAGGAGCCGTTTGTGCTTGCTCCTACGACACAAGCCGACGGCGCAATTGTGCTCGCTGCTACCACGAAAACTGATGCGCCGTTTACGATGGAACCCACCGCTCCGGTGCAGTTCGCGCGTCCCGTCCGTTCGCACTCGGCTGCACTGACGCCCAAGCGACTTCAAGATAAGTTCAAAGCGGGCGTCGATGTGCTCCCCAGTGCGTTGCCTGCCGGTTGGAACGTCAGCACGAAAGTGGATAAGGAATCGTACACGTTAACGCTGGCGCGCAGCGACCAAGCCGCGGGTGAACCCGAGCAACTACCGCTGCTGGTCTTCGGTGAGTTCAACGGACACGGACGCATCGAAACCTATAACTTGCCGATCCAGTGGATTGATCCCGTTCGCGTCACGACAAAATTTTCAGAACCGGTTGTGCGTGGCGGACGAGTTCGCGCGGAAGTGCATCTACTGCGCGAGGGAACGGATCCGCAACCGGTGACCATTGCATTTGCGAGTTTACCGGCCGGCATCACCGGCCCCGAACCGATTGTCATCGCCGCCGATCAAAAGCACGCAGAATTCGACTTGCATATCGCGGCGGACGCGGCTCTCGATATTGTTCCTGAGCTAACCGTCAACGCCTCCAGCAAGTACGCGGGGCAGGATTTCACGGTCGCATCGACACACGCATTGCCGAAGCTTGACGATAGTCCCACGAATCTGATCGTTTACCCGATCGAGATCGTGTTAGCAGATTCGCGTGGTAGACAGCAACTGGCGGTCACCGGAACCGACGTGCAAAATCTGCCGCGCGACTGGACTCGCCATGCACGACTCACTTCATCCAACCCGCAAGTTGCCGAGGTGCGTGACGGAGTCGTTTTTCCGATTGCTGATGGAGATGCAGAAGTTGCCGTCGAAGTTGGCATGCATCGACAAGTGATCCCGGTCCGAGTTTCCAACGTTACCACGCCGCGTAAGATCGAATTCGAGTCCGAAGTCTTGGTCGCGTTGTCCAAGCAAGGTTGCAACTCCGGCGCTTGTCATGGTTCGCCGAGCGGCAAAGGCGGGTTTCGCTTGTCGCTACGTGCCTTTGACATGAAGCTTGATGAGCTGACATTGATCCGCGAAGACTTTGGTCGTCGCACAAACTCGCTCGATCCCGAACAAAGCCTGCTGTTGCTCAAGCCCTTGATGAAAGTCGCGCACGGTGGCGGCAAGCAGTTGCACAAAGACGATGCGGCTTACGCGATCTTGCGAGATTGGATCGCCAGCGGTGCTGCGGCCGATCCTGCAGACACTCCACGCGTCACCAAGCTTGAAGTCTATCCGAATCAAAAACAGATACTGGCGGTCAAAGACGGCGGCCAACAACTCGCCGTCACCGCGCAGTTCGCCGATGGTCGCAAACGTGATGTGACGCATCTCGTCGCCTACGAAACCTCCGACACGGCTGTCGCGACCGTTGATGTTAATGGCTTTGTAACCCCACATGAGCGTGGTGAAGTTGCGATCTTGGTGCGGTTGCTGGAGTACATCGAATCCGTGCCGTTGATGTTTGTCGAGAACTTGGACGATTTCAAATGGAAGTCTCCGACGCCGAACAACTACATTGACGAACTTGTGAATGCCAAGCTGCAACAGCTGCAGTACTTGCCCGCTGAAACATGCATCGACGATGAGTTTCTGCGACGGGTCAGTTTGGACCTGCTCGGAATTTTACCCACCATTGAAGAAACAACTGCGTTCTTAGCGGATACCGGCGAAGGTAAACGCGAGCGGTTGGTGGACGCATTGCTCCAGCGAGAAGAGTACGCGAAGTTCTGGTCGCTGAAGTGGGGCGACTTGCTGAGGATGACTAGCAAGTTGGTCGGGGACGAAGGAGTCTACAAATACCATCGCTGGGTCGAACAGTCGCTGCATGAAAACATGCCCTACGACCAGTTTGCCAAAGAACTGCTCACCGGTGCCGGCAGTACGCTGTCCAACCCGCCCGCGAACTTCTATCGCACCTCCACCGACATGAACGAATGCGTCGAAACCATCTCCCAAGTCTTCCTCGGTGCGAGGCTGCAGTGCGCGAAATGCCACAACCATCCCTTCGAGCGTTGGACGCAAGACAATTACTATGGACTCGGCGCGTTCTTCAATCGTGTCCAACGACGCAAGACGGATCGACCAGGTGAGATGTTTGTCTACACCAGCTTTTCCGGCGACGTGACACAGCCCAGAACCGGACAAGTCATGGCCCCATGGTTACCGCAAGTCGGCAGCATCGAATCGCCGGGCGACACCGACCGACGCATCGCGTTCGCCGATTGGTTAGTGAATTCTGACAATCCGTATTTTGCCCGAATCGAAGCCAATCGCATTTGGAGTCAACTCTTTGCG
>JBGSMN010000384.1:0-1827 GCA_041740155.1 Rhodopirellula sp.
TGGTGGTTTGGGGTGGCGAATTCGGTCGGACGGTGTCCTGTCAGGGCGACCTTACCGCGAAGAGTTATGGTCGCGACCATCATCCCATATGCTTCACTTTGTGGATGGCAGGTGGTGGCATCAAGGGGGGAATGAGTTACGGGCAAACTGACGACTTCAGTTATAACATCGTTGAAAACCCCGTCAGTGCGCATGATAATCACGCCACGATCCTGCGCCTGCTGGGTATAAATCACGAACGGCTGACGTTCCAGTTTGCAGGGACGTCGCTATCGTTTAACCGACGTAGACGGCGCAAATCCTGCTGCGGTAGACCCAGCATTACGCTGACGCTCCTTTAGAAACCAGAATCATTCCTCGGCAAAGCGAGAGCCGATGACTCGGCCAACGCCGCGAATGAATCCTTCATCAAAGCGAGCGCGCAGTCTCATGCCGTTATCGGTTGGGCGAGCTTCGATACGGATCTCATCATTCCCTTCTGCCAGAGCTTCGCGGATCGTCTGGTTATTCTGTTCGCGACGCTTTCGCCATTGTTGTCGTCGATCTTCGATCGCTTTGGCACGTTGTTGTTCTTCTGCGACCGGGGCAGCAGCGTTATTTTCTTTAGTGAGCTCTTCGGGGACGACAGCTTTCTTCGCGGCTTCCGCACCTTGCACAAGCATAATCAGTTCATTGATTCTTGCGATGAGTCTCAGTGACGCAGGCGTTTCGCGTTCGACCGGATTTTCGTAGGCCGTCGTGAGTTCGTCCATAACGGCCTTCAGAGTATCGAATGATTCGTCGCCGCCTACACAGGCCCAGATGGAACGGTTGCCAATTCCGACGGTCATTCCCGGATTGGACCCCATGAGTTCAATGGCGCCGGCGTCCGGGTTTTTGAACAGAAGTCGATGGAACGTGACACCCGCGTGCTGAGCAAATCCCGTTTCAATTTCGCCAAAGTTGTCCTGTCCCTGAATTCGGGTCAGCAGATCCTGAAATCCGACAGACACGGCGTCCCCGTCTTCGATGCGGAGTGCTCCTGCCACCACAAGCTTGTTGTCGCTGTCGCGATACATCTGGCCGAAAAGATCCAGGTGTCCTTCGCGGATCGTAGCCTGCAGGGCTTCCAACGCCATAAACAGCGGGCTGCCCTGGTCAGGTACGGTGCCGAGGCCTTTCTCTTCGATACCGCGTGCGATTTCTCCCTTCATGCCCTCCAGTACACCTTCGTAACGTTCTCGGTCTCGTGCTGAAAGCACGGCTGACCAGGAGAGCGAGAGTGGCGATGATTCGCTCAGGATGGGCGTAAAGTAGCTTGGCTTGGTTGACGATGCGAAAATCTCTTCCAATAGCTGGGTTGCCTCACGAACCTCGAAAAGAACATCCAGGTTGGCGGTGCGTTCTTCACTATTCATATCCAGACCAATCGATATCCGTCGACATTCGTCCAGCAGTAGTTTGAACGCGTCGATATCCGCCTGCATCCACGACTTGCGAATCTGATACTGACTTTCCGGCTCTTCGTCTCGCTGCTGAATCTGAGTTGACATAGTCGAGGTCAGGAAGTTCAGAATCAAATCGCGTGTGGCTTTTGGAACGGCTTCGACGTCCAGTGAAACGGCCACGTCGAACTGGTTCACCAATCCGCCCACAAGCGCTAGTGGCGCGGGTAGTTCCCGATCAAAGGAAGGATCGGGACTCAACATAGGCAGTTGAATAAATGCGTAGTCGCCCTGAACTCGAATCTGCAGGTTCTGTCGGGGTGTGATCAGTTCGTAGCGACCTTCGATTTCGGTGTCTTTCTTCATCACGACAGTCCCCAGTTCCATCATCGACTGAAACTGT
>JBGSMN010000386.1:0-6497 GCA_041740155.1 Rhodopirellula sp.
TCTCGTGCGTCGTTGGTGGAATAGACCGCACTACCGGATGACGTTTGAAAAACGCATGCAAGTCATGCGTGAAGTCTTGATGGGTACGGCTGGGCAGGACGCCGAGTTGCAAAATGCGTGGACGCGAGCGGCCTTCAATCAATCGCGACAAGTCGAAGCGATGACGAAATTGCGGAGTCTGCAAGCCGAATTGCATCGATTGCGGGCCGATGCGAAAACCGTTGTGGTCAGCAAAGCAGGCATGCCCAAGAAAACTCGTGTGTTAGTGCGTGGAAATTTCATGGACACGGCGGGCGCGATCACCGAGCCAGCGATCCCGGAATTCATGGGCAAACTTGATACTGGCGATCGACGCGCAACGCGGCTCGACCTCGCTCGCTGGATCGTTTTGGATGACAACCCAATCACGGCCCGCGTTTACGTCAACCGCGTTTGGGCACAATTTTTCGGTCATGGGATCAGCCGCACGCTGGAAGACAGCGGCGGGCAAGGTGCCTGGCCATCGCACCCCGAATTGCTGGATTTTCTGGCTTCAGAGTTTCGCAGCGGTGGTTGGGATCGCAAAGCACTGACGCGGATGATCGTGCTCAGTAACGCGTACCAACGATCGTCGATGCCGAGTGCTAAATTGCGAGATGTCGATGACGCCAACGTTTTGTTCGCACGTCAATCACGGTTCCGGTTGCGAGGCGAACAAATTCGCGATGCAGCACTCGTCGTCGCAGGTTTGTATCAACCGACTCGCGATGTTCCGACCGAGTCGTTCTTTCCCTATCAGAGCGACGTGTATTGGCAGCGCTCGTGCAAAATCATGTACGGCAGTCGACACATGATCTGGGAACCATCACCAGGCTCACTGCAACATCAACGCACACTGTATGCGTTCTGGAAACGTCAAAATATTCACCCGACGCTATTGGCAATGGATGCACCCACGCGTCAAGAGTGTGCTCCTGATCGCACGCAAACGAACACGCCCGGGCAGGCGCTCGCGTTGCTAAACGATCCGATCTTTTTGGATGCAGCGATTGGACTGGCCGATCGCACGCTCGACGCAGTGGCAACCGTCTCCAACCACAAAGACCACAATTGTTTGGAGCAGATGTTTCAGTTTGCATTGCAACGATCACCGACCACAGAAGAAGCTGACGAGTTGATCGAGTTTGTTTCTGAACAACGCGAACACTATGAATCGAATCGTTCTCATGCCGACGAATTGCTAGTGATCGCAAACAATCGACAGCCGGTCGCCGATCAATCGGCTAGCGAAGTAATCGAGCGCGCGGCGTGGACGATGGCCGCGCGCGTACTGCTCAACACGCACGAGTTCATCTCACGCGAATAGAATTGAAATTACCTTCCCGACATCACACCATGAATCACTTCCCACCTAACACCGCGACGGAAACCCGACGCCACTTCTTCGGCAAAACAGCCTGCGGTATCGGACTGGCGGCGTTGTCAAGTCTGCTCGCTCGCGATGGCATCGCTGCGACTTCGCTAAACACCAAGACGTTTCCTAACTTTGCTCCCAAAGCTAAGCGAGTAATCTATTTGTACATGGCTGGTGGGCCGAGTCAGTTTGAGACGTTTGATCACAAGCCTGAGTTGCGACGGATTCATGGCAAGCCGATGCCCGAGTCGCTGCTCAAAGGCGTCAAGCTCGCGTTTTTACAACATGAAACACTCAAAGCATTCGGTACCGACATCGCATTCAAAAAGTGTGGCGAGTCTGGGCAAGAAATCTCCGAGGTTCTGCCATACCTACAAGGCATCGCCGACGAGTTGTGCATCATTCGCACGTTGGAAACCGAACAGGTCAACCATGACCCCGCGCACACCTTCATGAACACGGGTTCGGGGATCGCTGGTCGACCGAGCATTGGTTCTTGGTTGTCCTACGGTCTTGGCGAATCTGCTGAGAACTTGCCTTCGTTTGTGGTCATGCGGAGCGGCCCCGAAGATCAACCATTGCCGACGACGGCCTGGCATAGTGGTTTTTTGCCGGGTCGTTATCAAGGAGTTGAGTTTTACTCGTCTAAAGAGCCCCTGAATTTCGTCGCCACTCCCAATGGTGTCTCACCGGCAAGCCAACGGGCGAGTATTGACGCGATCAATCGGCTCAACAAGATCGCACTGCAGCGTGATCCCGACCCCGAGATCGTGACACGAATCAGCCAATACGAACTAGCGTTCAAGATGCAGACGTCGGTTCCCGAGCTAGCCGATTTTTCCGATGAAACCGTGGCCACTCGCAAACTTTACGGTGCTGACTCACCCAATGGCAGTTTTGCTGCGAACTGTTTAATGGCCCGCCGGATGGCTGAGCGTGGTGTGCGTTTCATTCAACTTTATCACACCGGATGGGATCATCATTCCAGCGTTGTCAGTGGTGTGAAAGCACGCGCCAAAGATGTCGATCAAGGTTGTGCGGCGCTGATTCAAGATTTGCGGCAACGTGGTCTGCTCGACGACACTCTCGTGATTTGGGGAGGAGAGTTTGGACGCACTCCTATGTCGCAAGGCGGCAGCGGTCGCGATCATCACACGCGCAGCGGTGCGATGTTCATGGCGGGTGCGGGCGTGCAAGCTGGTACGACCTACGGTGAGACTGACCCGATGGGTTTTCAGACCGCTGAGAATCCGTTTCATGTGCATGATTTCCACGCCACGTTGTTGCATTTGCTCGGCATTGACCACAAACAACTCACTCATCGCTATCAAGGCCGCGACTTTCGTCTGACGGACGTGCATGGCGAAGTTCTCGAAGGATTATTGAGCTGAGTGAGTCTCCTAACTCTATGGATTAGAGCGGACCTTATTTGTAGCAGTAGGCTGTTGCCCTGACTGTTCACTCGGTACTTGATTGGTTAAAAACACACATCCCAACCCTCAACGAAGTAGGATCTATGTTAACCATCGAGAAATTTTCCTTCGGCGTCGGTGACCGCTTCGCCCGTCAAGCCGCCGCTCAACTTCGTGCTTTTGAACAACTCGCCAACGACGGTATCGACGTGGCTCCGGTGTGGAATAAATCCAATCGTGAGCACAACTTTGTGGGCTCGCAACCACAAAGTGTTTACGATGCCGCCAAGGCTGCCGTGGAAATACGCGGATGGACGAAACCGTGGCACGTGGACGCTGACCACATTCAACTTGCCACAGTTGAACCGTTTTTACCATGCAGCGATTTCTTTACCATCGACGTCGCGGACTCGATCGGCAAAGCGGCTTCGGAGAGTGAGGTCAACGCGTTCGTCGATCGACACAGCGAATTGGTCGGCACGTTGCAACTTCCTGGGTTATCGACTCCGCTCGAAGTCAGCAAGGACGACGTCCGCCGAGTCGCCCAGCAATATTTGCTCGCTGTGAAGAACGCCGCGAAAATTTATCAGCACATCGAATCGGTCAAAGGCACCGGCAACTTGATCGCTGAAGTTTCCATGGACGAAACGGATTCACCGCAAACGCCACCTGAGTTACTGATCATTCTAGCGGCGATGGCTGATGAGAAAATTCCCGTGCAAACGATCGCACCGAAGTTTACCGGTCGATTCAATAAGGGAGTCGATTACGTTGGTGATCTTCAGCAGTTTGAGCGTGAATTTAACGATGACCTCGCCGTCATCGCTCATTCCATTGAGCAGTATGGTTTGCCAGGTGTGCTGAAGCTGAGTGTGCACAGTGGCAGTGACAAGTTCAGCTTGTATCCGATCATTCGCGAATCCTTGAAACGCACCGGTGCTGGACTGCACATCAAAACGGCTGGCACGACGTGGCTCGAAGAACTGATCGGTTTGGCCGAAGCAGGTGGCGATGGGCTGCAACTGGCCAAGGAGATATATTTGTACGCGTTGGATCACGTCGATGAGTTATCGGCTCCCTACGCCAGCGTGATCGACGTCGATCGCAAACAGCTTCCGAATCTCGCTACGGTCAATGCCTACAGCGGTAGTGAGTTCGCGTCGGCAATTCGACACGTCCAAACCAATCCGATGTTCAATGCGAGCATGCGTCAACTGTTGCACGTGTCATTCAAAGTCGCCGCGAAAGCAGGCAAGCGTTACACTGACATGCTCGTCGCCAACGAAGAAATCGTCAGCAAACAAGTTACCGACAACATTTACGAGCGGCACATGCGTCCGCTGTTCGTTGGCTGAAGTTCAGTTGCCACTGCCTCTCTCAACAAAGTACTCCATCATGCAAACACGCAAGTTAGGCGAAACAGACCTAGAACTACCGATCCTCAGTTTTGGGGCGTCTTCGCTCGGGGCTGAGTTCCGCGCCGTCAAACTTGACGAGGTACTCGAGAGCGTTTCCACGGCACTCGAACTCGGTATGAATTTCATTGACACGTCGCCCTATTATGGCCGTGGCAAATCCGAAGTTTTACTCGGTATCGCACTCAAAGACGTACCCCGTGACAGCTACACGTTGTGTACGAAACTCGGTCGCTATGATGCCGACAAATTTGATTTCTCGGCGAAACGCGTTGTTGAAAGCGTCGATGTCAGCCTCATTCGTTTGGGCACCGATCACCTCGACATTGTGTTATGTCATGACATCGAGTTCGTGCCACTGAATCAGATTATTGAAGAAACACTACCCGCACTGAAAAAGATCCAAGAGTCCGGCAAAGTTCGCTATGTCGGGATCAGTTGCTATCCGATGAAGGCGTTCCGCGAGGTCACTGAAAAAGTTGAGGTGGACTGTATCTTGTCGTACAACCAGTACACGCTGCAGAACACGCGTTTGGCAGACGAGTTGTTGCCGGTGCTGAAACCCAAGGGCGTCGGCATCATCAACGCTGGCCCGTTCGCTGCCCGATTGCTCACCAATGCACCGTTGCCGCAGTGGCACAAGGATCCTCAGAATGTTCGCGACGCGGCGCGCCAAGCCGCGGCGTTTTGCGAACAAAATGGCGTCGACATTGCACAACTCGCTTTGCAGTACTCGTGTGCACATCCCGACTTGACGACGACGGTTGCTGGTAGTGCCAACCCCAACAACATCCGCAAATGGGCGGAATGGCTGGCCAAACCAATTGACGAAGCATTGCTCAAAGATGTGTTGAAGATTTTTGAACCGGTCAAAAATATCGGCCACGCTGAAGGGTTACCTGAGAATAACTGAATGCGTTGAAATTGTTTTTCTCATACCTCCTCACCAACAGCATCCCATGAAAGCCCTACAACTCGAACAACCCAAGATCTGGAAACTGATCGATATCGACGAACCCTCACCACCGGCGGCAGGTGAAGCGCTCGTGCGGATTCATCGTGTCGGTGTCTGTGGCACCGATCTCGGCGGCTATCTCGGCAAGTTCCCGTTCTTTTCCTACCCGCGAATTCCTGGTCATGAACTCGGCGTCGAAGTCCTCGCCGTTGGCGAGGGCGTCACTAACGTGGTCGTTGGTGACAAGTGCTCGGTCGAGCCGTATATCAATTGCCAAGAATGTTATTCATGCCGACGTGGGCTAACGAACTGTTGTGAGCATCACAAAACGCTTGGCGTGATGTGTGACGGTGGTTTAACCGAACGGATGATCTTGCCTGCGCGAAAACTGCACGTCGCCAATAACCTGACCTATGAGCAATCCGCACTCGTCGAAACGCTCGCCATCGGTTGTCATGCCATCGATCGAGCGGCAGTCCGTGAAGGCGAAAACGTCTTGATCATCGGTGCTGGACCGATCGGATTGTCTGCTCTCGAGTTTGTGAAAGTCGCGGGTGCTCGTCCAATCGTTGCCGATATCAGCGAGACAAGATTGAAATTCGTACGTGAGACAATGGGCGTGGCTGATACGCTGAAAGTCGTCGGAGACGACTCCGATATCGAGCGACTCGAAGCGATGACGTCGAAGCAGCGTGCTGATGTTGTCGTGGACGCCACGGGCAATCATCATTCCATGGCCCGCTCGTTAAACCTGGCTGCCTTCGGCGGGCGGGTTGTGTACGTTGGCATCACTCAGCAAGACCTCTCGTTCCCTCATGCTCCCGCGATGCACCGCCGAGAGTTGACACTGCTCGCGTCGCGAAACGCTCTCTCTCGAGATTTCGTGCGCATTATTGATCTAATCGAGAAAGGCACGATCAATACCGATCCATGGATCACTCATCACGCCAAGTTTGAAGACGTTGCGAATTCTTTCCCAACATGGATTGATCCCGAATCAGGGGTGGTCAAAGCTGTTATTCATGTCGACTGAAAAGAGACATCTGCTCGCGGTCCTTATATGGGAGTTGCTGCCCAGCGGGACAGGTATAGCTTGACGAAGCGTCGTATGCAAATGCTACGCGTGGAATCATCAAGATGCTGCTGATCGATAGCTTGATTGACCACTTGCTGGTGGAGATCTTCGATCGCGTCTGCAAACCGATCGCGGAAGTCGTACCAAGTTCGACGTGCCGGTGTGTAGCCGCGCCCGAGCCATTGGGCGGCTTCGTTGATTTCGGCTTCTTCCTCCCAAGTTGCTGGACTGCGTCTGCCCTTGAGGT
>JBGSMN010000204.1:0-1829 GCA_041740155.1 Rhodopirellula sp.
ACTTGGTACCAGTCGATGGGTGGTAGTTGACTTATGATCAGGGCGAAAGAAGGTGACGACGAGGTCAACTTAGTCTCCAATCGACATGTTAGATCCCACGCTGATCGTGACAGACAATAGGGACAGAACTTACTTTTACGACATTCGGAGAGTGTCGCTGGATCATAGTCAGCGATCTGATAGAGAGACGTTGGACAACGCAGCATGGCCTCCAAATGCGTCTTAAATGGATCGCCAGCATGCCACGACTGTTGCAGCAGGCCATTGTTGTGAAGGAACCCGAAGGCTCGAGCTTTGGAAATGGCTTTGGCTTGGTTGATGCCGCACGTCGTCCTACGGTTGTTCTCGACATTGCCGATCTGCAACATGGGGTGCTCGTTTTTGAGGATCTCCCGGAAGGGCCAGAGCGATTTAGTCCGATGGACCTCGCCCATGAGCAGATCCGATTTTGCGAAGTCTTCAGTGCGACTTCCGCGGCAATTGGCTGCCTGGACGCGATTCCAAGCCTCCAGCTGATAATGGAGATCTCGACGACCTCCTTTGTTACCTACAAAGTCGATCCCGACCAACATCCCTCGAACTATCTCTTCATCAAGCATAGTCTCTGCGCCTCACCCAATCTTCCTGACAACTTCGCGAGCCTTTTCTGCGTCGCGCTCGGCATAGACCTGTGTAACACTACACGCCGCATGGCCCAGAATCACCTGAGCCGCCTCGAGCCCGTACTCGCGTCGAATCTCGGTGGCGCGAGTGTGTCGCAGTTGGTTGGGGAACCAGCGGTGGTCGCTTTGCCACTGCTTCAATTCCGCAAGTTCGTCTGGAGTCAGCCTCCGTTTTCGAGCCTTGTCCGACTCGTGTTCCATGCAGGCGAGCGGTTCAGGGGCGGGAAACGCAACGTCGCACGCGTTCTGTATCGATTTACGGTAGGAGCTGGTCGTGAATTCAATCTTTGGCTCCCGACTTTTTCGTGGGTGCTGCCGATCTGAGTCGGAGCGTTTGCCAGGGCGGTTACCGCAGCTAAGCGGTGTCGTTCGGGCCGCGAATTGGGCTTCGCGTCGCTGCCGCAACGCTTCCTCCATGGCGAAGCAGACACGATCTTGATCACGGAGGAGATAAGGCGTAAGGATCGCTTGCGCCTCGGGGCCAACGTAAACCGTTCGTTCGCGTCCATGATGCTCTGTCTTGTGCCCTTCGACGTGGTATTCCCAAACATCGCCTGAACGATCGACCAGAGCTGGGGTGAGCATGCAAACTTCTCCAGGTCGGGCACCGGTGAGAAGCTGAAAACGAATCATGTCACGAATGACAGGGGGCAGATGGGCAAACGTCAGCTCGACAACGTGCAGGTCAATTGGAAGCACTGGCGGCATTTCCCGAGCTTTGCTTCGTCCTCGCCGTAGTCCCTCGACGGCTTGTAGAGCCTGGTATGTCCCGGGTTCGACCAGTTCTTCTGCGACACCCCATTTAAAAATCCGCTTCAGTCGACCGGCATTCTTGTTGACTGTGGTGCGTGCATGACCGCGTTCGATCCACTGCTGCCGGATCGTCTTTAGCGATAGCGGGCCGAATTGATCGACGGGTAGATGCCCGTATAGTTTTCGCAAGTCACGGATGATGTTCTTGATCGCGTCGATCTCGTTGGTCGGACGCCCGTTCTTCACATACCAGCCGATCGCATGCTGGGTCAGGAATCGCTCACAGAGTTCGACGACGGTGAATTCGCCATTGCGAGCTATCTGGACGTCTTCAGGGCTGACCGGGTTGCTGACGGTCTCAGCGATCAGTTGAGCGTAACGGGATCGGCTGTCAGCCGATTCGTATGGACCAAG
>JBGSMN010000213.1:0-1717 GCA_041740155.1 Rhodopirellula sp.
GCTTGGTAAAGGCTTCTTATCCTGAGGCTGAAACGATTGAAGTGCTTCGCGGGCGGTTTCCAGAATTGCGTCGCGGTCCGGATCACTGAGCGCGTCCGCTGTCTGGAGTCGATCTTGAATCTCGGCGGAAAGACTTTCTGCGGCGGCTCGAACTGCGGCTTCGGCGTCCGTCATCTGATCCATCGGAACCTGATCAAAGTGGCCATCCGTCAGAGCTAACAGGACCATCACCTGCGAAGGCACGGAAACTGCCGAATGTTCAGCTTGTATAAGGCACGCGCGGATGCGACGGCCGTGCTCGATCAGCTTGCGAGTGGATTCATCGACTCGAGCGCCAAACTTTGAAAAAGTCTCTAACTCCTCGAACTGGGCGTATGCCAACTTGAGATCACCAGCGGCGGCTCGATAGGCAGCTCGCTGTGCTTTTCCGCCGACTCGCGAGACCGATTTGCCGACGTCAACTGCTGGCAAAATACCCAACTCAAATAGTGACGGTGATAGATAAATCTGCCCGTCGGTAATGGAGATCAAATTGGTTGGGATGTAAGCGGAAATGTCTTGCGCCTCCGTTTCGATGATGGGAAGTGCCGTCAGCGAACCACCGCCAAGTTCCTCACGCAGATGCGTTGAGCGCTCCAAGAGACGTGCGTGAAGATAGAAAATATCACCAGGAAAAGCCTCGCGACCTGGAGGCCGCCGAAGGAGCAACGACAGCTCGCGGTACGATCGGGCGTGGTGAGTCAGATCGTCATAGACAATCAACACATCGCGTCCCTGTTCCATGAAATATTCCGCGATGGTCGTGGCCGCATACGGAGCGACGTAGCATAGTCCAGGCGGGTCGTTGCCTTCGGCGACGACGACGACCGTATAGTCCATCGCATCATGATCTTTCAATGTCGCGACCACTTTCGCAACCATGGATGCGCGTTGGCCCATCGCGCAATAGACGCAAACGACATCTTGACTGCATTGGTTGAGGATCGTGTCGATGGCGATCGCCGTTTTACCCGTTTGACGATCTCCCAGAATCAGCTCACGCTGACCTCGACCGATCGGTATCAATGCATCGACGACTTTTAGCCCGGTTTGAAGCGGTACCGTGACGGGGGCGCGGTCCATGATCGAGGCCGCAGGGCGCTCGACTGGCTTGCGCTTGTTTGAGATGACCGGTGCCCTTCCATCGAGCGGACGGCCCAACGGGTCTATCACACGGCCTAACAATCCGTCGCCGACCGCGACGTCCATGACACGTCCAGTTCGACGTACTTCGGTACCCGCATGAAGCGTCGTGTAGTCACCGAGCAGTACGACGCCTATTTCATTGGCATCGACATTGTACGCAATGCCAAGCGTACCGTTGGGGAACGACACGATTTCGTCGTAACCAATGCCTGGCAATCCGGTGACCTGAGCGATGCCTGTCGAGACACTGGAGAGAGTTCCGACCTCGTTCGGTAGCAACTTTGGCGTAAACGACTTGCGACCACGAGAAAGCCGCTCGAATGATCGCTAAAATGTGACTTGCATCAAGTTGTCAAGTTCGTTCATTGGCCTACCGTAATTTTTCACAGATAAATCAGCCGCAACGCCTTAGCGTCCGGTTCCTTCTTCAGACACTCACCGTGTGCTAACGCACGTCGGCTGATTGGCGGACTTCCGTCACCGCTTGCACGGTGTCGTCATCAAGCAGTTCGCCGATGCTTTTTTGGAGCGA
>JBGSMN010000218.1:0-8373 GCA_041740155.1 Rhodopirellula sp.
CCGCCAATGTGATGGATCGTAGCCGTGTTAGCAGCAGCAACGTCGGTATGGTTGGTTGTGCTGCTCCTGGCGATATTGACGAAGCGATCCTGGCAGCAGCCATCTCTCACGGTCCAGGCGTCGGTCGTACGGTTTTCGCTGGTGCTAATGCTGCTGATGAAACGGTCACCTACATCAACTCAGGTGACTTGTTGACCGAAGCATTCAACGACGGCCCAGCGTTCGTTGGAGATGCTACTCCAGCGACTGCAAACTTGACGCTGATTACAAACTCGGCTTCGTTGACTGCTCAAATTTTGTGTGAACGTGGCAACCCAACGACTGCCGCTTGCTCGGCGCCAACTGGAACCGCCGGCGGTAGTGCTGGAAACGGCCTGTACCTGCAAGACACCCGTGACTGGTTTGCTGTTCACCAAGGTTCAGCGAACATTTTGATGGCAGACGGCAGCGTTAAGGTGTTCTACGACCAAAACGGCGACGGCTTCCTGAACCCAGGTTTCGCAATCAATCCAGACGACGATCAAGTCGACGCGGTTGGTTATGCCGACGACACTCTGGAAATGGCCCGCGACGATTTCTTCGGCGGCATCTTCCTGAACGACTTGTACCTCAAAGGCAAGTTTGAGAACTAAATCTTTCATCACATGATTCGGATAATGGAATCATGTTGACGAAAACAACGCCTCCGTCGTCGTACCAACGGCGGCGGAGGTTTTTCATTGCTCTCCAAACACTCGACGCTACGATTTTACCATGAACACTCATTTTCTGAAATTTTTGACGCTCCCCATCGTCACGGTCTTATTCATTAGTGTGGCCGGTGCGGTATCGCTCACTGTTCAGTATAAAACGTATGGCGTTCCCGACCATCGTCGCGAAGAATATGCCAAGAAGGTGCAGGTGATCCGCGAGCGAGAAAAAGTGCTATCAGGAGAAATCTCCACGGCAGACCTGCCTAAAGCAGTTATCGCCAGCAAAACACACGACTTCGGCATGATCGACCCACACATCACTGCCACACATGATTTCACGATCCGCAACGAAGGCAATGGACCTTTGGCACTGAAGGTCAATGGCACGAGCTGCAAATGCACTGTCGGTCGGCTCGCCAACGACTACCTGGCACCTGGAGAAGAAACCACCATCACGATGGAATGGAATACGGGATACCAAGCCGATCATTACGAACAAACTGCAATCATCCAGACCAACGACCCGCTTCAAAAAGAAATCACCTTGACGGTGGAAGGCGAGGTTCGCGCGCAGTTGGTTGCACCGGAAACTATCGGACTCAAGGCCGAAAAACTCGGCGATCTAGCCAGCGGTGAGTTTGTCTTGTTCAGCCAATTGTGGAGCGATTTCACGGTCATGAGCATCACGGGCGAGGGCACCGATGCAGATCTGAATTGGGACGTGACTCCGATCGAAAATGACGATATCGAGCTGGCCGACAAACAGTCGCGTTCGGCCGTCCGAGTCAAACTTTCGCTGCCCCATCATCGTTACGGCGAATTCAACGGCAAATTTAACGTGGTCGTTCGCCCTGGCGATGGCACCGACGATATCACTCGCGAGGTCAATTTTACTGGCAAAGTCCGACGGCCGATTTCGTTCGTCAGCCCTCAACTTGACATGGTGGAAGGTTTGCGAATGGGCATGATGTCCGTAGGCGAGGAATCAATCTGGCACTTGATCGTCCAAGTCCGTGGAGCGGAAGGCCGGAAGATCGAAGTTCTCGACGTCGAGCCGAAAATCATTCAAGCAGAAATTCAACCGACATCACGTGAAGGAAATTACCGCTTGACGCTAAAGATCCCTGCCGATTGTCCGTCAACGATTTTTAATCTCGATCATCAACGTGGATATGTCCAAGTCGGTGACCCCGATGACAAGGAGTTCATGAATTGGTTCCCGGTGTTGGGCGCAGTTGTGAACACCAGTCGCTAAATGCCCTTGAAAAGAGGCTTGCTACTCGGCTGGCATTTCAACCCAGAACCAACCGCGCAGCTCACCTTCGTGAAACCCCGTGGCCTCATCGCGCGGATAAAAACGAGTGAGTTGATTTTGAATGATCGGGGCGATCGTTTCGGCAGGTCCGTGGCACATCAAACAATGCGTCTGTAGCTTGATCGGCAGCAGCGCTGCGACGTGGTCGTTACTCAAGGTGACAAAAGTCGGAGTATCAGTCATGGCCTGAGTTAACGAACTTGCCCACTCCGGCGGAGCGTTATTGGGGTTGCGTAAGCGCACACCCGCGCGACCAATCTTCAGGCCGTATTGAGCGCTGACATCGGCTGCGATTTGCGGGGCTTCGCTTTGACAGACCGCAATCGCAGCGGCTGGCCCGTCGCCGCCGATGGCTGTTTGTAGCCGCCCTGATAGTTTGCTGAACAAAGCTTCCTTGGCTGCGAGCATCCGTTCTTTTTGAGCGTCCGTCGGTGGGGTGTCGCTGACGATTGAAACCTCCACACCTGTAACATCTGACGGTCTCTCAACGCTGCCGTTTGGACCGGTTTCGCGGTCGCTGTGGCATCCGACCAGCATCGAGAGCACGCAAGTTGTCAGCGAGAAATACTTGTGCATCGTCATTATTTCCCTACTGGCAGGTAGGCGTAACCATCGGCCTGTAAGTTCACGACTGCGGTTAACGCAGAGACAGCGGTTTCGACAAACACGATGACATCGTCGGTCGACGCGCCAGCAGAAATCAGTGATTGACCACACACGAAAAACTCAACCTCCGCTTCGTGCAACTGTTTCAACAATTCAAAATTCGGATTGTTAGCGGTCGAAAACTTGGCTGAATAGGCATCCGAGTTCAAGACCGTCAGTGTGGCATCACCATGCAACACAACCGCTATCCGAACGTCGCTCGGTTCGGCCCCAGCGCCAGCGTAAATATTCAAATATTTTGCAACCTTCTCTAAACCGGAGTTGACCCGATCAGCATCACCGCCAGACGTTAAGTCAACGAGAATCTTGGTGCCCGAGCGAGGTTGTTGAGCGGCATCCGGTAACCGCACCACGCCGCCATGATCGGTAATGACGGGATGGATGGTCGCTTGAGATGTGGCAGTCTGCGCGTCGGATGCCTTGTCTGGAACTGCGTGGTTTTTCATCGCTTCGGCAAAACCACGCTCTACGAATCCTGTGACCGCTTTGGCATGTGCTTGAATCAATTTCACGACGTACGGATCATCCGACGTTTCGGTGACACGAACCCCTTTTTCAGTATCCTCGTGTGCCATTTGGATCTTTTCGGTGTGCTGAAATAGCTCAGCAAACAAGGGATCACGCATCCGAATGGGCTGCGTGTTTTCAATCCGGTGCTGCATCCACTCCACGTGTTCCTTGATCTTATCGGCCACTTCGGGCTTGTCGGATTCCGTGAGTGTTTCCACACCGTTGTCCAGTTCTTTGACGGTTCGCGTGATGTCCGCGTGGTTTTCCAATAAGAAGTGAAACGTATCGGCGTCAGCAGCGTGTCGATCGTCGGTTCCATGTCCCAGTCCGCCCGCTCGGCCCTGACCCATCGCGGGACCACGACCAAAACCTTGCCCACGTCCCATGCCCTGCCCGTTTCTCGGACCATTTCCTTGTCCGTTTCGAGGTCCGCCCTGGGCATAAACAGAACTTGAAAACAGCAGGCAGACCACCAACAGTGTGCAGCGGATCATCAGAGAATCCTGGAGTAAGGTTATCGAATATAAATTTGCGAGAGTGACTACACCGAACAAGACGATCCAGTGTCAGCGCATTGATTCCATGGCATCTTGGCAATCATGGATGCCATCGGGCACAGTCCGGTCATTCCAGCAAACATCAGACCAGCACCGACGAAGCCGGACAGACCGATGAAGGCGGTATGCACCGTCACCGCCAAGATCGCACCGAGTAACGTCATGAATCCGGCTGTGATCTGGACTTGCTGCATCAGCGGTAGCGACTTTTTGCCACGCACTACCGGCAATCCCGCCTTATCCCAGGCCAAGGTACCGCCTTCAACATTGACGACGTTTTCAAACCCAGCGTCAAGGAATTTCTGGCATGCTTGCACCGAGCGATTACCGCCTCGGCAGATCACATACAGCGGCTGCCCGCTCGATCCATTACGATTGGACATCACATGATGAGGATCGAGCGATTCCAACGGGATATTGCGAGCACACTCTGCACGTACTTCGCGGAACTCGGTCGGCATGCGGACATCAATCAAATCAATCGGTTCACGTTGGTGTTTCTCGGCCAACTGTTTCACGTCAATCATTTTCATTTCATTCATTCCATTATCGACTTGTATGGCTTTTGCCCTCACGACAGGCAAGGTCTGACGTATCAATATATCGGAATGTCACGATACGTCAATGAGTTTTTTTGGATGATCTAATGTTGCTCGGGTTGCTGGTTTTCTTGCAGTTTGTGTTGGCGGCCGGATTGGTGCTTTCGTCAGATTGGTGGCCGATTCCGTGGATGACCTTGGCGTTGTCTAGTCCTGGAGTTGTCTTGGCCGTTTTCGCCTGGGCCACGATGGGGCTGTGGCGAATTCGGATTCATCCCAGTACAACGGACCGGACGCGACTGCTGACCGGCGGGCCGTACGGCTACATTCGTCATCCGATGTACACGGGGCTGTTGTGGTTTACCGCCGCGCTGCTGCTTTCACCGCTGGCCTGGTGGCGGGTCGCCGCTTGGCTACTGCTGTTGGGCGTGCTGTCACTGAAAACAGTCTACGAGGAACGTTTCATGCTTGCTCATTTTCCGGAATATGAACAGTACCAGCAACGCGTGGGCAGATTTTGGTAGCCGAAATTTCAGCATCACAGCCGCTTCAACAGGGTTGTTTGCCAGCTTAACGAAAGTTCGGCAAGGGCAGCGAGTCGGGCAGCAGATTCTGTGTTTTGCTTGTCGTGATACATCACGTTGTTCGCGGCAGTGATGGTCCACTCTGGATGCGGTCGCTGTGTTAATCTCACGATCATACCTGACTGCACTTGTCCCGCGACGATGGTGCGTAAGTACCAGCCTGTGTATCCAGTCTGCTGAACTTGCAGGACCAGATCTTTGATCTCCCAGCGACGGGCAAGCTTCCAACACGGTTGACGTGGTTGGGAGACTTGCACGCTTGCCTCGCCGATTGCCCACACGTCACCGATGCAAACGTCGTCTTCAGTGAGACCAGCGACCGTGATGTTTTCGCCGAACGAACCGCCAATGAATTCCTCGCGGCCCAGCGTTTGCCGCCAGTACGGATAATGCTCGGCAGAGTATACACAGACTGCTTTGTCGGAGCCACCGTGGTTGACGATGTCGGCTTGCCCGTCACCCTCAAGTCCCGTCGGTCCCAACCAAACCGGTTGGCTGACGGCGCGTTTGATAATCCCACTCGTCCATGGTTTTTCTGGACCAAGTTTCTGCGGCAATCCGATTTGCACGGAAGCGATTATTGGATCATTGATTGGCATCGGTTGCTTGCATGAACGGCATGGAAATCAACAGCCCTGCCGTGCGATCTTCCGTGCTGGCTCGTTGCTTGACGTGACATTTCAAGCACTGTGACGCTAATCGAATCGACCCCGCAAAGCGATAACGATCTTGCTCCACGGCCTCATAACGAGGCTTGCCTGCCTTTAACGCTTTCACTGCCGCTCGCTCGAAATCGTCGTTTGGCAGATGATCAACATTGATTGGATCGGTTTCCACATTGAGCCATTTCAGCTCCACTTGGTAGCTGTGAGCTAGCTCGTCGAAAACGTCTTCGAGTGAGGCCGACGGAATCGCATGCGTTTCGTCCTCGTCAAACAGATCTCGATGAACTACCTGCAAAGTGCCGCGAATCGTCTCGTACAACAACCTCGCCCGCGCTCGAGCCTCCGTCACGGTTGTCGGTGAGGGAATCGAATCTTCAACAGCTTGAACTTCACTGCCCTGTCCCGAAAGCGTGGGTACAGCGATCGCGCTGAACAGCGATATCGCGACGACGCCGAGCAGTAGCCTGCGGTCGAATTGCATGTCTGTCACCATCTTCTGTGGAGAGTGGTCAAAGCGACATTGTAACCACTTTCACCAATTGACGGAGAGGTCATTCCTCCCACATCTTCGATGTTTACCGTTGTCGTCGTTCGCCACCCGCTGGTGGTACGCTGGCGACTGATGGTGCACCTGGGCGATGGTTACCAGGATCGGAACTACGGCGTCCGGTCAGGTAGTCACCGATGCGGCGTCCAAACGCAGGTCCGGTGGGACCAGGAGCGACTAAAAACACCGTGCCCAAACCGAATACCAAACCCGCGATCATGGCACCGAAAATGGTTGTGATGCCCGACATGCCTTCGGGTTTGTCACCGACTTGAGGAGGGCCAAGTTCCGAGAGCAGGTTGGTCGATAGTGCTGCCGAGCGACTGGCTTGAGCTTTGCTGAGCGCTTCTTCAGCGTTTCCCAGGTGATCGGTGAGTGCTCGAATCTCAGCATCCAGTTTGGAATAACTGGTACGGACGCCCGCTAGCCGTGTGAGTTTCTCACTGAGGTCATTATGTTGTTCACGAAGCAAGCGAACGTGTTCACTATTGAGTTCCAGAGTTGGCTGCATCGCTCGAAGTGCTGCTCGGGCTTCTTCGAGCATCCGGTTTTCGATCTCATGTTGCGTGGTGATCGCAGCGCGGCGACGTGGATGCTCAGCCGTATAGACGCTCGCCAGTCGACTGGCTTCGATTTGGGCGTCGATCAAACCGTCCTTGAGTCGTTGCAACGATGGCTGGCTTGAAAGTAATTCGTCGCCACTGATCAACAACGTTCTAGCGTCTTTGGAACCAGCAACAAGCAGATGATACAGCGATTCGAGTCGACGTTTCTCCAGTTCAGCGGTTTGCAACTCGCGGTCGATTTCTTGCATTGTGCGGCGGTTGGCACCGTCACCAGAAATGGTTTCATTCAAATTGCGAAGTTCACCGAGGTCCGATCCAACTTGCAACTCAACCTCCCGCATGCGTGCCAATGCAGAATCGAGTTTTTGTCGTGACAAATCGCGAGCATGTGTTAGCTCAACGATCACGCTATCGGCGCGAATTCTGCGGACTTCGCGGAGGTGTGACGAGAGACTGTCGAGCAAAACACGGCAAAACTCACCCGCTCGATCCGGCGTCTCAGCCTGAACGCTCAAGTAGACCACTTCCGTGTTACCGAACTCACGCCCCTGGGGTGCGACGACATTGACGCACTCTTTGGCAATCGCTTCGACTTGGCGGGCCGTTGGATAGTCGGCATCGCTATCGCCGTCGGGAGGCCCGAGTTGACGTAACGCCGCGCTAACAACTTCGGGATTTTGAGCCAATTCGAGGATCGTCTCCTGAGCGGCCTTCAGTTCCGTTTGGCTGGAGAATCGGCCTAACCGATCGACCGCACCGTTGGCTTCGTCTCGCAACACCAATGGTTGACGAGCTGACCAGCGATCGCTGGCCAGGATCGCGATACCCAGACCACAAATACCGAACAGCAATCCCGCTCCGATCCACAATGGCGAGAAGAGTACGAGGATGTTGCGGATATGTTTCCAAGGAATGGGAGCTGCAGACATGGTGCGATCAAATCATCGGAGTGGACAGATTCAAATGGTAACGAGAACGGATGGTTGTTCTTCGTCCGCAGAAACCTAGGACGCGGGCACAGGTACGAGGTCCTAGATTTCACTGATGAGATTCAATCCAGCAGGGCCTGCCTGGCTGTTTTAACGATTATTTCGATAAAAACGATTGCTGCATGAGTTCATCGAGTTTGGTGGCAATGGCTGCGGCGGCAGGTAATTGCAGCATATGAGCGTGGTCGCCAGGCACGTCATGGACGAACGTATTTTTTGTGACTTCACGCCAACCAAGTAGCGGATCGTCAAATAGATTACTCGTTTTGCCTTGATCACGGGGGCGAAAGAGATGCACATCGCCAGCGTACGGTTCCGCCACATACTCATGAACGGCTTTGACGTTAGCTTGAAAAACGCCGAATACGTGGGCCGCGTTTGGCGTGTCTTTCGTAGCCACAATCTCATTCAAATCGTCAGGAACAATGCCAGCTTGCGACGCCCGATCGACGAAAAATTGCAATTGATCGGCGGGACTCTTTTGGCGAATTTCTTCCAAGTCGAGGTTCATGGCACCTGGGAATAGGGCTGTTAACAGCGGCAGGAAATCTTCTTCGCGAAGTTGGGTTTCGGGCGAGAGTAATCCTGAATCCAACAAGGCAACGACGCCGACGGGAGTGCCACGCTGGGCAAGTTGACGTGCGACTTCAAAGGCGATGTTGCCGCCCAACGACCAGCCCGCCAGATGCACGCTGCCGTCGGGATGAATTTCGCGAATCGCACGTGCGTAGTGCGCTGCCATC
>JBGSMN010000230.1:0-39931 GCA_041740155.1 Rhodopirellula sp.
GTGGTTGAGACAGTGCTCCAGTCGTTACGCCTTTCATGCAGGTCGGAACTTACCCGACAAGGAACTTCGCTACCTTAGGACCCTCATAGTTAGGGCCGCCGTTTATTGGGGCTTCGGTCGCGGGCTTCGCCGTGAGGCTAACTCTCTTCCTTAACCTACCAACACCGGGCAGGCGTCAGACTCTATACATCCACTTACGTGTTAGCAGAGTCCTGTGTTTTTGATAAACAGTCGCTAGAGCCGATTTTCTGTGGCCTATTGCTAGGCGCCCCTTATCGCGAACTTACGGGGCCATTTTGCAGAGTTCCTTAACCACCGTTCTCCCGAGCGCCTTAGAATTCTCATCTCGCCTACCTGTGTCAGTTTTAGTACGGTCAAGTGCTTAACCTAGTGGCTTTTCTTGGACGTCCTTCCAGTGACTTCGAGAACTTAAACGCTCTCGAGCTATGCCTTGGCTTATGCTCAGTATTTTAACCCTGAACACCTCAGCTTTCGCTACGGACATTTCTATTCGTACCGCTCACTTTCTGGACGCCGTCCCCACATCGAATACACACCCGGCGCAGGAATATTGACCTGCTATCCATCCCCTACGCACTTCTGCCTCGGGTAAGGTACCGGCTAACCCTGGGCGGATTTGCCTTCCCCAGGAAACCTTAGGCTTTCGGCGAACAGGATTCTCACCTGTTTTATCGTTACTCATTCCGGCATAATCACCCGATGACCCCAACACCGCTCGTTACCGTACGGCTCGTATCTGATCATCGGCGCTCTCCTACCACTGTAGATAAATCTACAATCCGCTGCTTCGGTGACTTACTTACTCCCGTTCATTATCGGCGCAGAAATGCTCGACTGGTAAGCTGTTACGCACTTTTTAAATGGTGGCTGCTTCTAAGCCAACATTCCAGCTGTCACGGCATTTCAACTTCCTTAGTGACTAAGTAAGTCTTCGGGACCTTAGCAGGCGATCTGGGTTGTTTCCCTCTCGACCCTGGAGCTTATCCCCCAGGGACTGACTGCCGAGATAGTCTTTGCGGTATTCGGAGTTTGGTTCGGTGAAGTACCCCGGGAAGGGCCCCCATCCGATTCAGTATCTCTACCCCCGCAAAGTAGTTGCCTCGACGCTATCCCTAAAGATATTTCGGAGAGAACGAGCTATCTCCTGGTTTGATTACACTTTCAGTCCTCCCCACAGGTCATCCCCTCAGTTTTCAACCTAAGTGAGTTCGGTCCTCCACGCAGTTTAACCCGCGCTTCAACCTGCCCATGCGTAGATCACACAGGTTTCGCGTCTGCAGCAAACGACCAACGCCCTATTCAGACTCGGTTTCCCTTGGGCTTCGTTCCGTCAGAACTTAACCAAGCCGTTTACCACAACTCGCCGGATCATTATGCAAAAGGCACGCCGTCACACATTAAAATAGTGCTCCGACCGCTTGTAGGCACATGGTTTCAGGTTCACATTCCTCCCCTAACAGGGGTTCTTCTCACCGTTCACTCACGCTACTGGTTCGCTATCGGTCGTTAGAGAGTATTTAGCCTTACGGGATGGTCCCCGTTGATTCAGTCTGGGTTTCACGTGACCAGACCTACTCAGGTGCTTCTAAGGTGTGATGAAGTTTTTACTTACGGGGCTGTCACCCTCTGTGGCCGACCGTTCCAAGTCGTTCAATTAACTAATCACAATCCCATATTGAAGTCCTGCAACCCCGAGAGGGAAACCCCCTCGGTTTGGGCTATACCGATTTCGCTCGCCGCTACTGACGGTATCGATTTTTCTTTCTATTCCTCTAGTTACTTAGATGTTTCAGTTCACTAGGTTGTTACAGACATACCTATGTATTCAGTATGCTGCGGTCGGGTACCCCGGGATCATCGCTTGTGTGTCAACTTCCCCAGGCTTTTCGCAGACTTCCACGCCCTTCTCCTTCTAACGCCAAGACATCCCCCATGTGCCCTTGATAGATTGGCCACCGAAATCCCGAACTCAAAAACCAGCAACCCCTTTGTGGCGAACCACTCCAAAATCGCTCGCTATCGAACTCACAGATTTCAATCTAAATCTATTAACGATATCACATAGCGGCCAGGCTTTTCTAAGTAAGCCTGACCTCTCAAGAATCCAATCGAACTATCACCAATCATCTCCCACCCCGCACTAAAGCGTGACAGAAAACAAATTGGCGACGCTTCTAAAGAACTTTATTTACTACCTTGCGTGAATGCCTTGCCAAGCCCCGGAAAAAGGCTGGCTCAACACTCACATATGGTGCTCTTTTCAGATGCCAACTACCAAACAACCAAATTGTCAAAAATCAGTTTCCCGGATAAATCACTTGCGTGACCGACCCGAGGAGTCGCTGCCGAAAGCAGCCGGCCAAGATCAATCTGTCTCACAGGGAGGTGATCTCGGACGGTCGTTTTCGAGCGAGCGGAGAAGTTAGCGATGGGCTGACTTCTCGTCAAGCGGAAGAGTGATTGAAATCTTAAAAAAGTTTTCGTCACTATTTCGCTTGAAATTCACAGTCGAGAGAAGCCTGAGCGGTGAAGCTCGCTGGCTGTTTCTTGGCTGCGGGTTGAGAAGAATAGCGATCCGCTGACGGAGTGCAAGTTCAATTCGAACAAAGTTTCAAAATTGTTTTCTTGCTTGCTGTTCTTCTCGTTTTGAAGCTTGATTCTTAGTGGAATCCTGCTTCGGGCTGTCGGCAACCGGTGGGTCGCTTTTCAGCCGGGGCGGTAAAATAGGCTTTTCACTCAACGAGTTCAAGGGCTGTTCGCCAGTAATCTGAGCTGAAGCGATTGAGCTGCAGGCAGATTGGTGTAGTTCGGCGGTTTCGTGCAGTGCCTGCAGAGTGTTTGCCAAGAACTTCGTTATTGACGAGTTGAGCAGAATATCTGCCTCGAGATGGAGAGTCTGAATGGATTTCAGCTGGCTGCGGTGGTGTTTTGGGGCATTTGTTGCACATTTTGGGAACCACAAACCGGCACAAACGCGAGCCTGGGAACCAATTGGCGTTGGCTAACGTCAAAACCGTCACAGTTGGCATAGTGGTCGCGTCTCGAAAATCTAGCGCTGCTGTCGGGAAATTGAACTGAAATTACAGCAGCACGATTGGCAGTTTTGCATCATTGGAACGTTAATAGGACGCTCCTGCGCCAGACGGATGTTAGAATTGACTGCATAGGCTGACTTTGCCATCTGCCGGGTAGTGTGACGCCTAGGGTAGGCTTTCGTCTTAGCAAGACAGTTCTGTCTTTGCTGGAAAACCTAGCTGAAACGACAGCCGTCCGTCGATTTTTCCGATACATCCTGCCTTTCACTCGTTCCCACACGCGTTTGCTGATGAATCTCGCTCAAAAACTTCGCCAACGTCTTGCCAGTCTGATCGCATTGGATGCCGCTGGCACCTCCGTCAAAACCAAAAACCTCTCCGATCGGGGGCGGTTGCTGTTGGAAACACTCGAAGCTCGGCAGATGATGGCTGCTGATGTCGAACTCTTGTTCACAAACTCTTCCGTCACCACAGACGACAATCTCTCGGCTTTCACGGATGCCACCGCCAGCGACAGTGCGAGCACGGATCGCGGCGTTTCGAGTCTGCAGGCCGAAGGTGAACCGGCACTGGACTTGGTGGAGCTGGCCAAGTGGCTCGATCAACAAGGATTTGAAATGTACGGCGCATACTGGTGTCCGTTCTGTACTCAGCAAAAAGATATGTTTGAAGACGGCGGCGATTACCTTCCATTCACTGACATTGCGCTCGACAATGCCACCCGTTCGCAAGACCCTCAGTACGCTAGCTTGCAAATCACCAGCTATCCGACGTGGATATTACCTGACAATTCACGATTGGTGGGTGTGCAATCGATCGAATCACTAATCCAGCTTAGTGGATTCGTGAATCCAACTGATGAGCGACCGACTTTCAAACCGATCGGTGCTCAGTCGGTGCAGATTGGTTCGCCGCTGCATATTCCAGTCGATGCGTACGATGCCGAAGGTGGGCCGCTGACAGTGACCGTTTCGGTCGGTAATCCCGCTCTGTTGTCGGCAACTGTTCTGACTGGCAATCGGTCGTTGCGATTAGACATGAACGGCTACGACGACATGGTGTTTGAGTTGTTTGAAGACCGGGCACCGGTGGCTGCGGGCCGCGTGATCGAGTTGGCTGAAGCGGGATTCTACGATGACATTTTGTTTCACCGTGTGGTCGACGACTTCGTGATCCAAGGTGGCGATCCGCAGGGCACCGGCACGGGCGGCTCCAATCTCGGCACTTTTGACGATGATTTCCACCCTGACTTGCAGCACAATCGCACTGGTGTCCTATCGTTCGCCAAGTCGTCGGACGATACCAACAACTCGCAATTCTTCGTCACGGAAGTACCGACGCGATTCCTGGATTTCAATCACTCGGTGTTTGGGCAACTCGTTGAAGGAGAGAAGTACGTACGCGAACCAATTAGTGAAGTGAATGTAGACGGTAACGACAAACCGACCACCCCGATCAAAATCAACAGCGCCACCATTTTTGAAGATACCGAGAATAGTGTGGTGATGCTCAAAGCATTGGCAGGCACTGGCACCACGAACGTGACTTTCACGATCACCGACAGCAACGGCAATCAGTTCCAAGAAGTCGTGTCGGTGACGGTCGTCGAAGATACCGAAGTCGTCAACGGTCAGACTCGGTTGATCAACAGCCAGCCATTCCTTCAGCCGATCACTGAGCCGGTTGTCTCCAGTGGCGGACCGGCCACATTGCAGCTTGCTGGGCTTGATGTGGAAGGCGATCCGATGAGTTATTTCGTCAGCGGGACGAGTTCCAACAACGCTACTGCAACGGTCAACCCGACAACCGGGTTGGTGACGGTGACTCCCGTAAGTGGCTTTCAAGGCAGTGTGGATGTGGCTGTAGGTGTGTTCGCCACGACTGGGGCGGGTGACGCATCGGATACTCAAACCGTGACGTTCACATTCAACTCAACCAGCCAAACTGTTACCGCACCAACCTCGATCGATCTTCGAGCTTCGAGCGATTCCGGTACAAGTAACACTGACAACATCACCAACATCGGTTCGCTGACGTTTGATATCACGGGCGTGACATCTGGCGCGACTGTGCAAATCGTTGACACATCGAATAACAACACGATCGTCGGCACCGGCGTCGCCACAGGTTCGACGATCACAATCACCAGCAACAACATCTCGGCCAATGTCGACAAATCCTACTCGCTGGCGGCGAGACAAATTGTGGGCGGGGTTTCATCAACAACTTCGTCCCCCATCACGCTTACATTCGACTCAACGTCGCCGACATTCAATGTCAGTTCCGTGACAACAACGGGGAACGTCAACACCGCCTACCGCACCGATCTCGTTAGCCCAGAGGAAGGAAGTGGCGTGACATACGCCTTGGCGTCATTCCCGAGCGGTGCCACGATTGTCCCAGGCACCGGGGTCATTAACTGGACGCCCACTACGGCGCAGATTGGCGCGAACGCCTTCACAGTGACGCTGACGGATCGCGCCGGTAACGTCAAAACAGAATCGTTCAGTGTCAGCGTGGCGGGCGAACCGTTAGCTGGGATTAAACTTCAAGCTACGGATCTCAACGGTAACCCAATCACGTCGATCGGCGTCGGTCAAACGTTCTTGCTGCAAATGTATGGCACCGATCAACGCGACCGTGGGGAGCGAGGCGGAATCTACGCCGCCTATGCCGACATCGTCTTCGATGGAACTTTGGTGCGTGCGGTCCCTGGGCAAACGATTGAGTACCCAACGACGTTCGGTAACACTCGCTCCGGTACGCTGAACACGGGCTTGATCGACGAACTCGGTGCGGTCAACAGCGGGACAACACCAACCAACGCGGCTGAAACGTTGATCGCAACAGTTCGCATGGAAGCCCTCGCGTCCGGTTCGGTGAACTTTGTCAGTGATCCGGCGGACGGCAATAATCGCGCTGTGCTACTGTTCTTCAACAACAACAATGTACCGGCAGAGGCAGTCAGTTACGGTAGCACTTCGCTGGCGATTGGACAAACATTCACAGTCGCGCCGGATACCTTCACCGTTGCCGAAGACAGTGGCGCAACGGTACTGAACGTGCTCGCCAACGACCAGATCGTTTCGGGCACCGGAAACTTGACCGTTGTCAGCGTGACGCAGCCGACGACGGGCGGCACGGTCTCGCTGGCTAATGGTCAAGTCAGCTTCACTCCCGCGACCGATTTTGTCGGCACGGCCCAGTTCACCTATCGCGTCTCTGGACCGGGAGGTGTGCAAAACACGGTTCCAGTGACCGTCACTGTCAATTCGGTCAATGGAGCTCCTGTCGGTGTGGATGATACCTTCATCGTAGATGCTGGATCGGGAGCCAATCCGCTTAACGTGTTGGCCAACGAACTCGGCACGGCGGGTCCTGGCGAGACGCTGACAGTAACGGCAGTAACCACTCCGAGCGCCGGGGGCACGGTCACGATCGCAGCCGATGGCAAATCACTCAACTACACGCCAGCGACCTCGTTCATCGGAACCGATACCTTCAATTACACGCTCAGCGATGGCACGAGCACCGATTCGGTTGCCGTGACGATCACCGTGCGTTCGACCGACAATCCACCAACTGCCGTGGCCGATACGTTCCCAGCTCAAGGCGGTGCCGCGATCAACGAAGACGCAGCGCAAGCGAGTTACGATGTGCTCGCCAACGACACTCGTGATAGCGACAACCAAGCATTTGTGATCTCAGCGATGGGGACTCCATCGGCGGGCGGCACGGTGTCGATCGGCAACAATGGCGCTACGCTGCTGTACCAACCGAAGTCCAACTTCAACGGTACTGAAACCGTCACCTACACGATTCGCGATACGGGCGGTGGATTGTCGACAGCGACAGCCACGTTCAACGTCACGAGCGTTAACGATGCACCGCCGATTCAGGCCGGCGCGATCACCTTGGTTAAAGGTGCCGCTGCATCAACGGTGCTGTCAATTTCCGATTTGCCCGCCAACGTCGATACCGGCGAGACTCTCAAGTTTGTTGGTGTCACGACACCTAGTAGCGGAACAGCGACAGTCACAACCAATGGCCAGTCGATCTCATACACACCCGTCAACGCTGATTTCACTGGCGAAGTGACGTTTCAATTCGAGGTCGAAGATTCGTTAGGACTCAAGAGCGGTCCGGCCACGATGACGATCACGATTGCGGACTATCAACGTCGGGCGATCGACGTCAAATTCAACAGCAGCACGTTCGGTTTGCTCAGCGGCGACTTGTCAGCGTTCACGCTCACTGGCACCGATGCTTTGAATCAATCCGTCTCAGTGCCGCTCAATCACAGCAGCGTGCTAGTGATGCCCGACGGCATTCGTGTGCCGAACTTGTTGCCAGGCTCTTACAAACTCAATATTCCTGCCGTGCCATTCCTGCACAATGGTGATACTGCGCTAGCGATTGACATCAATAGCGAAGTCAGTGAGGGCGATGAATCCGTGCAGCTCGAGCTAGGCAGTGTCAAAGCAGAATACTACAGCGTGGCAAACTGGTTCAGTTCGCGGCCCAGCATCGCGGTGTTGGCAGCCGTCACACCAGGCGGGACGGCGGTCTTCGCTCAATCCAGCAAAGCGGCATTGAGCGCGGTGACGGACCTGCAAGTCCGCCTGAACGACACCGGGTCTGCCGTGACGGTCAGTGCCAAGCGGCCCGCCGCAGCGGGCGCAGCCAGCCAAACGCCCGTCGACGTGAGCCTGGCGGCGAATGTGAACGATTCCTCGGTCGTGCAACGTCGCGGCGAATCCGGTGACATGAGATTGGTTTTGATCAGCTTGCAGAACAGTACGGGCGGCTTGAACCTCACGCCCGTAACCTCAACCAGTAGCGTCTCGACCGCATCCACCTCACCAGCCGCCGCCTCAGTATCGCAGAACGACGTGTTCGTGCCCGCAGGCGAGCCGCTGTCCAGTGCTGATTTGCAGCGACTATCGACGAACAGTCGCGGTGAGAGCAGCAGCTCGATTGCCCCCGCTGGCGAGCCACTGGCAGCCAGTTCGACAACCGATCAAACACAGAATATTGACGCGGCGATGGCGGACGTGACGAGCGGTTTGCAGCGTGTTTCGCAGGCTGGGGATCGCATCGCCGAGAGCACTTCGGAGTCGATTCAAATGTTCAGTGAAGCTGTCGATCAGGTCTTGACAAACGGAGCAGAAGGCTGACTCAGGGCCTTTTTGGCCTGATTTTAGTAAAAACACGGAAAAACACGTGCTTTTTATCGGTCAAGTGGGTTGCGAGTTTTATGATGCCGACATAACACTGGGGCCGCAACGAAGCAGAAACGCTTTTGATTTCTCTCGTTTTTTCCTGTCTCAGTATCCAATTTACAGGTTTAGTCCATGCCCGCAGCCATTCCACCCAAAGCACCCACCAAGACCCAGATTCTCGCTAACATCGCCGAAGAGACGGAGTTGAGCAAGAAAGATGTCGCCGCCGTCCTCGACGCACTCGCTGGCGAAATCGCAAAGTCGCTCAAAAAGGGTGGTCCCGGCCAATTCGCCATCCCTGGTCTTTGCAAGATCGTCTTGAAGGACGTTCCCGCCAAGCCCAAACGAAAAGGTCGTAACCCAGCCAATGGTGAAGAAATCTGGTTGGCCCCCAAGCCCGCTAGCAAGAAACTGACCATCCGCCCCTTGAAGGGCCTCAAGGAAATGGCCTAAGCGTCTGACGCTGGCTGTTGCCTGAACATCCTCAACTCACGCCTGCCTTCGGTCGCGATGCACTCATCGTGAGCGAAGGCAATTGCTTTTTGGGATGGAGCCAAACCGGCGGGTTTGCTATTGACGCTGTTTTAAGGCAGTCGCCATCGATCATGCGATGCCCCACGACAGCCAACTAGCAGTTCAGACGGAGGTGACAGCATGATTGGCAAACGACACCATCTCATCCTGCTCGCACTTGTCTGGTGGTCCTTCAGCGCTAGCCTCATGCTCGCCGATGACCACCTCCACACCAATCAACTCGTTCCGGCGACCACCCCGCAGCGGCAGTGGATGGTGACTACCCGTGTTTTTCAAGGCAGTGAAACAACGCCCGCTGAAACGCACGCCATCGCCTATCAAAACGGCGTCTACTACGATTTTCCCGCTGATGAAAATCAACCTTGGACCATCTTTGATTTACCTCGCGATCAAGTTGTGTTGCTGGACCGCGAACATCGCCAGCGAACCAGCCTAACGACTGAGCAACTCATGCAGTTGACGGCCCACGCCCAGACCGGCATCACAGATGCCCAACAACGCGAACGATTTGGGATGGACGCGGAAGCGACCCAGACCAACGATCTGCAATTTGCTGTACAGTACACCGACACACAATACCAGGTCACTGGCGTTCGCCCCGCTCATGCCGATATCACCGCCCAATACGGACGATTCGTGGATTGGGTGTGTCGGTTAAACATTGCCCGACCACGCGGTGTGCCACCGTTCGCCAGGATGAAGCTGAACGCACTGATGACCAGCCAGAATGTGATCCCGAAAGAAACATCGGTGACTCTCACTCGGTATCTCGGAACAAATCGAACGCCCGCGACGATTCGATTGAAATCGACAACGATGTTGGAACGGGAAATCGAAGATCGCCTGATGGGGCAGATCCAAGACGCCCAAACCATGCGAGTTGTTTTTCAAGAAGTCCCCTGGGAACAATACGAGCACTAAATGAACCAACGTCTCGCCAGCAAAAAATTGCCGCTTGTCAAACGTGCCCTCCTGTTGCTGTTGAAATGGTATTTTGCCATAACCCGTCGGACAGTGCGGATTCGTGTCGTCAACGATCGTCGTGATGAAATTCGGTACCACTCCGACCGCCAGTTTATCTACGCGATCCTGCACGCTCACCAGATTGCGGCGGTCGCCTTGTCCGACCCTGATACCGGGGCACTGGTTTCGCGATCGCGTGATGGTGATTTGCTCGTACCGTTGCTGCAATCATGTGGCTGCATTCCGATTCGCGGCAGCAGCGGCGAGGGACGCAAGGGCGGCGCGTCAGCGCTCGCCAAGCTGATCCGGCACTGTGAGCAAGGGAATCCGGCTGTGATCGCTGTGGATGGCCCCAAGGGGCCACGTGGCAAGGTACAAAAAGGGGCCGCGATGTTATCCCAAAAAACCGGTATCCCGATTCTACCGGTGGTCCTTGTCGCCAGCCACCGCCTGCTAATCACCAAAGCTTGGGACCGAACCCAGGTGCCATTGCCGTTTTGTCGTTTGGACTGCCGTTTCGGCGACCCGATCTACGCCGACAACCACGACGACTTGAGCGAAGTCGCGCAGCGCGTGGAAGCTTCGCTCGAACGACTTGAAAGAATTGTCGACCCCTCGGAAGCCGAACGCGCCTGTGGCATCCCAGCGGACACCGCACCGCTGCCGCTGAAGCAAGCCGCTTAACACCATCGGAACAATAGACTGACGTAGCGGAACTCGTCAAAAGCCTCAGTCTCTCGGGGGAAACGAACGGCAAAGACACGTTGTCATTCCCCTCCTCCAAATTTTGCAGATGGCGCTGGGTCGCCCAAACGATCTGACGCTGTAACTCGGGAACGACCTCTTTCGGCAAAAAGGTCATCGGGTTTTGCCCCTTCCCACCACGCACCCACAAACGGCCTTCATCAAACCAAACGTCCTTGATCCGCAGCCGACGACACTCCTTGTGCCAGCTTCGCAATCATGGTCGAAAAATCAGGCTCAGAACCTTTGAGTATCAAACCGCGGTAAGACTTCAGCGACCTGACCGCCTGCCATCGCTGCCACCTCGGGAACCAAACCAAATCGTTTTCCCCCAGACCCTCTCTCACCGGCTCCCTTAGGTCTGCTCCAGAGAGGCTCAGCTGATGAACCACCGAGTTCGCTCTATGGCCGTCGAACAGCATCTAACCCGCATTCCTTAAACTGATCCCACCACTTCAAGCATGTTTCTCGCGGCTCAACGCGGTACTTTTGATTGATTAGATCCTGCATTAACTTGAAAACACCTCCAGCGCCGTAGAACCGCAGATGGCGAGTCTTGGACGATGGAGTCGAATTTCTAGTCAATCACGGCGATTGCCGTTTGTTTCCCGTCTGAGACATCTCGCGTGGGAGCAATCTTGGGGTCACCACCAGAGCGGACTACTCTTCAAGCGTTGACGTTTCCTTGCTTGCTCGAGTGCTCAGTGCACCCCAAAGTCCAAAAGCACTTTCGGATCCCGAGGGAAGGTAATTCGTTGACGTCGCCGAAGAGACACCCAAATCACCGTTGCCTCCGGCCTCAATGCTATCAGTGATGAATTTCACCGAGCCGTCACCCATTAGCACATGAGCGCCGCCCTGATGGTAGCTTCCCGAGGACCAAACACCGATCCAAGCGCGACCGGAGTGAACACACGAGGGACTATTCGGCGGAAGAATCGCATTAAATCCCGTATAGCGTATGAACCCATCCATCCATCGTCGTCCGCGTGGGCTCAAGCCGCCGGGTGTATACCTGCGTGGATTTTCCGGATCAATATGCGTGCCCGACTTACAACGATCCACCGGGCGATGTAATACTCCTGCCACGTCCTTGGCGTAGGTGTGCAAAGAAAACGCTCCATCGGCGACACCAATTTCCCCCATTGCAATGGTATTGCTTAAACCATCGAGAACACCACGGAATCGGAAGTATTTACCGTAATGAAACATGCCTCGTTTGGCACCGTCATCCCGAGCCTCATACCATGGCACGGCGCCACCATTCTCATAGTTCCTGCCGAAAGGACGCCCGATGTTACGCACACCATCCCCGTAGCAGAAGCCATAGTTGGTTTGACCGGCACCACCCTGACGGATCGGATCGCTCGGACAACGGATGCCAGCGACCTGTGTTCGCCATGGTGTGTAAGCAATATTGCTCGATGTGGAGCCTGAAACCGGCCTGCCACGGCCGTTGTCATCGGTGCAACGCGGACCCATGGGTGCGAAGGTGCGGGTTCCAGTTCGGAACGGATTGCTGATCTGTTCCCAAAGAGCTTGCTGCTCCATGAAGGGAAGTATTTCGATCAGCCCACTCCGCCTGCTCCCGTTGAGCCGATCATTGTAGTTACCATCCTTGTTGGCACCGTGAGTGCCTCCTGAGGCGGCCGGCAACTGATTGTACGCAGCATGATAGTTGTGTATCGCCAAACCTAATTGTTTGAAATTGTTGCTACAACTCATCCGTCGCGCCGCTTCGCGTGCAGCCTGGACGGCTGGCAATAAAAGTCCGACAAGCACGCCGATGATGGCAATCACCACAAGTAACTCGACGAGTGTAAAGCCGAATTTTCGAATTTGTTTCGACATTGGAAATCCTTTGTTTTAAAAAATCAGAAACGTGAAAAAGCGTGCTGTTCATTCGACAGCGAAGACGCTTTGAAGACAGAGAACTGAGTCGGAGCTACTGCTCCGGAGTGAACTCGCCTTCTTCGGTTTGCATCCTCAATTTCTCGGGGCTGATCGCGATCGGATCGGGCTCAGCGTCTCCCAATTCGACGGCTGCGGGCTCCGAGCCGCAGCCCGACAACGCAAAACAGCAAAAAAGCAAGCCAACACTGAGATAATTCAGGAGTCGATGCATGATGATCCAACCGAGAGAAGCGACGAGAAACGGAGTAGGGGACAAACCAGCCCCTCCCACGACGATTTTCATTCTAGGGAAACGAAACTCGGGAATCCATCACGCGAACGCGTGGTATCGTGCATATATTCTAGTTCTGTGTTTTCCGCCTTAGCCTGTGGCTACCGCTGGAAACATCCATGAACGTCTCGCCCGCTCGTTGATCCGTCGGGGGACCCCACATGACAATCCGTCCGACGAAATGGAGGAGAGGGATGCGTTATGAGAAAACCGATTTGTTCACATCGTTCGCGCTGGATCAGCGCCGGTTTGCTTGACTGTGTGATCTCGATCACGCTGCTGTGCCAACCGACATTTGCTCAAACTCCAGTCTCGTCGCCCGCGGATAAAATACCTCGGTCGTTGAGATGGTTGAGTCCAAAGCTCAATTCATTAGAGCAATACCAGCGAGACATTGAGTCTTCGTTACAGACCTTGCCGCTGGTGACGCCCCAACGGATGTTCCGGGCTGGATACCATCATCCGCTGGTTTCGGAGATTATGGAACCGATGTGGATCCAAGTGGATTTCGGTGCGAAAGTCCAGATTCATTCGATCGCACTAATGCCAACGATGTTCAACGACAACGGAAGACTTGAATACGGCTACGGTTTTCCCGCCGAGTTGAAAATCGAAGCATCCAATGATCTACGATTTCGATCGCCCGTCTGGACCGTCACCTTCGCTGACGAAGAACGAGTCCGAACGAGCAACTATCTCGTACAATTTCCTAACCTGCGAATCAAGGCCAGGTACGTACGGGTGACCTGCACGAAGCTTGCGATGAAGCGGCCTCCATTTTTTTGGTCGCTGGGGGAACTGATTGTGCGATCAAATGACCTCAACGTTGCCCAAGGGCGTCCTGTGTGCACCAATGCTTCGAGCGAATCGGATTCGTATTGGTCCGCTCGGTACGTGGTTGATGGCTTGATGTCGTTGCCCGCGATGCAGGGACGCTCGCCGAGCCCATCTTTTGGATATCGCACCAACGCACAAGGCGTTTCGGTGACTTCTCCGCACGCGATCACACTCGACTTGCGAAGCGAGCACACGATTCAAGCTGTTGAACTGTTTCCCGCCCATCCAATCGGTCAACTCAACGTACCAGGCTGGGCGTTTCCCTCGCGATTCCAAATCGAGCTTGCCAGGTCGGCAGACTTCTTAGATTCGACCGTCATTTATCGAACGACGACGCCCGCAAGACACGCGACAGACCAGCCAATGCTTTTGTCCGTCGCCTCACGGGCTTACTATTCGGGTACGGAGGATTTTTGCATCGAATTCCAGCCCAAACTCACGCGACCCGTCAAGTCGGTGGATGCGAGGTACGTTCGTATCACGACAACCGAACCCGATACAAGACTTCCGTTGAAAACCATCGCATTTTCAGAAATCCGCGTTTTTGCGGAAGGGAAAAACATCGCTCCAAACGCGACGATCGCTGTCTCCCAACCGTCCGATGAAACAGACGCTCAAGGCTGGGGACCGCAGTATCTCATCGACAATCACGACAGCCGACATAACCTGCTGACGTTGACGCTGTGGCTCGAACAAGTCGAACTGCGACGACTCGCAGAAGCCGACCTCGCGCTTACGCGACTTAGTCTGCAGGAGGCGGTGGCCACATGGGTCAACCGAATCGTCTCACTGATCGCAACCATGCTGACGCTCATGCTGGTGACAGCAATCACTCACACCTGGTTACAGCGGCGAAGATATCTTCGAGAAACGGCAGACCTGCGACAACAAATCGCGAACGACCTCCACGATGATATCGGCAGCAACTTGGGCGCAATCAAGCTGCTCAGTGATTCAATTCTATTGCGAGCTGACCTGCCAAATGAGATCCAAGAGGACGTTCATGAGATCAAGCTAACGGTCGACGAGACAAGTGACGCGATGCGAGAGATTCTGTGGCTGATTCAGCCAGCCAGCGTGACGCTATCCGAATTGATTGTTCAGCTCCGACTCACCGCAGTGAGAATGTTGCATGGTATCGAAGTCGAATTCACGGACCCACCAACGAATGCAAAGGGAGCTTTGAGTTTGGCATGGAGGCGAGCCGTTTTTTTGTCGTTCAAGGAGGTCTTGCACAACATCATCAAACATAGCCAGGCCAGTCGCGTGATAATTGATCTTCGAATCGAATCAAAATCATTTAAGATGCAAATCTGCGATAATGGAGAAGGACTTCAATCGATGCAGACCATTCATCGCAGAAAGCATTTCGGAATTGACAGCCTGCGCGAACGTGCGGCGATTCTTGGCGGCGACGTGAGCATCACCTCCGATGAGGGCGTGAAGGTTTCAATAGTATTTCCCCTAACCGGTTCGACAACCAGTGCCGATTCAGCCTGAAAAAAATCCAACGACCGTCGTTTGGGTGGTCGAAGACAATGATCGCTATCGCCGGATTCTGGTAAAGATGATTGATCAGATGAAAGGATTCGTCTGCGATCTGAATTGTGACAACGCCGAAGAAGCGATCGAAGCGATGCAAGAACACGCATCACCGGACGTGCTGTTACTCGATATCGGATTGCCAGGAATCAACGGCATCGAGGCGATGCAGAAAATACAATCGCAAATTCCTAGCGTCAAAATCATCATCTTAACCGCGTTCAATGATCGGGAACGCGTTTTCCAAGCAATCTCAGCGGGCGCTGATGGTTATCTGCTTAAAACATCCTCCGCGGAATCAATCGAAGCTGCCATCTATGATGTTCTCGATGGCGGAGCCTCGGTCAGTCCCGAGGTTGCTCGACAAGTACTCGATCAATTCAAGAAGCGATCGAACGAGCGCGTCGATGGTTTGTTAACCGACCGCGAACATGACGTCTTGAAGTTGATGGTCGAGGGACTCACCAAAGGACAGATCGCCGAAGATTTAGATCTCAGCACGCACACCGTCGACAGCCATCTGCGAAATATCTATCAGAAATTGCAGGTTAGAAATCGTGCCGCCGCGGTTGCCGCCGCCATCCGTGACGGGCTCGTCTGATCATCACGTCTCTGAACTACTTGTTTTTGTCACAAACCTGTGAGTAGCTCTCCAAAATGGTAGAAGTGGTAACATGACTTGGCAACGCTGACGCACCAGCGCTTGATCCCGTTTCTCTTCGGAGCACCGCTGCTTGGTCAAATGACTGTCGACATCCTCACCAAAACGTCGAATCATTCGAGCGCCAATGACGTCGTTTTTTCTAAATACCCAAGTCTCTTTGCAAAGCCACGAACTTGGCGTGGATTAGCGATACAAACCGGAATTCCCGCTTCGCGTTCACCGTCGACAAGCACGTGCTTGTAACCTCCAGTCGCTTCGCAGACCAACAGCGTGCTGCTGGGAGATTTGACCTTAGCGACGAGGTTCTTTGCGACGGATACGACCGTGTTCCATTCGATTATCCAGCGAGCTGTACCGGTCACCGTTTCCGACTTGCAGCCAAGATTTAACTATGGTTGATCGCCACCCGAAGCAAGTTCAGGGCAAGTGTGTGGCGTAGCAACGATGTCACGTTTCTATGGAAACGCCCTTACCGAGAGCGAGCGTCTTGACGATCTTCTATGGCCCGCAAGTAACCGGTTTGTGTCCGCAGTGCCTCTCCGGTCAACCTCGAGCCCTCGCTCATTTTCGGAATCTATGCCACCGGTTTGACTTCGTAGCCGCTGCGATACTCTCGCTTCAAGAACGGGTTTGCCAACTCAGCGTGTTCGCCAACAAAAGTTTCCGTGGCTGGATCGTGAGTTAACACTGGGCTGGATTTCAAATCGCTGACGTCGGCTCCGAACTCACTCAGAGGTGCGGTCATTTCGCCTAGCAAGGCTCGCCACTGAGGTAGATCCGAGGCGTTTTGTAGTTGCTCGGCATTAAACGCACCGCTGGCTCGGAAGGCCACGTTGGCGAGGTTGCACCAACCCGTGCTGTGGTGTCCGTTCTCGATTGGCGCGGCCAACGACTCGGCATTACGACTGCGGACGGCGTCAACGAAATTTTTCATGTGGGCGGGCACCGTATTGACATCGGCTTTGAACGAACGGATCGTCTTGCCATCGGTATCAATGGCTTGGCCTCGACCTCGCTGGCCGAGATACGTGCCGCCTTCGCAAACGACTGCATAACCGCTACCCGGTGCCTCGACCATCATTTGCCCCTTAGCCTTCCACGGCCCTTTCGCCTTGGGTGACGATGTGAGATTGCTCAGCGCGATCAACGTGGGGAACGTCTCCGTTTCAAACAATGCGAAATGCACATTGGGAGTCTGTCCAGCGTCATCCCAACCAATCCGTCCACCACCACAACTGATTCGGCTCGGTGTCGAAATCTGATCTTGGTAGGCCACGTTGCGGACGTCGTCAAGAATGTGGACACCCCAGTTACCCATCTCACCACTGCCGGTATTCCAGTCCCAGTGCCAGTCGTAATGAAAACTGTTGCGGAAGATCGGCTCGTCGGCGGCTGGTCCGAGCCACAAGTCGTAATCGAGTCCGGCAGGTGGTGCCAGTGGAGTATCGCGGCGACCGATCGAGCCGCGTGGACCGAGTCGGTTCGCTTGCACGTATTGAACCTCTCCAAGAGCTTTGTCTTCATGCAAAAACTTGCGAGCTTGCATTTGAATCGGATCGCTGCGTTGTTGGGTACCGAGCTGCACGATGCGTCCCGATTTAGCCGCCGCCGCGACAACCTGGCGACCTTCCCACTGGGAGTGAGACAAAGGTTTTTCGACATACACGTCTTTGCCAGCGTCAAGCGTCCAGATGGCCGCCAAGCAATGCCAGTGGTTGCAGGTCGTGATGGCGACGGCATCAATGTCGTCGGAGTCCAATACCTTGCGAAGATCCGTAACGGCTTGAGCTTTGTATTTTTCCGCGAGTTGATTGGCACGACCCTGATCCGGATCAGCCACCATCACAAGTTTGGCACCGGCAGTTACCTTGATCGCGCTGGCGATTTCACCGCCACGTCCACCCGCACCGAGCACGGCCATTCGTACTTCTTCATTGGCCGCCCCGCGACTGATCGATGGCATTGCCATCGTGCCGATTCCGGCCGCGAGCACACCAAGAAACTGCCGCCGATCAGTGGTTGGAAAAGCGATTCTGGAAGTATTGCGTTGGGCGATGTTTATCTTCGATGCCATGATCTGAAAACCAGTTGGGGAGTGAGGGGGATCGGGATCTCCGTATTTTACTCATTCTGGAGGGCGTCACCACCTCACAGCACGCCAGTAAACAAATTCGAGCCAATCCGAACCATCGTGGCACCTTCGGCAATCGCAGCTTCATAATCACCGCTCATACCCATCGACAATTCGTTTAAGGCAAAACCGGTCTGTGCGGCAATTTGATCTCGTAGTTCTCGCAGCCGTGCAAATTGCGGGCGGGCTTGATCGAGATCAGTGCCCCAACCCGCCATCGCCATCAATCCCAGCACGTGGACACCGCAGGTCGGGGACTCGTGCGCCGCCCGCCGCGAACAATAGCGATCCAAAAGGCCTGACAATTCAGCAGGCGGTAACCCTGTTTTCGCCGCCTCGCCACTGACATTGATTTCAATCAACACGTCCACGCTAATCGCCTGACGCGTGGCCTCTTCAGCCACCTCGTTGAGCAACCGTTCACTGTCAATCGAATGAATCATCGCTCCGCTGGCCAACAAAGACCGCACTTTGTTACGTTGCAAATGTCCGATTTGATGCCAACGTAGATTCGCTGCCAGATCGCTGCGTTGTTGGGCAAACCACTCGTATTTTTGTTGCAACGCTTGCGGGCGATTTTCACCCAGATCGCAGCAACCCGCCTCGACTAACCAGCTCGTGATCTCCGCGTCGACATACTTGCTCACACCGACCACGCGGACTTCGGATGGATCACGTCCGGCGGTGCGGGTAGCCGTCGCCACTTCGCTGCTGACACGTCGCCAATTTTCGGCGATACGGTTCGGTGCTTCCTTTGCGGGACACTGCATTTGTGTCTTATCAATGGGGTCAGCCATATTTTCTCACTCGCACTCGTCGACGGTCACGAGATCTTCCATCCCGCCATCGCTAGGATGGAAACGGGCGGCAAAGAAGTCTGCGATCAAGTGTTTGCCCATCATCGACAGCGGCCCACGACTGAGCATGGAACGGTACAATACCCAGTGCTCGCTACCGACTTGGACACGGAACGCCGAGGCCACATGTCGCGGCACGATCGCCAGATCTTGAGCAACGGTGAGCTGCCGCCAGGTTCGTTTGCGATTGAAACGGTGAGTTTGAAAATCCAACCAGATCGGTGAATAGATTGCTCCCACACCGCTCGTCGTGACCACCAAGTGTTGATCTTCGGACAGAAAGACTTGGCACGTCGACGGGCCGAGTTTCCATTCGTTGGCCGCTAACGGCATCAACATCGCTCGCGGTTTCTTGCCATCGCTCAGAAGCAACTCACGTGTCTCGGCGTCTTCGATCACGTCCACACCTGGAGCTAACGGCAGTCGGCTGACACAGCGGATCTCAGGAAGCTTTGCAGACACCGTTTGCCGGTCGTTCTTATTGGCAGGTAACACTGCGTCAGAAACCATCACACAACAATCGTCTCGCACCAACATCCACTGCCGCTGCAACACGACGCCTCCAGTGTGAGGTTGTTCGAGTTCAATCAAATGCACGTCATCGTCAGTATACTCGCAAGTGCATTCCCACGGGCCGCTCGCTTGCTGTGTCACGCCATCGACCTGGATCATCGTTTGATGGATGCCTTGCAATAGTGATCGTCGCCCCCCCATGACTTCCACATAAAAATCCTCGCCTGAGTAATCAATGAACGTGCGACCTCGTCGGACGTCCCATTCGGGCAGCATCACCATCGCCGCGGCTGTTTCACTGTGCCACATCGCTTCGGGCAAGGAAACTTCCCATGCCAATCGACCACCCGAGTGACCCTGACCGAGCGAGGCAGCCATCGCGGGTGCCAACGTTTCCCGGTCAAACTCACAGGCTGCATCCATCAGTCCATGCAAGTCAGGTTGCTTGATTTTCGTTTTTGATCGCGAGCTCGACTTCCGCTTGGTAGTCTTCAGTTTGGTTGATTTCGCTGCCACAAAATCGTCACGACAGTCGGCAGCATCCGCTTGCGAGAAGACTTGCGTGCCATCATGTCGCATCAACGCGGCCATCCACGTCGCAAACTCCGCCGCGATCTCACGTTGACGTTTGGTGAATTTTTTTGAAGCACGTTTTCCCACGATTGGAAACAATTTTTCACAGCGAACTAACGAAGCGACGATCAGCCGCAGTTCACCAACAGGCATCAGGGCACGGTCGATCGACTCACCCTCGCCTTGCAAGAATGCCGCGACGGCTTCTAGCGATGACAATGCAATCTTTTCGCACGAGGGCAACACACTGAGTCGCCAGGCCAAGGTCAAACCGAGTTCACCGGCCAATAACAAATGCAGTGGGGATGTCGCGTCAGAACGCAACGAGGCATCGGCGCGGAGTTGCAATAACTGCTCGCCGCATTGCCACCAGGTTTCTGCAGGCAAAATGTCGCTGAGTTGAGGCATCGCAGCGGCCCATAAAATCGCTTCGGCCGCCTCGACGCCACTCATTTCATCGCTGAATACGCGATCGACAAACTTCGCGGCCTCCTCGATCAATAACTCCCGATCGGGCTGGCTGGTCGAAACTTTTGACGTGCCTGTCGACTCGGCTGAATCGAAATCTTCACATGCCAGTTTCGCTAAGGTTCGTTGCAGCGGTGTCGACGGTCCCTGGATCGCTGTCGCCACGCCCCACAGATAAACCGCCCCGCCCGCCTCCCAATCGCCCCACGGCGTGGCACGGGACGTGCCCTTGGAGTGACCGCTGCCGAGTGATCCCCGTACGACTTCCCACATCAAATCGTCTAGCGGCACACCGAAATCTGGCGTTCCAGGGTGAGTTTCAGCGGTTGGCTGCGGAGCGTCAGGCGTGGTGGCCACTGTGCTTTTGCGGCGTTTGCGTTTCGTGGGGGCAGTTTTCGTCAATGTCATGGACCGATGGGCGGACAACAGGGATACTGAATCGTGTTGGCAGTTTAACCACCCTGCTCGCCCGCGGAAGATGGAAAACCTCGGGCAGTCGATCAGGTAGTCTGTTAATGGGCGGGTTAACCGTCTTCTGAAATTGTCTTTCTGCTTCCCTTATCTCTCAAAACGATTGATTTCCATGCCATCTGTGTTGTGTCATCAAAGTATCGCCAGTCGTTCGTTTGTTTGGTTGACCTGTGCGATAATTGCGTGCTGGAACGCCGTCGGCTGTCAACATAAAACGCCCCCCGCCAGCGAGGAGAGGGCGGTGCCAGCGGAAACCACACCCGCCGACACGCAACGGATCGACACCGAGCCAGATGAATCACTGCTCAGCGAAAAGGGATCGACGATGACCCCCGCACCGGTAGAGGCCACTGCCCAAGCAAACGAACCGGCGTCGCCACCGACCCCCAAATCGCTACCCGCTCTACCGCCCACTGAATCGCCCGCTGACGAGCCGATGGAATCGCCGGATGTGGGCGATGGGTTGTACGACGAGGAATACGAGATCGACCCCGAAATCCAAGCTCACATCGACGCCCACCGCCGGGCTTTGCGACGCATCGCCGACATGTACGAAGCACCTCCTGGTGCCAAACAAATTGGTCAGCAAGCTGATCTATGGGTCGACTTGAAATCCAAACGTGTATACGTCGATGGCTATGTCGCGATGCAACGTGGCCCGCTTGAGATGTTCGCTTGCCCGGTCGGCAGCAAAGAACACGAATCTTTGATCGCGTTGTTTGCCAAGAGCAGCGAAGTTCACGCCGCATTGTTGGCGGTCGGGGCCACCAGTGGCACGCCGGTACGATGGGAGCCAGAGTTTGCACCGCCGTCGGGTCAAACCATCGCGGTGTGGGTGATGTATCGACCGCATGAACCAATCGCTGAACCAGAGAATGCCGGGTCTGCGGAAACCACCCCTACGAGCGAAGAAGCTGGTGATGACGAGCCTGTTGAAGAATTCAATCCCAGTGACGAGTTCCATGTGGTCGATGGGCGAAAGTGGGTTCGCAATGTCGAGACGCAAACCGAATTAAAAGAACCGTGGGTGTTCGCAGGCAGTGTGTTTTGGAAAGACCCTGAAGATGGTACCGAACACTATTCAGCCGATGCAGGTGACATGATTTGTGTTTCCAATTTCGCTTCCGCGATGCTCGATGTTCCATTTCAAAGCAGCGCCGACGCGGGCAGTTTGATGTTTGAACCGTTCAGCGAACGGGTGCCTGATCGCGGCGTCCCCGTCCGGCTCGTGCTCGTCCCGCAACCGGCCCCTGGCGAAGAACCAGCCACTGAACTGCCGCTCGATCCAACTACACCGCCCGATGAAACGATGCTCCAAATTTCGGAAACGACTAACCCATGAGTGTGGATGAATCATCGCATGATCATGTCTTGCTCGTGGGCGCAGGTGTGGTCGGTCGCGCGATTGCGGTCGATCATATCAGGGCTGGCCTGCCTGTCTGGTTAGCCGATCGAGATGAAGAAATTCTACGGTCCAGCTGTGACCTGGTGTTGCAAGCCTGTGATAGCATTGCCGATTCCGCATCACCCTGGGGCAGCAAAATCCCGCTACCGATCGTGCGATTGCGACCCAGACATCTACACGACTACCGCGATGACCTGCTAATAGCGCGAGCCGCCGCTCCGCGTTGGTTGTTGATCGAGTCGATTGCTGAACGTCTGGAGATCAAACAAGCGTTCTTTGCCGAAGCGGAGAAGTGGTTTGATCATCCTGCGGCTCTCACAACGAACACATCGACGCTATCGATCGCTTCGATCGCCGCATCCATGCAATCACCGCAGCGATTATGTGGTTTGCACTTTTTCATGCCCGTCGTTGACCGAAATGTTGCCGAAGTGATCCCGCACTCAGGTACCGTACCGAGCGTGATCGAGGCGGTTAGCTCTCATGCGAATTTACTGGGCAAGACGCCGTTGACCGTTCGGGACTCGCCTGGTTTCGTCGTCAATCGCTTGCTAGCACCCTATCTGAATTTGGCCATGGATTTGCTCTGTGGTGGAGTCTCGGCGGAGACGATCCATCGAGCAGCGTTGCGAATGGGTATGCCGATGTCGCCGTTGGAACTGGTCGATTTGATCGGTGCGCGAACGGCGTTCGACGGTGGCCGAATCGTGTGGGCCGCGTTCCCCTCGCGAATGGATCCCTCGCCGTTGCTACCAGCAATGATCAAAGCCAAACGGCCCGGGGTGGCTGTCGGCGAAGGGTTCTATCACTACGACCACGCGGGCAAACGCATCAGCGACAGTCTCGCACCGAATTCAGAGAGGCTGCTGCAAAAGTATCAACACGATGATTTTTCAGCATTGCCAACCCGCGATCCACAGCGAACCAACTTGGTCGCCGAGCTATTTGCGGGAACTGTGCGTTTGGAAGCGATTGCGATTGAACGCGATGGTGTTGCCGATCGGTCGGCCATTACCACGGCGATGCGAGGCGGATTAGGATGGCGCGGTGCAACGACAAACGCAGGGCCGCATGACCTCGTGTCTGAAGAACGTGCCCATCAACTCGCCGCTCTGTTTCCAAAACTCAAATGTATTCAATCGATATGACTACGACGAAAACGATTTTAACGTTCCTGTTAATCACCTGTTGTAGTTGCTTCACTTTTGCAGATGAAGGAACGCAGCCCACTGCAAAGGAGGCTGCCCCCGTACTCGACACGCCCGTACTCGACGGTCGTGATGGACGCGATCTTTCGGTGCGTAACTTTGCCCCTGTCTCGCAGTTGAAAGTTGCCTCCACGTCTTTGACACAGGCGCGTTATCCCGTTGTTGATGTACACACTCATTTGTTTTATCGGCTGCGGCATAACGAGCAGGCGTTGGACGATTTTGTCGCCATGATGGATCGCAACAGTATCGCCGTCTGTGCATCGCTCGACGGCAAATTGGGCAGCCAACTCGACGAGCATCTTGAACATCTATGGGCGAAGTATCGCGATCGTTTCGTGGTCTACGCGAATGTGGATTGGCGTGGTGATGGAGCCAGCGTTGATCCCGCGACGTGGGCGTGTCATCGTGAGGGCTTTGCCCAGCGAACTGCGGAGGAACTAAGAGGTGCTGTCGCCCGTGGTGTTTCGGGCTTGAAAATCTTCAAGCAGTTCGGTTTAGAATATCGCAACCCTGATGGAACGTTGATCAAGATCGACGACCAGCGTTGGGATCCGATTTGGGCCGTTTGTGGTGAGTTAAAGATTCCTGTCATCATCCACACCGCCGACCCAGCCGCATTTTTTGAACCGATCAATGCCGACAATGAGCGTTGGGAAGAATTGTCGCGACATCCTGACTGGAGTTTTCACGGCGACGAGTTTCCTTCACGCCAGGAGTTGTTATTGGCGCGCAATCGTGTGATCGCGAGGCATCCAAACACCCAGTTCATCGGTGCTCACATTGCCAACAATTCCGAAGATTTGGCCACCGTTGGCAAATGGCTCGACCTGTATCCGAACTTGTGGATCGAGCCTGCTTCGCGGATCAGCGAATTGGGCCGGCAACCGTTCACGGCGAGAGATTTCATGGTTCGCTATGCTGACCGACTGCTGTTCGGCACCGATGGACCATGGCCTGAACAACGGCTGCATCTGTATTGGCGGTTCTTTGAAACAAGTGACGAGTACATGCCCTACAGTGAAAAGTCTCCATTGCCGCAGGGCATGTGGCGTATTTACGGCGTGGATTTGCCAGACGACGTTTTGAAAAAGATCTATTATGAAAATGCGGTTCGTATAATTCCCGGCGTGCGCGAGCGTGTTGAAAAATATATCACTGCCGCTCGTCATAGCTCTTCTGCTCCACCCGCATCAACAATCCAATTTGATGTTTCAGGGCGGGACGAACGCGATCGATAACATGCACACGCTGGGATTGATCAGCGGGGCCAACTACGCCGTGGTTTAACTCGATATCAACACGTGCGGTTTCAAATCGCTTCAACGTGGGATCGGAAAATTCTAAACGCACGCACTGGGCATCGTCGGTCGACTGGCAAAAATCGTTCACACCCATTTCAGCTTTTGTCGACCACTGGTAATGCCGTTCATCGAGGAGTGCTTTGCGAAGATGCCCTAAGCCAGGGAAGGCGGTCAGTTCGACGGGTTTGAATTCGCTGCCTTCGCGCGGTAGCAACATCACGTGATCTCCGAGCTGGATCGCCAGGATCGTCGGTTCGCCCCAGAATTTGGTGGTTTCGACGAGTCGTGTCCGCCGCGCGTAGATACTGGAGACGGCAAAAATCGCCCCACCGACCAGGATCGCAATCACGCCTAACCAAGCCTTCGTTCCGAAATGAGCACGTGGATCGTTGTACTTATCCGCATGCGGATCGGCAGCCGGATCATTGATCGGTGATGAGGGAGTGGTTTTAGACAATGTAGGTTCCGGTTTGAATGGGCTTGAACAAGACAGCGTTGTAGCATAGCAGTGATGCCAATCCCTCCCCATTGCCATCGACCTAAAACAAGGGTGGAGCTGGCGAGGCTGAATTCGATGGTTTGTTTTCAGGCGGCGTTTGCACGCGTATCACCCATGATTTGGCGATCTGTTGTACCTGACGTAAATGTTTCAATTCAGCACCGCCCGTTTTCCCTTTAAAGTCTTTGCAAAGGCGTTCAAACCACTGGTTGTCGTCGCAACAACGTTCTAATTCTGCGGCGAGGTGGTTGTGCTCTGATGGTGCGATGTATCGCAAGCACGACTTTAAAGTATGGGCAGCCGTTCGGAACGACTTGGCATCACCAGCGGCTGCCGAGCGATCCAGCCGCCTAACCAGGTCTGGCAACTCCATGCTAATGCCTTCACATACCGAGGCCATCGTGGACTTGTCATGCCCGCAATGCTTCGCCAGTCGATCTCGCCATTGCTGATCGTCTTCGCTCAAGTTGAGGACTTCCGAGTCGGGTTTCGGTTGTGATTCATTGTCCGCTACCGACGAATTATCACCGACGTGCAACGGTGTCACCATTACTCCCGATGCAACTTCCTGATTTTGAATCACACGTTGAATTTCAATGAGCAATGGTGCCATGTGAACGGGTTTGGTCACGTAGCCTACCATTCCAGCATCACGACACATCCGTCGATGTTGATCGGTGATATGAGCGGTGAGCGCGATCACGGGTGGTGCCGTGCGTCCGAGTTGTTTTGCCAAACGGAAAATTTCTGCGGTGACTTCCGTGCCGTCCATGCCCGGCATTTGTAAGTCCATCAAAATGCAATCGAACGATTCATTTCGGAACCTTGCGATCGCAGAACGACCACCATCAGCAGTTTGAACACGATGCCCCGCCGAAACCAATTGATCGTGAATCACGAGACGATTCGTGGGACTGTCGTCGACGACGAGTAAGCGATAGCAGCTCGCTGCGTCTTTACGTTTACCGCCGTCTTGCGTGATATCCGCCGTCGCGGCTGGTAGCGTTTGTTGCCCAGTATCATCGGTAGACAGTGGCGGCATCAGGACATGGCCACTGGCCTTGGCGGTTTGGTTGAGCGGTTGGCCGACAAGCCAACGACGCAGCTCATCGGGTAGCACCGGTTCAATCATCACGGTGTCCTGTTTCTTCGCCCGACGCGGGGTCGGTTCACCAGTGCGCGTCAACCACAAAACGCGATCGTGTGTCTTGCGGGCGCGAATTCGCCAAACAGCATCAGCGGTATCATTGATCAGAATCCAGGAGATTGGTCCCGCCGCTTGGTCAGCCCAGACCGCGTTACCACTCAACGACTCACTCGTTGACGTTCTCACTTGGTTGGGCCGACGAACCGACCAACCATCGTACACGAGCGTCTCGGTGAGTGCTTCTTCGATCGCTTCATTATCCACCGCCAACACCACCAAACCGCGAGGCGTAGAGGGGCTGGCTGAGGGAATCTGGGCTGGCGTTTGAACCGGTTTGAGTCGCAATCGCACTTGAAAACAACTTCCTGCTCCGACCGTGCTGGTCAGTTCAATCCCGCCGCCCATGCGTTCAGCCAAACCGCGCGCGATCGCGAGGCCCAGTCCCGTACCTCCGTACTGTTTGTTGGTTCCACGATCGGCTTGTTCAAACGCATCAAAAATGCGTTTTTGATTTTCGGGTGCGATTCCAATCCCTGTGTCAGTGACCGTAATTTCAAACGTCGCTGTGTCGGTGGCATCCACCTTGCTAGCGGAGGTGTCGTCGACGGTTGTCAGGCGAAGTTTCACTAAACCTTGCGGCGTGAATTTAATCGCGTTGCCGACCAAATTGATGATGATCTGCCGTACTCGTTTGGCATCGGCTATCACCTGCCGAGGCGTTTTTGGATCGATCGACAAACACAAACGAACCGGTTTATTGGCAACTCGAATCGCGAGACATCCGAAGGCATCGGCAACGGTTTCATGAAAATCAATGACGTTCGGATCGATTGCTACTCGCCCTGCCTCGATTGCTGAAAAATCGAGGATGTCTTCGATCGCATCATGCAGCAGTTCGGTGTTTTGCGAAATGAGATTCACGTAGCGACGGGCCAAGGCGGGCAGCGTTTGAGCGGCGAGCAATTCTGTTAACCCACGAATCCCGCCCAGCGGCGTTCGCAGTTCATGAGAAATCCCTGCCATGAACTGAGTCTTGGTTTGGTTGGCTTGTTCGGCGACAACTTTCGCTTCTCGCAACGCTTCCAAGGCTTGTTGTTGCAAGGTGATGTCACGGATGATCACCGCGCGTCCTTTCCGTTCGCCCAAGGGGATCGGGTGAATCGAAACCTCGCTGTCAAACGCCACGCCATCACCACGACGCAGACGCAATTGATGTCGTTCTGTAAACGGCAGCGTCTCCCAGGTCACTGTTTCACGCCGAAACGCCGCGAGTGTGGAAGTGGGCTGTTCGTTGGTGGAAACCGGCATGATCAGGTCTTCCAAAGGCCGGCCCACTAATCGCCCACCTCCGGCTTGCAGCAACGTCATCGCCGCTGGGTTGGCTTCCATGATCACGCCGCGATCGTCGACCAACAGCACCGCATCGCCAGCGGCATCAAACAAGGCGCGCTTGCGGGCTTCGCTGTTTTGCAATGCCATCGCACCCCGATGCTTTTCCGTCACATCCCAAAAGATCGCTTGAATGCCAATGCACTGTCCGTGTTGATCGTACTCTGGTGCCTTGAAGACTTGCACGAAACCTGCACGGCCATCGGAACCTGGATGCTCTTCGACTTTATCGACGTGCAAGCCCGTGCGCATGACGTTCAGATCGTCAGCGCGATAGCGGGCGGCGAGTGCGGGCGAGTACAGGTCGGCATCGGTGCTGCCAATAACCGCGATCGGTTGCAGGCCGAGTTCTTTGCAAAAGGGATCATTCGCGTAGGTGAACACCCCTTCGGCGTTCTTGCGGGCGACCTGCAAATGCATCCGATCCATGATCGACTGAAACGTCGTTTCGCTTTGGTCAAGCCGATGTTGCGTCGCTTGTCGCCGCGCGACTTCATCACGCAGCGCGTGGTTGATCCGAGCGACTTCTTGCGAACGACGCCGCACACCTTGCTGTAATTCCTGTTGGTGTTTGATCCGCGTTCGCAAACGACGGCGCAGATAGACATGAAAATAACCCGCTGCCAGTAAAGCCAAAAATGTCCACAAACGGACTGGATCGAAATACAGTGGCTCGCCACTGGTGATCGCTTTCATCCGCGACTGACTCAGCGACGCGCCATCGAGCAAGGACTCATTCAAAATTGGCCCGTAGAGTGCGTGCCACAATCCCGCGAGGGTCACAGCGGTGGCTTGCATTACGGTGAAACGCGTGATCACGCGACGATGCAAGAATCGCCATGCCAGCGGCAACATCAGCAGGTGCAGCACACACAGTCCCCAGTGGGGCGGGGCGGCAAAGTCGGCGAGCATCAATACCACAATCGACAGCGTCCACCACGGTGGTCGTCGCTTCTGCGGTGTCAACATATCAGGAACGCTTTTCATAAGATCGATCGTCGTGATGGCAATTCAATGCGTCTCGCCGATACTCCACCGGATGATCATCACCATCAAGTAAAACAAGCCCAATGTATAGGCCGTGACCAGCACGGACCAAACGCATTTCCCGGCAAACGAAAACCGCTCGCTTCGCCACATTAGCGACAAACCGAACGCACCGGTCACAACAAAGAGTACAGTTAAAATCGCCCAGCGGTTCTGTTGGATTGCATGCGATGCGTTTGCTTGCGATTGTCGGGCCAACACCTCATCTGGCAAAACATCCCCAGGTGCGATCACGAGGCTGCGATGCGGCGGTTCCATCACGGCGTATTCTCCGCCGTGCCCGCACTGGTCGAGGTTTCTGCCAATCGCTCCTGAGCCACTTTGACGAGCGGTGCGACAGCAGCATTGGTCGCGTAAAGTTCCACGATCGAGTACCAAATTTTCTTAGCGGCGATCGTGCGGCCTTGCAAATAGAGTTGATCGGCCTCTTCCATCTTGGCCGAGATGATTCGTGCCGCTTCGCTTTCATCGGTTTCCGCCGCTGAGATCCGAGCGATCTTGCTGCGAGCCAAATTCACGAGCGGTCGATACTCTGCATATTCATCCGCATCTTCGCCACTGGGTTGCTCGCCTAACAGCGTGATCAAACTTTGGTACTTGTCGACCGCCGTAGCATTATCACCGAAGGTTTCATATCGCATCGCTTCGGCGCACAATCGTTCGGCTTCGTTTCGCAGCGGCAGATTGCGATTCAATTTAACGGTCAGCGCGTGTTCGGCCTCGAGCATTTCCACGCGGTCGATCTGTTCGGACGCCCAAGCGAAATGGTTACCGTTAGGATACTGCCGCACGAGTGGTTCGAGATAACTGATACGTGCTTGTGACATTGAAGAACGTGTGCCTTCTTCAAGCATCTTTTCGGCTCGCGCCCGCATCGTGTCCTCATTCAGCGGCCAGGCAATCCACACCAACATCGCCAGCAACAGCCCGAGCACAGGCAACAACACCCACGCTTTATCGTGCCAGGGCGTGGCATCCATCGAGCGATCCTTACGAGCTTCATCGGAGTTGCGTCCTAACAACGTGCGGGCTTCGTCCCGATCGGCTTGATTGGTCACCGACAAGGGGCTGAAACCAGCCGACACGTGTTCGGCCACGCCGCTGCGACTCATCGCTCGCCGACGAACTTCGGCCAGTTGCAATTTCACAGCATCCGCTGACACCGGTCGTCCGGTTGGCGATTTGGCTAACAACTGCATTACCAGCGTATCCATCCACACCGGCGTATCAAGAATTGTCGACGCGACCTTCGTGGGCTGTTGATACTGCAAGTTCGCAGTGGTTTCTTGGATCGTCGAGCCGCTGATCGGTGGAGTTCCCGTGAGGGCTTCGTACAACACCGCACCGAACATATACAAATCAGTACGCGGGGTCACCGAGTCATGCAGCCCAGGTGATTCGGGTGCTCGTCGTTTGAGTTGTTCGGGTGAGGGTGGGCGTTGGAAGTGATACGGGCCATCACGAAACGGAGCCGTACCGTCTTCCCCACGAACGTCAATCAACACAGGACTCAATCCCGCGATCATGATTTTGTCCGCCCCAATGCGACCGTGAACAATCCCTTGAGAATGCAGATAGCTGAGCGCATCGGCGATCGGTTCGGCGAGTTCGAGCACGCTCTCCCATGGCAATCGGCCTCTCCGAGCAATCTCATCGGCAAGTGTCGGACCTTCGATCAATTCGTGAGCCAAGTACGCATCGCTCTCTTCAAACCCGCCCCCGTAGCACTTGCAGATGGCTGGATGATCGAGCTTTTTCAAACGGTCCCATTCTGCGGCAAAAACGGTCCGCGATTCCACTGTGCCGCCAAACGCAACGTGAAAAACACGCACCGCGACGCTCTTGCGTAGCGACACGTGCACCGCCCGCCATACACGCGCATCTCGACTCGTTGGGTTAGAACCCAGTGGCGATTCAAGGGCGAGCGGTCCGAGGCGGCTACGAGACACGGTTGGTTGTCAGTTGCGAGGAGTGAGATTGCTATTTTGCGAGATAGACGACTGGGTACGGGGCAAACTCTTTCGCGAGAGTTAGTTGTATCGGTGATGCCTGTTCGTTCGGGTTGATCTGGTCGTTGTTAGTAGGCACGATCGTGATCCAGGTTTTGTCCTTACGGAGGATTTGATTTCGCAACAGACGTGCGAACCCCGGTTCGATCCCACCTGCGCGTGTGCCCATCAATTCATCGCCGAGTTCTCGCAAGATCGGCTCGAGCCGCTGGCCCACTCTTTGCAATCGCGTCTTGGCGGCGGTTGAAGACCAGATGTCCACCCAAGTCTGCCGTAGACTTTGATTGTCCACGATGGTTTCTCGCAAAATCATGCGGAATAAATCCCGGGCCTGCGGGTCAGTGGCCACCGTACCGACCACTTCCGATAGTTCTTCTCGCAGTCGTTCGTTGCCCGCCAAGTCCTTTAAGATATTCTCTACTGCCAGAGCGATCTCGTCGAGGTGATCTTCGACGATCGGAACGACTTCTTGGTCCACAAACCGACGCCACTCTTCGGCCACGAGTTCTCGTTCGGGCAGCGGTGATTTGTCGTAGATCGCCCGCCAACCGAACCTCCATAATGAAGCTTGGTGCCAGACCTCTCGCCCGATCGCTTCGGCTGGTTCTTGACCATGACGACGAACAATCGGAATGACTTCTTGCCGCACCAGCGGCACGAGTCGTTCACGCACGATCTCATCTCGGTAGCGTGAAACGAGTGCGTTGATCTCGTCTTCATGACGTTCGATCGCCTCGACCAACGATTTCTCGATCACGGGCACTGTCGCTTGAACGGACTCCATCACTAGCGGTAACATCTCTCGCGCGACCGCGTCAGCATGCGATTCAAACGCCGTAGCGAGTTTTTGTTGCAACTGTTTCCGCTTGGCCTCGGGCATCAACGTTTGCAACACATCCTCCAGCCGTCCGCTATTGCGATGGATCGTGAATGTCGACGTCGGTGACCACACTTGCGGATCAAACATGGTAACGGTGATTCGATTGGCAGCGTTTTCGATCGAGCGAACACCCGTGACATAACCGACTTCACGCCAATTCGCGAGATCGTCGGGTTGGGGAGCAAAGACCGCATCACCTATGCGGACCACACCTGACGGATCGTCCACTGCATAGGTTTCTGATGACGTCCACAGCGAATCCAACATCAACGCCGCCGGACTGGCTGGCACCGGGCCGACCGCTTGCGTTGTTTCATTTTGACGACCTGCGTGCAGCATCCAAACCGACGTTCCCACGAGCAAGCAGAGCCAAAAAGCCGCACCAAGCCAACGCTGCTGATGCTGTGTCAGTTGTCGCTGTGTCATGTGGCACCTTGGGAAAAACGCACGCTCCGAATGCGATCGACATAGACTGCCCCAATGATGATCACTCCGACCAGAATGTTTTCCACTTGCGTTTCGAGTTCAAGTGATGTGCACCCCAGTCCAATCACTCCCATGATCAACACGCCGCACAACGTGCCCACGAGGCTGCCACGACCACCGAGCAGCGATCCGCCACCAATCACTACCGCCGCGATGATTTTCAGTTCCAAACCCATCCCGGCGGTCGCGTCGCCTTTTTCCAATCGAGCAATGTCCACGCATCCGGCCAGCCCAAACAGCGCACCAGCAATCACATACACGAGAATCTTGGTACGTTGCACGCGAACGCCACACAATCGTGCCGTCGCCTCGCTCGACCCGATCGCAAACAGATGCCGACCAAACACCGTTTTGTGCAAACCGACCGCCACGACGATCGCTAGCGCCACGGTCAACCACACCCCCCACCCGAAATTCGGTAATGGATAGAGATACGGAATCCAACGTGGTTCGGGATACTGCGTGACGCTGCTGCGTAACCAATCAGGGATCGTCGCTCGCGGAGGTGTGATCGTGCCGCCTTGATCACAGAGCATTTTCCCAATGCCCATGAAGATCGTCATCGAGCCAAGCGTGATGATAAACGGCACCAATCGTAAACTCGCGATCAGCACACCATTGAACAAACCGCAAACCGCACCAGCGATCACCGCAGCGAGAATGGCGATGTAAATCGTATACCCCTGATCAAGCACAACCGCAGCAACACAGCCACACATCGCAGCGGCCGTGCCAGCGGACAAGTCGATACCGCCACTGATGATGATCAGCGTCATCCCCAATGCCGCGATGCCAATTTTCACGCTCTGCACGCCGACCAAACGTGCCGAGGAGATTGAGGCAAAATTACCGTCTGTTCCCAGAACCCATTCCGCTACCGCAAATAAAACGACCACCATCGCCAAGGCAAGCATGGGGCCAATGAGCGTGAACAACCGCTGCATGAGGAGCCGGGATATCAGTTGAGGAGAGAAGAGAGGCAAACCTGCAGTTTAACTCAACCCCTACCCAATGGGACCACCCCTTTCTTGGGAGCAGCAGTAACGAGCGTGTGCTCAACACTCGTTACGAGCGAAACTTAAAAACTTTCGTCGTGGTCAAATGTGACATTGACCACGACGAAAGACAAAAACAAGAACTTCGGCACGGCCCCTTGAGCGGCCGAAAAGTCCACCGGGACACCGCTATCCGCCATTAGCGTCCGCTTCTTTAACGTTAAACAATTTCTTTTTCGCAATCAAGCTCATTTTGAGAAAAACGTGCGAATTAGACCGCTCAACCCACCCCTAGGTATTTACTGAGAGTCCCAAGGATCGTCTGGCAGGTTCAATTCTGGCATAATCGATCGGTTCTGATCACCAACTTTGAGACAACAACATGGAAATCATTCTGACCCCTGATCGTGCGGCAATGGGCAAGTGGGTGGCAGCGCAGGCTGCGAGCGAAATCCGCGAGGCGATCAACACCATGGGACATGCCCGCATCGTGATCGCCACGGGGGCATCCCAGTTTGAAGTGCTGGCTGAACTGGCCCAACAACCTAACGTGGATTGGTCCCGCGTTACCGGTTTTCATCTAGACGAATACATCGGCCTGTCCGCCAACCACGGAGCCTCGTTTTGTCGTTATCTAAAAGAGCGATTCGTCAACTTGGTGCCGCTTGCGGCGTTTCACTTTTTAGCCGGTGATCAAGACCCACAGCAAGTGATCACGAGCGTGGGCGGACTGTTACGGCAAGCCCCGATTGATGTGGCCCTCGTCGGGATTGGCGAGAACGGTCACTTAGCCTTCAACGATCCGCCTGCGGATTTTCAGACAGCGCACCCTTATTTGATCGTCCAACTCGACGAGGCCTGTCGCCATCAACAGGTTGGCGAAGGCTGGTTCGCTAGTCTCGACGATGTACCACGTCAAGCGATCAGCATGTCGGTGAATCAAATCATGAAAGCCAAACGGATTTTCTGTAGTGTGCCAGATGCTCAGAAAGCCGATGCCGTACGGAACACGCTCGAAGGACCGATCAGCCCTATGGTGCCCGCGAGTATCTTGCGAAAACACCCCGCCACAACCTTGGTGATTGATCAAGCCTCAGCGGCCAAACTATCGCAGTTGAGTATCGAGAACTTGGAGCGAGTTTCGTGAGTGGCTACGTCGATTTGCAGGTCAACGGTTACGCGGGAGTCGATTTCAATTCAGCGAAGCTCACTGAATCGGAAATGGTCGCCGCTTGCCAACGATTGCAGGCCGATGGCGTTGACAAAATTCTAGCCACGATCATCACCGCACCGATGCCGCAAATGATCGACAGCATCCAGCGGATCGCTCGGTGGATCGATGAAGTTGCTGAAATCCGCGAAGTCGTCGCTGGGCTTCACATCGAGGGACCATTCATTAATCCAGCGGACGGTTTTGTAGGTGCGCACCCGATCGACGCCGTGATTAGTGCGAACATCGACGATGCTGCGAGGCTGATTGATGCGGGCGGTAGCCACGTTCGCATTCTGACCTTGGCTCCTGAGTGTGATCCCGGGGGCATTGTGATTCGTTATCTTAGCGATCAAGGTATCACAGTTTCCGCTGGGCATAGCAATTTGTCACTCGATGAACTCGACCGTAGCATTGACTCCGGACTTGCGATGTTCACGCACTTAGGCAACGGATGCCCCGCGACTCAGCCTCGACATGACAACGTGATCCAGCGTGTATTGAGTCGTGCCGACCGCATCGCAATCAGTTTCATCGCTGACGGGCATCATGTGCCGATCTTTGCCTTGAAAAACTACTTGCGTTGCATTCCCACGGACAACATCATCATCGTGAGCGATGCGATCAGCGCCGCCGGATTAGGCCCTGGCAAATATCCTTTGGCAGGCCAAACGGTCTACGTCGACGCGGCGGGTGCGGCCTGGGCCGAGTGCCGCACGCACTACGCCGGGTGCGCTACGCCACTGCGCCGGATGCACGAGATCCTTGCGACAGAACTTTCGGCAACCGACTCCCTGATCGACGCGTGGATGATGGACAATCCACGCCGACTCGGCATCACCCCGGCGATTTAACAAGAAATTCAGACGTCGTTGTCAGAACCCGACCTGCTTCGGATCGAAAAGAAAGAATCGCCGGGGCTGGCTGGCGGCAACAGATTGACTTGCCAACGGACACTGACAACACTTGGTCGTGGATTCGGTTTGCACTCAGTACGGAGTTGGGACCACTGACCGCGAACCCCTTGTCGGCACCATAAATTGATCAGAGGAGGGTCGCGGTTGAGGCACTGATTGTGCTTGATGACAGAGAGCAATTTTTCATCACCCCCTGATCACGCCATAAGTTTTGACATTTAATTTTTCTTCCGCCGCCGCACCGCTGGCTCATCGCGACTATACCATGGGCCTGAATCGAACCGAATCTGTCAGGACGGATCCTGGGTACCAGGCATATCGAGCGTGTGACGAGAACCATACTGCGCTGATTCAGCCACCGCTGCCAGACGCGGAATTGCTGCTAAAAAGCAATCTTTCGCTACAGCATTCCTCGGCGGCTGATGCGGAGTTCTGGGGTTCATTGCGACAACGGGCACGGAAACAATTGCTCGCCGATGCCTGTCAGTACACGTCCGCTTACCGCGATCTGCCGACGTTTCTGACAACTCCGCTGAGTGTTTCCGCCGAGGATGTGCCTACCGATGGCGAGTCCACCCCTGCGCAAATTCCGATCGTGATGGCAGGCCATCAGCCGACGTTGTTTCATCCTGGTGTGTGGTTTAAAAATTTTGCTTTGCAACGGATCGCGGGCGATGCGGGTGCTCATGCGATCAATTTGGTGATCGACAACGACGTTGCGGCAGGGCGTTCCATACGAGTTCCGGTGCGTGATTCAATTGGCCGCGTGTTCTATCAATCAATCAGTTACGACGCTGGCGGCGTGGGGATTCCTTACGAACAAGCGAAAATCCGCGATTTACGTCAATTCGATCGTTTTGACCGGGAAGTTCGAGAGGCGATCGCGCCGCTGGTCAGCAATCCTTGCGTGGTCGAATTGTGGCCGCACGCTCGCGAGGCGATCCGCCGCTGCGAAATCGCAGGCTGTGCATTGGCCCAAGCGCGGCATCGACTGGAAGCGGATCTAGGCTGGCAGACATTGGAAATACCGCTGGGTGTGGCGGTTCGCGGCTTGCCATTTGCTCGTTTTGTGGTCGAAATGATCGACGAGGCGGAGCGGTTTCAACAGGTTTACAACGCTGCTGCTGACCACTACCGCGCTTGGCATGGTATCCGCAGTACGGCGCACCCGGTTCCTAATCTGCATCGTGATGGCGAGTGGATCGAACTACCGTTATGGGTCTACGGCAACGATGTTCCGAGTCGTCGTGCGGTGTGGGTCCGGCGAATCAGCGGTCATCGGCAGGGCGACGGGGTACTGGAACTGAGCGATCGAGGCCTGGCGGGTAGCACCGAGCATCGCTTGACGCTGCCTTGTGGCGATCGCGAGAAGATGGCTGAGGCGTTGGCTGAGGCCGCTTCGCCAGAGCTCAAATTGCGCCCACGAGCGCTCGTCACGACAATGTTTGCCCGACTCGTGCTAAGCGATTTATTTTTGCACGGGATCGGCGGAGGCAAGTACGACCAGTTGGCCGACCGCATCATTAGCCAGTTTTTCGATCGAACACCACCGGCTTTACAGGTCGTCTCGGCGACGGTCCGCTTGCCCGGCCAAGACCGAGATCCGCAACGGGCCGCTGCGATTGAGTCGCTGCATCGTCGAGTTCGTGAGACACTGTACCACGGTGAGGCTTGGGTAGATCTCGCCCACGGTGAGAACCGGAGCCTGGCCGAGCAAAAGCAATCACTGCTGGCGGCCACACCCCCCGCTGGGGCGCGAGCGGATTGGCATCGGCAGATCGAACAGATCAACCATCAATTCGCAGCCCAACTGCAATCCCAACGACAAACCTGGCAGGCCGAACTGCAGCGTTTGCGACTGGAGGCGGCTGAGGAGCAGATTTTAGGCAGCCGAGAATTGTCGTTTTGCTTGTTTCCGCTCGCGGAAGTCCTGACGGCGTTCGAGCAAATGCTGGCTTAGGCTCTGATTGGCGTTGCCGGGTGAAAAATTTCCGCTATGCTGCGGGGCCAAAAACAAATCTCACCATTCGAGAATTCATCCCATGAAGGTCGTTTCCAGCATTGGCGCGTTGAAATATCGCCATCCCGATTGCCAAGTCGTTAAGCGACGAGGTCGTATTTATGTGATTTGCAAGAGCAATCCTAAATTCAAGGTCCGCCAGGGCGGAGCGAAAGTGAAAAAGCGTCGCCGATAAGGAAGCTAGCTATTGGCTAGGACGGATCTTTGGCTAACCTTACGTGACTGTGTGCCCTGTTGCCTACGTAACTGGGTAGCCTGTTTCGGCCCCGAGATCCTATGTCGAGTTTGACGATTCCCTACGGTGTTACCCGATCTTTCTCCGCTGCCTCAATCGAATTCGGGAAACCCGTCGGATGTGTGTTCTACACCGACTGGTGTAACTAACCAGAATTCCGTCCTCGATCGCGACAACTCTGCGTGCAGCGATCACGATCAGCATGCCACTTCAACCGATCGAGAGGTTGTTGACGCAACCCTAGGTGAATTCAAGATCTCTGTCATTTCGTTCGACGAACTATCACCAGACATGTTGCTGCGTTGGGAACAAATTCGTCGTGTCAGCGAGCAGTGGGAGCAGCCGTTTTTCGCTTCTCGATTCACGGCGGCCGTTCAGCAGGCCCGGGGCGACGTCTCTGTGGCGGTGATATCCCGAGCCGAAACTGACGTTCGCGATCCGCTCGCCGTTGTCGGTTTTCTTCCGTTTCACCGTACCGGACGTGTCGCGGTGCCTGTGGGGCGGTTTCTCAACGACGCGCAAAATGTCATCGGTCTCTCGCCAAAGCAAGTGGATTGGGCGACTTTGATGCGAGCTTGCGACGTATTGGCGTTCGATTTTCATGCGATTATCCATCCCGCATCGAGTTGGATCGAAGCTTATCAATTGCAGAGCGTGGGTGCGTTCCAAGCCGATTTTGAAGGCGATTCTCAGGGCTATTTGCGACGACTGGAAAAAGACCATCGCACGATCGGCAAGCAAGGCCAAAAGACACGCAAACTCGGCCGTGAGATCGGCCCAGTTCGCTTGGAGGTCGATTGTCGCTGCCCCGAGGTATTGGCTCGAACAATTGCCTGGAAACGCGACCAGTATCAACGGACGCACATTCTCGATCTGTTCCTGCCGGATTGGACGCGGCGATTGATTGAAGTTTTACACGGCGACAACCACGCGAGCGACAGTCCGCTGTCTGCCGACGGTCGCCCGAGCGATAATTTGCAAAACGAACCGCTGAGGGGTTTACTCTCGGTGTTGTGGGCAGGCGAGACGGTGGTCGCGGCGCATTTTGGCATGGTTGAGCGAGGTCGTTTGCACTATTGGTTTCCCGCATATGACCCTGAATTTGCCCAATATTCGCCAGGAACCGCTTTGTTCACCGAACTCGTTCGTGCGTCAACCAAAAACGGGATTGATTGCATTGACATGGGCTATGGCGAGCAGCCCTACAAACAGAAACAGACAGCCACGGCAACACAGGTCGCATTCGGGACGATCACCGATTCGCGCTGGCACCGATTCTCATACCACACCCAACGCCGACTCGTCGATTGCTTAAAACGGATGCCGATGAAACAGACCTTCAAACGAGCGTGGCGCGCGGTTTACCCGACCGCTGGTATTCATAAACTTGGCTAGGCATCAGCCTGAACGCAATCAACGAACGACATTGCGACGTCCGCCACAAACAACTGCTGAGAGAATCAACCTCTCGGCGAACAGCCACATTCGGAAAGAAACTTCCGCGAAACTTTATCTTCTTGTCAGTGTTTTTGTAGGTGAGTCACACTTCTCTTACAGGAACCTTTTTGAAATGAAGACAAGTTTTATTGCCAGTGTAGCCGCCTTAATCACGATGGGCAGCCTCTTAGATCTACCGCTGACGTCAATCGCGAGCGCCCAACCACCCGCTCAAGGGGAACGCGATGCGGACAACAATCGAGGGCGCGGTGGCGATCGCGGTGGTCGTCCTGGTGGCGGAGGCCCCGGTGGATTCGGCGGCGGCGGGATGATGATGATGCGTGGCGGTGGTGATCCGGCAGTGGCTTTGCTGCGGTCTCCCGAAGTTCGCAAAGAACTCGACATTAAACCTGAACAAGAGGAAGCGCTCAAGAAAATTGAAGAGCAAGTCCGAAATCAACCCCGTGAAGAGGGTGGTTTTGATCCACGCGAATTCGACTTCCGCAATGCCAGCGAAAAAGAACGCAAAGAATACTTTGATAAAATGCAGGCTGAACAGAAAAAGCAATCTGCCAAGACACGAGAATTACTTGAAGAAGTTCTCGTCTACGGCAACCAGATGACGCGACTGGACCAATTGGTGCTACAGCGACGTGGTCTAACGGCCTTAGCTGACGCTGAAATCCAAAAAGAACTGGGCATTACCGGAGAACAGCTTGAGAAACTCCAAACCGTCCGCAGCGAACAAGAAACCAGCATGCGGGACCAAATGCGAGAGCTGATGCAATCACGCGACCGCGATGCCATGCGGGAAAAAATGGGTGAACTGCGAGGCCAAATCGAAACAGCCGTGATGGGCGTTTTGACGTCCGACCAAAAAGCCAAATTCGAAGAGATGAAAGGAAAGCCATTCGAATTCGGTGACGATGTCGCCGGCTTCGGCGGACGCGGTGGACCTGGTGGTGACCGTGGGACTGGCGGAC
>JBGSMN010000233.1:0-5321 GCA_041740155.1 Rhodopirellula sp.
GATAATCAAAGCCGATGTCCAAAGGTCCCGGAGACAGCTCGGCTGCGTAGTCCGGTCGCCACTTCGGTGAATCGTCGGCGATACCGTAGCCGAGGTGCCACTTGCCGACCGCCGCCGTGGTGTAACCATGCTTCTTTAGTAGTGAAGCCATGTTGAACCGTTCAGGTTCGATATGCAGCGGAGCAAACGTGCTGAGCACTCCGCTGGTCAGTGATGTGCGCCAGCAGTAACGTCCGGTGAGCAGCGAATACCGCGTCGGCGAGCAAACCGACGAAGTGGTGTTCGCATCGGTGAATCGTCTGCCCTCGCGAGCCATCCGATCAATGCTCGGCGTTTGCAACAAGTCCGGGTTCGCCCCGTAGCAACCAGCACTGCCATAGCCGTAGTCATCTGAGAGGATGACCACGATGTTGGGCTTAGTCTCGCTGGCGATCGCGACGGACGCCATGTGAGAGAAAAGGGAAAGCAAACCAATGGCACTGGGTAGCAGGAATGATCGAGGGCTCTGCGACATCGTCAGTCTTCCAAATCTTCGAGAGAGTGTTTGATTGAGCATGATTGAACTTCATCCCTTTGGCCGCCATCTGATCCAGGTTCCGCGTGTACGTCTTGCCGCCGTATGCTGTGATACTTGACTTGTCCTGGTCGTCGATCAGAAACAAGATGATGTTTGGCTTTCGCGAAGTGGCGTAGCCAGCCGTTTCTAAAAAGCAGACTAGCACTAGAGCGAGATAAATCGGCAGCTTCATCGTCAAGTAGCCTGGTGAAGGAGTATTGGTCCCGGCAGCGGAAAACGTGACACCGGCAGCTGATTCATTGTAGCCGCGGGCACAAATCCGCGCGACCAGAATAGGGAAGCAGTCGCAACTGGACGATTGATACGCCTTAATCCAGGTTTGTTATGAACGGGTATCCTGTCTTGGTTCATCTCTGCATTAGTCAGAAAATTTCCCCCGCATCGACGTCGTGCCGATGCAGGGGGATCGAATTAACGCACCGTCGTCCATGACGGATCAGCCCGCTCAAAAGCAGGCTGGTCGGGGAGGTCCGGAGGACCGAGTCGTAGTGATAAGAAACGCCTAAGAGAGACGGACACGATACCCATGTGGAGACGCTCATCTTGGACCACCACTTTCAGGTAGCAAGACATTGTCTCCTGGCGGATCAAGTTCAATCCACCGCTGATAGGCACGTCCCATCTGATCGCCTAAACGATCTTCAGGGAACTCATAGTGCCCATTATCAAAAAGAACCCGTCCCAGACGTGATAACACGTTCGGTACTTCCATAGCAGTCAAAGCTGGACCGTAGGCACTAATGAAACCATTGACCACCGCTGTTGCTTGTTTCAGAGGACGATTGATCGTCCCTGCAACTAAAAGCTGCTGTTCGAGGACTTGGTACGCTTCATCGGGGATTCGGAAGCGTAAACAGTTCTGGTCCCACCATGGGATCAGTCCAAGTACAACATGACCGTGTGACGGATCACGTAGGTCAAAGGGCGGAGGGTCCTGTGCTTTCAGTGTCATCGAGTGACGCTGGAGTAGTTCCCTGCATAGTGCCTGGGATTCCAGGCCTGACTGAGAGTCGCTGGACAAGATCAGCAGATTGTCCGCGTATCGGAACAGCAACGTGTTACTCGATGCTTCCCGCGCAAACGGGACATCAAGTAATTGGTGGAGTGTTAGCTCCACGGCCGTCGGGGACCAAGGCGAGCCCTGGTCGATCCCTACCTGGCGATTGGAGCCTTCGTGGCCCCGCATCAGTGTCTCGCTCAACCAGATCAGATCTGGTTGCGAGACGGATTCTCTGAGAACCGACATGACATCGTCGATGCGGACCTCGTCGAAGCATTTCCGGACGTCATCAACCGTCAGCGTGAACAACTGCTGTTCGCGGATCGTCCGCTGCATCCGCGCATAGAGCTGATGCACGCTTTCGGTCAAGCGTGGCGCTGCAGATCTCGCCCACGGCGACATCGCATTGTTCAAGGCTTTGGCGAGAGCCCTGTCCACGGCGCAGTGAAGTTTGAGCGTTCGGGTACCGCCACTGGATTTGGGAATTTCGACCGCGCGTGTTTCCACTGGGCGATACGAGCGGTCCAGCACTGCGTCACGATACGTTCGCAGCGCGGCGAAGATCTCCGGTTTCGAGAACTCGTCCAGTCGCAGACCGTCCACACCAGACGCGACGCCTCCACCGGAAAGCAGCTCGCAAAATGCAACGTAGAGATTGTCAGGACTGACGAGCTTGTCCAGCTCGAAAACATTTGGCGACGGCACCTGGTAGCAAGTCTTGCCTCGCTGGTGACGTTGTCGCTCCGCTCGTTGTTGGCGACGCTGGATCATGTATGGCAGATACCAAGGACCCACCCTCGATTTCAGATGAACCGAACAGTCGTACGTGATCGAGCGGGGACGCGACAACTGCAACCGCAATGTGTTTGCTTCACTCATCGCTGTGACTCCCGTGCAAATCCTGCCTGCTGACGCTCGAACTGCTCGTATCTCCCCTGCCAGTCGCTGACCCCGACGTCGAAGATGCCCGCATGGTCGTAGTGGGCCATACGCTGCTGGGTCATCGGCCGGACCATCTTGCCGCGATCCGCGAAGTCAACAATCAAGAGTGGCTGCGTACGGTCAACTCGCTGACGGAACCAACTTTTGGGTAGCGCTGGCATATTCGGTCCTGCACCTGCCCAAACGATGACGTCAGGCTTTTTAGCACCCAGTCGCGAGGTCGCGTCCACGGTAGCAATCAACGTGTTGTTATCACCTCGGTTCCACCGGCGAAGACCTGCCTGGAGCCGCTGTCGACCGGGTTCGTCCATTCGCGACACCATCGGGCCATCCAGGTCGATCGACGTTAACAGCGACCAACCCGGCAGCCGGTGGGCGATCTGAAGGGCTTGCTTCGCCGTCGCGGCGATGACAAAAGTGGTCAGATCGGCCGCGTCGCGGTCTCGAAGCCACTCGCGGAACCGGTCGGTTGTGCATTCCTGTGGAAGTGTTGCTTCCCGCAGTCCTGCGGCCACTTTCGCGACATGTCGATTGCGCTGTGTGTCAGTCACCAAGTTAGGGATCACCTGGCCTTTCCCAGTCTCTGTTAGCGTCGCTGCTGATGCGAAGTGTGGCAGGAGCAGTCTGCTTGCCGGACGGCGGATTAGCCCTTTGCCGACGACATGCGCCTGGTGGAGCCCGAAGGTGCTAATGATCGACACCCGCTCGAAGCTGTTTAGCTTTTTGCTTTCGCCGAGCAGTCCAAACAGCGCCGGTCGCATGTCAGGCTGATAAGCCAGGAACTGCTGGAATCGAACGTGGGCAGCCTCGCTGGCATCGAGGCACAGGATCAAGTCCGCCTTAGTGCAAAAGTCCGAGTCCACTCGCCCAATCGTTGACACGACAACACCGCTACCGTCGCGAACCTTATCGGATAGCTTGGTGCCCTCTTTGGCGATGAATACCGAGGTGATCCCACTCTTGCGCAGAACTTTGTAAATCGCTCTGAGCTGGCCGTCCCTCACGCCGACGATGCAAATCTGGCTGCCGCTAAACGTGCGGCAGATGTCGAGAATGACCTCGTTGCGCTGACGTTTCAGGGCGTAGCTAATGACACCGAGTGATTGCTCACTTAGCAGTCGAACGGCGTCAGGGTGGGCCTCGGCTTCGTGGCGGGGCAAGGGCCGCAGTGGCCTCGGTGTTGTCGTCGATCGATAGCAGATCGATACACCGAGGCGACGGCCTCGCTCTTCTAGGATCTGCCCAAGTCCTAGCATGGGCGCGGGGTCGCTGCCGTCGCCTGAGAGCAACGACTCGTTTCCTCGTCGGCACAATACTTGACCGTCGATCCTTTCGGATCGAACACGGGGTCGCAGGATGTCGCCTAGTTGATCAACGACTTGTCGAGGTGGCCACAGGCGGTAGCCGTTCGCGTCGATGACATGCGTGCGTTCGATAGTAGAGATTGGATAGTTCATCGAATTATTGCATCTGATTGGGATCGACCCGAAAGCGTCAATGTTGTCCGTAGTAAATAAGTACCAATTCAACACTGGGACATCGTGTCTCTGCGAGCGATCTACCCGGCCATCGACGACATTTTTTCAAGGGTATCTTCGAGGCGTGCTTGGTTCTCAAACATTCGTTGTTCCAGAGTGGATTGAGCTTTGACCAACAGAGGCATCGCTTTTTTGATCGCGTTCAGATTGTCGGCGCGTGGTGCGAGTGCGTTTATGATCCCGTCGGGGTCTCCGAGGAGCTCGGATAGGACGTACACTAGGTCTGCCGCTTGCTCGTTCACGTCAGGCTTCTGACACGTTTCTTTCGGCGAGGGCAGGTATTTCTTCGCGATCTCGACCGGGTCGCCGCCTGCGACAATCTCGTCGGCGATGGCCTGCTGCTTCTTGGGGGACAGCTTGCATATTTTCTGTCCGCAGGACTGCGTGAGCTCGTGGTCGACCGCATGCTGGATCGGAAGCGGAAGTTGCAGCAATCGGATGTAGCGGTTGGCGTGCCGGACCGACTTGCCCAGCGCCTCGGCAATCCTTCGTCGCAACTCACCGTCAGTGAACCAAGCCCTCGGGTTCTCCTCGATCTCGACATCAAGCAGATACTTGACCACCCGTGCGACCGCCAACGGCCCAAGCTGATGACGGTTTAAATTTGACTCAGCAAACTCACGTCGTCCGTCACCATCAACGACGTGAGCCGGAATCTCGGTCCAGCCAAGTTTCTTGCACGCTCGAACTCGCTGATGCCCGCAGACGATCGTTCCGTCGTGGGTAATAACGATCGGCTCACGAAGTCCAACCTCCCGGATCGACTCGGCCAATTCAGCGAGCGTATGATCATTCAGGTCACCGAAAATCCCCTGATGTGGAGTTTCCTTTAGTTCATCGATTGGCCAAATCAGAGTGTCCACTGGTAGTCCTAGGGATAGAGTGTTCGTTGCAGTCGCTCCAATGTAACGCACAAACTGAGAGACAAAAATGGCAAGCAGACTCACGACCGAGGAAGTTTTGTCGGCAACGACCGTCGCGAGCCGCCAAACTTTGATGCGATACGTTAAGCAGGGGCTGGTCACGGCGCCTGAAACCGGCACATCTCCGACCGGGAAAGGGCAAGCTCTTTTCTGGCACCCTCGCGTCGTCAAGCAATGCCAGAAGATCCGAAAGCTGAAAGCGGACGGGCTGTCGCTCGACGAAATCAAGGACGTGATGTCGCGAGGGGGCCGCCGGAAAAAGACCGTATTCGATGGCGATCCGCAGACAATAGCGATGGCAGAGGCGATCATTCGCGAAATTAAGCGGGTTGCCCGATACG
>JBGSMN010000235.1:0-2230 GCA_041740155.1 Rhodopirellula sp.
ATTCGTTGCAATGGAATGCGGACCAGATTGGTCAACTACAAAGAGACGTCGCGTGTTAGTGGTCGACGATAACGAAGTCAATCGCACCGTTGCCAGCGAGATACTTAAGTCAGCGGGTTACGAAACTGCATCTGCTGAAAATGGATTGCAGGCGATTCAGAAGGTGAGGGATGAAGGCTGGGACGCGGTACTTATGGATTGCGAAATGCCCGAACTCGATGGCTTTGAAGCGACCGGACGCATTCGAATCTTGGAAGCACAAAACGCTCTTCCACACTTGGCCGCCAAGCCGTTGCCGATCATCGCACTTACCGCGCAAGCCGTAAACGGGGATCGCCAACGTTGTTTGGAAGCTGGCATGAACGAGTACGTCACCAAGCCGGTGGATCGGCGACTGTTGTTGCAGACACTGGCGGGATTCTGGGATGCAGGTTCCGCGACTGGTACCGTTGATATTGTCGAAACCTCAGCTTGCATCGCACCCCAAAAATTTCCTGCACTCCAGATTGATCAATTGCGCGAGCGTTGTGGCGGTGGGGAAGAAACCGTGAAACGCATCTTGACGATGTTTCAATCGCGAGCCGATGAGTATGCCTCCAAAATTGATTCTGCACTTAAAGAGGAGAATCTTTCCGAAGTTCGACGTCTATCTCACGCATTGAAAGGTTCAGCTGCGAATGTGTCTGCAATGGAAGTCAGTCGCTGTGCGGACCAAATCGAAACGGCCGCCCTCGGCGGAGACAAGAGCCTGTGTGACAACTTGCATGAAGAGATGATTCATCAGATCGAGGTTTGTCAGCGAGAGATACTCAACCTGATTGAAGAATCGCTACCAGGCTTGCAGGGGCATTTCGCCGAGATTCACGACAACGCATCTCAAGGTAAAGAATCATGAAACCGACCAACTTGAAGATCTTAGTGGTTGACGATGATGATATCGCCGTCGAAATCCTCGCCAGCGTGTTGACACAAGCGGGTTTCGAGGTGAGCAAAGCTTACAATGGAGAGGAGGCCCTCGCGCGGATCAGCGAAAGTGATATTCGATTGGTGATTTGCGATTGGGATATGCCGCTGATGAATGGCTTGGAACTCTGCCAAGCGGTGCGCCGCCGTTCCAACTCCGGTTACGTCTACATGATCCTACTGACGAGCCACGATAGCCCGTCGGAAATCGTTGAGGGGTTGTCGGCCGGGGCAGATGATTTTGTCGCGAAGCCGTTCCATCCTGCAGAACTAATGGCACGCTTGCGGGCAGGGGAGCGTGTGTTGGCGCTCGAAAGCCGTGAGATGATCATTTTCGCACTCGCAAAATTAGCTGAATCAAGAGATCCCGAAACAGGACATCATTTGGAACGCGTGCAGCGCTACTCACGACGATTGGCTGAAACCTTAGCCGAAACTTATCATGGAGCCGAACTCATCGATGCCGACTTCATTCGCCTGGTTTATCAAACCAGCCCCTTGCACGATATCGGAAAGGTGGGCATCCCTGACGGTATTCTGCTTAAACCGGGAAAGTTAACTTCAGAAGAGTATGAGATCATGAAGTCACATGCTTTGATCGGCGCTGAGACACTGGACGCGGCGTTGGTGAATTATCCTCAGGCACGTTTCTTACAGGTGGCCCGAGATATTGCCGCCTACCATCACGAACGCTGGGATGGAAAGGGCTATCCCCAAGGAATCTCAGGCCTCGAAATTCCGCTGTCCGCACGCATCGTCGCACTGGCCGACGTGTATGACGCGCTGACTTCGCGTCGTGTCTACAAAGACGCATTTACCCACGAAGTAGCGAGAGACATCATCGTCGCAGAACGCGGAACGCAGTTTGACCCGCAAGTGGTCGATGCTTTCTCACGAGTGGAAGCCGATTTCTTTGCAATACGCCAAGAGCTGTCGGATGTCGTTCTACAGGAATGCGCACTCAGCATGACTTGAATTCAGATAGGCTTGGATTCGGTAATGTAATACTCTTGTTGGCGAAAGTGAGCCACGGCGATTCTCGCGTGATCAATCTAGAGTTTGCATCAGAGCCGTCTTCGCAAAAAGGTAAGTACCGATTGGCCCCTTTGCCACACGTTAGGATTACCTGTAAACAACGGCAAATAGCGAGAAAGGACGAGAGGGCTTGAGAGTGTCGGGAATGGGCGCCACGCTCGGCGAAGCGTTGGAAAAATAGACGTTAAATATGGTTGGGCGGAAGTTTCCCTTCACACCGTAGAGGTCACAG
>JBGSMN010000245.1:0-1733 GCA_041740155.1 Rhodopirellula sp.
GACTCACCACTTCAATAAACTCAGCTCGGCGACTCACGTGCATCGTCTGGTTCGCCGCTATCTTGATCTTTCGATCCCGACTGCGGATCCAGTCGACCCTGGTGCTTCTGGACAAGTTTACGCAAAAACGGGGTCACACGCCAGGTTTCGTCACCAAGTTCATACTCCAGATCCGACCAATACCAAACCGAATAAGCGTGCAGATCGATGTTCTCATCGAGGATGCTCAATGTCGCTTGCCAACGTTCATCCGCGTCGAGAGGACCCGGTAGATCATCGAATGCTTGGATTATCGTTTCCATTAGCGTGAAGCGTTCGTCGTCAGACAGCTCGCTCCCGTTGTAAGCATTCATATATTCATCAAGCCGAGAGGGATCAGCAACCTCCCATTCCCAGTCCTGCATGTGCGGTTCGTTGGGAACGTCGAAGCGACTTGCAAGGCGTGCTATGGCCTCGCGAGTTGGGAATCGCCACAGATGTTCTGGTACGGTCATCAGTTTCTGTCGGCGAACGGCGGCGTTGACCGGGCCGCCGCCAATCAACATTGACTTCAGGAACGACGCGATCGGCGGCTCCGCGTCCAACGCTTTGTTCTGTGGTATCGTCACCGCAGCTGCAATCCGAAGCAACAGTCACCGCCGAACAGGATCGACGATCCGTTGCCGCAGTGCATGAACCGGTGACGAAGATCCGATTGTGATTCGATTGTATCAACAAATTCGCGAAGCGTGATGTCTGTCGCCCGAAAATGAATCGGCTGGTCAGCGTTCTCCGGTGTTGTGGCGACATAGATATATCGCGGTAACCACTCGGCGTTTTCGAAGTTTGTCTCCCGGTCCATTTCTGCGAAAGTCAATTCAGTTTTTGGTAGAACCAATGGACTTTCGAGTACACGCTCTGTTGTCTTTACCGGCGTGAGCACTGCCGCGACGATAACGGACGAAGTTACCACAACGTAGGTTGCAAACGTGAGCGTTCCGCGTCCTTGCTTTGTCTCGCGTTTCGATGCGACGGCGACCACGATGATCCATGGGATGGCCATCAAGATGTATCCCATCGGCATCACAACGATGGTCACTGCTAACGCGATCGCGATCAATACGTGTAGCGGTGAAATGCTTGCCATAGCTTGCGAGCCTTCTTAGCCACAGAACGGTAGACATCACGGGGGACGGACGAAAGATTTTCCACTTCGAAACCGCGCAAGCCGTCCTCCCGTGCATGTCATGGTTCCCCGGGCTTTGCCATCCGGACGATCACCGACCCAAACCAGTGAATCGTTGCCATCACAGCATAGCTTATCAGACACCAAAGTGGGATGATCACCAATCCGGTAATGGGAGCCAGTGTTATTCCAGTGTCATTGCTTATGCGATTTCGCGCCGCCTCAGCTTTTGGGGAAGTATCGGTGACAGCATATAGAGCAGCAGCCCGTTCTATTTCGGTCCGACGTATGGGGATCGAAATGAGAAGAACGGCGTATGCAAGAATACAGGCGAGAATGAAAACCAAAGGCTCGGAACCCGGCCGAAGGAGATGCCGACGGATCAAGTATGCGATGGTGGGCGTTGCGAGAACGCAGAGGATGAATGCGGTCGATGTCAGCAATACGCAAACTCCGATCGGGGAACGTTGGCCATCAGCGGTCCGCGTCGGGAAATTCAACCACTGCCAAAACGCTTGACACGCGGCTCCGTTGCATGGCTTGGTTACCCGCCGTCTTCAGGGATTGA
>JBGSMN010000274.1:0-5083 GCA_041740155.1 Rhodopirellula sp.
GTTCGTTCATTTCGGAGATCGCGAGCTCGGCTTGGCTCTCGCTTGCTGTTCATTGCGACGAGCTGTTACAAGCGATTGGCCAAGAATTCGGCACAGCTCATCGGTTTCAATCGCAAGCTCATTCATTCGTGTTGCTGGCAACAAATCCGATCGCATGATGAGTTTAATCCAACAGCGAGTCTCACGGAGTTCCTTCAACGCAATACGTACTTTGTGAATGAAGTCCCGGCGGCTTTCGGCCGCACATGCTTCTTCGTAGTTCGGAGCGGGGGATGTGCCGCTGCGAACCAACTGCCCTGCGATATGCTTTCCAAGTCGCGTTTCCGGTAGGGCATCGACCACTTTCCCAACCCGGACCGCAAGTTCTAGCAAACGCTCTGACAAGTCATCTGGTTTCATTTTGATTGTCCCCTCATGCCAATTCTTCCCGAATAGGCTCAATTATACCAATGTGCGTTTTGCAATGTTCAATTTGCAATTTGCAATGAAACCTTCCTCGCCAAGTATGGCGATTAGATAATGAAAATTTGGTTCATTTCCGACACTCACACTCGGCACGCGGAGCTGACGGTTCCGCGTGCCGATGTGGTGATTCACTGCGGTGATGAGGCGAACGTGCGCAAGCCTTGGATGAATCAATTGCAATCGAGAGCTTTCTTCGACTGGTTTGTGAACCTGGAGATCGAGACGAAGATCTTTGTTCCGGGCAACCATTCAACGGCGATCGCGGAGGGGTTGATCACGCCGACGCATTTTCCATCGGTTCACTTCCTGATTCACGAAGCGATGGAACTCGGCGGGTTGCGGATCAGATGAAGTTTGAAGAGTGAGGGGTGAAGGGTGAAGGGTGAAGGGTGAAGGAAGGTTTTTGATGACTCTTAACAACAGTCGATTAATAATTGCTCTGTTGCATTTTTCTTTCGCCCAATGGGGAAGCGGGAATAGCGAGAGAGATCTCGAAAGTGGGCCCAATATAGCTGCCACTTATTGCTCGAACGTTGCTTATTTCACACTTCACCCTTCCAACTTCAAACTTCCAAACATATTCACGATGAAGCAGGAATCAATAATTTCGGTTGCGAAACTCGCGACGGCATCCAGTTCATCAACGCCGCGTGCTGTGACTTGAAAGGCAATTTGGTCAACCACGGGATGTTGGTTGATGTTGAACCAGAGGAACAAGACGATGAAATAGGACATTGAGCCTGAGTTAACACCGGCTGAGTTCATCGATGTCTTACGGAGTTCGAGGTTGAGCAATTGGATCACTCCGGTTGCTCGCCACGACTGAGACGGTCGACGCATTTGAGGGCCGCTCCGCGCAGTCGCTTTGCCTACGCCGGCTGGCAGAGCGAGAATCCACCAACGCAATCGACTCGCAAACCGCCGCCTGAAGATCTCGACTTCAAGTTCGCGATTCTGATACGACAAGGCTTCGATCAACGACGGTTTCAGCCAACTGATCTGACGACGGCGAGTTCCAACAGCCGCTTGAGCTGCGTCGGGGCCTTGGTTGAGACTTTGGCGACAAAGCCTCGCTTGTGTGCAAATCGAACGTCTTCGTGTGATTCAATTTGTGAAAAGTCCAAGCGTTGACTGTCGTTGTAGCGAGTAAGCCCGTATCCATCGCCTCGCCGATCGGGGTAGACCATCGCGTGTATCTCGTTTTCCTTTCCTTCGCTCTCGATGAAGGCGTGAATCCCAAATGAAGGATCCTCTGAAATGGCGTCATTTTGTTCCAGGAACAAGGCCTGGATCGGCTCGCCTTCGGTTTCAATCGTCCAGTACTGACCGTGCTCTTTCAGGTAGTCCAGCCGTTCACGCAGAGTCCGCAAGTAGTTGACAATGTCCTCCCCCACCATGCACATCACTTGGTAGACAGGACTTTCTGAATTGAGTTACGCTTGGCTTGCAAATCGATTCAACAACGTCATGTCGAGCGGGGAATTGAGCGATCCCAGCGCCGCACGCGGAATCTCCATCAGCTTGGCTGTTTCGTTGGGCCCTAATGTGTCCAGCCATTCCGCTGGACGAAGCCAAGCACAAAAGGACAGGGCGTCCTCGTAAAGCCCCATGTCTTGGAGCACAAGCGACAAGGCACAAAGTGGCGGCGCATCGCGAGGGAACTGATGATGGTCAAAGTTCTTCCGTTCCGGATCATGTACTCCACCGATATCGACGACACAGACCAATGGATTGGCCAAGTCTTCATCGGTTGGATCGCGTCGCTGAATCGGAACCCCATGCAAATGCGCTAACAGGCTACAGGCGAGGAAATCGTCTTTGTGGGCTCCGCCCGGGTGGGTCACTATCAGCTGAATGGTCATGAAGTCGGGCGAGTCAGATTTGGGAACAGTTTCGAAACCAACTGAAACATACCCACAAAACGGACGCGTGTAACCTGAGCACGGAGTGCCGTTGGGGAAATGAGCTATAGTTATCGATTGTCTCTAGCCCGCTATTTCTCGTTTAAGAGCCTGCTGATGCGTCTTCTCTGCTTAACTTCATGGTGCGTTTTCTGGATCGGGTATCTTGGGCCGGCGGTTTCCAGGAGTGACGATACGATTGGTGTGGGCGCCCGGCCGATCACGGGGGCAGAGGTGATCCTTGATGGGACGCGAGAAATGTTGGACGAGAAATGGACTTACTGGGAAGGCCCTCGGTTCAGTTCTTCGCTGCCGATCAAATGGAAAGTGGTTGAGGACCCGGTGGACGATGGATCGGCCATCATGACTGATGATCCAGCCGCCGCAGGAGGCAAGTACGGAACCGCCGACATCGTGACCAAACAGAAATTTCGTGACTTTCGATTGCACGTCGAGTTTCTGATTCCTAACGCGGGTGGCAATAGCGGCGTTTACCTGCAGAACCGCTACGAGATTCAGATTCTTGATGGTGACAAGACCAAGCATGGGCTTGGTGCTGTGATTAACGAAACGCCCTCGCCCTATCATGCCTACAATGGGCTCGGCAAATGGAATGCTTACGACATCCAATTTCGGGCGGCTCGATTTGAACAGGACGCGCTTTCCGAGAAGCCAATGGTGACGATGTACTTCAATGGTGAAAAGGTTCATCTCAATCAGCAGATCAACAAAGTTTGGGGCGGTGCCAACTCCGGAATCGACGGTGGCAACGACAACGGATTTGGAATCACGGACACTCCCGGTGGCATCAAATTGCAGTGCGAAGGTCACGAAGTGCTCTACCGAAACATTTGGATCAAGCCGATCGAACTAATTGACCCTAGCACGGATTTTTAGAACGATGACGAAGCCATTGCGAATCGTTGGAATCAACTTCGACCACTTCCACATGGGTGATCTGCTGCGCATGGCGCACGATCATCCTGAGGTGGAATTGGTTGGCATTTGTGACGAGCAACCTCAGCGGATCGTCGACTCCGCTGTGCAGAGCGCCGAACAGAAACGCACGGTCCGGATCGTCGAGTAAGAAATCGTTGTTTGTTTTCATTCATTTCGTTTCAGGATTCACGATGGACTTCTTCAACCGTATCAATCCTTGCTTGATTCTGCTTGCCTGGTTGCTTGCCTGCCCGTTTGCTCAGGCGGATCGGCCGAGGTTGGCGGTCTTGACTGACATTGGCGGGGATCCTGACGACACTCAATCGATGGTCCGTTTGCTGGTCTACGCCAATCAGTTTGAAATCGAAGCAATTGTAACCAGTGCTTCGGGAACTCGAGGCGAATTGAAGCAATCGATCACGCAGCCGCATTTGATTGTTGAATTAATCGATGCGTATGAGAAAGTGCTGCCTCATTTGAAACAGCACGAGGATGGATGGCCGTCCGCAGGGAAATTGCGGAGCGTCGTGTACTCGGGCAATCCGCACCGCGAACGTGATTATATCGGTGCTAAGCATGACACTGCAGGCAGCAGGCACCTGATGGAAGTGATCGATCGTGGGTCCGCCGATCGGCCGCTGAATATCTCGATCTGGGGTGGGCAAACGGATCTTGCGCAGGCTCTTTGGCGAGTCAAACATGATCGCGGCGAGGAGGGCTTAGCCAACTTCGTGAAGCGGTTTCGCGTTTACGACATTGCGGATCAAGACGGGATCGCGGACTGGATGCGAATGGAGTTTCCAGGGATGTACTACATTCTCAATAACGCACCTGCGGGGACGGATAAACGCCAGGGAACTTTTCGAGGCATGTACCTAACGGGCGATCAATTGCTGACCAGCCGAGATTGGATCGAAACGAACATTCGCTCGACTGGGCCGCTGGGGTCGTTGTACCCGACGAAGACTTGGACCGCGCCGAATCCTCATGGTTGTCTCAAAGAGGGCGATACGCCGGCTTGGTTCTTCTTTCTGCCGGGCGGTGGCAATGATCCAGCCGATCCGACTCAGCCTGGCTGGGGAGGTCAGTTTGTTCGCCAAACGGATGGCTGGTATCGCGACATGCGGATCACGGAATCTTTTGACCCAAGAACCACGGTCAGTAAGTGGCGACCTAAGTTTCAAGCGGAGTTTGCAAAGCGAATGCAGTGGTGTCTGCCAAGTTCGGATGACTCTGCTCTTGGACGTCGGTAGGATGTCCCACAAACGCACTTTGTTGTTGATCGAAAAACTCTCGCCGACAGATTGCGCAAGCACTCGATAGAACGACAGCTCAGCCGGCGAAAGAAAGTTCTCGCGGAGGCGATACGGAAAATCAGGCTGTCCGCGTCCCGACCGAAAGTCAGGACTGATGCGCAGCAGTTTCAGAAACAGACCAAGGCAGCCTGCTTGCTCAGAATGCTTCCGCATCAATCCGTTTTCGGATCGGGTTGAGTTGCGAAGACTTCCTCGTCACCTAAGGAAATGCTGTAATCCTCCGTGATGAACGTCCCGATGGAGATCACCTGTTTGTAGTTCTCGCTGCGGACGACAAAAACGGATTGAGATGTTGGGGGCTTAGCGACCAAACCCCACCCGCCATCAATGAATTTTAGCTTCGCACGCATTTTCAGAGGCTTCCGTGTATTCAGCGACGATGTTGCTTCGCGACTCAACGGGATGGCAAGCGGTTGAAATTGATTCGTGAGGTTGAAAGGCAACCTTGCGGAAGGATTGTAT
>JBGSMN010000276.1:0-23455 GCA_041740155.1 Rhodopirellula sp.
ATCAGTTGCAGGATATTTTCCACGGAGAACCGTCGGCAAAAGTCACCTTCGGTCGTGGGATCAGGAATTCGTTCGGCGCCGACGGCGTTGAGATACGCTTCGTCATTGCGACGATCTTCGATGTGTTCGAGGCACTCTCCGCCTGCAAGCAGATTTAGAGCAATATTGAGAACGTGATCGGCTTCGTCGTAGGGAAGATGCAACTTCAAGAGTGGAATCGTATCATTGATTTCTTTTCGCACATCAAGCTGTTTCGTCAATTGCAGCAATGTTCCGATGCCGCCAGCGGAAATCGCTTGTTGCTTGTCAGCCAGTTCATACTGAATATTCGGTGGCTTGATCATGGGCGAAGCTCCTGAGGCGTTAGCCGGGTCGATACGGCGGAGCATTTTTCGCTTGCGTTGTTTCGCTTTTCGTCGTAGTTTAGCGTTCACTCGAAACCCTCCTTTGCGTGCGTGAATGGACTGATGAGTAACATCCAATACACGCGTAAAACGCCGAGGGTTTTCGAGTTTTCTAAGATTCTTTGATTAAGCGGTCGCTTGTTTAAGGCCTAGCTAATGGTTCAGTAGTTTTAAGTTCCTGTTTGAGTCCTATTCTACCAAACGAAGACAGGAATCTTAGAAATCCAAACTATTTAAAGGCACTCTCTGCTTTGTTGACTACATTTCAGGGAATCTCGGGCTGAGGGGAGTTTTCCTGGGGCTCCCTCCTTCCACACCACCGGGCATACGGGTCCGTACCAAGGCGATTCGGCTGGTTAAACTTTCTTGGCAGCTGTTCCAGAAGCAGCGGGACGCCCAGTTCCGCCGAGACCCTGCCGGGCAAGGTGAAGCTCAAGGCTGGAAACGACTGTTGTGCCAGACGCATTTACGGCTGCCAGCGGTTTGCTCGGCAAGATCCTTGCCGACGCTCAACTTCTGCAACTCTTTGACCCGACGCTTGCCGTTCCAAGCATAACTTCTCAAACGACAGTGGATCCAACTGTCCAAGCCCTGCAGTACAGAAGGCGTCTCGCAGAAGCCGAAGTAACCTCGCCAGCCGGCTAGGTAGTTGTTGGGGGATGTCCCGTTGTTGTTGATCGGGATGCTCGCGTCCTCGGTGAATCGAACCAACGCATCCCAGTGTCAGCACACAATGGTCGTTGTCACCATCGCCGTGATTATCCATGGAATCTACTTGCTAGCCTCAGGTGAACTTCGCCAAATCAATGACCAGATCGCTTCGCGGGTTGCGAGCCAGGTGAAGTGAGATTTCGCTTAGTCCAGGAAATGAATGTCAAAACGGTGCCCCTCGCCTCAGTGCGAGGGCGACCGAGCAGTTAGCGTTTTTTGGCTGTCCGATTGAACCGTGCCCCACGAATCAGGCGGGTTTGATAAAATCAGAAAAATCCAAAAAGCATTGTCACGCAGATACGTCAGACTCCTACGGGAGTTTGAATCGACCAATTTTCACCTCAAACGGAGCATACTCGATGTCCTCCCCAATGCGCCCCCTTCTCCGGATGATTCTCCTAGTTGCACTAGCGACTTTCAGTGCTGGCACCGCTGACGCGCAGCACGTTTTAGGAGTCAACCTTGAAGACTACCATGGTCGCGGCGCACTTGTCGTTGGCACAAACCGAGGTTCCGCCGCAGAGCGGATGATCTGCCCTGATTGCCGAGAGTATCACCGCATTACTCCCGGAGTGAATGTCATCACCGCGGTCAACGGTCAGCCTGTACGCAGTACTGCAGAAGTAGCGAGAGCAATCTCCAACTCATCTGCCAACGCCCAGATCACCATTTTGAATCTCGAACGCGGCTCAGAACGGACCTACCGAACAGCTTTGGGCAATGCCCGCCAAGGACTGCTGGGCTCACGGAGCAAAAGCCCAAAGTCTGGCCGGACTCGTCCCCAAAGTGGCTCCAGGGCTAACCAAGATGAAACAAATTTTTATGACCCACTTGGTTTTCTGAATAGCGATGACGACAACTCGACTGACAGTTCTTCGTTGGGACTCGACAACTCGAGCCTAAATTACTGGAACGACCGAAGAATGAGGAACAGCGGTTGGAGCACCAGCCCAGACTTCGCTCCGGCCGTACGGTAACCGCCACCGAGTTTTCTCCCTGATTCACTACGAAACGTGAAACAAATGTCAAGCGACAAAAGAACCGACGCCATGGACGAGAACGAATCGACGATCGACGCCAAACCAGAAACTGGTTGGTCAATGGATCCCTTGCCAAAGCGGGAAGCGACTTCCAAGAGTTCACGCAGCGAGGGCATTTTCGAGTTTCCGGACATTGACGGGTTTTTGATCGAAGGGGAGCTCGGAAAGGGTGCTCATGGCCAAGTCTTCAAAGCGATCGATATGTCGCTGCTGGAACCTGTGGCCATCAAGGTACTCAATCCGATCGCCAGTAAGGAGTCGCATCTACGCGAACGTTTTGAGCGCGAGATCAAAGCTTATCACAGCTTGAAGGACGGGCACGTGATCCAGCTTCGGACCCACGGACGAATCACTCAAGGCGTTTACAAGGACTGCCCGTATGTGATCATGGAGTTCATGGATGGCGGTACGTTTGGCGATTGGATGATTCGGTTTCCTGCGAAGTCGAAAGAGTCACTTCAAGCTAGCGTTAAAGTTCTCGTCGACGTCTGCAAAGGACTCACTTACCTTCACAAACAAAACATCGTCCATCGTGACCTAAAGCCAGACAATATTCTACTTGCGGAGCTTGACGCGAATGCTGAAGGGCAGGTTCAGCCAGGACAAATTCGACTATCCGACTTTGGCTTAATCGCCAATCTCTCAGATGAGCGAGATCTCTCGCGCACCGGCATGGGCGCAGGTACACCCGCCTACATGTCTCCGGAACAATTCGTCGACTCGAAGAATATTACTCCAGCCAGTGATCAGTACGCAATCGGCGTGATGCTCTACCAACTGCTGTGCAATCGCAGGCCATGGCAGACCTCAACCGAGGAGCAGGAACCGTGCGGTGTCATCGAAGCGAAAGCGTTAAGCAAAACACCGTGCCCACCGCCATCGTCAACATCTTCAATGAAAATCGATAAGCAACTCAAAGAAGTCTGCTTGCGATGCCTGGAGATAAACCCTCAAGACCGATACCCAAATACGGGAAGTCTTGCAAGAAATTTGGAGAACTGGTTGCGCGGAGAGCCGATTGAAGATGAGCGTAACCGCCTTCGTTTGTGGTGCCGGCGGCACATTTTGCACCCAATCAAGCGGCAGCCTGGCCGGTCATTAGCTGGATTCCTTTCGGCATGTGTCTTTCTCGCGATGATTTGCGGTGCATTGTACCTGCTTGCTGTGAAGTATCGCGAACTAGCACAAGGTTCAGCTGAAATGCGTGCTCAAGCATTTAAGGAACCTCAGAAAGCGTGGAAAGAATTGGAATCCCAGACACTTAAATTTGAAAAAGAGAAAAAGAAACTTCGAGATTCGCTGGACAAAAAGGACCGAGAAATCCACCAGTTAAGGGAGGACACCAATACAACTTTCAGAAAGCGCTTTTCCAATCTTGAGATCGCAGATCGGTTGCATTCCAACGGACAAAATCGCTTGGCACTCGAATACCTCGCACGGTGCACACGTGAAACAAGAGGAGTTGGTTACCGAGTGTTGCTCGAAAAAATCATAGGATCGCAAATTCCACAGCAGTCGGCAGAGAACTCAAATCCTGCACTAATCAATCTTGAGGACCTGGATCGTGAATTGGAAAAGAAAAGCGATATCTTCAATTATGTCGACATGAAAGCCTACGGTATGAAACGAATCGATGTAATTGCCTGCAGTGACGATGCTACTCGCCTTTACACGGTAGGGTCGTCCGGACTCGCAGTAGGTTTAGACTTGAACACGGGAAGAGTGGTAGAGGCTGAACTCAACAAGTTCAACTTAGGAGACGCATGTGTTTTTAATGTGTCAGAAAATTCGGCATTTCTAATTGGTGAAAATGACACTGTCGTTGAATTGCCGTTTAATGAAAAAAGTCGAGAAATAGACCTTGCCGAAGTCCTAGCTCGTCCTTTGAACGGAATTGGCGGTGTGTTCTGGGCCTTATCGAATAGCTCTGGGAAAGAGGCACGGATCCTGAAGTCCAAGGATTTTCAATCTGTATCTATTGCGGATACAAGAACAGGAGCGAACGAATTTCAGGTTTTATGCGTTAGACCGACCCCTGACGGTAATGACAAGGATGACGAATTGATCCGTAAGTCGCGGAGAATGCAAAGCCATTTCGAGAGATTGGCAAGTGATGAATCAATTGGCGGTGATAGCTCACTTTTTAAACGATTCGATGTCGCCGGTGAATCCGATGGACTTTTTCATTTCGATTTTACATTCGCATACGGTCCGGAGTTTAGCAGAGATGGAAATGTATTGATGGTACGAGTTTCTCAGGATACTGGCTGGATTGGATTAATTGATGCGTTAGACGGCAAGAACATTTCATGGATCGAAATCGAATCGGATTGTGATGTTGCCTTTGCAGATGAGATGGGGGACTCATTGGTAGCAATCAGTGCGTCACGCCCTAACGCAATTGACTTTTACTGCGCCCATTCAGGACGAAGATATTTGTCACATGAATTTGTGAATCGACCATGTTCGCTTTCATTCTCGATGTCTGGTCACATAGTCGTCGGGCACGATGATGGCCAAGTCTCTCTCGTTGGTAATCGGCATACCGAGTACGCTGAAGTCCTTCTTCCTCATCACGAAGACGTTGCTTCGGTTTCGCTTAGTCCCGCTGGTAAACTTCTTGCGACTATCGATGCAACTGGGAGATTGCGGATTTGGGACATTGAATCCGAGTCGATTAAATGGGACTACTTTTACGAAGGCCGCACGTTTGCATCAGTTTCTTTTGAAGGGGACGGAAGCGTTTTAGCCAGTTTCAGCGAACATGAGTTAATCGATTCGGAGATTTTTTTTGAAGTTTTAGACTTTTATGATGCAGTCCGAATCGACATCGCGTCCGGCGAAACAGAAGAACTCGACGATAGTCCTATCCAAGACGAGCTTCGCAAGTCTAGCTTGTCGGCAGCTTCCCAGGACGGAAGACTTCGAGCGCATGCGGTAGGCAAGGCGATTCTTCTAGTCGGTCAACCCCGCTAGCTCTTGTCACCATGGATATCATCGCTTGCTTTGCCGAATTATTGCGGGTGTTGCGATTAATAGTGAATCACATGAGGCGGTTTAAATCCGGAATTTCTGTCACCATTCTTGCTCACTCCGCTACTGGCACCATCTCGTACGAGATACAGAATACACTCAATCAAATCTTGAAACCAAGGAAAACAAACATGAGTACTCCCCAGCCCGCGGAAAACTTGAAGACAATCCATACGCACGTGTCCGGTGTACTGCGTGCCTTGGGCGAATCCCCGTCGGAGATTTCGGCCAGCGACGATCCAGACACCCGAGCGTTGAAGACCGCTTTGCGCGAGAGGCAACTAAAGGACCGCGAGGAGTTCATCAAGGTATATCAGCCAGCGATTATGGCGTACATTCAAGGCGTATTGTCAAAATTCATTCCGGGTGATCGCAATATGCCCGATCATGTGTCGACAGTCTGGTCCAACTTGGTCGACAGGTTCTTGCAAGGCAAGTTGAGAAGCTTTAAGCACACCGGCGAGGAGGGTTCCTTTCGCGCGTGGATTCGTCGCGTCATTAGCAATGACTGCAAACGTTACTTGAAGAAGATGAAAGACACGATCGGTGGGAAGCAGATCATTTCGCTTCCCGAAGACTTCGACCCGGAATACTTCGATTCAGAAGACCAAACGCTGGAAGAAGTGTTGCGCGAGACCGTCATCGAACGGGCCTACGAAGCCATGGAAGACGACGGACTCTACGGCGTTGCGGTATTGTTTGCGGCAGAGCGGGATGGGAAATTCACAACGGAAGAGCTCGCGGAGCATCTCACCGAAAAGAGCGGAAAGACCGTTTCAAAAGACGCTGCCAAGAAACGCCTCGAACGAGGCCGCCAACTGTTCGCGCAGACTCTGATTGAGCAGGTCGCCAAACTCGACGACAGCAATGACCTTGAGCGAATTGAGGAAACCCTTATCGAACTCAAATTGCTCGGCAACTGCAAACGAGCCCTCGGGGATCTGCGCTCCTAGTAGGACGCTTGGCCCATGTTTATACCCAGTAGCTTCTGAATCATGGTGCATAAGATCGGTTGCTCAACTGGAGAATACTCGATCTATCATCAAAAGATCTTTCGGCCGGCACAGTTCCAGCCGCGCCTGCTAATCGAGCAAGACGCGGACTGGGGGAAAATTGGATAATAACCTGTTCTCAATTTTTCATTCGTGGGGCTGTCGCGGCACACGACTCAATGTAGCAAAATGTAGTTAAACGCCCGAAGCCTACCTGAAATGAACTCAATTTGAACCTAGCTGCAATTATCAAAACCAGCCAAATCACTTCGAAAAACAGGTAAATTCTCCTTCATGGCCCAACACGTTCACCCATATCGTAGGTTAAGGTGAATTACATGAAACGTCGTTGAAGAATCGCTGCGGCTGATTGTTGTTCATGGCTAGACCCTGCCCTGGGAAGGCGCTTCAATACGAGGACTCGCCGGATGTTAAAGCGATTCGCATTGCCCTGCCTATTCGAGGCGTGAACATTTGGTGCGTTCGTCGCTGAAAGCTTCCATGAATACTTAAACGTCTCGCGATGGCTGCGATCGTTACTCGCTTGATGTTTCGCTCCGACTGATAAACGGAGTTTCGCCCGCTTCCTTAAACACGGGCTGCAGATATTCTTGAACGTCTCGAATCGCGGTGAACACGCGACCAAATGGACGGTTGCTGTAGGCGTCAGTCAGCGCGTCGCTCTTAACGGGTTGCCCGTGGCAATCGAATACCCCCATGATCTCTCCGTCAGAGAAACGTTTAATAAGTTGACTGCCGGTCTTGCGGAGCTTTCCAAACGACAATGACCGAATCTCGTGGCTATCGACTTGAATGCGTTTGATCAACCGATCAAAGTGGTTCGGGATCATTTGGTTTGCGTTGCCGGTTTTGGTGGGCTGATCGAGGGCGGTGCCCGCTTTATTGACTACGAGAACGGCATGATCGCCGTAGCCGGGGAATGCCCTGCGACGCTTCATCGCCCACTGGATGGCCTTGACGGTCAATGGGAAGAGAATGTGTTCTCCATAAACGCCGCTCTTGCGACGCACCCGCTTGATGAACGAATCTTGTGCAGTCGAATTGAAGTTTAGAATTTCCTGGTGACGGGGCGAGTGCGCTGAGAACAGATGAACTTCGCCTACCAGTGTTGACGCGATCTCTGCACGACCGAAGCCGCAATTGAGTCCCAGCAAGAGCAAGAGCCGATCGAACGGCTGGCCATAACGCATCAGCAGTTTCAATTCATCAAGTGAGAAGGTGTCTACCTGCTCCAGGCTCTTTCGTGCATGGTCGACAGCAAGACGTCTGATTCGCGTGTCCATGTCGCCGAAGGCAATGGGTTTCGTCCAATCAAACCGCGAACTGGTGTCTAGCCATTTCAAGAAGCGAGTGAGTGCGCTCAGATAGTTTTTGCAACTTTTCGCCGTCATCGGAGTCGTCGTTCTGAGCTTGCAGGGGCGACGACGCCAGTACCCAATTAGTTCGTTTATTTCGGATGAGTCCAACTCGCCAACTGAGCGGTCCCCGTGATGTTGAATCAGGGTATCTACCTGCTTTACCTGGGTTTTGCCCCAGGGGGAAATTTGGTTCGTTTCTGGGCGGTGGAACTCACGTTCTAGGTACTCCTGGTATTGCTTCATTGCTTGGTGCAATGACACTGCGGTCGCGACGGCACCCGGCGGTTTCAAGCACGAAGTCGCCCCTGGCCGAGGCGACTGATGCCGTTCGCTGGCAGGCACTTCGTCGTCGACAAAAGGTTGGACGGTCGAGGAGCCTGTTTGGGATGCGGTGAGCGGTATACCAGCAGCAACGAGTACCCTCTCAGACTCTCGCATCGCCAGAATTTTTGCTGGCTCCACGTTGTCGAGCAGTGTGTCGATGGTCGCGAGCTGGCCATTGTCATCGATTGCTTCCAATCTCGCCAAATTCTCGTCTCCGATTCGCCAGGCGCGTCGATCTTCCGGTATCACCACGATGCCCGTAAAGCGTTTTTGGAACCTCCGCAGTCGCTGCGCATAGTTCGTCGGCGTTTCGCCGACGTTCCGCGTCAAGATAAATTCATTAGCCCCCTTGGCCGTGGCTCGGGCTACCTCCAGGTCGGTTCCAGACCAGAGCGGGTTCGGTTCACGGGAACGGTCTGCGATCGCCGTCCAAATCTCCCGGAGCTTGACCTCGCGAATCTCAGCTTGGCGAAGGTCGGTACCTAAGATGAATTTGTGCTGCTGCCGGACTCCGGATTTGCTCAGCTTCCAGCCGATTTGTCGGGTGTAGTATCCCCGGCTGTCGGGCTTCCATTGACGACGCGCTCGCGTGACCATCTTGACGGCACTCCTGCCGGTCTTATCGGAACATTGGGGTCCCAGACTGGCTTCTTATCGGAACATTTATCGGAACGCCGTGTTTCCGGGACAATGTTGCTTGCCCGAAAAAGACGCGTAAACGACGTAAATACCAATAAAAATAGCCACTTCCCGCGTTGCGGCAAGTGGCTAAGTAGCGGAGGACACGGGACTCGAACCCGCAGCCCCTTACGGGGTACCTCAGTTCCAGTGAGGCCGCTCACCAACTCGCTTATCCTCCTCATTCAGTTTCAGTTGACCAGCTTCGACGCGCACGCCTGCAGGCCCCCCGCTTGGTTGATCCGTTGGTGAATGATCGGATCGACGGCCGCCAGTGTGCAATAACCGGCGGGTTTTGGCAACACCAGCCCGAATATTCGGTCGTGACAGGTTCACACGCCGCCGGAAAATGTCTTTTTTTTCGACGACCCGTTGGCTTTTCGCTACAATCAATCGGCTAGACCGGTGGCGGTCTGGATCATCGACGCAAGCCAATCTCAGCGGCTGCTCGGCTAATCAATCAGCCGCGATGGTGGAGTTGTTACTCGAAACCAATAGGATGGCACCCATGCGGGATGACACGCCGCCAGAACTTCGCGATCAACGATTCAGTCCTCCCGATGACCCTCTAAGCTCTCGCGATGACGCACTCGTGCCTCGTGAAATCGTCTCCTTGCGATTGAGTGTTCCGCTTCCTGAAAACGGATCGCTTGTTTGCGTGAACGAATTATTTGGAGACGATCGCTATGAGTCCTCCGAAGATCTGCCACCTGCCAACGGACGAATGAGCGTCGTGCCGCCACCGCTGCCTGCGGAGTCGGATAATGTGGGCAATGAAAACACGGAGGCGTTGCCAATCGAACAGGCTGATGAAGTTGCTGTTGCTAAAGGAGCCAGCGTGGCGGTTGTGCCCACGTCCGTGTCGACGGCACCTCATCCGATTTGGCAAAGTCTGTGCTTGATCGCTTCGATGGTGGTGATGTTGTTGATTGCTCGATTCAGTGTCCCACGGATCGTGGAAGAGATTCGGTATTCATGGCATCTCGGTGAAATGCGTGCCGAATATGAGATGGGCGGCCAGGGATTGAAAAACGTTTCGCTGGAGTCGCTCAGCCGGGCTTACGAAATGGTAACGTCGGCGGTTGTGCCGTCAGTGGTCCATATTGATGTACGTCGTCGAGCGAATCGAAGCGACGAACAGATGCAACAACTACTCGGCAGCGACTTGTTTGGATTGTCCGACCAAGGTAGTGGCGTGGTGGTTGATGCGGATGGTTACATTTTGACGAACTCTCACGTGGTCGCCGATGGTGAAACGATTTTTGTGACGCTCAGTGATGGGCGGCGATTGGCGGCTCGGGTTGTCGGCACCGACTCGCTCACGGATCTTGCGGTCCTGAAGATCGAAGCGGATCGCTTGATGCCGATCCATTGGGGTGATAGTGAAGTCTTGAAGGCGGGTTCGCCGGTCTGGGCGGTGGGCAGTCCGTTTGGACTTGACCGCACGATCACCTTTGGAATCCTCAGTGGTAAACATCGCAAAGTGATCGCGGGTGAACGCTATGGTGCGAGTCGTCACTATCAAGATTTCATGCAGAGCGATGTGGCCGTCAATCCAGGCAACAGTGGTGGGCCGCTCGTCGACGCACGTGGCACACTCGTCGGCATCAACACCGCGATTCTTGGTGATACTTACCAAGGCGTGAGTTTTTCCATCCCGAGCAATTTGTCGAAACAGATCTACGAGTCGATTCGCAAAACAGGCCGTGTGCAACGTGGCTATCTCGGCGTGCAATTGTCGGATGTGCCTGATGAGATGCTCAGTGGTGAGAACACTCGGCTGCGTGGCGCGTTAGTTGGTGGGATCGCAGGCTCGGCATCGCCCGGTGGAATGGCGGGTTTGATGACAGGCGATGTCATCGAACGCGCCGATGGAAAACAAATTTCCGACATGGGGCACTTGATGCGCGTTGTCGGTGACGCTGGCTCAGGCACGCCAATTGAGTTTGACGTGCGACGCGGTGAGGAGGCGTTGAAACTAACAGTGGTGCTGGGCAATCGTCCGTTTGACTTAGATCAACGACCAAGCAAGTAGCGTTGGTTCCGCTACGGTAGTGACTGACGAAACTCTTGACGAGTTCCGCTACGGTAGTTTGCGATACAAGTTCGCGGTGGCCTGGGCCATCGTGATGTCGCTGAAGTGTTCAGCATGTCGCGCGGCGGCGGCCTCGGCCATCGTTTCCCAGTCGTAGCGTCCACTGACGAGAGACTCGATTTGCTCGGCAAGTGATTCCGCGTCTCGTGGTTCCGCGAGCAAACCTTCGACTCCGTGACGAACCGCCTCGGGTGTGCCTTCGACATGGGTGGCGATCACGGGCACGGCGGCGGCCATGGCTTCGAGCACCACCATCGGCAGCCCTTCACCAAATAGACTCGGTAACACCATCGCATCGAGTCTCGCAAGTTCGGCTGGCACGTTTTGAGTGAAGCCAACCCAATCGATATGGGGTCCGATTTCTAAATCGCTGACTCGTCGGTCAATTAGTTTTCGGTAGGCATCCGTTTCAAACGGGCCGATACATCGCAACGTGACATCGTAACCTTGCTGCCGCACACGAGCGAGCGCATCAAGAGCGACTTCGAGTCCCTTGCGATTCCGCATCAGCGCAATCATACCGATCACCCAGGGGCCACCGACCACAGGCCATACAGTGCGTTCGGGGCGGACCGCGGGCACGCCGTTGTGGACGACGCTCACACGCTGTGCGTCGTGACCGGTGCGAATGAGTTCTTCTCGAAGGCTGTTGGAAACGCACACGATGTGAGCACAATTGGCAAGCGAACGTCGTTCAATCCAAGCGTTGATACGATTGCCAATCGGGCGGGCGCTATCGCGTGATGCGGGCGAGTGAACGTGATACACCCACGGCACACCGGCGATGCGTGAGGCGGCTGAGGCGAGCATCGCAGTGCGAGGTGTGTGGGCATGCAAGATCGCATAATTTTCGTCGACAACGATTTTGGCGAGTCGTTTGGATTGTACAAAGTCCCACCGGCCTCGCATTTTCACGCGGTAACCACGGCCCCAATTTTCACCAGTGGGAAGGTCGCCATGCGTGTCTAACATATCAGCGAAACGGCCGGGTTTGACGCAGGCGAAATCGGCTGTCACACCCTGAGCAGGCAAACATCGACCGAGATGCGATTGGACTCGCTCGGCACCGGAGAAATGTTCGCCATTGACAACGTGCAATACCCGCAATGTGGGGACAGGTGTCGATTTTGCGGAGGCATGTGCAGTGTCTTTCACGCTGGGACGGACCAGCATCCGCACCGTCGCAGGGCAGGACTCGTCAAGCGGTAAAACAGGCGACGGAGCAACAGTAAATGGGCTGAACGGAATCGGATTCATATCGGGATCGTCGATGGCACGTGGATGTGGTTGCATTGAACGCAAGAGACAATGAATTGTCTGCTGTAGCCTTGGTCACTCACCCAGACACTGCTTTGATATCTGTGTCGTTGCCATGATCAACGATCTGAGAGTTGGAGGTATGTGCCGGTATTAACGATTTTGATCAACCGAGCTCAGCGTCGGCATATTCTTCAAAGAGTTGCCTCAATCCACGCAGATGCTCCTCAAGTGTTGAGGATGTCATTGGATCGTTTTTGACATTCGACATTTGTGGAGCGATTGTCGTTTCGATGATTGCGTGGGCACCGACGGGCACTGTTGCAAATCGCTCTATCGCTTCGCTGTGTTCAAAACCACGAGCGATCCGCACCGTACCATCAGTGCCAGTCCACTGGGTTAGCGACGAACTGGTATGCCACGTTCCATCGGGATCATCGATATAAATCCTCGCCGTATCTTCGCCACCGCGAGAAGCCGTGGCCACCACGCTTTCAAATCCCGAAGCACTGGCCCGATATCCCGCACTGCTGATCAGCGATCGTGTTTCCGAGATCGACATCACGTCGTCGCCCGCACTATCGCCGAGATCCGCCGTGTCGTAGCCGCCGTTTTCAGCATAGGCGAAGACGCGTTCAAAACCGAACGCTGCGCTAAACTGATCCTCCCCACGTAGCGAACTGAATTGAGGGCGGATCACTAGTTGATCGTCGCCCGCAGTATCTGTCATGTGCGCGGTGTCATTGCCGCCTGCCGTCGCGTAAACAAAGACCTTATTGACGTCTTGTAATTGAAACGCAAACCCCCGCCCATCGAACTCTGCTATCGCGTCACTGGAGCGGAATTCATCATCGCCGGAGGAATCGTACAGCGTCGCTCGGTCTTCGCCGCCGCCACCGATGAAGCTGATGTTTTCAAAACCACGCAGCTCGATCACGCCACCAGGAAACACGAGTTGTGAATGCCCGCTGCCGACGCCTGTGGTTGGTCGTAAAGTTAACTGTTCCGAACCAGCCGATCCGAAGATTTCGATTGTGTCGCCGCCCGTACTCGCTTCAATCACGATCGGATTGGTGACCGTAGATGGGTGATCCGAAACAACTTGATAACGACCATTGGCATCACTCAACCATAGCTCTCCTGCGGTTTGGAACGACAGCCCATCACCTGCAATCACGTTTCGCAGGTCCAGCCTGATTTCGTCGGCATCGCTGCTGCCGGAGTAACTCGAGATCGTACTGGGGGGACTTGGGATCGGCGGGTTATTTTGCCCGCCGCCGGCTTGGGATCCAAAGTCCACAGCGGCTTCAAGATTGAGCGTTCGGTAGGTCACTCCAGTGACCGAATCGACGCGTGAAATCGAGGTGGATTCCAGTCGTGCGAGAATGTTCGCTGGCGTGGCATCGAGACCCGCGTCATGCATCGCTTGGCGGACTAGCATCGACGCCGCCGCCACTTGCGGGCTGGCCATGCTCGTGCCGCTCAACGAAGCATAATCGTTGACGTAGCCATCGTAGCCACGAACATGCTCGGGCACGCTGCTGAGCAGTTGTTGTCCCTCGGCAGCAAAGATCCCCTCGGCACGCTGCGAGAACCCGCTCAAGTTTCCATTTGTGTCGACCGAGCCTACCGCTGACACCCACCGGCTTGACGCAGGGTACATCAACGCGTCGGCTGCTGGGTTCATGTTCGCTTGCGAGTTGCCAGCCGCTGCGAACACGAGAATGTCGTCTTCGAAGAGCAACTGCAATTCGTCTTCGAGCATCGCCATCGCGCCAGCCCGATTGGCATCCGTTAGTTCGGTACCGAGAGACAAATTGATCGTCGTGATTGGTGACTCATAAGCGTCCTGGTTTTCATGGACCCAACGCAATGCCTGTTCGATCCAACCAAGGTTGCCGTTGCCTGCATCGTCAAAAACACGCAGCGCGACGAGGTCGGCACCGGGGGCGACGCCGCGGAACGTGTCGCCATTGATTGTTGTCGTGATTCCGCTCGCCAAACCAGCGACATGAGAACCGTGATAACCTGCGGGGGCATCATCGTAAGGATCGGCATCGTTTTCAGCAAAGTCCCAACCGCCCACGACACGCGTGCCTGGGCCATAACCGGCACCGAAGGCGTGATGGTCGTAGGCAATGCCGCTGTCAATGATCACGATCGTTTGCCCCGTGCCATCGAATCCAGTCGTGGCCCCGATGCGAGCAGATTGGTCGAGTAGTGAACTGCCGTTGCCGCCCGCTTGTGAATTCAAAGCGGCTTGAGCAAACGTTTCGTCGAGGTCGCCGAAAGTAGAAAAACTCGTTTCATCTGGTCGCAACACGGCAGGCGCGATCGACAGCGGGAACTGAGGCGTGGCACCGCTGGAGTTTGACGCCAGCGGATTGTTGGTGTCGCCGATCCAAGACGGGTCAGCGGGACAGGCTGGCAAGAAATCATGTTCGAAGGCTGGCGCTTGTGGGCCGAGCGGATCGTTCAGCGGTTGATCACTCAGCGGATCGGCCAGAGGAGCCAGCCACGCGCCCAACAGACTGGCGGAAAGGGCGAGCCGCTGCTCACAGCTCTCGATGCCGCGCGGTGAAAGTTCGATCGACGAGGGGGCGGATTTCATGCGTATTCAATATTCACGTGAGCGATTTTTTGGGCGTTTTATTCAGGGAGTTTTTCCGCTGAAGCCTAGGTCACAAATGCAGTGAATGCTTGGTGGAAAGCGAAAACGGGCGTTTTCTAGGGTTCTTTACGATGCCTCCGGAACTTGATGGGGCTATCAATCGACACCCTCGGAGGTGCATATGGCTCAAAAAACCAGCAATTTCCCAGGCAGTCCTGCCGCAGTTTGCCCAACCGGACCCTAACTAACCGAGATTGAGTTGGAGGTGTGGATATTCCGAAAGAATGGATGGTCAGGCGGCACACTCGCTCTTCCGGTGTGTGTTTGACGATTGGGAATTCCGCGGGAGCGACGAGTCAGGGTGCGACGACGATGTCATTGAAAAGCATTTGGAATTCACTTCGCGGACGTAGTAGCGAAACCGAATCTCCCAACCAATCCGAAGCCGCACCGGCACCACCAGCGACGGTGATGCGGGTTGAGCGGCCAGCAAAACCGAAGGTACAGGCCCCGGCGATTGCCGTGCGTCCTGAACCGATTGCCCTCGAAATCACGCCTCCACGACGCGGTGTGTTGTCGATGCTTTCGCGGGGCGAACACGACGGTTTGCTCAAACTGGTTAGCCAATCACGACCAACCAGTGTGCTGGAGATCGGCATCGGAGACGGGTCACGGATGCCTGCGATCCTGGCCATGATGCAGCAAAGTGGCGTGCAAGCCAGTAGCTTCAAGGCGATGGTCATTGATGAGTTTGAAATGGGTGGTGGCCCGGTCACGATGCGAGACTACCATCGCCAACTCGCTGGTCTGACGATCCGTCCGGTCTTGTTTCCCGAACCGGTTGGTCGCGGGCTAATCAACGTTGCTCACCGATTCGGTTTCGTGGATTTGATCCTGATCGACGCGAAAGTCGAGAGTACGCAGGCCGACGCGTTGCAGTATACGCTAGGCAAGGTCGTGCACGGTTCGACCGTGTTACTCAATAACACGTCGGGCAAATGGACGTCCCGGCAGGCGAAATCATCAACTCGACGGGCAGCCTAAGTTTTCATCAAAATCGAGACGTCAACCGTTCTAGCCACTGTCTCATCACGGTATTGTCGGACGGTGCGATCAAATCACCTTGGCGATTGAGCATGCCCTTTGGGGCCACGGTTTGATCGAGTAACGAGAACTCAATTTGATATCCAAACACTGCACCGGAGACATTGTCCTGGGCAAAAGACCGGTGAGGTGGTACGACGAGTACGTCGCGGCCGACGAGGTTAGAGATGGAAAACGTGCGATCCTCCAGTGACTCAGTGCTCGTCGATTGAAGATTCAATCCATCGAATTGTTCTGGCACTGAAACATGAATGCCCGCCGCTGCGAGCAGTGTTGGCAATACGTCGGCGTGCACTGTCGCCGAGTTGAACTGGCGCGGTGCAAATCCAGGTCCGCAGATCATCGCGGCAACACGAGTCTGGACCGCTGACAGTTTGGTGCCATGACCGATCGTGCCATCATCCAAAAATGACTCGCCATGATCGCCGGTAAACACTGTGATTACATCGCGATGAAACAACTCCGCTAACTCCGCATCGAGCGTGCGGGCGGCATTGCGGTAGCGGTTCCATACGCTCGGTCGCCACGAGGGCGGGAAGGGAATCGGATACGCCACCGTCGCTGCGGGCTGGTCCGTGGCATGCTGTTCGACGACTGCAAACGGTGCATGGGTGCTGTACAGAAACAACACGGCGAGCCGCGGTGGACGTGGTTTACCGCCAGTGTTATTTCGCAAGAACTCATTAGCACTCTTGATCGCTCGCCTATCCGAGGCCAACCAATCGAGTGGTTCTATTTCAAAGCGATCGTAATGCTGTGGCGATACAAACGCATCCATCTGAAATTTTTCCCAATCATCGTGCCCTGCAAAGAAACCGAGTTCATAACCGGCTTGTCGAAACAAGCGATTCAGCGGCGGAGCAAACCGTACTTCGGATTTATAAAACCACACCCCTTCCAATCCACTGAGCAGTGAGAACATGCCCAAGCTCGTCGCATTTCCGCCGGAGTAGTGCTGCCCGAAAAGCCACCCGGACCGAGCCGCCTCGGCCGCATTGGGCATCACATCGGGGACGAGCATTTCCGGTCGCAAGGACTCGCAAACAATGATTAACACATTAGGACGTGGCTTCTGCTCGATGCCAGCATCGGACGAAACCACGACGTTCATGCGCAATTGTCTGATTCGATCGTCAATCTGCCCAGCGAACTCGGCGTGATCCAGCTCGAAAGGCACGAGCGGCGACGTTCCCTCATCATCTCGCCGCTTGTCAACGTCAGCCGCCAAGCGGGCAGGACGTAGCAACGCCAACGAGTTCCATGGATGCCGTGTGATGTGCGACTGCATGGCCTGACAATGTGTTTCTCGCCATATAGTTGGCGATCCGATCACGATTATCGCGATCACGCTCAGCAGCACGATCTCAACGGAGCGTGGCAACTCTGATGATTTGATGGCGACGAACTGCGAGAACTTTTGTGAGATTAGGAAACCCACCGTAACGCTGCCGATCAGGACCAACAGCGGAACCAACATGCCCCACGAAAAGAATGCCAACAAGTTTGGCAGATGCTCGATCGCGAGATTCGCAAACTCTGCCGAGAGAACATGCTGCCCGCTCCAGCGAAACAGGATCACGTCGATGGCGAACCCGAGCGGAATCAATGCGACAAGGGTGTGACCCAGATGCGAGGCTGGCAGAGGGCGAAACGTGTTACCAATCACTAGCGGTAGCAGCGATGCGGTTTGCAACATCAAACATTGCACGGCGATCCAAGCCGTTTCCGCAGCAGTCAGCTCCGCAACGCTGACATCGAAAGGATGCAGCATCGCGAACAAAAACATCCAGCCACACCAGCACCACCATCTCGTCCAGTGTGTGAGCGACAACAACCTACAGTTCGCTGGCGAAGATCGGGTTCAAACGAATACGGTGAGAGATCGAACGCACGTTCGACGTGGACGCTGCGCGAGCACGCCAGCGAGTTTGCAGACCACCTAATTCTGGCTGCTCAACCGATTCACCATCACGAGGATCGGGCAACGTGCGAGGAGCGGTGTTGTCTTCAAACAATTCCTCCAAGTCGTTTCGGCCTTCGTCCGCTGAGCTATCATCGCTTTGTGGTTCAACCTCAGGTTTACCGATATCCACGCCGCCCAAACGTGACTGCGGTACGTTGACATCGTTCTGCGCTGGACCTTCGAGCACCGAATCACCGGAATCCATTGACTCGCGATTGCTCCGCACGGAACCGTTGCCATTTGAATCACTAGGCTCCGTTACGATCGACGAAGAACTTGGATAAGACGTCGATGGGATTGGCGTCGATTCGATCACAGGAGAAAACGAAGAATATCCGCTACGGATCGCCGGGCTGAACGGATCGACGTATGACAGCGGCAATCGCTGCACGACTTGTCGTGGAACCATTTGCTGCACGGTGTAAGGTTCGTAGCGTGGCACAGTGACCGGTCGCATGACTTTGCGGCGAACTTCTTCTTGTTCGTAGTAGTTCACAGTGACCGGTTCGACACGGGTCTCGTAGACCATCCGCGTGTTTTGCACAGGTACCTTGCGAACTTGTTCTTCTGCAACCCAGCGTTGATGTTGCACCGGCACCTTGCGGGTCAACGTTTCAGTGACAGGACGCTGCACAGAATAAGGGATTTTTCGCACGGTGGTCTCGGGGACCATACGTGTTTGTTGCACCGGCACGTTCTGGGTGACAACTTCGGTTTGCATCCGCTGCACTTGGACGGGTACGTTTTGGGTGACGACTTCCGACTGCATCCGCGTGACCTGCACAGGCCGTTGGACTTGATGTGCCTCGGGAACGTACGACGTTTGAGCGATTTGTTGGTTAACGTAATTCGGACGGTACACCATTCGTGTCTGGGCGACCGGCGGTGTCATCGTTTGTGCCACCACGGGGGCGCCGCGCATCCAAGCGAAAATGCCCAACGGTCCGGGCACGGCATAGGCACGTGGATTCCAGGCGAGTGTGTTCTGGACCATACCGGGAGTCACGGTGGTCTGCGGAACGTAGCCGCCTGCATCAACCGTCTGTTGGCTCATCATCGTGACGGGCCGATACGAGGTGACCGTTTCGGTTTGATATTGTGTTTCGACCACCGGTCGCTGCACCGTGTACTGTTGTTGGTACATTTGGGTTTCGGTCACCGGTCGCTGTACCGTGTACTGTTGTTGGTACATTTGAGTTTCGGTGACAGGCCGGTAGGTCGTCACTTGCTCTTCGCGTTCGGCCGTCTCGTTGACGTAGCGAGTCTGGGTCACAGTCTCGTCGCGATAGGACGTTTCGGTCACAGGTTTGTAGATCGTGTAGCGTTCTTCGCGAAAACTTGTTTCGACGACCGGTTTGCCGACTTTGTAAGTTCGCTCTTCGGTGCGTGTTTTCAAAACGGGGCGATAAGAGGTAATTTCCTCTTCCACCATCTGCGTTTCATAAGTGACTCGCATCCGCTCGACGAGTTCGGGTTGCATCACGGTTTCGCATTCCAGTCGATAGGCGGGTTGAAAACAGCAGGCATCCTGAGCCGAGACGAATTGATTGACGCCCAGTGGCGAGGTGGCGACGGCCAACGAAGCGAGGATCGCGGAACCTGAGTGGCGATTGAAGATCGATCCGAGAAATGTGTTTCGCATGAGATTCATGACAGTCAATTTCATAGTGTTGTTTGGTGAACCATCGTGGACGGTAACAATCGGACTGGCAGGTCAATCTTTTCCCCGGCGAGGTGACACATGCCACCGCCAACGATTATCAGGCCTGATCTGAGTAAAGGGAATCCCCAATTTTACGGCTTGGTGAATCGAAAAACCGGTCCGAAAAACTTCGCTGAAAACGAATTTCTCCACGCTCTACAAGCCTAGGCAAGTCTTGAAGAAATTGTGGAAAAAACCCGCAAAAAACATGACTTTTGCACGTACCCCGATGGGACAGTTTGACCAAATCGCCGAAACGGTTTCCTCGTCGCCACAAACGTTGCATTTTGGCAACACAGCGCATTTTGCCTGGTCGCCACAGCCATGCGAAAACAGCAAATTGATCTGGATACCTTCCGCCAACATCGAGTAAGCCTTTGAATGACGACGTCGCCCGGCAGGGAATGTCAGGCTGTCGCAATTAAACTAAACGCACATCTGTTTACCGTCACGGTTTGCTCATTCCATCGGGAAGAGCGTCGGTAAACAGCCACTGGCAGGGAGGGACCGCCGTGCAAACGCTCAAAACATCGGCCATTATTGTTCTGTTGGCAACCGTATTTTTCGGGGCCTACAGCCACATGACCACTCCGCCTGATCACTTGCCGCAAGGCATAGAGTCGGCTTTGGTGGAGTCTGAAGCATTCGAATTTAGCGACGGTGAACCCGATTTCGACATCGGCATCGGTTCGCCCGTGGGGGTCAATGATTTAGCAATGCCTGCCCCGGCGTCAACTTCCACTCCGCTGACAAACCAACCGGCATCACTCGGCAATTCACGTGGTGGAGATAGTCCGCTGAGCCTGGACGCGGTCGATCAGACGTTCGCGGACGTCGAATCCGAGGCGGGTACCACACCGCCTGCGTCATTTCAGTTCAGTGACCTGGACACGTCCAGCACATCATCGCAGAACCCCACGTCGCGCAACGGCGGCCGATTGCCGAGTGTGGATAGCAGCGCCACCAGCACTCCGATCACACCCGACCCGGCAGTCGAATACCCTTCGACCGGTTCCGATTTTAGTTTGCCCGACCCTGCCGAAGCGGTCCGTATGGCCCAGCAACAACTCACAAGCAATTCGCAGCCGAAAGCCACTTCTGGCAACTCAATCACTTCGATGGAACTGCCCGGAGCAGCCAACGATTCGTCGGATCTACCTGCGAGCGGCCAGAACAGCGGGTTGAAGATTGATGATCCTGGTGCAGCGGGACTCGCCAATGCGATCGCGACCGCTGACCGCCAGTTCAAGGAAGACCGCCGTCGCGAAGCACTTGCGACGCTCAGTCTGTTTTACGAAACACCGAACCTGACCAGCGAGCAGCGCGAGCAGTTGCTGATTCGACTCGATCCGCTCGCCCGCGACGTGATCTATTCGCCAGAGCACTTGCTCGAAGAACCGCACCGTGTCGGCTCAAATGAAACACTCATGGATGTCGCTCAGAAGTACGATGTGCCGTGGCAATTGCTAGCCAATATCAATGGCATCAGCGATCCCGTGACGGTGCTGCCAGGCAAAGACCTCAAAGTGCTACGCGGCCCGTTTCGCGCAGACGTCGACCTTGCCAACAGCGAACTAACGTTGTTTTTAGGAGACCTGTATGCAGGCCGATTCCCAGTGGGCCTGGGCAACGACCCCACGCCTCGCGCGGGTACCTACACTGTCCAAGAGAAGAAGTCAGCGAAGACCTACTATGACATGGCCGGCACTCCCGTTCCACCGGGCAATCCACGCAATCCGTATGGTGCGATGTGGATCGACCTGGGCCAAGGCTTGAGTCTGCACGGCAGCCCGCAAGCCGACAGTGCTACCGATCAAGGCTGCATCAGTATCGCGGGCAACTACTCACGCGACGTGTTTGGCATTCTCTCGGAAGGTTCGTCGATTACGATCCGGTAACATGTGATCGTCAAACAAGTATTTGGAGGAGACGCCTTGCAACCACCTCACAAGTTGAGGTGGTGTCGACGTTTTAAAGATGGCGACTGAAAACCGCCCCCTCCTGTTATTGCCGCGATGCTAAGGCTTCTCAGACCTCCGACCACTTGCCTGCCTCTGGTGCTGGGAAGTAACCGTCGGCATCAGCGATCGCTGGTGGTGTGCTGGTTTCAGTGAGTCCATCAACGTCCTCACAAAACTGGAACTTGGAATTCGTGATCTGATCCCAAGTCACGATTCCGTTGGCATGACAGGCAGCACGCCCCATCAACGTAGCATAGTCGGAATAGACTGCTCGTTTCAGTTCGTTATGCGGCAAGTCATTGCGAATGCTGCGGATGAAATCCATCCATTCATAGTCCCACGGGTCAGCCGCGTCTGGTTTCGGCGACCAAGCGATGTTGTCATTCGCGATCCGATGATCGTTGAACAAATGCACGGTCGCTTTATGAACCTGTCCAGAAAACTGGCCGGATCGTTTGCTGCCATGAACGAACGTCGCGAATTCATTGAATCCGTCTTTCGCGCGGCGGAATCCAACGAACGCTTTCTTGCCATTGGCATACGTGAACTCCATGGAATACGTGTCCAAGTTCTGGCCATGATCTGTCGTCCCCACTTCACGACCACCCATCCCGTGACACGAGACCGGCCACTCATCCATCAACCAACAGCACTCGTCGATTTGGTGGATCATGTAATCGACCATGTGCCCCGATCCGATCCATAGTAAACCGACTTTGCCAAAACGCAGTTGGTTGGTTAACTCATTGGCATTCGCTCCTGGATTGCCCATCCAAGATCGAGTGCCTAGCCGGTTGGCACAGATATATGACAACTCACCAAGCTCGCCTTCCTTGATCTTCTCGATCAAGGCCGCTCGTGCCGGTGAGTGTCGGCACTGTAAACCCGCAGCGACCTTCACTCCGTTCTTTTCAGCGACTTCGTAGGCACGGAGCAGACGATGCAAACCCATCGGATCGCTCGCGAATGGTTTCTCCAAAAACACGTTGATGCCTTTGCTGATCGCGTACTCCACATGCGTTGGCCGAATGTATGCGCGTGTGGTACACATCGCGATATCACCTGGTCTCAAAACATCGATCGCTTTCTTATACGCATCAAACCCGAGGAAGCGACGCTCTTCGGGCACATCAATTTTATCGGGGAATTCGCGTTCTAAAATCTTCAAACAACCTTCGACGATTTTGCCATCCAAGTCCGCTGTTGCATAGAGTTTGATCGGTCCCTGATTGCTCGTGTTCAGTGCATTGACCACAGCCCCCATGCCTCGTGGACCACAACCAATCAGTGATAACCGGATCGTGTTGTCCTCCGCAGCATGTACCGCAGGCGCGGAACGGGCATATAGAGCCGTTCCAGCCGCCACCATGCTGCCTTGCTTGAGGAACGTCCGACGACTGTTTGGTACCGTTGAGGGTGCTGGCGATTGTTTTGATTGAAAATCTTTCATGGCATTTTCCAGAGGCAGGGGACGGATGGAGGGAACGCGTTACGCGTCAGTTCCAGCTTAACATGCTCGAATGGACGATGAAACTTTTCAACAGGCTGTACGTGACGATTCACCACAGTTCCCCAATCGGCTTGTTTGTCGAGTCTCGGATGAACTAAAATGCGAGTGCGTCTCAGCAGCACGCCTTACCATCGCTTTCCTTCGGCACCCCGAAAACTCCAATGATTAAGTATTTACTCGCCACATCAATCCTTATCGTGTCACTCACATTTTCTGCGAGAGACGTGTTCGGTGAAGTCAGTGTGGACGACACTTCCCCAGCGTTTAGCCTTCTCGGCAGCGATGGGAAAACGTATACCAACGAAGACTTCAACGGCGAGAAAGTGATCGTGATCGCATGGTTCCCCAAAGCGTTTACAGGCGGTTGTACCAAGGAGTGCAAGTCGCTGCGTGAAAGCGGTGATCTGTTGCGTGGTTACCAGGTCGCCTATTTCACCGCCAGTGTTGACCCGGCGGAGAAGAATGCGGAGTTCGCCAAGAGTTTGGATCTGGACTATCCGATTTTGAGTGACCCAAGCAAAACGTTCGCAACTCAATTGGGATGCTTGAACGATCGTGGCATGTCCAATCGTTGGACATACTACATTAGCAAAGACAACAAGATTTTATTCATCGACAAGAATGTCAAGGCCGATGAACACGCGACCGCGATCGCCAAGAAACTAGATGAACTCGGTGTTGAGAAGAAGTA
>JBGSMN010000299.1:0-2297 GCA_041740155.1 Rhodopirellula sp.
CCAAGCGGTATCGCCGCCACTGCCGAATAATTCGCTCAAAAGACGCCGCCGAACTTCTTGATCGCCTTCACGAGTTCCGTTTAGCTCCTGGCAAAGGTCTCTTGTCCGCTCCCTCGCTTGAACCAGGTCTGGATCAAGTGCATCGTACAGTTCACCGGAAAGCATCTTTGTTTTTTCGGTTGTCATTTGGCGGCTTACTCAGCGTTCTGAAATGATGTCATCCGAAGTACCGAACAAGCAAATCAAGTTCGTGACTTCGTGAACCTTGGCACGTAACGTCCAGTTGTTTCAATATACCGTCGATACTCATCACCGAACCGCTGGATCAGCATTTCCTCTTCCTTAGAAGTTCGGATGGCAAGCAATGTTAACACCAAAAGGCTACTGATGCCGATAAGCCAATTCGCTGTCAACATCGTAACGGATACCATCAACAACCCGGCACACAAATAAAACGGATGGCGTACCCAGCGGTAAGGGCCATGAGTGACCAAGACCGCATTCTGCCGAGTCACCACCGTGTCCGTAAGGTTCTTTCCCAAGCTGGAAAGCGTCCAGTAAAATAATGTCGTTGATGCGATTGCGGCAATTGCGGCGAGCCATCGCAGCAACGAAGGAATCGGGATCGTTGCCCAGGTGACCGAAGTCGGGTACAGCAAGTAGGCGAATGTGCTGAGCCACAGAAGCAAGCCTGCTATCCTCAACGTCGCAGCGAAGAGATAGCCTTCTTCTTTGTGCGAGATTCGTTCACCGGACGAAGCCGCTTTAAGTCGATAGGGAATGCCGATTGCCATCGTGATCAGGATCACAACGACTAGAACGATTCGGAAACTTGTTTCACCGTGCATGGGATTTCATCACTGTCACATCTGCCGATTATGGGTTTAGCCCTTGGCCTTTCCAACGCTCGTTTTTCCAATGTCCAGCGACCGCCAACAATACCAGCTTGCAACCGAAGTGTAAGGACGCCACTTTGCTGCGATGGCGGTGCTTGTTTCCACATCAGGCAGTTCATCGAGGTCGTACCGCTTGCGAATCGCTGAACGAACTCCGAGGTCGTCGTGTGGAAACACATCGAGTCGGCCCAGAGCAAAAATCAAAAACATCTGTGCTGTCCATCTACCGATGCCTTTCACAGCGGTCAGTTGTTCGATGATCTTGTCGTCGGAATATCGACCAATGTGCTGAAGATTGATCTCTGACTCGTGGACCTTGAGCGCCAAATCAAGCAGATACTTCGCCTTCTGCGGCGAGACGCCAGCAGCACGAAGTTGCTCTGGCGAAAACCGAGACAGATTCGCTGGTGTCAAGCCATCCGAGCCAACAAGTTCATCGAGTTTCTTTTTGATCGACCGAGCGGCACCTGTGGAAATCTGCTGAGAAATGATCGAACCAGCTAACATCCTAAACCGATCCCCTTGAGGACGCAGTGTACACGGTCCAACTTCAGCAATCATCGCCCTCATCACTGGGTCGGCACGGCGTAGGTGCTTGATAGCTCGTTCGTTCACGCTTCGTTGAGATAAGTTGGCCATGATTTCGATCGAAAGAGTTTCGCTTGCGTCATCCAATTCTATCCGCCCCGTTGTAGTTTCGATAGAATCTGACTGACGTGAGCATAGCAATCACCAGCAACAGACAGGCATAACAGATGACCAGCGATCCACAGGCCCAACTCGGCCAAATGATAACGGCTTACTGGGCCTCGCAGTCAATCTACGCTGCCGCCAAGTTCGGTATTTCCGATTTGCTCAGTGACGGTCCAATGTCGGTTGATGAACTGGCGAGTGCTACAAGCACGAAACCCGAATTGCTTTACCGACTTCTGCGAGCACTTGCGAGCGTTGGCATTTTCGCCGAGCAAGACGGAAAGCGATTCTCACTGACACCGCTTGCCGTACCTCTCCGTAGCGATGTTGCAGGATCACAGCGGTCTCTGGCCTTGATGATGGGCGATGCTCAGTATCAGGCATGGGGCAATCTCGCCGATACCGTGCAGACAGGTGACAACGCCTATGAAAAGATCTTCGGAAAACCGATTTTTGATCATCTCGCAGAGCAACCAGAGAAGGCACGGATTTTCGACGATGCCATGACGGGCATCCACGGACGGGAGACGGGTGCGATCCTGGACGCCTACGACTTCTCCGGTATCAACGTGATTGCCGATGTCGGTGGCGGTAATGGCTCAAAGATTATGGCAATCCTTCAGAAGCATCCCAAGATGCAGGGTATCTTGTTTGATCTCCGCCATGTCGTCGAACGGGCTCGACCGAGTATCGAAGCTGCTGGATTGA
>JBGSMN010000397.1:0-1839 GCA_041740155.1 Rhodopirellula sp.
CGCCGGCAAGAAGTACAAACTGAGGCATGGTCCGATGGCGTTCAGGAACCATGGCCCGCAGATAACCCAGATACTCCCGGGCCACCTTTTTGGCAGCCGATGGTGCATGACGCAACGGGTTCACTTTGCAAGCTCCGCGCAGGACACGTTACGTGCCACAAAGATTGTTCAATGGATGGAGGATCTGTCAGCTCGTGCGTGGGTAAAAATTTTCAACGCCCGTCAGCCCCGCCTACGCGGCTCGTCTAGCTGAGTGGCCTGCAACTTCACATAAGAAATCTTCCCAGGTCGGAATCACGTGTTTCAGCGCAAACACGTCCTGCATTCGCTTGCGTCCGGCGGCGGACATAGACGCATGCAACTGCTTATCATGGAGTAGTTGGAGGATGGCTTGAGCTATCTGATGAGCGTTGCCGCGTTCGGTCAGGAATCCGGTTTTTTCGTGGATAATGATTTCTTCCGGTCCGAACGAGCTTCGTGTTGAGACGACCGGGATTCCCAGAGCCTGTGCTTCCAGAACATTGTTGGGAAGTCCTTCGTAGTCACTGGTGGCGATTGCGACACTCGCCGCTTTTAGTAGCGGAAAGACGTTTTCCCGAAAGCCGACAAGACGCACGTGTGGCCTAAGATTATGCTGGTCGATGCTTCGTTCGATGGCTCCTTTAAGCGGTCCGTCACCGCAGATCCAGAGTCTTGCCGCTGTGTTTTCGAGGACGATGCGAAATGCATCGATCAGAACATCCGGACGTTTCTGTTGTCGAAGTCTTGCAGAGTAGAACAAATTTGGGGTGCTTGTGTCGATTGTTTCAGCCCATTCGGCTTGAGACAGCTTTTCGAGCCGTTCAATATCGACGGGGTTCCTCAGCATCCGAATCTTGCCCCGCGCACATGGGAAACTGGTCCCGAAACTTTTCACGAGTCCTTCCGAATTCCCGATAAACTGGTCGACTCGCGGATATACCCGGTTGAGCCACAGTTTGTGGCATTTCCCTCGGACCGATCCAAACAGGAGTTCCGGATTATTGCTGGTCCTTGCGATCCAGACTGGCTGCGATTTTGAAGATCGGAGGGCTTCCCCAACGAACATACCCAGGTAGTCCATAATGCTGACGACTATGTCGGGCTTCACCTTGTCTATGACTTCTGTGAGTCGACTGACACTTCGGAGCGTGGACAACGGCCCCCGGTGCGAGATAATCGACAGATCAACGTCGGAAGCTAACGGATAAGAGATTTCATCACGGAACAGGCACAGCGAGAGTTTAAACAGATCACGCGACAAGTGCTGAAGCAGCGTGCTGGCAAACCGTTCCGCACCTCCGCCGCTTAGTGTTCCACTCACGAATAGAATGCGACTCTGACGGAATGGCGAATTTGTTATCCTGCCTGCCGAACGTACATCAAATATGTGTTCAGACGGTGGCACAAATAATGATTTCTGTGAAGATGAGTTTGCGACGGAATCGAACTGTGGGGAGGGTGTAGCAAAATTCCGTTTTTTGTGTCAATGACAGGTTTTCATTGACCGGTCTCTGTCTTTGAGGCCAGTCTCATCTACCTGAGGTGGTTGATATGGCAATTTTGCTCGTAAATTCATTCGGGTCGCGGCAAAATATTCTTCCGAAGACCAGATTCGAACGTTGACTGGGATTCGTTGCAGAGGGCATCGTAGACGGATAATCAAATTGCAAAATACAGCGACGACGGGCGGTCTGATCGCGTGTTGAGAGCAGGTTCAGGTTTCCTGAGTAATTCTGCGACGTGACTGCAGTCTCGCTGTTATTTTCCGGTTGAATCCAACTGCTGAATGTCCTTACTTTGAGTTCGTGATGTCGATGC
>JBGSMN010000355.1:0-1733 GCA_041740155.1 Rhodopirellula sp.
TCCTTTGAGAATCTCGCCGATCGCGATTGAGTTGCTGGTTCCGTCAAGGACATCCGAGAATCGCATCCAACTGTTGTGACCAAACATGCCGTTTCCGTTTTTGTCACGAAGTCCACACAGTGTTCCTTGGTTACCCAAGTAGTTCGTCGGTGCCCAGTCAGGATTGATCTTTCCTACGGCATCGCTGGGACAGATGTAGGTTGAGATCAAAGTGTTTCCTACAGACTGAAAGGCAGGGTTCTGATTCGCTGACAGCATTAGGTCGACCTTGTTGAAGTCAATCTGCTCGTAAACCGCCGTTTGCTCAATCTGCGGCAAGATCGCCGTCATCCAACTGAACTGGTGCCGATACGATGGACCGTCCCAGCCAGATTCCATGTGCCCTGCGGGAAACGTATTGAATGCGGCGTGATAGTTTTGCAGACCGAGTCCGATTTGCTTCATGTTGTTAACGCAAGACATGCGACGAGCGGCTTCACGAGCAGCCTGGACAGCGGGCAACAGCAACCCAACCAGAATGCCAATGATGGCGATCACGACAAGTAACTCGACTAGAGTAAACGCCTTTCGTCTCGACTTAATGGTCATGTCCAGCATGCCTTTCGTGTTTGATGTCGTCTTCCAGCTTTGTCGAACACGCGTCGCCACACACCACATACTGATTCCCCTTCACGGTTGAAAGATTTTCATCAACGATCTTGGGAATCGCTTTGCCGCACGATTCACAGGAGCCTGGTTGCTCATAGACAGACATCGGCACGACTTCCGGATATGGCGAATCGCCACAGCCACAACCGGGAAGACAGCTTCCGAGAAACAGCGAGCAGGCAAAGAGCCAGCGCATGGACGCCCTTTTTTTGGTTGGTATCAATTAGGCGAAAAGTCGCTAACGGTGTGGGTGTGCTGTAACGAGCTTTGCTCACAGGTCTGGCACCATTAGCACGAGTCGTGCCGTACTGTTTTACAACCCACAAAGTCCCGCATTCCAATAGGTTCTCGCAAAAAAAGGCAAACCGTCAACCAGCGACTCGCGACCAAACTTCCGCCATCGACGATCAAAATTCCGCCGCGATTCGGCAATGTTCCTACTGGTTCTCCCTTAATCGAGCGAGGTCCGCTTTGTCGTTCGCTGGGTCAAAGCCAAGCTCACGTTCATGTCGGATGAGTGCTGCATGTTCTTCGGCGATGCGTGATCGAAATTCGGAAGCCCGCGCGACAACGTAAACTCCCGCAACGTGCACGTCGTCGCGAATCGTGACGTTACTGTCGTCGACAGAATGCTCCACATCGTGAATGCCATCTGCATCGAGGGCGAAGACGTTGACGGTGCCGCGAAGCCAAGAGGGCAAATTGAACTGCAGCTCGGCTTTTCGAGATTGAAAGTGAAACGTGTTGTCGGTCGGATCGGGGTGGTAGCCAACGTCGTGAATGACCAGCAGAGCCGCGTTTGGAGCGACCACTGAGTTGATCTCCCAGTCCGGTTTGCCATCCTTTTCAATCCGGCGATGCTCGAAAGCGTCACCGGTCAACAGGATCTCGTCGACCATACGAATTTCTCGATTCACTCTCGTGATCGGCTCGATCAAATCCGGGAACTTAACGAGCGATGGGAGACTCAGATTAAACCAATACAGCGACGTGATGCGATTTGCCAGACCGTGCCATGCCTGAGCCCGCAACTCATCAGGCGTAGGTGATCGACGCCGCGAACTGAATAGACCTCCCCAGCCGTC
>JBGSMN010000358.1:0-5387 GCA_041740155.1 Rhodopirellula sp.
GACATGATTTTGAATTCGATTAATGGCGACTCCAACCTCGCGTTCTTCCGCGAGCTACGTGAGAAAGGGCTGACTGCCGAAAAATTGCCGACCATTTCCTTTAGCATCGAGGAAGAGGAACTACGCCAGTTGGAAGCGGCGGATGTTGCCGGCCACTACGCAGCCTGGAATTACTTTCAAAGCGTCGCCTCCGAAGAGAACGATGCCTTTATCAGCAGCTTTCGCCAGAAGTACGGACCACAGCGGGTTGTGACTGACCCGATGGAATCAGCATACTTTGGCGTCAAACTTTGGGCCCAAGCGGTTGAGCAATGCGGATCGATTGAAGTGCATCAGATACGTCATGCGATGCTTAATCAGAGGATGACCGCTCCCGGCGGCAACGTTCGCATTGATCCTGCGACGCAACACACGTTTAAGACTCCGCGGATCGGCCGCATCCAGACCGACGGGCAATTTGAGGTGGTGTGGACGGCTGCTAAACCTGAGCCTCCCATGCCTTATCCTCCCTCCCGAACCGCGCAGCAGTGGCGAGCCTTCTTGCACGATCTTTACTTGGGTTGGGACAACCGCTGGTCAGCACCGATTGAATAATTGCATGACTTAATCTGTTGCCGCTTACCAGGAATCAGGGGCGGGCGGAACACAGCATGCGCCTCGCCCGAATCTCCAAGTGAGAACCAACCCAGCCTAGTAACTTCCGATCGAGGTCGTTGTGAAGTTGCTCATTGTGTTTAAACATCCCACCCGCCATCATGTCCATGTCGATGGCCGGCAGCACGTCGGTCACGCCGGCACTACGCGGCAATGTACCTGCACCGGTGGCCGACACCGGAGCCGTTTTCTCATTTCTTCAGCCTGCTCCGGTTTCATCAACCTGGGCATGAAACTGACTTCGGCCACCGGAGCACTTCAATGCCGACCTTGCATCTACCGCATCCGTGTCAAAGCACCCCTTCGTCCCTTTTTCCTCCAGGATGATGGAGGGGGTGCGTAAGCCAGTAGAGTCGACAAAGTCTGTATCAAATGGATAATGTTCGTCTTGAACCTTCGCATTTGAGAGCAGACACCAATGAATGACCGCCTGACACTAATTGGGGCAATAGACAGCGGGCTCTATGGGCGTGTCTATAAGGCCGAACAGGTGAATCTTGGACGCATCGTAGCTGTGAAAATAATCAAGCCCGACTTTCCTGACGTCGCCGATGCGATCGCCCACGCCAAGAAGTTGGTTCAGATCGGCCCCCACAACAATTTAGTTACGGTTTTCGGCGTCGAGTGTGTCACGATCGACAAAGTTGGTGAAAACCTGCCAGCGGTTGTGATGGAATGGCTGGACGGTGAAAATCTGGGACGTCGGCTAAACGGCCCACGTTTTACGCGACAAGAGACAAGACGCATCTGCACCGGAATGTTTGACGCAGTCGAACACATGCACGCTGCGGGGTAGCACACGGCGATTTGCATCCCGGCAACATAATTTTGCTTTCTGATTGCACGCCAAAGATCATCGACATTGATCCAAACCGCGACAATACATTGTCAAGACTTTCAACCATTTCTCGTGAAGGAGCCATCGTCAACGATTTGGGCTATTGTCGCCACAACGCGATGCTAGTGTTCCGGCAGGCGAGATTCTCGATCGCAGCGATAGCAGACTTGGATGCTCGGCTCCAAGATGCCGATAATCTTGATGCGATACGGCAGGCTTGTGACGAACTCATTAGCGACAACGTGTCGAAATCAACTAGGCAATCGCCTGTGCAAGTTCCTGTACGACACGGGAGCGATCTGCGTTCGTTGGTAACGGCCTACATTGAGACGAACAAACCAGCGAGCCTGCAATCGTTACTAGCCAGCCAAATCGAAGAGATTTGTAACACACTACTTTCGGACCAGTTTTCGTTGAATACCGAGCCAAATTTTGAGAAAGCAGTGCAACGAGTTCGTGATTACGACGACGTGTTGTTGCCTGTCCTTCCCGCCTTTGCGACACTCGGTTATTGGGGCGACGAAGTACACCAACGCCTTGTCGGCTCCGCGATCGAGCGGGTCGCGAATTTTTACGAATCGGCAGAGATGCCGCGAGACCGGTTATACAAGGTGTGGATAAGTTGGCGAAAGTATCCGCCTACACTGCTGGCTTATGTGGTTGGTTTTGCTGCTTGGCTGAATGGACGCTTCTCAACACTCCATATTCTTCAGTCAAATCTTCACTTGATCGAGCAAGGCAGACGCGAGCCGTTGATGATCGAATTGAATCATTGGCGAACTGAAAGTAAAGAAGATTGGAATAACCTGATCTCTCCCAAACAGCAACGGCTTACGCCAGTGTCAGAACACTTGCTATCGGTGTGCTCACAGGCGATGTCTGGACTCGTGATGCAAACACCGACTGAGCTTCAGCATCAATTTGATCGCTTTGAGTATTTTCTCGGGCTAGTACATCACTACGGTGACTGCTCCGCATTGAGCGATGCTGAGTCGGGATGGGGACCGATCGGTAGATTTCTCTGGACTCGATTTGGTCGTCGCGCGTCGGGCGAAACAATGACCGAGGAGTTTCTGCGAGAGGCAGCGGCTGAAAGAAAATGGCCTGGTGTTGACGCCGGCTTCTTCGATGGCGATCCGAAGCGTGTTGAGCCAGCGATCCGCGGATACGATAGATTTCTTCAACGGGTCATCACTGGAATACCAGGATTTTTCTAGTGGACTTCAGCATCACGTAGTAAGTGAATTGGTTTGTCCAGAAAAGCTCCTGTCTGCGACAATTCCTGCTTATGTATACGAACGCGTTGCAGCTTTGACACTAAATAATTCAAGATCGGTCGTTGTCCATTTAGTTTAGAAGGAAGTGTTGTGCCAGATGCTGAAAGTCTTGAAAGTCTGAAATAGTAGCAACGTTGGCACATTGGCTGCCGTAATCCAGGTTCCGCACGTCGACCGGTCCACGCTTGAGGTCGTCGATCAGCGTGCTAGCTTCGCGGATAGACAGGTCCTCCGGTCGGTTAACACTAAATTTTCCAAGGATCAGAATTGCCAGATCGGCTCGTTGTCGCCCGGCCATCGCGAATATGGCTCAGAACGACACGTGCATGCTGACCAACGGGCGGAGCCCGTATTCAGTATTGTGAAAAGCGAACCGGGAGGCCTTTGAATGGCGAGATGCCGTGTTGCACCGGGTCACGCACTGGCATTGGAGCTTCGTGAGGAATGCTGGCAACGACCTGCCGCGAAACGGCCACCTCGTGATGAAAGAGCTGGAGAATGAATCGCGTGGCATATCGCTTCTCAATCTGACGAGCGGCTGCCAACACAAAAGCGGGCAGACTGATGATGCCGCGGCTTTCGATTTGAAACGCTAGTGGCGTTTCTCCGGACGGAGACTTCCTGAAATTCACACGTGAATACGAAAAGTTGGAAGCGATCTTTCCGCTCTCGGTGAAGATGGTTGTTTGTTCAATCACATCCGATTCGTTTCGTGGTACCGGTCCGCCGTCAAAATGAATCACCATGGTTTCAAAAGCGATTGGAAAGGGATTCAGGTTGCTAAGTTCGAGATTGAGAAACAGGGAATACGTCAGTTCGGAGGTCGGCTTCGTTCCCAGTCCCGGTGAAGTGAAGGGCGAATTGGGATCAGGATGGCTAACGCCAGAGCTGAACGGATCAGGGCTAGGTAGTTGCACGGTCGACGGATGCAGAAAACTTTGACCAGAGGTTTGGATGATTTCCACAAAAATACTGGCGTGGGCATCGATCGGCCATGGTGGATCGGGTCGCTTGCGAGGTTCTGGAAATTTGTTAATCGCGATCATCGGTCTTCCTGGCGTTTCCAATGGGTGCATGCCTGACTCAATGGTAGATCAGTGAGTGCGTCGGGCCAAGCAGGTCGCTCCCCCCACGGTCTGGCGACGGTTCTCGAACAGTGCCCCCGCGAGAAGAAAGTAGCCCGCTGCTCCTTCCGCGACTAGAATCTCGTGGCTACTACGCATTAGACTCGTGAGCATCGTCGCTACTGCTGCGTTACTCGATACGCAGTCCGCAGTGTGGCGAGAAAGTTCAACGCTCGATCGATCCGACTAGACGTCTCTTCGTTTTACTTCCCTAGCTTCTCTCGACTGCATGGCCAAAAAGAAACGAAAGCGTGTTGACGGACAAATTACCGGGCTATCCGGCGAACTTTTCGTTGCCGCCGAACTTCTCAAACGCGGAATCCAAGCCTCTATAACCTTCGGTAATGCTAAGGCAATTGATCTGCTCGCGTATAACCCGGACACAGAACAGTCATTCATAGTTCAGGTGAAAGCTCTACGCAAGAAGAACTTCTTCCTGATCGGACATGCCAAAGTAAATCCTGGCCACAGTTACGTATTCGTGCTGCTAAATGCACCGGGCGTCCACACCCAATTTTACATCGTGCCAGGGCGTGACCTACACTCTGAACCTGAGCTTTTTTCCAAGTACTTTTCAGACGAGAAGATGCCGGGGATCCACCCGAACGTGCTCGACGCACTTGGATACGAGAATGCCTGGGGGCATTTCAGTGGTGAAACCACGTTCGGGGATCTGTTTTGGCCCAAACCCGTTCAGTGGGGTCTACGAGGAGATCGCTATCTCTGGTTTGAACTTCAGGCCTGGTTCCGAAAGCAACCACCACCCGCTCGTTCGGCTGACGTCCGTGACGCTATTACCTCAAAAATCACTGATCTCATCGGCCACTCGCTCGATGAAGGCTTAGAGAGTGTCTACGTTGATCGCTACGATCAAGGGGGAATGTCTTCTGGTCATGTCGACCCAGAATTTTGGATTAACAAAGCTATTCCGCTAATCGAATCTCGATACCTCGCATTACCTTCACATCAAGACGGCGAATAACCATTCCGATCTGAATAGGACTCCCGTTGCCTTCGCTCTCTCACGCACCATCTCAGTATGCGGGTCGACACTGATCGCTTCGGAACAACTCGACTAACACAAGCAGACCTTGAGTCGTCAGCCACGTGTTCGATATCGCACGTTGAGTTGGGCGGCAAGCATTCGTTGAGTCGCCTCGCGGCTCTCGGACACGTCTGTACCGCTCCGGACTATCTTTTCGATCCAGGTTCCGTTTCGCCAGTGCCCCTTTACGGAGCACGCTGACTTTGAATGTGCACGACGAGAAACCATCAATTTATGTCTGAGTCGAAAGTAGTGGAATAAAGTATTTCAGTCGGCTAACGAATTGTGATCCATCCGCTGGTCAGGCGCAATACTGTTCGGCACGAAGATTGCGGCCAGAGCACCTCAGGAAAACAGCAGGAAACCCTAAAATACACATGGAAATTGGCACGATAATTGCGCATGGCCACTAGTTCGTTACTTTCTCTGTCATCCTGACACAACGAGCT
>JBGSMN010000374.1:0-3970 GCA_041740155.1 Rhodopirellula sp.
GATCGGAGCAATGCGATCAACTGTCCAACCGGCATCTCGCATCGAGAACATCATGCTGTCAGCGGCAGGGGCGTTGGTTGAGTGAATCAGGGCGGGGCAGACCGTGTCTTGCGTCGTTAAAAACGTCGACACGTCGCGTCCGTCACCGGGATCCGAGTCACCTGGCGAATCGACGAACAGGTCGTGATCAAGACAGATCAAGCATGGAGTCGAAGTAAGTGCTGAGTATGCGTTCAATGAACGCGAGTGCAGTTCGATAGACGTCAATTCTAGCGTTGGGATGATGAGTCGCGACGATGGACTTGAACCGCCGGATGCGGTCCAGATCGTCTTCGAGCATCATGAGGTATCGCATCGGAGTTTGTCTCAGCGTGATTTCAGTCGGCGAAAGCCACCGATCGCGCGGCGGCAACGAAAAAATGTAACATTCGAATCCGCTCAGCCGTACCACTCGCCTGCATTGGGTTGGTTTTACGTCCGTATGGATGCGGTCTACGAAACCGTCAGTCATCATCGGTGTCGTCGAAACCACCATCATCTAAAGCCAGCGATTCAATGTCGTCGATCGCATCCCATTCGAAGATTTCTGAGGCGGCGTCACGATCGACGATTCCCATAACCTCGTCGTTGCGAAAGAGTACTGTAAGTCGGTGTTCGTCATCGGGAGCATCGCATTCGAGATAAAAGTAAGCCGCAGGCGATTCGTCAATCAGTGGTATCTCCGCAAGATCAAACGTACATTCAAGATCTGCCGCATCTTCACCGTATCGCACGGCAATAAGAGCGATCATTTCGTCATACTTGCCTTGAGGCAAATCGTTGATTGTAGAAAGAGCCTCTTCTTGTTTTGCAGTTGGATTTGAACGGTCAGACGTGGAGTGAATAAGTACGCTGAGTTCTCCTAGCGTCTTTGCGGTCGTGCTAGTTCGCCAATAACCATGTGATCCGCCGAAGCTCTCCCAGTTGTCTCTGCTTGTTTTCATGGACTTTGAGTTCGGATTGTTTCAGTCGGATAATGGTGGAATTCAAGGGACAACGACGATTCAGTCTCTAGTCACGTAAAGACGTTGCCCGTTGCTCCCGTGCAATTCTCTGGTCCGCCGCGTCTCAATTACGCGAATCAAAATGGGAAGTCGGGCGTTTCGGCTACTTTAGTGACCTCGTCGTCCGCAGTACAAATACCACGGACAGTTTGGTAAAAGCTATCATCCTCCGCAGTTGTGTCAATAAATCTGAATCAAGGCTGCTGTGATGAAGGCAGAACAATGGCAATCGAGACAGGGGCCGCATTGCTGCGGCCCCTCTCACACCGCCGGACGTGCGGGTCTGCGCTCGGCGGTTCCCTGCCCAAACTCCTCAATTACCTCCGCTCTTTCTTCCGGTTGGGCTTCGCGGTCAGCAGCCCGCTCGCCTGGAATCGTCGGCCTCGTATGAGGTTTCTGTTCGTAACCTGGCGGGTCTTGGCGAGAAGACGTCTAGCGACGTTTCTTTGCTGGCTTACCGGTCACATTCGCAGTCTTCCTCCCACAATTTGTCGCCTCCCCGCAGTTGCCTTCGCCTAGTAATTGAATCTTGGTCGACTGCATTTGGTACACTGTCCTTCAATCAAGTTCCGAATTCGTACAGGGGATTTGCACCCCACAAGTTCACGCCCATGTCCGGCGTACCGACGCACCCAAGCCGCTGATCGCGTCATTTTCCTAATGGAGCGTCTACACCGGCGGCTGGGTGATCGCCGCCGTTACCCCACTGTTATATGACTGAGATGCGAATGCCCACCACATTTAAGTTCAGGCTGACGGCGCATTCTGGTGTTCAAGGTGTGCTTAATTCTGCTAATTCCAGCCTGACAGTCTCGGTGCCGGGACTCCAAGACATGACAGTCGCGCCCCGAAATGCGAACTCGCTTGCGGAAGCAAGCAAGTATCATTTTGACTGTGGGGGTTTCGATTCGGCCGAAGCTGCTAAACAAGCTGGGGAAAAACTTCGGCGCATCCTCCGGCTGCTTACCGCACCTTTCGACGTTCCGCTTGTCGTCCCAAGCGACCACAAACAAAGCGGTGACGTACACGATGACATTAAAAAGCCCTTTCGCGATGCTGGCGGCGAATTGCTCGTCGGCACCAAAGGATTCACGGTGATGCCAGAGGATGGCACAACTGCCGAACTCGTTGCGTCGATGACGGCGAACGTGCGAATCAGCGACCCAAAACGTGTCCTCGACCACATCGCGGAGCTATGGGATCTGGATTTTGAGTTTGACGAAGTTAGCCTACAAGCGATCGAGCTGATTTCGCTTTCTGCATCGGAGACTTCCCCGAAGACAAAATTTCTGATGAGCTACCTTGCGGCTGAACAGTTGTTTCCATCCACCGAGCGAGACGAAGCATCGCTTGTTGTTATCGCTAAGCTTCGTGATCTTGTCAGCGATTCCACGCTTCAGCAAGTTGAAAGACGACGTTAGGATTGAGCCTCAAATGGCTCGCAAGCTCACGCACGCTGGGCAGCTGATCGCCCGAACGGAGCTTCAATTCCTCGGCCCGTGCAGCGCCCGCCGGAACCGCAAGCGACGAAGATATCGTAGCTTCTTGACTTTCATTTTGAACGAAACCAACGAGAGCCCGCACTCATGCCGCCGTTTCAAGAACTTAAATCATCGACGATCGTCGTCCTCTGCTGCGTACTTCTCTTGGCCAACGCCATTCGCGGAGAGGAAGCTCCAAATCCTGAGATCGCCCTCGAGCCGGCGACCGTGATGTTCAATCCGTGGAAGTTCCACATTCCCCCGACCAAGCGGCAAGGCGTTGCAGGTATCGAGCGGACGGCGAAGGGGCGTTTGTGGACGGTCTATGGCCGCGACGTCGAAAGCACGCGGAATTATCAGGTGCTGAAGAAAAGCGATGACGATGGGCAAACGTGGTCCGACGTCCAGCTGATGGTCATGCCGCAAAGAAACGTACGCGCCATGTCAGCCGCTGTCTGGATCGACCCGCAGCAGCGACTTTGGTTGTTCTGGGGGCAGAGCTTCGGCGCTCAAGACGGCCGCTACGGTATTTGGGCGATCACGACCAACGAGCCGGATGCAGAGAAACCGAAGTGGTCTGCACCGCGTCGCTTGGGCGACGGCATCATGCTGAACAAGCCGACCGTCCTCAAGAACGGCGACTGGCTGTTCACCTCGTCGGTGTGGAAGGCGGACGACAGCATTAAAGTGTATGCCAGCTCGGACCAGGGGGCGACCTTCACCCTTCGCGGCACCGCCAACGTTCCCGATCCAAAACGGCGCGGCCCTGACGAGCCCATGATCGTCGAGCGCAAGGATGGCACGCTCTGGATGCTGGTCCGCATGCAAGGCCTGGCCGAGACGATCTCGCGCGACGGCGGCAAAAAGTGGACGCCCGTTCAAGGGCTGCCGATTCCCCATCCGACGTCGCGATTTTTCCTCCGACGCTTGAACTCCGGAGCCTTGCTATTGGTGAAGCATGGGCCGTTGATCGGAAAGGTGAAGCGTGAGCAACTCATGGCCTTCATCTCCGACGACGACGGCACGACTTGGCAAGGCGGACTGATGCTCGACGAGCGCGACCACGTCACGTATCCCGACGGCGTGCAAGCGCAAGACGGGACCATCTATATCGTCTACGACCACAATCGCACGCCCGACGGAGAAGTGCTGTTCGCCACCTTCACCGAGGAAGATGTACGAGCCTGGAAAGCCGTCTCGGACAAGGTACGCCTGCGGGCGATGATCGACCGCCTGCCGCAAACTAATCAACCGACGAACCAACCCGAGGATAATTAATCATGAAGTACGCACTCCCTCTCCTCTCCGCCCTGTTGCTACTCGCTTCGCATTCATCCCTTAACGCCGCCGAGGCGTTGCTCGTCGATCAAGGCGCGCCGCGGGCCCAAATCGTGATTGCGGCGGAAAATCGTCCGCGAATGGCGACGCTGGCAGCGCTGGAACTGC
>JBGSMN010000383.1:0-4909 GCA_041740155.1 Rhodopirellula sp.
ATTCGTGAAACTTCCAGCCGAGGAAAAATGCACTAACGCATAGCGGAAGTGCGAGCAAGAATCGCAGACCAAAATTCGGTTTTCGCATCAGCTCAGTGCTCCTCGCGAATCGGGCATTTCAGTCGGATAACGGTAGACATCACGGGGGACGGACGAAAGACTTTCCATTTCAAAAAACCGCGCAAGCCGTCCTCCCGTGCATGTCATGGTTCTGCGATATCTGGGGAACCGTATATAGAGCGAAACAAGTCGCAATACTCAGGCATCAACTGGTCACGGCGGGCGTGCCACTCCTTCTCAATGTCGTCGTCGAATTCTAGCGGCACGTCCTCATCGTACCAGTACTCGCGCGGTGCAGTTTCCAATGACAACGCTTGATTGGGGCCGTAAAATGCGTAATCGTAGCGAAAGTGAATGGTTGAATGAGCAACATCCCATGGTGTGGCCCAATCGTATCGGATAACCGCGCGTGCTTCGCTATTGCTTTTCTTTTCTTCTTTGTGTTCAGCGGCTAGCGAAAGGAGTGGTTCCTGAGCCAACAGCTTTTGTGGATCTGCTGTCAGTTTTCGCGTTGCCCAGTTTCCGGTCCCGATCCAGTAAAGGTCCCGACCAGCGTCGTTGGCAAAAGCTTCAGCGATGTCAACAGTGCGACGATGGAGTTCGGTGTCAATCAGTTTCCATACGCGACGTGCAGCAGCACAGGCGAAAAGCCTGAGTTTTCGATCGGAAACTCGACCGCTAAGCCCTTGAGTAACGTCAGCAAGACTTTGCGATTCGTACCATTCGTCAGAAGTCAACGCATTGCCTCATTTGCAGAAAGAATCCATGTAAGTCCAAGGTTTGACGGGTGGGAGCCATTCGTTAAAAAACTGGCGACTCAAACCCGTGATCACGGCGGCGTGCGGCTGCCGGTCACATTTACTCCACCCACCAAACACATGGACTGAAATCTTATGAAGATTCTCGCACTTGACCTCGGCAAGTTCAACTCCGTTTGCTGCTTCTTTGACTCAGAAACTCGAAAACCCAATTTCATCACCACCCCCACCAAGCGGGAACACTTCGACAGCATTTTCAAAGACGCCAAAGTCGACCTCGTCGTCATGGAGGCCTGCGGTCCCTCGGGATGGATCAACGACTTGGCGCAGGAACACGCACTAGAAACACTCGTCTGCTCCACCAACGAAGAAGCCTGGCGGTGGGCCAACGTCAAACGCAAAACTGATCGAGACGACGCCCTCAAACTCGCTCGCATGGCTGCTATGGGCGAACTCAAAGGCGTCCACACGCCTTCTCTGGAACACCGCGAATTCCGATCGCTCGTCAAATACCGCAAGACCCTCGACGGTCGAATCAATAAAACCAAGAACGCCATCCGTGCGTGGTTCGTCAATCATGGCATCGAGATCGCAACCGGCGAGAAAGCCTGGCACACCGGTCGCGAGCACATCAACTCGTTTCGCAAACCTCTGGCCGACTGCGGGCCTGATGAACTCTGGAAAGGAGAGCTCGACATCGAATTGACGATCCTCGATTCGCTCACCGAACAACTCAGCGGCGTGGTCAAAAAGCTCGAAGCAATCGGTAAGAATGATGAGCGAGTCAAGCGAATCCAAACAATCCCCGGAGTCGGACCACGCACCGCTGAAATTCTGGTCGCATGTCTGGACGATCCTCACCGCTTTGAAAACGGAAGACAAGTTTCGGCCTACTTCGGCTTGGTGCCGCGCCAGTATCAATCCGGCGAAACTGATCGCAACGGACGCATCACCAAACGAGGCAATCCACTGGCACGAACGATCCTCGTCGAATGTGCTTGGGCCTCGCTGCGGTACAACCCGTGGGCCAAGGGCGTCTACGAAAGGATCTGTGGCAAACAAAAGACACGGAAGAAGAAAGCGGCGATCGCGTTGGCTCGCAAGATCGCCGTGATCGCTTGGGCGATGCTGCGAGACGAGAAAGACTGGGACCCCAAGCAAATGATCCAGGTCACCGAGTCGTTTGGAAGGATGCCGGCGGGGCTCAACGACTCGCTGCAAAACATGAAACCCAAAGAGAATGCCGATCAGCGAAAAAGTCGCCTTCGTAAGGAAGCCCGCGCGTCGAGAGAGGCCGCCGAGAGCCGTGCTTCACGAACAACTGAGCAGAATCCCGTGAAGAGAACGACCACTGGATCTGCCAAGCCGACCGCTTCCAAACGCAAAGCGACTAACTCGCCGGCGACGCGCTCGCCTCGGTCCACTTCTCAACCAAACGAGACACGACAAACGAAAACCACCAAGCCACGGCCAGCAAGAAAGCCAGTATCGCGTGCCTGATGCTCAGACATCGGCGTAACGAATCGGCCTTGCTCGCCTTTTGAAATTGAAAACCACAGCCGACAGGACAACCAGTATGCGCCGCCTGATGTGAAAACATCGTCGTAACGAATCGGACCTGTTGGCCCATTTATCTTCACTTCGTTCCTCGCACACTATCGTCACTTTCCCCCGTCAATATCACACCGATCACCCCAGGAGGCCGCTGCCAGCCCACGACACGAACCACCAAGGAACAGACCTACCCTCTGTACTGAGCACCGACCCAAGTTGATGCGGACCGTTCGATTTAGGATCGCTTCTTTGCAAAGGAGCGTTAGAACTATCCGACACATCGCCCTAAAGAATGTGCCGTACCGAAGGAAGACCACTTGCTGCTCATCGAAGCCTCCAGGCAAGTGCTCGCCGAAACACGTCACCGGTCCGATTCAAGTGGCTGGAACCGTGCAAGGATAACTGAGGGAACGCCGCCAGCACGAAGCGTGTTGGCCCATAAGGAATCAGAGCGTTCACACCTCGAATAGTCGTTTAATCCAGCTCCTTACCTGTTCGTGTTGGAAGCCGTTGATGCATTACCGATCGACATCAACCGAGATGGAAACCGGTGCCATTCACCTGCGCCTTTTTTCGGTCGCCACTTACGGGCGAGCGACCGAAAAAAGCCTCCGGCGAACGGCACCTCACCTCCACCAGCGGAAAAAAAATGAAGTAAGACAAAAATCAACCCAACACCACTTGTCAAACCTTGGACTTCATAGTGGTGGCCGTAACCGGGTCGCGTCGAAAAAGTTTGTCATTGCCAAAACGCTTGACACGCGACTCCGGTTCACGGCATGGTTATCCGCGTCCTATTTTCGTTTCAACCAGGCGTCTCGCTCAGCGCGTTATTTACGTGTAAGTTCTCCCATCTCCTCTGGGATAGCATCCAGTATCCGACGAGCCGATTTATGTACATTTCTGGACTAACAGTGCCGAACTACGTTTTACGAATGAAAGACGTCGTTACGACGAACATAAGAAATGCGAATGCCCCCCCAACACCAGCGAATAATGTAGACGCAACAAAGCCTGTGAGAAGCAAAAATAAAAAGCAGCCAGTGACGAAACCATCGGGGTTGCCAAGAGCGCTCGCGGACAATCGCCAAACCACAAATCCAATGCCCAGGAATATAAGTAAAATCAGACCCCACATAAATGCCCAGAGGGCTTCAGGGGAATTGAAGTGATCTTCTAAAATAACGCGATCCTTCGTAGTCTAGCATTGGTCAGACGATTGCCTTGACCGTGCGGTGTAAAAGCGGAAGTCAACGATTGTCCATGATTGTTCGTTCGATTTGCAGCATCAAATTGTCCGTAGCGTTCTTCAGCGCATCTAGGGCATTCTTAGTCTGCTCCAGTGGAGCAAGGGTGATAGCCAATTCTTCGCGACGTGCATCGCGAGTCGCTTGTTGGTAATCACGGGCAAGAGACGCCACAAGTCCACGCCCCCGAAACTTTGAGCCTTGAGTGCGAACCGCATTCGTGTATTCGGCTCTGATTGCACGTTGCTCCTGAACAAGTTCGCGTTGCTGGAGCGCAAGCTGCTTTTTCAGCAGACGACACTCCTTCAGCGCCAGTTTGGCTTCCGAAATCGTGTCAAATGCGGCAGACACGTTCGTGTCGCTGATGGTTAAAAATCGAAATTCCATTGGTCTCGCGGGATTCGGTGGAGAGCAAAATTGTGGAGATTTATCTCAGTCGGATAACGGTTGCGTTGACCGGGCCGCCGCCAATCAACATTGACTTCACGAACGACGCGATCGGCGGCTCCGCGTCCAACGCTTGGTTATTTGCCTTCGTAAGTCTCCGCAACATGCAATGGATGGAACACCAGACTGTCCCCACATTTTGCGGCGCGGTGACGAGGGTCGTTGTCGATTGAACCATGGTAGTGCCCGTCTTCATCCTGTTCCGCAACAACAACCCACATCCGTTCACACTCGTTGTCTTGACGTTCCGAGTCTTCATCAGCAAAACGAAACACAAGCTTGACATACTGTCCGACTGGGAGATTCTCGCGGATGTCTTCGTCTGGTGGATCTATGTCGGGAAGGAATTCCGACAGCCAAATCGCATCTTCGAGGTAGTAACCATTGTCAGCGAAGGTGGGGAATGGATGGTTTTTATGTCGCGTCCACGGAGTAGATGTTGAAGTTCGCTCAGCTCGCCAACCGTATGGCAGGTCGTGCAATTCTTTTAGCGATGAATCACGATCAACAACATCTGCGAGACAGACAAGTTTGGCATCGTCGTCATCAGCGGATTGTGTTGAGTCTCCATGAAACTGCCAGTCGCCATCGTAGTCGTGGTAAGCGCGCAGGATCGGCGACCCATTTAGCACATGCGATGTTGTGTAGCACGCAGTGTTCGGTTCGTCGTGGAATAGCCAGGTCATGTTCGTTTGAGCAAATAACATTTAAGTTCACCCGGTTAGCTGAGTAGAGTTTATACTTGCGAAGCCAGGTGACGCTAAGCGGGTGCAACGCCTTGGTTGCACTGGCCGGGTTTTGTGTGAAAACTTGACCTGATGTTCAGGTCTCTGGCTTAGGGTT
>JBGSMN010000396.1:0-68617 GCA_041740155.1 Rhodopirellula sp.
CGATTTCTCGGATCGTCAATCATGTAGTCTGATTGGGTAACGAAGTCGATGCGATCTTGATCCCATAGAAATCCGTAACACTCCGTTTGCGTTGTGTTGCCGATGGGCGGTCCGATGATCGCGCGATAGCGACTTCCTTGACGAGTGATTTCGGCGAGCAAGACATTGATCGGCACATTCGGATCGCCACGGATCTCTTGCACCGCGATCACGTCAAACTGCCGAAACACAGCGGCGAGTTGCTGCATCACTTCGGGGTTATCCGATTTCGATTTGCCAAATACTTTGATGTTGAAAGTCGCGATACGTATTGTTGATTGCGATTTTCCTGACCCGCTCATGGGCGAAGGGCGTGTCAAGGCAACCGGAGCGATCTGGTTAGTTGAAACCGTCCCGTTTGCGGTGCGAGGTGCAGCGAAACCAGCGGGTTGGAGTGGCGAACCTGCTGAGGCAACGGATGCTTCGATGGGATCTTCGTAGACCGGCGGTTCGCTACCACGGAGCGAGTCAATCGAAGGCAAATTGACGTGGCCAGTCAGCGCGGCGATGATCGCTCCGATCACGCCAGCGATCGAGATTCCGGGCGTGAACCAACGGAAGATAGTCCATAGGAATGAACTCGACGGACGAGAGCTTCGCCGACGTTTCTTTCCCCATACGTTGGACCACAACCACTTTAACACGACGGCTTCCTTGCCAGGAGGTGGCCGCCGATGTTCATCGTCCCGTCGATGAAGCAAACTGTGTCGTTGCGAGAGATCCATCCTGGATCAACTCGGTCTCAATCAGCACATGTAGAAAAAGTCAGCGGTCCACGCGTGGTAAGACGACTACCCCATTGAGCGAGCTGGTCGCAAGAGCAGTTTTGCAGACCGACTAGCTTAAAATATCTTGTACGACATGACCATGCACGTCCGTCAAACGGAAATAGCGGCCTTGGTATTTAAACGTCAACCGCTCGTGGTCGATGCCCATCAAGTGCATGATCGTGGCGTGCAAATCGTGTACATGGACAGGGTTCTCCGTGATGTTGTAACACACCTCATCGGTCGCACCGTACGTGATCCCCGGTTTCACGCCGGCGCCAGCCATCCACAATGAGAAACAACGCGGGTGATGATCGCGACCGTACGTTTCCGCGTTCAACGTGCCTTGGCAATACGACGTGCGTCCAAACTCGCCGCCCCAGACCACGAGCGTGTCGTCGAGCATGCCACGTTGTTTCAAATCGTTGACCAGGGCTGCGGTCGGTGTGTCGGTGTCACGACATTGGCCGGGCAACTGTATCGGCATCGTGAAGTGCTGGTCCCACCCCATGTGGAACAACTGGATGAATCGCACATCACGCTCGGCCAAACGACGGGCCAGCAAACAATTGTACGCATAGGTACCGCGATTCTTCACATCGGGTCCGTACGCGTCGAGCACGTGTTGCGGCTCATCCGAAAAATCAGTCAAATCAGGCACCGATGTTTGCATCCGATACGCGAGTTCATACTGGGAGATACGTGTGTGAATCTCAGGGTCGCCGAACTCATCCAGTTTCTCTTCGTTGAGCCGAGCTAGATCATCGAGCATGCGGCGGCGAGCGGTCGCGTCGAAGCCCTCGGGGTTACTCAAGTAGAGCACAGGGTCGCCGGTGCTCATCAGTTTGACGCCCGCATATGTTGATGGCAAAAAACCGCTGCCCCACAACCGATCGTACAACGGTTGGCAACTCGGTCGTCCCGTGCCGCGCGAAACCATCGCAATGAAACTGGGCAGGTTCTCGTTCATCGTGCCCAATCCGTAGTGCATCCACGATCCGATACTGGGCCGGCCAGCGAGTTGATGCCCCGTTTGAAAAAACGTGATTGCGGGGTCGTGATTGATCGCCTCGGTATGCATCGAGCGAATCAAACACATCTCGTCGGCGAGCGATGCGATCTTCGGAATCAACTCGCCGCACATCTCCGTACCAGCTTCGCCAAAACGATCAAACTTCCAACGCGAACCCGCCAATGGAAAATTCTTTTGGCCTGCCGTCATGCCGGTGACCCGTTGAGTCATCTCCACGAAATCACGTAACTCTTTGCCTTCGTTAGCTGCCAAGGTCGGCTTGTGATCGAACAGTTCCTGCTGCGAGGGAGCACCGCTTTGGAACAAATAGATCACCCGTTTGGCCTTCGGCGGATGGTGATATTGCGACAGCACGCCGTTGGGCGGCAAAGGGGCGATCGCATTATCGGCAGGTTTGTCGGCTGCGAATGATTCGCGACCGAGCATCGAAGCCAACGCCGCGATGCCCACACCGCTAGCAGTGCGACCGAAGAAGTGCCGCCGAGTTTGTAGCAATCGGCTTTGCGAAGAGAGGTCGTTGAAGTTCATAGCATGTTTCCGTTAGATAGTAGCGATGTACCGTAGTGAGGCACGTTGACGAGTACGACAATGGACCTAATCCAAAGCACTCACTGCACACATAAAAACTGATCTTGGTTCATGACCAAGTGGGCGACCGCCGTCATGGCGGCATGTTCGACGACCGACAAAGCTTCGTTGCGTTTGGAATCGCCGACGGAAAGCAACTTCGCCGCATCTTCGGTTCGCGATTGAAAATGATCACGGAAGAAAGCGAGGTTTTCCAATAACACGTTGCTGGTTTTTTCGTCGATCGGCAATGCCATCGCACGACGATAAACTTCGCCCACACGTTGATTGTCATTCCGGTCAGGTGTTTCAAGCACACTCTGCGCTAACGTGCGGGCGGCTTCCACGAACGACGGGTCGTTCATCATCGCAAGTGCTTGCAGCGGCGTGTTCGTCCGCCGGACTCGGACGTTGCAGACTTCGCGTCCGCCTGCGTCGAAGATGATTTGACGTGGCGGATTGACGGCCCTTTTCCAATACGAGTACATACTCTTGCGGTACAGATCAGCGTCTTTGCCAACGGGATATCGTTGGCCTGGTCCGGCGGCGAGCGATTCCCACAAACCCTTGGGTTGATACGGATACACACTCGGCCCACCGGGCTTGTCGACCAACAATCCGCTGGCTTGCAAGGCCACGTCGCGGATCGTGAACCCGTCTACGCGGTAACGCGGCCCGCGAGCGAGCAAGCGGTTCTCGGGGTCGAGCGATTGCAGTTCTCCGGTGCAACGCGAGGTTTGCCGATACGTCTGGCTGGTCACGATCGAGCGATGCAGAGCCTTGACGTCCCACCCTGATTCCATGAATTCAACGGCCAGCCAATCGAGCAGTTTCGGGTGCGAGGGTGTTTCACCTTGCAAACCGAAATCCTCAACGGTTTTCACCAACCCGGTGCCGAAGTGGTCTTGCCAAAAACGATTGACCGTCACGCGAGCCATCAGTGGATGATCGGGGGAGGTTAACCAATGGGCCAGTTCGAGTCGATCGCGAGGCGGTGTGGCGTCGGGCGAGGGCAGCAGTGCGACGGGCACGCCACGAGTCAGCGTTTTAGATTTGTCGGGCGCGTCGTATTGGCCTCGTATCAGCAAATAGGCAGGCGCGGGTTCGCCCTCGCGTTCTTTCATGACCATCACAGTCGTGGGGATGCCGCCTGCGGCATGAAGTGCTTTCTCAGCGGCGCTAAAGGCGGCTTTGGCAGCGACAGTGGGATCGTCGATACCTGCATAGAAGGCATCGAGTTTCTTGCGTTCGTCGTCGGAACGTTGTTTGTTCGGTTTGTTCAGGATCGCAACAATGTTCGGATCGCTGATCAAACTCGCCACTTGAGGTTCTTCGTCGGACAGTTCCGGCGGTGGTGCGGTTTGGATGCTAAGTTTTCCAATGGCGTGATCGGCATAGATACTATCGAAGCCCAAGATCAACCGTAGCTTGCGTGGCGTCTGAGTACGGTCAATCGGCGTGGCCAGTTCCAGCGACAAATCCGCAGTGGGTGATGAAATTCCGTGAATCCCCCAACCCGTTTTTGGATCGTTGTCGATCGCAGCAGAGGCTGAATAATTGGCTTGTTCATATGACGCGACCGCATTCCTGATCGTGAGCTGTTTGTCATCAACATAGCATTTGGCATCGGTCAAAACAAAGTTGCCATTGACACTCGCGGAGAATTGGTTCGGTTTGGTGAACCGATCATCTTGGATCGCTTGCACACGAATAGCCGCGACGGTCGTGTCAGACGTCGGCAAGTCGAGCAGCAACTCGTACGCGATGCCGGTTGAATTTGCAGCCGTGTATTGAACTGTGTCGTCTTCGACGATGATGAGTTCGCCGTCGCCAGTCAGATTCACATCAGAGACCTTGGCGTCGGTCCATTGCCAGTTCGGTACGCTCAGGTCTTTACCCTCATTGTCGCTGATCCATTGACTGGTACGTTTCTTCAAGCCTGCGTTGGCGGCGGCGAGTTGGACTTGGGTTTGGCGATATGTTTCGAGGACTTCATCGGTCACGGGAGCCAACGGTGAAATCACGCTCATCGTCGGATTGGCATCGATACCGCGTCCGATTCCGCGTTCACCGATGTTATTGAAATAACCATAGAGTTGATAAAACTCCTCTTGGCTAAGCGGGTCGTACTTGTGATCGTGACAGCGTGAGCATCCGAACGTGAGACCAAGGAAGACCGTCGAAGTGGTTTCAACACGGTCGATGATGTTCTCGATCAAGAACTCGGCCGCTAAGGCACCGCCCTCGTTATTTTGACGGTGATTGCGGCTGAACGTGGTCGCCAGACGTTGCGAGTCGGTAGCATTGGGGAGCATGTCGCCCGCGAGTTGTTCAATCGTGAATTGATCAAACGGCATGTTTTCATGAAACGCTTTGGTGACCCAATCTCGCCATGGCCAATTGGTCCGCTCGCTATCGTTTTGATAGCCATCAGTGTCGGCATAGCGAGCAGCATCAAGCCAACGTAACGATTGCCGTTCGGCGTAGGCCATCGAATCGAGTAACTCGTCAACACATTGACGGTAGGTTTGGTCGTCAGGTGTTTTGGCGATGGCCGCTTGTAGCGAATCGTTAGGCAGTGTGCCGGTGAGTGTCAGCGCTGCGCGGCGGAGCAGCGTCGGGTAGTCCGCAGGCGGTGAAGGTGCGAGTGCGTTTTTGATCAAGCGGTCAGCGATGAAAGCGTCAATGGGATTTTCGGACCAATGCTTGACCGTATCGGCGGTCCAGCCCGGTTGGCCTTGCATGTTGATGATTGCCTTGGTGGGCACGACGGGGCGTTGGGGTGTTTCAAATGACCAGTGACGCTTGTACGGTGCACCCTGAGCGATCCAATCTTCGAGTAGTTTTTTCTCGTTCTCGGTCAGCGCGCGATTGCTGTCGGGCGGTGGCATTTGATCGTCTGGATCCGTGCTGTGGATGCGTGAGTGCAATTCACTAGCAGCAAGGTCGCCTGGTACGATCGCGAAGTAACCGCCCAAGTCCGCGAACAAATTTTCTTTCGTATCGGCGCGAAATTCGGAGTCTTGATTCTCAGCGTCTGGTCCGTGACAGTGAAAACACTTGTCCGACAATATCGGGCTGATCACTTCACTAAAATCGATTGACTGAGATGTATCAGCAACCGTCGTTTGGCAGAACACAGGATCGGCGACCCAGGCCACCAAGGCGACGACTGCGAATGGACGCGATAGAAACGCGAGATCGAGCAAGATGCGTGGGAACAAAGCGGAGTTCCTGTGTCGATTGATGGCGGCGGGAGGGAAGGTGGGGCGACTGAGCCTCCTCGTTCATGTGAGATATTTTGTCACCACGTGAGAGCTTCCCTGTCGTAAGTTCAACGATTGTCGAGTCGACATTGTACTCGATTGAGCAGTTTCACAGCAAATATGTGGGATAGGCTTCTAGCCTGTCATTCTCGTCGTGACAGGCTGGAAGCCTATCCCACTTGATTGCTCTTTCCTTGGGATTGTTCGTTCTGTTAACACACGCTCGAATCATTTACCCTGACCGATGTACAGGGTTCCACCGAGTTCTTCGAGCGATGTGATGCGAAACCGAATTCTGTATGTGCTGTTAATTTGCCTATTGGCAAATTTGACTGTGGCGGCCCAAACTCCGCTACCGAAACCCGCACCGAGTTGGCAGACAGGGCAATCGAACTGGAATGGCAGCGGCTATGATGCACCGCCGAATTTGCCCGCCAGCGTACCTGAAGGCTTGCCCGCGCTGCACGAACTGCCTGATCAGTGGAACGAAAGTTTCGGGTTGTCGCAATCGAATTTTCAGCAACCCGTCATCGAGCCACTGCCGTTGACCGATCCCGCAGGTACGATGCCCAGTCGTTCGATGCCAATCGGTGAGGCGATTGCGGAAGGTGCCACACTCGACCAACCGCCACTGCAATCGGAGGTTGTGCGGTGGTACCAAGTTCCTTGGCGTTGGATGTCAAAAGGATGGGAAAACCATGCAGAGTTTGGACTCGATGGGAGCAGCGGTAACGCGGAAACGCTCGCGATCCAAACCGGTTTGGAGATGAAACGCAAAACTGACGCATATACATTTGCGATCGACATCGATTATCGACAAGCCAGTGCGCGGAGCACAACGACTGAAGACAACGGGCGGCTGAACATTGATTACGATCGTTTGCTCGGCGACAATTCACCGTGGACGATGTTCGGTAAGTTTGGGATGGAGTTTGATGAATTCAAAGCCTTCGATCTGCGGCTGAACGTCAACGGCGGTCTCGGTTATTACTGGCTTCGCAACGACAACACCAACATTATCACGCGTCTCGGTGCTGGTGCGTCGCGGGAAATTGGAGCTCCCGATGACGAGTGGACGCCGGAAGCGGTATTCGGTTTTGAAGCGGATCATAAATTGTCGGCGCGTCAGAAACTCAAAGCCAAGATCGATTATTTCCCGACCTTCGAGGATTTCTCGGACTTCCGATTGGTCACAGATGTCGCTTGGGAATCATTGATCGACAGTTCCGAAAACCTCTCGATTCGTCTGTCGCTGACAGACCGCTACGACAGCACTCCGCAAGGGGCGCTCGCCAACGATGTATATTATTCCGCATTGTTGCTCTATAAGTTCTAGACTCACCATTAGGTTGCATAGTCAGGCCTATTCGGCACATCAGCAGTGGGCAGTTTGGTCGTGTTGCGCTGATTGTGTCGTTTATCATGGTTAAGGCGTGCGGAGAAACACAAGTTTGGAGAGCTATTCTTTGTTCACTGAACTATGATTTCGTTGACAAGACACTCGTGTCGACCGATCTACCGGCGAACGTGCTTCTACTCCGCCCTACACTTGCCACCATGTCCAGCATCTCGCCGGGAAAAACCTATCCACTTGGAGCGTCGCTCACGCCGCACGGTGTGAACTTTAGCATCCATTCCAAGAGTTGTTCTCGGATGGAATTGTTGTTGTTCGATTCTGCCGACGATGCCAAACCGTCGCGCGTCATTAAGCTCGATCCCGTCAAGCATCGCACGTTTCACTATTGGCACGTGCATGTCGATGGCGTGCAAGCCGGACAAATCTACGCCTACCGCGCCTATGGTCCGTTCGATCCCAATCAGGGGTTGCGATTTGATTCCGAGAAGATTTTGCTCGATCCCTATGGACGTGCCATTGCGGTTCCCAAAGCATTCGATCGCAAAGCCTGCACGCTGCCAGGCGACTCGGCACCGTATGCGATGAAGAGCGTGGTCGCTGATCTGTCGACGTATGACTGGGAAGGCGATCTGCCGCTTTACCGCTCTTTCAACAAAACGTCGATCTATGAAATGCACGTTCGCGGGTTCACGATCGACCCCAGTTCTGGCGTGACGGCCAAGCATCGCGGCACGTATGCGGGCCTGATCGAGAAGATCCCGTACTTACAAGATCTCGGTATCACGGCTGTTGAGCTTTTGCCCGTGTTCCAGTTCGATGTGCAAGAGGCACCAGCGGGATTACGGAACTACTGGGGCTATAACCCGATCTCGTTTTTCGTACCGCACACGCAGTACGCCAGCACGGACTCACCGCTCGCGATCTTGGATGAGTTTCGCGATATGGTCAAAGCGTTGCACCGGGCGGGCATCGAAGTCATCCTCGATGTGGTTTACAACCATACCGCAGAAGGCAACGAGTCCGGTCCAACGTATTGTTTCAAAGGTCTAGAAAATCCTGCCTACTATATTCTCAATCATGAACGTTCAAATGGCGTGAAGCGATCGGCTTACTCGAACTTCAGCGGCTGCGGCAACACGCTCAATGGAAACCACGCAGTCGTGCGTCGGTTAATCCTCAGCAGCCTGCGGTACTGGGTCGAAGAAATGCACGTCGACGGCTTTCGCTTTGATCTCGCCTCGGTATTGTCGCGTGACATTGATGGCCATCCGCAAGCCAACCCACCGATTTTGTGGGACATCGAAACGGACCCGGTGCTCAGTGGCACAAAACTGATCGCCGAAGCCTGGGATGCCGCCGGGTTGTACCAAGTCGGAAACTTCTTTGGCGATCACTGGAAAGAATGGAACGGGCATTTCCGCGACGATGTGCGAGCGTTCGCTAAAGGCGACACTGGCAAAGTTGGCACGTTTGCGAAACGCTTCTTGGCTAGCCCCGATATCTACGAACATCGCAATCGAGAACCCGAACAAAGCATCAACTTCATCACGTCACACGACGGCTACACGATGAACGATCTGGTCTCCTACGAGCGTAAATACAACCTCGCCAACCGCGAGGCCAATCGCGACGGACACAACGAAAACGTGAGTTGGAATTGTGGCGTGGAAGGTCCGACGGATGACGCCGAGATTGAACGATTGCGGGTCAAGCAGATCAAGAACATGTTCACGATCAATGTGCTGTCGTTCGGTGTGCCAATGCTCTTGATGGGTGACGAGATGCGACGGACGCAAGGCGGTAACAACAACGCGTATTGCCAAGACAATGAGACGAGTTGGATGGATTGGCGTTTGCTTGACAAGCACGCTGGATTGCACCGCTTCGTCAAAATGCTTTTGAACTACCGTCGTCGGTTGCCTGAGCGAGTCGATCCTCAATCGAGTTTGACGGAGGTGATTGCTCGCTCGCGAGTCAATTGGCACGGACGCGAACTGAACTGTCCTGACTGGAGCGACCATTCACACAGTATCGCGTTCACAATTCCCACGCCTGGACGCTGGTTTCATTTGATTTTCAACGCCTATTGGGAACCGCTCAACTTTGCATTGCCGCAACCGCCCGATGCGTTCGGTCCGTGGCACCGGATGATCGACACGGACTTACCTTCACCCGACGATATCGGTGAAGGCGTGGCATTGGAGGGCGCGAGTTCGTATTTAACGCAAGCACGCTCGACGGTCGTGTTACTAGCGGATCGACGAAACGGGTATGCTGGGAAATAGCACTCCTTTCAAAACCATATAGGAATCCTCATGCGTGCAACGATCCTCGCCAGTCTCCTCGCCCTGACCATCTCCGTACCATCGCTCGCCGAATCAACCCGTCCGAACATTGTGCTCGTGATGGCCGACGACATGGGGTACGGGCAGACGGGCTATTACAATCATGCGCTGCTGAAAACACCCCACCTCGATACGCTCGCAAAAAACGGTTTGCGTCTGGATCGTTTCTATGCCGGTGGCCCGGTTTGCTCACCCACTCGGGCCAGCGTCATGACAGGTCGCACGCACGAACGGACGGGCGTGATGACACACGGTTACGCACTTCGTCATCAAGAAAAAACGATTGCCTCGGCATTGCAAGCCGCTGGTTACGCCACCGGCCATTTTGGAAAGTGGCATTTGAACGGACACAAAGGTCCAGGCGTACCGATTTTAGCCGAAGATCGTTTCGGTCCCGGCCGATTCGGGTTCGAGCAATGGTTGTCGGTCAGCAACTTTTTCGATCGCGACCCGTTGCTCAGTCGGCGAGGGAAATTGGAAGCATTCACTGGCGACTCGTCCGAAGTTGTCATCGACGAGATGCTGGCGTTCGCCACGGATCAAGTCCAACGCGAGCAACCGTTTTTTGCTGTCGTTTGGTACGGCACCCCACACAGTCCGTTCCGAGCCAGCGAAGCGGACATCGAGTCACTGCGTGGTGAGTCGGGTGAGCACGATGCACTTGTCGATTCTCTCGACAAGAATTCACTCAACCACTACGGCGAACTCGTTGCCATGGACCGCAGTCTCGGCACATTGCGACAAGGCTTGGAGTCAATTGACGCTATTGAAAACACGCTCATTTGGTTTTGCAGCGACAATGGCGGTTTGCCCGGGATCCGTCCCGCGACGACGGGGCCGCTGCGCGGAAATAAAGGGACGCTCTACGAAGGTGGTTTGCGAGTCCCATGTGTTTTGCATTGGCCTTCACGGATCGCCGCAGGCCGTGTGAGCGAAACCCCGGCCTGCGCTACGGATATCGCTCCCACGATTTTAGATCTATTGAACCTGCCCGATGCATCGCTCGTCGCACCTGTCGACGGAATCAGTTTGGTCGGTGTGATCAACGGCCAGCCTGAATCATCGCGACCGCGACCACTTAGTTTTCGTTATCAAGGTGGATCAGCCGTCGTCGACTACCCTTGGAAGTTATTGCGACTGGCTCCTGGAAAACGCAAACGCGATCAACCCAAACCGGTATCCGACGGTGTCGTCGGCGTGCTCTACAACCTTGAACAAGACGTTGCCGAAAAAAACAACGTGGCTAACCAACATCCCGCTGTTGCTGCACGATTGTCGCAGTGGCTCGATGATTGGAATGACTCGGTCGACGCCAGTTTCGCGGGGGCAGACTATCCCGAGAAAACTGTCTCCGCCGATCACCGCCAACCCATTTTTTGGACCGACGAGCCTGCCTACCACGAGCACTTCGATCTGTTTCGAGATCGCTGGGAATACGCTGATTGGATCAAGCGAGCAGAATCCCAGTAAGCCGCGCGTTCCCTTTCGTAGCGGAACTCGTCAAGAGTTTCGTTTGTCTACTTGCGGTGAACAATTCCGAAAGTCTTGACGACTTCCGCTACGAGAAATGTCGTAGAGCTTTTTGCAGCAAGCGATCGAACGTGGCCGCGAAGGCTTTTTTGTCTTTGTCTCCATACGGGGCGCTGCCAGCGGTGACCATGCCCGTCCCACGCAATTCATCCATGAAATTTCGCATCGACAAACGACTCGCAATGTTTGCCGCCGAATACTCTTCACCACGTGGGTCGATAACCAATAGTCCTTTCGCGACTAGTTCAGCTGCCAAGGGCAAGTCTGCCGTGATTGCCAAGTGCATCGGCTGGCCATGTTTGACGATATACCGATCCGCTTGATCGGCCCCCTCGCGGACGACTACCGACCGCACCGTAACAGCGTTCGCAGGTGCTGCGATTCGTTGGTTAGCAACTAAGATGGTTTCCACGTTCAATCGAGTCGCAGCTCGAAACACGATCTTCTTAACTTCCGCCGGTGCGGCGTCAGCATCAACCCAGATAATCATCATTGTTTTTCAGTAAAAGCACCTTGGAGTGCTCCGACTTGTCGGAGCTTTCTTTTTCACAAACACTCAACTCGCGATTCATCTCTCCACCAGTTCCAAGTTGAATGAAACTGAAAAACTTATCGCTACGTGCTTACCTGGCAATCTTTGTTACTGTCACGCTTTGGATGTAGTACTTGTTATAGACGTTGCCATCGGACACTAATGAAAAGTTGTAGCCCCAGTAACTGACAAATTGTGGGTCGTCAATTTGCCAACTCACAGTGTGCCATTGTTTGTTATCCGGCACGGTGTACCAATTGCCAGCCGTCTTGAATCCGTCGGTTGATTCATAGACAAGTTTAAACCCTGAGTTGTCATTCGCTTCGTTGCGACGCACCACGGCTGTGATTTCGATCGGCTCAGTCGTGTACGACAAGAATCCAGGGTCAACGACAAACAAGTTGCCACCGGGAACGCTGCCGGCTCTGGCGGATCCTCCATACCCGACAACGGACCGAGCCACTGCTTCGCCAGACAAGGTATGCAGTCCCTGTTTGGACGGAGTGTCTCCCATCGTGATCGACACCGACTTGGCTTCCGCAAAATCGCCGCCCCATGAAAGCGGCTTGCTCTTGTTCGCACGTGCTTGCGACACCAATGCTTCCGGGAAACCTTCAACGAGGACGGGGATCGTCGTCAATTCGTAACTCTCAGCGAGGGTGAGATTGCCGGTAATGGGATTCATGATTTGTACCGCTTGGCCGAAATCAACGACATCGGCGTCTTTAGTTTGGTTCCAAGTGATCAGAACTGGTGCGTCCGCACCCGCGAACACAAACCCTGGATACTGTGAGTTCAGCATCACCCAACCTTGGTAGCTGGGATGTTGGCCCAAACTCTGGATCATGTGCGCCATCGCCGTGTAGGCAGGGCGTGGTTGAGCGTCGCGGTCGAGCAATCCCAACGGGCCGCTATCACCATCCATGCCTTCGAACCAATGTACGCACGCGACGCCTTGTGCGATGCTCATCGTGTACGCTTTGACAAGCGTGCTCGCTTGAACGTCGGCGCCCTTGTTCAAATCGCACCCCAGCTCGGTGAAGATGATCGGAACGTTTGCCTTGGCAGGGTTTCGCGCCGCCAGCATTTTGCGAGTCGTCGGCACGATGTGCATGAACAAGGCTTCGGTGCCGACGCTTGCGGCAATGCCATCGAGCACTTCATAAGGATGCAGCGTGATAAAATCAAAATGGTCTTTCGCACCCGCGTCGATGACCTGTTCCAAATAATTCAAGTGAACCGATTTCGCCGCTAAGCCAACGAGACAATCAGGATCAGCCGCTTTCGCTGCATCGTAGGCACTGACTACGATCTTGGCATAGTCGGCGGGAGTTTGATCTTTGCCAGTGAAGTTGGGAGGCTCGTTCCAAACTTCCCAGCGTTTCACTCTATCTTTGGAGTGCTCAACGACCTTAGAAACGTACTTCGACCAACCTGCAAGATTGTTGACCGGCATATGGCCTGGCTCGTCTTTTGTGTTCCAACCTGGGTTACCGATCAACATTCCACCGAAAGAAAACTGGTGTTCGGTTAGATAATCCATCTGCTGATCGAGTGTTTCCCAATGCCATTGGCCCTCGCGAGGCTCGACCGCCGACCAGCTCGTTTGGCAGGTGCGGTAATACCTCAGTCCGATCTTTTCCATCTGCGGAATCCATCGCGAGTTGTCTTGCATCGAGCGATTGTTGATGTGACAACTTCCGATCCCAAACGGACCAAGATCGTCATCGGAAATCGACTTAGCGGAGAAAAGACTCAATAGCGAAATGGTAAGCAGGAGCGTCGAAATTTTCATGGCGTTCGATGTTATTGGTTTGTGGGAGGAATGACTGCAAAAAGGGGACAGCAAAAAATTGAGACGGAATTGATAACTTATTTTTCTGTCCGCGTTTTTCTTTCAGCACCCTGTACGAAATGAATCAGGTCAGCGAAATCTTCCACCGATAAGACTTCCGTCATGTTACTGGGCATCAATGATCGCCCCGCCTCGCGGCGCAGTTCGACGGATTGCGGATCAATGCGAATCGCTTTGCCATTGGACTCGACAACAGTAATTTCGCTATCATTTTCCGAAGTCACCAATCCGACGGTCACCCGTCCATCGTCCAGCACGAAACTGGTGGTGCGGAATGCTTGATCAACATTTCGATCGGGAGTAACGACATCTTCCAAAAGTCGGTCGATACTGCGAGTCATCGCACCATCGAGTTGTGGACCGATGACCGCTCCCTCGCCACGCAGTTGATGACACGCCGCACAATGCTTGACGTACAAACGATGTCCGTTTTGGTGATTTCCTTGCAGTGCCGAGACTTCGGTTTGCAAGAGACTCAGTGTCTCATTCGCTTTCGTATCAGCCGATATGCCCTCGGTAAGCTTTCTAACCTGATCGAGTAGTGCCTCCGATAATTTTGGGTTTATCGCTTCTGCGGCAGTACGGTCCACCAATATTTCGCGGCTGATCCAACCCTTCTGCGCCATGTCAATCAACGATTGGATCTCGGCACCACTTTTCGCCCAAGCGATCGCGAAATCTCGTTGATCGCTGAACGACAACCGCTGGCACGCTTGCTTGGTCGTTTCTAGTAACTCATCGCGATCATTCTTTAACATGGCATCCACTGCGGCGTTCACCAACCCGGTCGGCGCATCAGTACGCTGCAAGAATTGCAGCGTCACCGAGGCAGCGGGGTTTTCAAGGATCGACGCGATCGTACGCGCCACTTCGGAAGCCCAGTAACGAGACAAACTACCTTGAGCGAGCAGTTTCTCCAGCGCGTTTGTATTTTCATGGAGGCCCAGTCGTTCGGTCCAGTCGAGCGTTTTTTGTAGAGCCGAGGATTGTTGTGTATCGTCCAACCAAGCAGGCTCAAATTTTCCAAACCCCAACCATGCGTATGCGGTATCCGAATCGCCATCAATGCATTCGATGCGAACATCATGTCCAAAAACCGCTTTCGTGTCCCACTGAACTTGTCGGGCAACGTCGTTGCGAGGCGGCGTGACGCGGTGCAACACTTCACCAGACTCAACGAGCACGAGACGCATGGCGTTTTTGCCGTGATCGGCTGCCTGTGGAAACCCGCTATGTCCCGCAATCCAGAACGTAATCTTTTCAGGTGCGGGAAAAGCATCGCTGACCAAATCGCCAGTGTATGTTTCCCCGCGACCGAAACTACTGACCAGGATCGCTTCACCGCCACCATTCAATTGGCGAGTTTCGCGTGGCCAAGCGGAACCGTCGGCAGTTGACCAGCCTAAAAATTTGACCAAAGGATTGATGTTCGTCAGTTCGGTTTGAATCAACTGTTGAGCCCAATCGCGGAGCGGTCGAGCGACGTTTCCACGTCTTGCATTCTGCGATTCGCAAAGCACACCGAGTAGTTGAAATTCATTGTCTCGATCACCGCCAGTGATCTCTCGGGCTACTCGAACACATTCGTCAAGCAACTCGGGGCTGGCGTTTTTTGCTGCATGTGACAAGAGTTCATTACGGTTGGCGACGCCCGAATGCGCGGACAAGTATTTCAGCAGTCCCGCCGAAGCCTCGGGCCGTTTGACTCCGAGAAAGATCGACGCCAGATCGGCTGTGGGAACGTTCGACCAGACGTCAGAGTCCGGCAGAGCGTCGTTGAGTAGATCGCGAATGGCAATACGAATTGTTTGCCGTAGAACCGGATCGTTTTCAGGAACGGTCGCCAAGCGGTGGAGCAACAAATCAACATCGTGTGTTTCACCATGCTGTCCCAACAACTCAGCCGAGGCGCGAACAACGTGCACATTCTCATCGCTGAGGCCGTTGCGTAATTCGTCCAGTTCAACACGCGCATTGGACCGAATCATGGGCCGCGATGGAAGGCGTGTTTCAGCTACGTCACGCTGCATTTGCGTGTATCGAATCTGCCAAATTCGACCGCTCGTGCGATCACGCTCGGGGTGTTCGAGCGGCACTTCATAGTGGCCGATGATTTTGTTGTAAAAGTCGGCAACGTAAATGTAACCGTCTGGCCCGAGTTGAATGTCGACGGGTCGAAACCATGGATCATCGCTCGTCAAAAAATCCGGCAATTCTTTTCCGATCGCAGTCGCACCGTGAAAGATTCGCTCATTCCGATTCAGCCGCGAGGTCATCACGTTGCCGCTAATGAACTGTTCTCTCAGAGGAACTATCGGACTGTCCGGTGGAAAGAACAGCAGCCCCGAGATGGCTGTGCTGCCGTGCAAATGATCGACCATCGGCGGCAAGAAACCGAGTCCATCGTGAGGTCGGCCAAAACCGGGGTAACACGCACCGCGAATGAGTTGCGTGATCGGTTTGCTGTGACAGTCTGCCGAATAGAGATACCCCCATTCATCGACCGTCATCCCAAACGGATTGACTTGGCCATTGGTGTAATTCTCAACACGGCTGCCATCGGGTCGGAATCGAAACGTGTTGCCGGAGTGCAACGTCACGAGATGCCCGTCAGTACCTGCCACTTCGCTTTGGTTATTGAAACCGTGACACGCATAAATCCAACCGTCGCCAATATCACGTAGCGAATTGATCATGCCATGAGTGTCGCGAGTCGTATCGAAGGGACCCAGCACCATGTCGCGTTGGTCGCACTCTCCATCGCCATCGGTATCTCGCAAATACCAAATGTTGGGAATGCTAAAACAGAGGCATCCATCGCCGTAGGGCAACACACCCATGGGAATGTTCAATTTATCGGCAAACGTGGTCACTTGATCGGCCTGTCCATCGCCATCGGTATCCGTCAAAATCGAAACTTTGTCGCGCACTTGCTGCGCGTCTGTCGCGGGATAGGGATACTCGACACTGTTCGTTACCCACAATCGTGCTCGGTCATCGAAGGCCATGTTGAGAGGTTTCGCAATCTGTGGTTCGGACGCAAACAACCGAATCTCGAATCCGGGCGGCAAATGAAAGCCGCCGCGTTGGTCTTCTGGCGAAAGCCATGCGGTCGAACGCACGCCCTCGCCGTAAATCGCCGCATCGGTGATCGGCGCGGCCGCACCGGGCACGTCGTTCGTTGGCTCCGCGGCCAAGGCGACTGACATCAGTAGTAACCAAGTTGCAAACAAAACAGGTCGCCGGTCGATCGGAATCATGGATAGTGCTCGGGGAAGAGTCGTCAGGTTTTGGGTGGGGATGAAGAAAAGTCACTCGACGATCATGGTTCCGTTCATGACCATCCAGTGGCCAGGGAACGTACACAGAAATGGGTAGTTCCCATGTGCAGCAGGCGCGACGAAGTATATGGTTTGTTCATCACCGGGGCTAACGATGTCAGTGTGAACGAGGACCGCGTCAGTCTCAGGAATATAGTGTCGCGACACAGAGTTGGGATCGGCAATCAATCGATTTCCTAGTTCACCGGTCTGCTGAAAAGTACCGGGCCGCACCAAAACCCAGTTATGCGGGACGACATCGGGATTGGAGAGTGTTAGCGCAATCGGCTCATTCGCTCGGACACTGAGTTGCCTCGTGGCAAAAGTTAGGTTTGGCCCCGTAGCTATTTCAATCTTTCGTGCCGCTGCTATGTTCGCTCGCCAAGGGTTCTCCGTTTTTGTGTTATCGGCGGCGAGATCGGACAACAGCGGGTGAGTCGCGATCGTTTTGTTTCGCGGAACATAGCTATCGAAATCTACAAACGGTTGATCCAGCTTGTGAATAGTAGAAAACAAATCGTGTCCGCTGCCGGCGGGAGAACAAGTGAACTTGTCGTCTGCGTTGACATGCAAGCGAAGATGCAATTGGCTGACCGGTTGCAATTCAGGGATTTCTAAAAACACCGAGTAGCCATCGGCGAGCACCACGGCGTTGGTAATCGCCAGCGGATCGTGTCCAGCAACTTCAGGATGCGTGGTCGATAGCTCGGGTGAACCGTACGCGTCACTGTACCGGTAGTTCCAACATTGGGCGAAATGCTGGGCGGGATCGGCAGCGATCTCGGGATCAATTGGCGCGGAAAACGTAACGCGCACGCCGTTGCGATGCACATGGAATCCGATTGGAACTTGCACGCGATCGCCAGTGAAGCGAACGCGTTGAAAACAACCATCGTCTGGCGTATATGATCCCCAGCCGCTCATGCCAGAAACATAGAGTTGTCCGTCGAGCGGGCTAAAGCGTCCGCGATGAGCACCCGATAAAAAATCGCCCGTCATCGGAACCACAGCACCTTGAGCTTGACCTTCAACTTCGTCACGCAAAACGATGAACCAGGCTCCCGTGCCAAACGAACAGTGTATCAATTGGCCTTTCAACGGCCCGAATTTATCGCTGGAAACAAAAACTTGCCCACCCGAACTGTTGTCGATGCCACGTGGCAGATAGACCAAGGGCAACTCAGGCGGCTGATTATTCTTGGCACCTGGGTATCCAAAATGAGGCGGAGTGCCGGTTGTTCTGTTGTTTGTGTTTAACACTAGATTGATCGCGGATGCTGGCGTCCATGAGCCTTCGGAAACAGGAACCGTGAGACTTCCGTCGGGAAGAATCCCCAAGCCATCGGGATTGCGAAAACCCGTCGCGATTGCTTCAGCGTACTTGCCGCTAGCATCAATCCGCACCAATCCTTGATTGCCGGAAGCCGTATAGAAATTGCCTTCATCGTCACGTTGCAAACCACAAATAAAATCATGGCCCGCAGGCGACGTGATGAAGGCGTTGCTAAAACACTCATAGAAATCGGCTTCGCCATCGCCGTTGATGTCCTGCAGTCGCGTCAACTGGTCTCGGCATTGAACGTAGACTTGTCCGTCGGCAACGATCAACCCAAGAGGATGATGCAGCCCGGATGCGAAGCGACGCCAACGTGCGATACGCGACGGATCAGAACCCAGCCCAAGTCCTATCACGTGCCACACGTCGCCTTGCATGGTACAAACCAAGGCGCTGCCATCGGGCAAGAAATCATGGTCGCCACAGGACACAGGCATCTTCCAGGGGTTCTTTGTTGGCAACTCAATTGTATCGACCGCATAAGGCTGGCCGGCTCCGAGCGTGATGTTGGTATCGATCAGATCGGGCCACTGCGCGGTGCCTCCGGAAACGGCATCACGTCGCGAGTGGGTTTCCACCGGCCCCACTTCGCGCATGAAACGTCCGTTGTCCGACCACGGTGAGTCCAGATACTCGACGTCACCGATCCGGTACGCAAACACGACACGATTTCCATCTCGATAAAATCCGTGATAACGAAAGGGTTGATCAGGTGTTGCAGTGGGTTGAGTCTCCACGAGCTTACCTTCCATCCGCAGCCCACCAACAAAACCATGGCGGACCGAATCTATCGAGACAAAGCCATCGGTCCAAACGGCATCGTAGGTAAGCGTCTCGGGATTGAAGCAGGTTGATAGCTCGCCGTTTTCTCCGAGCCGAACACAGACACCGCGAGCGACCGTTTTTCCACCACCGCGAAACACACCCGCCTGTACGCAACCCAAATCGGCGTCGTTCCAACTTCCGTCCGCCCAAGTCCCTTCGTTTTGATTCCCCCAATGGCCTTGCTCGCCACCATCCAGACCCGGGTACGGTCCAATCAAGATTGGACGCTGCATTTGAAGTCGAAAATGCTCTGCTTGTTTGGTGTAGAAATCATACAAACGATCACGATTAACAGCGTGCTGAGCATGCGGCCAACGAACTGGATCGAGCGGTGCTTTGATAATCGGGAAACCCGATGCAACGTGCGGGTGCATCGTGCGTGCAGCGGAGTCCGTGATGGCCTGTTGCAGCAAGTCGCTCAGCGGATGGTCGTCGCGTCCAAGTTCGCTGAGGAAACGAATCAAGTCGACAAGTTGATCTTCGCTCATCGAATGAGCAAGTCCGTCAGGCATCACGCTACTGCCCGCTACCTCGTCCTCGATTTCATCAAAGGCAATCCGTGTCAAGGTTCCTGTCGCCGTATCGCGGAGGGTCACCATGCCTGTTTCGTCGACTACCTTATACCCAGAAACAATCTCACCATCTGTCTTCAATATCTTCCAGGTCAAGAACTCAGGTTTCACTTCACGTTTGGGCCACAGTACCGATTCAATGATCTGTTGTGCCGTTCGTTCGCTGCCAAGTTTCGACAATTCTGGTCCCACGCCGCCGCCCACCGTACCAACCTTGTGGCACGACAAACAAGCAACTTTGGCGTCCGCGAACACGGTCGCTCCACGCACGGCGTCACCCTGTTGTTGGGATTGTGAAATCAAACGCTCAACTTGCTTGAAGTCGTAGGGAATCTCGGCGGAATGCGATTGCTCAGTCACCGTCGCCTCCGCTGCGGCAACGGATTCTCCCTGGACGCTGAGATTCCAATAGCCGAGTGTTGCAGCATCACGCTGGACATGCTCAACGGCATCAGTGGGCAAGTCGCGAATGCCTTTCGAAATCCGCACCCACTCGATGGTACCGTTGCAAGTAAAAACACCCTCGACGAGTCTGCCGATCGCAAGTGCTCCGTTGATCGCACCGTCAAGTTCGCGTGACTGGATCGCTTGCTCCACGACTTGCATGCCGTCCACATAAAGCCGCACCCGATTCGTTTCATAGTGCATCGCAAGCGTGTGAGGCTGGCCGTCGCAAACCATCGCCGAACTGCGGACATGATCGGGCAAGCAACCTGGTAAATAGGCAGTCAACTCGCCGGTCCCTTTCATCGTGAACAACTCCCAGTGATCGGAAGATTGTTTCGTATCGCTGGCGACCAAAAGATTGTATGAACTACGACTTTGCAGGGTCGCGCGGACCTCTAGGGTGATCGGTGGGCGACGATACAACGAGGAGCCTGGGAAAACACGTCCAAAGTTCTTGCTGGTTGAGGTGTCGCTGGGCTGCGCATCGCTAGGTTTCAGATCGTTCGGTTTAGAGCCGCTAGGTTTGGGGCTGTTGCTGTCTGTTTGATCGAGTTCTTTGCGAACTTGATCGAGACCCTCGAGGTTCTCATTCAATGACTCGCGTGCATCGAGTTGTTCACGATGGTCGAGGACACCGATCGGTCCGTCATAGCCGCTCGCCACGAGAACACGGATCATCTCAACTTCATGCTGTCCTTTGCCGATCCCGAGAATCTTGGGCTGTGCATCGCGATTCATGCCGTTCAAGTTCACGCACAGCAAATAAGGCTGCATCTGTTTTAGCGAATCTGCCCAGTCGTCGATGTGTTCATGACCATGATGAAAGTTGTAGATGATACCAACATGGTCTTGGCCCAGTTCATGTAGCCGCTGACAAACCGCCACCATGTTTTTCGGTTCGCCTCCCCAACCGCCGTGGTTGTACAATCCCAATTGACTGCCCATGGCATGCGTGCGGCGGCAAAGTGGCAATAGGTTCTGAGCTGCCGATTCGACTTTGGATGTTTCATCTTGGTCACCTGGATCAGCAAGCGTTTGCCAAATCTGAGGATGCAAGCCATGTTTTTCGAACAGCTTGAACGCCTCTTCATGAACGCTCCAAAAAGCAAAAAACTCGATCCCGTGTTGTTTGTACGCTAAGATCTCCCTTTCAAACGATGGCACATGTTCATCACGCCAATCGTAGGCACAACGGAAGATACCCAATTCTTTCAACATCGCAGCCCGCTCGATGGGCCCCCGTTTCGCGGCATCAAACGGCACGATACACCAAGCGACCCGGTTGTCAGCACGTAGCACATCGGACAGCTCAGCACTCCAGCAAGTACCGCTGAACAACGCAAAAAGAGAAAAACTCGTCAGGCTCGCGAGAACAATTTGTTTCATTCTGTTCATCATGTTGTAGGCATGTCCAGTGGCGACAAGTGGCCGATTTTACGTCGAACGGACGCTGCCGTCGAATGATAACCGGTACAATATCTATCAAACTGGTCACGGTAAGGCGTCCGTGACTAGGTGATTGCGTTCAACGGTGGGTACAATATCCAAACCGACCGCTCACGATAACACGATACTCGTGACTAGAATCTTCCGTCAATCTTTCGTGTTGCGTCCGAAGTCACAGGTGAGTGAGCGTCGCGGTTGGCATGTCTTGTGAGCTTGCGGGCATCGAAAAACAGATATGGCAAAACTATAACTCTTTGAAAGAATCAGGTATCGCATGACGCGTATCCCAGCAATTGGCATTCTCGGCGTGATGGTATTACTCATCTCCTCGGCATCTGCTGCGGAAACGGAGTTTGCCAACAAGGTGGTTCCGTTTCTGACAACGCATTGCGTGAGCTGTCATGGCGGCGCCGACGCTGAGGGCGGCATTGTGCTGGATCGCTATCGAGATTCTGCGAACGTGCAACAAGATTACGAACAGTGGGAGCAGATTCTGCGTTTAATCAACGCGCATCAAATGCCGCCTGCCGATGAACAGCAACCCACGTCGGACGAGATCGTCGTAGTATCTGCGGCAATTGAAGCGGAGTTGGGCAAGTTTGACTGTGCCGCTGAAAAACATCCAGGTCGCGTAACGATTCAGCGACTCAACCGCGCCGAGTACAACAACACCATTCGTGATCTCGTGGGACTGGATCTGCGGCTCGCGGATGACTTCCCGTCCGATGATGTCGGCAACGGGTTCGATAATATCGGCGATGTGCTGACTCTTCCGCCGATCTTGTTGGAAAAATACTTAGCGGCTGCAACCGTGATTGCGGAGCGGGTATATGAAGACGAGATCGCTCGCCAGCGAGTTTTTCCTCACCAGGCCGAGTCGGATGAACAGCGTGTGGAAACGGCGCGTCGGAATGTCGACGAATTTGCCGCGCGAGCCTTTCGCCGTCCATTGAGCGATGAAGAGAAAGAACGCTTGTTTGGTATCATGCGTTTCGCGTGGCAACGCGATGCCAGTGAAGCAGATATTTTCAAAACGGTGATCGCCGCCATCCTCGCCAATCCGAACTTTCTCTTCCGCGTCGAACAAGATCCTGAACCGGATACTAAAACGCAGGAGGGAGACGGCATTCGGAAGCTCGATGGTTTTGAATTGGCTTCGCGGCTTTCGTATTTCTTGTGGAGCAGTATGCCCGATCAACGCTTGTTCGATCTCGCCGCTGCTGGTGAAATGACCAAACACGAGGTGCTGGAGGCTGAAGCGAAACGGATGTTGGCGGACGCGAAGTCGGTGGCGCTTGTCGACAACTTTGCAGGGCAATGGTTGCAACTGCGTGACGTGTCGCGGTTGATGCCGGACCCGACCAAGTTCCCTGCATTTGATGGTGCCTTGCGAACGGCGATGCGCCGCGAGACCGAACTATTCGTCACGGCGATGATCCGCGAAGACCGGCGCGTGCTCGAGTTTCTGGATGCAGACTTTACTTATGTCAACGAGCGACTGGCCAAACACTATGGCATGCCAGAAGTCGTCGGTGATGAATTCCGCAAAGTTCCTTTAGCTGATGGGCGGCGAGGTGTGTTGACTCACGCCAGCATTCTGATGTTAACATCAAACCCAACACGAACATCACCAGTGAAACGAGGCAAGTGGATTTTGGATAATTTTCTCGCCCAGCCGCCGCCACCTCCTCCACCGAACGTGCCCGAATTAGAAGAAGGCAACGAAACGCTTGGCTCGTTGCGCGAACAAATGCAGCAGCATCGTGCCAATGAATCTTGTGCGGTCTGCCATCGTACCATGGACGCACTAGGATTCGGGTTAGAGAATTTCGATGCGATCGGTGCCTGGCGTGAAAAGGATGGTACATTCAAAATCGACTCATCTGGTGAATTGCCAGGCGGTCGAACGTTCGCGGGTGCATCAGATTTGATGAATATTTTGGCCGAAGAACAAAAGGAAGCGTTTTGCCGTTGTGTCGCGGAAAAACTACTTACCTATGCACTCGGTCGTGGGCTGGGATCGTATGATCGCTGCGCTGTCAAGAATTGTTTAACGACAATGAAAGAAAATAATTACCGATTTTCCTCGCTGGTAACGGCAATCGTTACCAGTGATCCATTCACGATGCGGGAAGCAAGGAGAGACAAATGAGCATTCATCAAAGTCGACTGTCACGTCGAATGGTTCTGCGTGGTTTGGGTGTTTCGGTGGCGTTGCCAATGTTGGACTCGATCGCTTCGAAATCGCTCGCGGCAGCTCCGTCCACCATAACTCAGTCCGCGACTCCACAACGCATGGCGTTCATGTTTGTCCCTAACGGCGTTCACTTGCCCGATTGGACACCGAAACAACACGGATTCGGTTTCGACTTGCCACATATTCTCAGCCCACTTGCACCGGTTCAAGATGACTTGCTCGTGATCAGTGGACTGACTCATGACAAAGGCCGCGCCAACGGCGACGGGGCTGGCGACCATGCGCGCAGTGCGTCTGTGTTTCTAACCGGTGCCCAACCACGCAAAACCTCTGGCGAAAACATCCGCTCGGGAATCTCGGTCGATCAAGTCGCCGCGCGAGCGGCAGGCCATGCCACGCGTTTCGCTTCTTTAGAGCTGGGGTGTGAATCGGGACGCAGCGCGGGCAACTGCGACAGCGGCTATAGTTGTGCCTACTCGTCGAACGTCAGTTGGTCCTCTGAAGCGACGCCCATTGCCAAAGAGACTAATCCGCGTTTAGTGTTTGAACGACTCTTTGGTGACGGTACCGCACCGCGAACGGATATAAACGCAGCGAAGCGTGATGAATTGAAGAAGAGCGTTCTCGATTTCATCTCCGAAGACGCACGCCGCCTGCAATCGAAGCTCGGTGGCGACGATAAACAGAAACTCGACGAATATTTGAACGGAGTTCGCGAAGTCGAGCGGCGGATTCAACGCACCGATGACGAACCAAAATTTTCGGTCGATGTTGACTATCCACTTCCAAAGGGAACACCGAATGAGTATGGCGAGCACATTCGGTTGATGTGTGACATGATGGTGTTGGCGTTCCAAACCGATCGCACCCGCATCGCCACGTTTATGTTGGCCGATGCAGGCAGCAACCGCAGCTATCGCCACATCAACGTTGCCGATGGCCATCATGATTTGTCGCATCATCGCGGCGATGCGGAGAAACATGCCAAGATCCGCGAGATCAATCGTTTTCACGTCGCCCAACTTGCATACTTTTTGCAAAAACTCAAGTCGACGCCCGATGGCGATGGCAACTTGTTAGATAACTCGATGATCTGCTACGGCAGTGCGATCAGTGACGGTGACCGTCACAACAATGAGAACTTACCAATCCTGTTGGCTGGTCATGGAGGAGGCCGAATCGACACTGGACGACACGTTCAAGTCAGACGCGAAACACCGATGTGCAATTTGTTCATGTCGATGCTCGATCGTTTCGGAACTCCGGTTGATTTTATCGGCGATAGTACGGGACGGTTATCGGAGCTGACCATTTGATGATTGGGAAAATCATTCAATCGTGTCGAGTAAAGAGTGGCTCGATGTTGATCGCACTCATTTTCACGAGCCTCTTCGCATCACACGTGGCTAGTCAGGAACCTAGCGACCGTGTGGACAAACTCGCCGAAGATCTCACCAGCGTTGAGCTTCAGACTCGTCGCGACGCCGCTTACGACCTAGCAAAGCTCGGGCGCGACGCGCGACCGGCGCTCCAAGCACTGATCAACGGTCTGAAGGATCGCGACGAACAAGTTTGGATGCAGTCGGCAATGGCGATTGCCCGGATCGGCTCTGATGCGGAACCAGCCATCGGCGAGTTGATCGACAGTTTCACGGAGCGTGATGACCAGAAGCGATACCGCGCCGCTTGGGCAGTCTCACAAATCGGGCCAGCGGCGATTCCTGCGTTAACAGCGACCGCCCAAGATGAATCTGCGCAGCGCCGCGCTGCGGCACTGGATGCCATGGGATGGATGCTTGACAGCAGTGAGCAACTATTGCCGATTCTTTCATTAGCATTGACGGATGACAACGACGACGTTCGCCAACAAGCGGCTGAATCGTTATCTCGGTTTGGAACGGTCGCTGCTAATGAACTTGGCAAGGCTCTCGATAGTGATGATGATAACGTTCGCGCGATCGCCGCCGGTGGCTTTGGCAAAGTGGAGCGAATCCCCGAAGCGGCTCGGTTGCGGTTAGTCGAGTTAACACGTGACCCCAGCGCGCGCGTTCGTTCGGCTGCGATCGTGGCGGTTGTGCATTCCGATTTGTCGGGCGAAACTTTGGTTCAGCTGATGATTGCGGGCGTCGTTGACCCTGAACCAGAAGTTCAAAACGCCGCTGTGATCGCGCTGCGAAAAATGGGTGACGATGCGGTGCAAGCCATTCCAGCATTGATTCAACTGCTCGGCAGTGAACAGGCGGCCCAGCGAAGCGCAGCAGCCGTTGCGATTGGTTCACTCGGTGATCGCGCACAGGATGCAACGGATGCGTTGATCGAGGCTCTCATACAACGAAGCGATGAGGATTTGCAGATTACTCGCGCGATTAGTCGCATCGGCCCCGGTGCAGTGCCCGCGCTTTTGCGAGCCTCCGTCGATGACGGCCCCGGCGCTGATCGGATCGCTGTCGCGCTCGCCTCGATCGGAACAAACGCTTTGGAACCGTTGATCGCAACATTCAAAGACGAATCAACTTCTGCAAAGATCAGCGCCGCTCGGGCGATCGCGGAAATGAATCCGATCCCCCTGGAAGCGATCGCAGTGCTGGCCAATTGTTTGAACGATCCATTGGCAGACATTCAAACGGCGAGTATCCGTGCGCTGGGTCGATGCGACAAACTCGACGCAGAAACGATCGCGAATCTTCGGCGTTTGGTCGATGCCCCAGACTCAACCGTTAAAGCCGCCGCGATGATCGCGGTCGCCCAAGTGGATGCCGACAAAACTTGGGTGGTGGATTTGCTGAAGCATTCGCTGCAGGATCAACAGTCCGCCGTCCGCGTCGCAGCGGTCAACGGTTTGGAGTCACTCAGCGAACAGGCGCTGCCCGCCCTTGAAGAGATCACACACGCGCTCGTCGACAGCGACGCCCGCGTACGACGTGGTGCGGCATTGACAATGGCGAAAATTGGAGAACCAGCGAAAGGCTCCGCCACGAGCATCATCGCCATCATTGACGACGAAGACGCAGGCGTTCGTGTTGCGGCAGTCCAATCGCTAGGCGACATCCGCGCCGATTCAACAGAAGTGATCCTTGCACTTTCTCAACGACTCGCCGATTCGGATGATGCCGTGGTCCTGGCGTCGTTAGGTTCATTGGCGCTTCTCGGCACCAAGGCGAGCGAGAGTGCATCGTCGGTTGTCGAGTTACTCGACCACGAGCGTGTTGACGTTCGTGCTGCTGCGGTTTCGTGTTTGGCAAAGATCGAACCTGACGCTACCAAGTCGGTGCCTTTGTTAGTGGTTGCACTGGAGGACGCAGATTGGAGTGTGCGTCGTGACGCCGCCGCTGCGCTAGGCAAAATCGGATCGGCTGCGAGAGCGGCAGTGCCGGTATTGTTCAAAATGCTCGATCGCGAAGAGGACCAGGATGCTGCGCGGGGCGCGTTGCGAGCCATTGACGATGCCGGTCCAGAAGCGATCCCGGTCTTGCTCGAAGGCCTTCAGTCCCAGGACCGGCGACGTAGCTTTTTTGCTATGTTTTTACTCGGCAAGATTGGCCCAGATGCCAAATCTGCGTTGCCGACATTGAAGCAAATGAGAGACGAAGCCGACAGTAATCGTTTCAAAGAATCATTCCAACGCGCGATCGAACTGATTGAAAAATAGCGAAGACACGAGCGATGAAACCAATGCGATCTCTGTTGTATGTGTCGGCACTGTTGAGCATCCTGTTTGCACGCAATGTATCTGCGGACAAGATTAAGTCTCAGCATTTTGATCGCGTCGTCGCACCGCTTCTCGCTCAACGCTGTTTGAGTTGCCATAGCGGTGATGAAGCGAAAGGCGATCTGAATTTGTCGACTCATGACTCGGCGATGAAAGGGGGTGAATCGGGCGTGGTCATTGCACCGAATGAACTCAGTCACAGCCTACTGTGGGAGTACATTGAATCCGATGAGATGCCTCCGAAAAAGCCGCTGACGGCGGACGAAAAGGAGATCCTGCGAACTTGGATCGAGGGCGGAGCGGTTTGGGGTACTGAGTCCATTGATGCGTTTCGACTGACGACCGATGCGCGGGCGGGCACCGATTGGTGGTCGCTCCAACAACTACAAAAACCGCAACTGCCGCCTGTGACACGAACCGGCTGGACGACGAATCCGATTGACGCGTTTGTCGAAACTAAGTTGATCGAGATGGGATTGGCACCATCGCCTGCCGCTGATCGTCGCACGTTGATCCGACGCTTGAGCTTTGATTTATTGGGCTTGCCGCCGACGCCGAGTGAGGTTGACGCGTTCCTTGCTGATACATCGACCGATGCGTACGAGAGGCTGGTCGATCGATTACTGAACTCACCACACTACGGGGAACGTTGGGCGCGGCACTGGCTCGACATCGTCCGCTTTGGTGAAAGCAATGGATTTGAGTACGACCAGCCGCGAGACAATGCTTGGCATTATCGAAACTGGGTGATCACGGCGCTCAATCAAGACATGCCGTATGATGAATTCGTGCGATTGCAATTGGCAGGCGATCTGATTGATTCCGACAATTACAATGCTGCTGCGGCGACGGGATTCTTGGTCGCTGGCCCCCACAACACGACGCTGCCCGCCAACGACGTCATGCGAATGTCGATGGCACAAGACGAACTCGAAGATCTTGTCGGTATCGTCAGTCAAACGTTTCTCGGATTGACTACTAACTGTGCTCGCTGTCACGATCATAAGTTCGATCCGATATCACAGCGGGAGTACTACCAGTTCGCGGCCACCTTGACGGGAGTCACGCACGGTCAACGCAAAATGCAGATCGCGTTGTCTGATGACCAGCAGCAGCGTCTCACAGCGATCGACGCTCGCGTCGGTGAGATTGCCCTCGCGTTGGATTCCATAGAACAACCGATCCGCGATGCTATCCTCGCCGAACGAAAACGTGGTAACGAAGCGGTCCAGGTTCCGCCAGTGGCGTTCGCCGCATGGGAGTTTGATCAGAATTTCGACGACTCAATCGGATCTTTGCAGGGGATATCAAATGGAGATGCTCGGATTGAAGATGGATGTCTTGTGCTCAGCGGGACGGACGCTTGGGTCGCCACCGCGCCGCTTGCCATTGATTTGCGTGAGAAGACGATCGAAGCATGGGTGCAGTTGAATGATCTCGATCAACGCGGTGGTGGTGTGATCAGTGTGCAAACGCTGGACGGTGCCACCTTCGATGCTATCGTTTTCGGTGAACGAGAACCTCAGAAGTGGATGGCTGGCAGCAACGGGTTCGTTCGTACCATGCCATTTAACGGAAATGAAGAGTCGGAGGCGACTCAAAGAGTTGTGCATGTTGCGATTGTCTATCTCGAAGACGGCACGATTGTTGGCTACCGTGACGGAAAACGCTATGGTGAGCCGTATCGACCGAGAGAACTGCAAACTTACCATGCCAATCAAACGCAAATCGTCTTTGGATTGCGACACTCGCCTGCCGCTGCCAATAAAATGTTGTCGGGACGCATTCAACGAGCACAGCTTTATGACCGCGCACTATCGGACGAGGAAGTGGCGTCCTCGGCGGGAGTCGTTGACCTGAATCATGTCTCCCAGACCCAGATCATAGCAAGATTTTCGCCTGATCAGCGTTCACGTTTCGAACAACTGAGCGCCGACGCGGATGCCCTGCGAAGTGAGAAAGAGTCACTCGCCAACTTACAAACCGTGGAACTGTACACGTGCGTTTCTCAAGCTCCAGGCATCACTCGTTTATTGAAACGCGGTGATGTGCAGAGTCCAGCAGAGACCATTATTCCGGCGGGTTTGAGTGCGGTCGTTGGAGTGAATCCAGATTTCTCGTTAGCCGCCGATGCGGGAGATGCGGATCGTCGGCTGAGGTTAGCCGAGTGGATCACTCATCGTGACAACCCATTGTTTGCGCGCGTCATCGTCAACCGACTATGGCAATATCACTTTGGCAGCGGCCTCGTGACGACAGCGAGTGACTTTGGTTTCAACGGCGGCACGCCGAGTCATCCAGAATTGTTGGAATGGTTGGCAATGACGTTACGTGAAAACGGATATCGACTCAAGTCGATGCATCGTTTAATGGTGACGTCAGCCGCGTATCGTCAAGTTTCGACACGTAACGTGCAATCCGCCAAGCTTGATACCGACAATCGCTGGCTATGGCGCAAGTCACCGCTGCGTCTCGAAGCTGAGGAGGTACGAGATGCCATTTTAGTGGCATCGAGACAACTGAATTCCACCGTCGGTGGCGTTGGATACCGTGACGTCAGACATTTTGAATTTAAGGGCAGCAATTTTTACGAGTCGATCGACGAGTCGGCATCCGATTCTCTGCGTCGGACCCTGTATCGATTCGCTCCACGCGGAGGACACAATCCGTTCTTGGATACGTTCGACTGTCCCGATCCATCCACAACGACTCCCCGACGAGCGACAACGATCACGCCCATGCAAGCGTTGGCATTGATGAACAATGACTTGGTTTTTCAGATGGCGGACAAGTTTGCAACCCGTGTGCAGCGAGAAGTTGGCGAAACAGGTACTACTGTTCAACAAATCAACGCGGTTTACGCACATGCCTACGGGCGAACTGCCAACAAATCGGAGTTGGATCTTGGTTGCCGGTTTGTTGAAAAGAATGGTTTGGCATCGTACTGTCGCGTGATCTTTAATAGCAACGAGTTTCTTTACGTCCCATGAATGCAATGAACCAGAATTCCAATCGACGTGGTTTTTTAAATTTCACGGGCAATTCACTGACGGGTGCGGCGTTGGCATCGCTTTGGATGCGTGATCGCGTGGCGAGTGCCGATGCGGTCCCCGGTGAAGCGACTGGATTACCACATCATCCCGCGAAAGCGAAACGCGTCATTCATTTGTGCTTGTGCGGAGGGTTGAGTCACATCGACTCGTTTGACTACAAACCCGAATTGGCTGCGTTCCATGGCAAGTCGATGCCGAGTGGCGACCGCCCAGCGACCTTCTTTAACCAGATTGGTTTGATTCGCAAGAACGATTGGGAGTTCAAACAACGTGGCGAAAGCGGTCTGTGGATTTCTGATTTGTTTCCACATCTCGCCGAAATGGCAGATGAGTTGACGGTCATTCGCTCGATGGTAGCTGACTCGGCCAATCACACGCCGGCAACCTTTGAGGAGAACTCCGGTTTTCGTTTGAACGGTTTCCCGGTCATGGGATCTTGGGTCTCGTATGGTTTAGGTTGCGAAACCGACGAATTGCCCAGCTACGTCGTGCTGCCCGATGCGCGCGGACTGCCAGCGGGCGGAACGATCAATTGGTCCAACGGGTTCTTGCCCGCACAACATCAGGGAGTCAGTTTTCAGACCACCGGACCCGTGATTCATGATCTGTTTCCTGCCCGTGATCTTTCGATGGAGCACGAAACGGCGAGTCGTGAATTGCTTGAGCAAATCAACAGCATCCATCGGGAAGCCACGGGCGATGAAGACGCGCTGGTCGCCCGGATGCGCAGTTATGAATTGGCGGCGAAGATGCAGTTGGCGGTTCCGCAAGTCAGTGAGCTGAATCAAGAATCTGCGTCCACGCGATCAATGTATGGCTTGGATCGGGAGGAGACCGCCGACTTCGGGAGCCGCTGTCTTTTAACCCGTAGGCTGTTGGAGAAAGGCGTGCGATTCGTGCAGTTGTTCTCCGGTGGTTCGTTTGGTTCGCCTCGCATCAACTGGTACGGGCACGAGAATGTGAAGCAAAATCATACACAGGAAGCTGCTCGACTGGATCAACCCGTCGCGGCGTTGCTGAAGGACCTTCGGCAGCGTGGCATGCTCGACGACACCTTGGTGTTATGTACCACTGAGTTTGGTCGCACGCCATTCACTCAATCAGCCGCCGACAACATCGGCACGGGACGCGACCACAACATGCACGGCTTTTCTATTTGGATGGCGGGCGCGGGTTTAAAGCCAGGCGTGGCCTATGGAGCAACTGACGAAATTGGTTGGAAGTCGGTCGAAAAGCCGGTGCATTGGTACGACTATCACGCGACGGTACTGCATCTATTAGGAGTCGACCACGAGCGATTGACGTATTACCACAACGGCATCCAACGTCGCTTGACCAACGTTCACGGAGAAATCATTCAGGACATCCTGACTTAATGTATCTTCGCCACAAAAAGTAGCGGAAGTCGTCAAGACTTTCGGACCGCACCTTTCCGAACGAAACTCTTGACGAGTTCCGCTACGACGAAATCGCGGCAGTCTCGCAAGAAACGAGGCGATAGCTGACTTAGGCGAGCGGCACGCTTATTGTTTCGCGGAATCGGGAAGCGATAAACAATACAGATGTTTTTCGCCACGGATAAACAAACGATCGGCAACTGCGATGGGTGAGCCGATCACTGGTTCTTCCATATCGTTTTCTGCCAACAGTTTGAACTGGCCTCCCGCGATCGAAGCGACAAACACCACACCATCTTCACGCGGTGCGTAGATCTTGCCGTCTGCGATCAACGGAGACGAGTAGAACTTGTTTCGGTTTTTCGGAAACGCATCGGTCCAAATGGTTTTGCCGGTGGCTGGGTCGATGCAATCCACTTCGCCTTTGTCTCGAACGATATACACGCGATCTTGGTATGCCGCCGGTGTGGGTACGAAGGTTCCGATATCATCACGCTGCCATACATGATTCGTTTCCGTTACATCGCCGTCGCCTGACAAACGAATACCGAACGTGCGTGGGATATCGCGGTCGTTGCGTCCGTAGCAAATCACAACCGTGTCACCAACCACGACCGGCGTTGCGATGGCGGGCCAAAGTTCATTTTTTTCAGGATTAAAATTGCCGCAACTCCAAACCATTTTTCCGTTGTCAGCATCGTGGATCGTCACATGCTCACCGCCCCACACCAACAACGACTCCTGACCGTCGTGTTCGATGACGAGCGGTGTCGTGTAACCGTTATCACACTCTTTGGGCACGTCGTAGTTTCGGGCCTCTTTCCAAGCGATCTCGCCCGTTGATTTATCAAATGCTGCGACCCACGATTCACCGTTGTGCATGCGTGCCATGATGACATGCTGTTTCGTGAGCACCGGTGAAGTACCGTGATCCCAGAACAACGTGTCTTTGCCAAATCGCTCAACCAAGTTTGTTTTCCAGCGAACGGTACCATCGGTTTCGACGGCTGCCAACGTACCGCTCTTGAAGTAAACATAGACCGCTTCGCCATCCGTCACCGGCGAGGCATTGCTGCCTGAACCGTTGCGGTGTTTGCCTGCGTCTTCGGCACCGAACGTGGTTGTCCAAAGCAACTTGCCGTCCCAATCCAATGCCAGCAACGCGTCTTTGCCATCAACGGGCGCGGTTAAATAGATGCCCTGATCATGCACGATCGGCGTCGAACAGCCTTTGCCTGGCAGGTCAGCAATCCACAGTGTATTGGCCTCATTGAACTCCGCTGGCAGGCCGCTGGTTTCTGTCGCACCGCTATGATGCGGTCCACGCCAATTGGTCCAATCGGCATAAACCTGAATGGACACAAGCGAGAGCAACGATGTCAAGAGAAATGCGAAATTGAAGAATCTGATTGGCATGATTGAGTTGTGTCTGAAAGGGCAGCGATACGAGTAGCGGTTAGGTCGCAGTGTACACGAACCCGAGTGTCGATGGGACTCTCGGCGTTGGGAGCATTTGGAAAAGCAAACTGACCGATTCAATTGCGTCACGCGAGAAGACGGAGCGGCCACGGATTAAACACGGATGAATACCGATTCTATGCTGTATTTGTCTGTGTCAAGCTATGGGCATCCGTGGCCAACCCATCATTCGGATGTTTTATCAAGGGAGTTCGAGCCATGGCTCAATCACGAGCACTGTCAACAACGTGACAATGATGATTGAGACTAGGTTGAGTAAAAAACCAGTTTTCACCATTTGAAACAATGTGATCTCACCGGTGCCAAACACGATTGCGTTGGGCGGTGTGGCGACTGGTAGCATGAACGCGCAGCTCGCGGCGATCGTGGCAGGGATTGCTAGCAAGTACGGATGCACGCCGACCGCCGGTGCGATCGCGGCCAGTACTGGCACAAGTGACATCGTCGTGGCAACATTGGAAGTGAGTTCGGTGATGAAAACAATGGCGGTTGTGATCAGTACGATCGTAATGATCGGTGGCACGTCGCGGAGTTGCCCAGCGTAACTGCCGATGAACTCAGCCACACCGTTAGCCTGAACGGCGGCGGCTAAACTCAAGCCGCCGCCGAACAGGATCAGGACATCCCATGGTATTTTCGCGACGCCGTTCCAATCCATTGTGAACTCACGCTTGCGGAGATTCACAGGCAACAGGAACAATGCCATCGCCGCACCCATCGCTATCCCTGTATCCGTTAAACCGGCGAGCGGTTGCAACGTGATACCATTGAAAGGCATCTCGATCGCAGTGATCCAAGGACGCCCTAGCCATAAGCCAACGGTACAGACGAAGACGAAGAGTGTGTTGTATTCACCAAGCTGCACACGCCCAAGTGCTCGAATCTCGGACTGCACCATTGCCTTTCCGCCCTTCAGCTCAATCTTCTGAATCGGAAACAGCACGCGCGTGAGCATCACGTACAAGATCGGCAGAAACACGAGCACCAACGAAACGCCGATCGGAAGCCAGCCGATGAAACTGATGTCAGTGCGAAACTCGGGGGCGATCGAGTCTCGCAGAAATCCGATCAGAAACGCATTGGTGGGCGTGCCGATGATGGTGGCGACGCCGCCAATGGATGCGGAGTAGGCGATTGCTAATAACAAACAGGTTCCAAACGAACCGATTTGTTCTTGATTTTCGTCATCGGGATTGGATTGGCTGCGCAGCAGCGCGATTGTGCTCATGGCGATTGGCAGCATCATTGCCGTCGTGGCGGTGTTCGATACAAACGCGCTGAGCACGGCGGTGACGATCATGAATCCCGCGATCATCCGCCGCGCCGATGTGCCCACGAAATTGAGCGTGTGCAGCGCGATGCGTTTGCCCAGCCCCCAGCGATCCATGGAAAGGGCGAGCACGTAGCCGCCGAAGTACAAAAAAATCAAATGATCGGCGTATGGGTAAGCGGTGTCTTTCATCGTGGCCACGCCCAACAGTGGGAAGACGACCAGCGGCAACAACGCGGTCTCAGCGATCTGGATCGCCTCGGTTAACCACCATACCGCCATCCATAACATCACCGCCAACGTCGCTCGACCGGCCCAAGTGAATTCGGCTTCGGTGGGTTGTGCGCCAGTGGCATAGACGGATGGCAAGACGGCTAGTGCTGCCATCGCAAGCAGCGGACCGAGAGCAAAACCGATCCACTGGACGGTGCGCCGATGTTGAGACTCATCTGGCATGGGGGCAAACTGCGGTTTGAGACAAAATTGCTATTTCGCTTGCGAGTAATAGATGATGTCGTCTTTTTGTTTGATCCAAAAGATGACTAGCGGGATGCAAACAGGCCACAGGCAACAACTCATCAATCCGATCACGATCGAAATCAGATTGTAAACCCATCCGAACATGCCCTTGCGGAACACGAATCCGAGTGCAAACAACAGTGCGAAAACCACACCCATTGCCCCATAAACCACTCCCAAAATTTGGGCTTGGGAAGCGTCCATGTCCGCGTCGACGTCCTGCATGTTGTCCGCATTGATGAACAGGAAAGCTCCTATTGCAATCACAAACACATAGAGCGCGGTCATGAAGCCGAGATAGCCCTTTTGCCAAAGGATGACGGCTGGCAATGGCCCGACGTGTTGATACGGCAGGTTTGGGTTGTAAGGCTGTGCGACTGAACTGGCTTCGTATGGATTTTGCTGGAAGGGCGAGTTCGGATCGCTGTAGGGATTGCTCAAGATTGTGCTCGCCGGTCGATGTTGCGGGGGGCGACTATTGCAGATGTCGCAACAGTCTAACGATCGCCAGCACGCAATAGAACCACGGGAGATAGCCGAAAGTCTTGACGACTTCCGCTACGGTTGGGCGTCGGTGTGGAGGTCACATAGATGCCAGTATACCGATTCGGCTGGTACGTTAATCGTTGGTACATGATCGGGGGCACTCCACAAGCGTTTCGTGAGATTCTCAGCGGTCATTTTTCGGATGCCGATGTACGAAGTCGTTAGTCGAGGATTGATTTCGATGACCGTGTCATGGTTTGCGTCTTCGCCGAGCATCAAGTCAATGCCAATGAAACCGCTAAGTTTGCCGGGCATCGCTTGCAATACCCGCGACACCAAGGCATGTGCGCGGTGTTGCAGTTCACTGCCAATCGGCCCGCTACCTCCGCGATATTCGAAATGACTCGCGGGAGAAACATTGCCGGATGAAAGTGTCGTGCTGCTTGTCGGCAAGGTTGCAATGTCTTGCCAGACGGCGGGCAACATGCAAACACGATCATAATCTCCTCCCGCGATCACGAGTACTGAGGCCGAGCGGCCCGAGATTTGTTGTTGTGTGATTTCAAAGGACTGCATCGACAGTAGAGCGGGTTGAAGTTCGTGGTAATGCCGAATGTCCATGGCACCACAACCATCACGTGGCTTGACGAGGTATCCGCCATCGGGAAAGCCGCTGAAAACAGGAGCACCATTGTCTGTCTTCAACATCCGCGAACACGCGTGGTGGCGTGGCTGCGAATCCACTGCGCGTCGTTCGAGCGACCAAGTATCTGGATGAGCGATGCCCTCGGCATGTAACCATTTCGCGGTCGCCCACTTGTCGGCGGTTAACCCGATCGCTGATCCTGAGGGGGCGAGGACCTCAATGCCTGAGGCACGCAGCAGTGAAATGCCTTTCGTCAGCAGCCCATCGCTTTCAGGGATGATCACGACAGCAGCATCGCACCGACTAGCCGCCTCGATCCAACCTGCCCACGGAGCGGCGCAGGTTTCCATGTTGACAATCGTCACATTCGGCGACTTTGGCAAGGGCAGCGATAAACGTGGATCAATCGGCGTGCAAACTCGTGTCCAGGCTGCGAAATCATCGACGAGACTCCGCCACATCCCCGTTCCCTCTCGGAGCAACGATTCAGGAATCGCGTGGATGGGCGTGTTGAACATCCCACCACCGCACAAGTACTCGGCAACAAAGACCCGGGGGAATTCTGGCGTCGCTGGGTGATCGTTCTCGCGCATGACCATTCGCTCATTAAAGTTTTGTGAGCTGACGTCGGTGCTAGTTGCGAGTATCAGCCATCACCCGTAGCGAGCACTGTAAACCGTCAGAGCATCCAATCGCATAAACTGTGCTTGGCAACCAACTGCGTTTCGTTTTTTCGATGACCTCAAAACCGGCTTCCTTAACCACGTTTTGAACAGTTTTATTTGGCAAGAACACCTCTTGCACACCGAACACGACACGTCCACCAGCACTCAAGTAATTTGGAGCTTCGTTAAGGAACGCTCGCAACACGCAAGCACCATCGTCGCCCCCGTCCCACATTTGGTCACCATCTACTTCGAGTCGCTGCGTCAAACGCAATGTACGTCCCGTGTGAGTCGGCACGTAAGGTGGATTGAAAAAAATGTAATCGTAGCGGGGCTCTCTGGGAACTTGAGCAAACAAATCGCTCTGCCAGAAATGGACTTCGATCGAATTGTGTTCGGCCACCTTTTGAGAACTATTTACCCTCTCGGCGGAGCAGTCAACTCCGTCAATCGTTACGTTCACTTTAGATTTCGCCAACGACAGACTCACTAACGCGCCTTCGCCGATCCCCATTTCGAGCAGTCTGAGTGGTTTGTCTTCGTGGTTCTTAACAGCTCGCGCTTGCAGCACTTCGCCCATGTACTTGGCCAGGAGCACTGTGGTTGGATCGAATTGCACCTGGACACCCCGAGGCACTTCGACGCCGAAACAGTGACGAATTAGCCGCTTGTTGCGACGGATCATTCGCAACCCGGGTTGGACAATTGGATACACGTATTGGGAGATGGACATGTCGCACTACACCCGCTTCCATGGGGGGATTAAAACTGGCTCGCAGTTTATCAGTGATCGCTCGATTGACAATCGTGCACAAACGTGAGGTGCTATCCACGCCCGAGGCAATGATTTGTTATAACCTCAGCGGCTAGGCCGTTTTATTATGTTTCTCAGGTTTTTCGTGTTTCTCAGGCGTTTTGGATGACACCGCCCGCAACCTCACCGCCAGCCGTTTCTGCGACGGCGCGGGCGCGCACCGTGCGTTTAGAAACCTCCGATCCAGAATCATTGCTACCTCGGTTTGGGCTCTCATCGTTTCGCCCCGGCCAACGCGGCGTCGTCGATGCACTCGCCGCCGGTGAAGATTGCTTGTGCGTGATGCCGACGGGTGGCGGAAAAAGTCTTTGTTACCAACTTCCTGCGTTGGCCCGTCAAGGCACCACGATCGTGGTCTCGCCACTGATCGCGTTGATGAAAGACCAAGTTGACACGCTGCAATCGCATGGCATTCGCGCCAAGTTGATTAACAGTTCGCTTTCCCAAGGCCAACAAGAATCCGTGATGGAGTCGATGGCGCGAGCCGAACTTGACTTGATCTACGTCGCGCCCGAACGCCTTCGCAACGGACGTTTCCTGGATGCCGTGACGCGAGCCGATATCACACTGCTGGCCGTTGACGAGGCGCACTGCGTGAGCGAGTGGGGGCATGATTTTCGTCCCGACTACGCGCGGCTGGGTGTATTTCGCGAACGGTATCTGGCTGGCGTGCAAACGATCGCGTTAACAGCCACGGCCACACCAACGGTCCGCGACGACATCATCGAGTTATTGAAACTCAAAGAGCCACGAGTGTTCGTGACAGGATTTGCTCGCACAAATTTGGTCTTTGGTGTCGAGTCCTGTAACAACGACACGATCAAGCTCGCCATGCTCGAAAAGTATCTGCGAAACCGCGATGGCACGGGCATCATCTACGCTGCCACGCGAAAACGATGTGATGAGATTGCGGAGTGGTTGCCGGCAAAAACGGGTCGCAAAGTCGGCGTCTATCACGCGGGGCTGCATCCCGACGATCGGCGACGTGTGCAAGAGTCGTTCATGAAAGGCGAACTGTCCGCGATCGTGGCCACCAACGCCTTCGGCATGGGCATCGACAAGTCCGACATCCGCTTTGTTGTTCACTTTAATATCCCGGGATCGCTCGAAGCCTATTACCAAGAAGCGGGCCGGGCGGGACGCGATGGAGCGATGAGCGATTGTTTGTTGCTGTTCGCTTATTTTGATCGGCAGATTCAAGAGTTCTTTATTGAAAATCGCTATCCATCCAAAGCAACGGTCAAGAAGGTTTATGAATTCTTGTTATCGCGTGAAGAAGATCCGATCGAGTTGACGCTGGATCAAGTCCGTGAGAGCATCGCGGTACGTGACGGCACCGAAGCAATCAGCACTTCGGAAACATTGCTGGCGCGGGCAGGCGTGTTGAAACGACTCGATTCCGGTTCCAACCATGCCGTTGTGCGGATCGACAGCGACGCGGCTACGATGCTGGATTTCCTCCCGCGCGAAGCCAAAATCAAACGGCGAGTGATGGCGGCCGTGGAAAAAGTGATTGGTAATCGGCGGAACGAAGACGTTTACGTGCGTCCCGAAACTCTGGCAAAACTTGCCGACATGGATCGTGTGAAGGTAGCGACACAGCTACGTGAATTGACGAAGCTGCGTGCGTTTGATTACATCCCGCCGTTTCGCGGTCGGGGCGTTCATATCATGCGTCGTGATTTGCCGTTTGATCAGCTCAACATTGACTTTGACGAACTCGACCGCCGCAAAGCCGCTGAATACGAGAAACTCGAAGCAGTGATCAGCTTCGCGCGTGCGCCAGGATGTCGTCAACGCGTCATTTTGGATTACTTCGGTGACCCCAATGCTGCCGATTGCACACGTTGCGATCGCTGCGATCCAGTCGGCGGTAAACTCGTGCGTGATGGCACGACAGTCTTGCCAGGCGTCTCCGGTGCACTTGCTGGTTCGGATATCACGGCGATGTCGATGGCGATCGCGCATCCCGATATCGACGAGCGGCAATTGCTGACGGCGATCCGTGTGATATTATCTGGAGTCGTGCGAACGCACGGACGATTGGGCAAAAACCTGATCGCTCAAATGTTGGCGGGATCGAAGAATAAACGGGTGACTCAACTGCGTCTGGATCGGTTGAGTACGTACGGGATGCTGAGCGGATTGACGCAAACAGAATTGACGGATGTGATGGATTCGCTGTTGGCGGCGGGATTGCTGGAGCAAAAGGAAATCAGCGAACGCAGGCCGACGGTTCACATGACCGAACTGGGCCGACGGGTGATGAACTGCGTCGAAGCGATGCCAGCGTCTCTGGAGATCAAACATCGGTTGGCGAAGAAAATCGCCAAGGCGGCAGCGAGGATTCAGGCCGGTGACGTTGACGGAGAGGAAATACCGATGCCGGTACCCGTCGCTCCCGCCACAACGCAGTCGCCGAGCCAGCCGTTGCCCCCAGCGACCATACCGCCAGCGGTTGAACGATTGGCACCAGTATTGAATGATCCATCATCGGGGTCCGTTCAGAAAGTGGGCATCGATGTTCGCGAAATCATTCAGGAGAATCCTGTTGAGGTTTTGAAACGAGAGCTGACGGATCGGATCAAGCGTTTTCGTCGCAAGCGTTCAGCAGCATTGGGTGTCGCTCCACATCAGATTTTGACGGGTTCGACGATCGAGCATTTGGTTGAAATGCGACCTGCCAATTCGACTCAACTGGAAAACGTGCCGGGTATTAGCGTCGAATTCATGGACGCTTACGGGCATGATTTGCTTGATCTGATCGCGATGACGATGTCGCAACATGAAGTCGAGTTTCCACCGGAAGTAGACGCATTGATGTCGACCGCCGATCTTAATGATGAAGCTGCGGTTGTTGTTGAACCCAGCGAAACGCCCGAACCGGTTGTCAATGAAGATGCAACGATCCCCGCCGATCAAGAGTCTTGGCGAACAGACTATTGGACGTGGCGGTTGTGTCGCGATGGCTACACATTGGAACAGATCAGCGAGATTCGCGGCGTGAGTGTGGAAGGTTTGCTTGCGCATCTCGTCGCCGCCTTCCGTGCAGGCCACCGGGTCGACGCTCAGTGGGGTGGCACACCCGACCGAATCGCGATACTGCATCGCGCGTGCTCGTCAAAGTAGCAGGCACACTCCCGTGTGCCGTTCGCACATCAAATCGCTAGCGTTTCTGTTCGCCAGTGCTTGCACCTGAGAGCTGGAACACGGATTGGTTGGGCGAATCGGTCTCATAGCGAAACCTTGGATCCGAGATCAGCCCGGCTGCACTATCGGCGACCAATGGTGCGCGAGTCGGTAACTCCCATGCCAATCGGTCTTCGGAATCGACTTCGGCGAGATGTTCCAACAAAATCCGACGAACTTCAAAGATTGATTTTCCAGTCATGTGCAAGCTTGTGTGTGTCGCATCGACGATCAATTCACTTTTCACGTCTTCCATCTTCGCACTGGCGTATTCCACCACGCCATCGCCTTTGTAACCACGACCGGCAAGCAATGGTGGATCATCCATCACACCGATGATGTTATGATAGCGAATGTCGGGCGACGTTTTGGCTCGCAACATGACTGGGAAGATTGGCGAATCTGGTGCGAGCGAATCGACCGCGTTGGCTTCCGTCAGCAATCGCGTGTCACGAAAGAAACCGGGATTGGCGCGCGTCAACCGCGTGCTTGTTGAGATTGCCATCTGAGGCAATTTGATGATCTTGCCTGCCAACCAACGGGTCGCTGAGTTAGCTAGATCGCTGCCACGATGCGGCGTGCCGATCGTGATCACGCGACTAACGGATTTGTTCGGACGGAACTCCAACGCGCTGACGAGTTTGTTGACATCTTGCGGCGGACCACGCAGTTTCTCTTTCGGTTGATTGCTGACGATGTTCCAAAAATCGTCGCCGCTATCAATCGTTTGCATCCGCGAAATTAAACCGCCCATGCTATGCCCGACCAAAACCATGTTATCAATCGCACGGTCTTGGCCGGTACCATCGAAGGTTTGTCGCATCGCAAATAGATCGCTGCGGAGCTGGGTGGCGCTCAACCAGAACGGTTGTCCCGATGGATAGAGATAAAACCAGAATTGATAGCGTTGGCGGATTTCGGGAAAACTTCGCAAGTCGTTAAACATGTCCATCCATGTCAATGGACTCGACCACAATCCATGTACCATCAACACGGGGATGCGATTGGGATCGTAGGGTTCGAGCATGTACAGCCCGCGTTTTTGTTGGGCGTCATCGGGATCGAGCAAACCTTCGGTCGCCCGGTCGCGTTTGCGGTATTCAGGGCTGTCGAGGAAATAGGCCAGCGGGGTGGTGAGGTCGGTTTCCAACGGCACCCAATCTCCGGCGAGTTTGATTTGATTGGCACGCAGTGGATCGAAAAACTCCAACACGCACACAGGCGTTTCGTTGGGATCTTCCGCTGGTTCGCCCTGGGTTGGCACTGCGTGACTGGCCAGGTGGATCTCCGAACCGTTCGTGGGTAGCAGTTCATTATCTGACGCATAGCCGCCGGCTTCATCAACTCCGGTCGAACATCGCAGCAGCGCGGTGACGGCATAGCTCAAACCTTCGGGATAATACTTTTCGCGAGCGTCGTTCGGACCACGTGGTTTGCGAACAGCGACCAAGGGCACGCCCAGACCGAATGTGGTATGCCGGTTGCGAAGCGTTTTGATGTTGAAGTCACTGACAAACTCATAGCGATCGAACTCATCAGATTGCCACGCCCCTCGCATCTCGGTGCGAATGACAAATTTGCGATCGGCTGTTTGAATCGTATAGGTTTGACCGGGCCGCAAGTGATTTTCAGTGCACAACACGCGAAGCAAATCTTCGAGTGATTCGTTGTAGAGATCGCACACGGAGCGAAATTGTGGATCGTATTGGTTACGAACGTCCGCGAGTTGGCTGCCGAACAGATAGCGATAGCTCGTCGTTAGCGCGATGCCGTAGTGATTCATCGCGTCACTGGTTTGGCCATGGCGTTCAGCTTTCTTACCCTCGACGTAGGCAAGTTCTGCGACAGCGTATGTCAATTCGGAGTCGAGGTTTTGTCGATTGAGCGTGCGGAGCTGGCCGATGCAAAGATTGCAATCCGATTGATAGGTTTCGCTCAGTCCGTAGCGGCGAAGCGTGTGCTGAGTCCGCTCGCTGATCTCAGGTCCACGCCATCGCAGCAATTGCAGCGAATTCTCGAGCGCGTTGTCGCGTATCGGTCGATTCTGCAGGTAGCGTGCCGTCGCGCAACCGGTCGAACCGCACATCATCACCAGCGTGATCATGAGACATATGCACGACCAAGCGTGCAGACACGTCGTGGCGACAGATCGTTTCGCTAGCACAGAAGAGGACATGCACGCGAGGTTAGCGAAATGGCGCACGCCGCGTCAACAAAAGATAGGTAGTTTGGCGATGATCGGGGACGTGTTTTAATGCACCTTTCTCGACGAAAGCATGGGAAACGTTGCTGCGAACCAGTCTGTTTACTCATCCCGTTTGGGGAATGCAGCAGGTTGGCCGTACCAGGGCGGATGGAAACCGGCGCGGACGGCGAGCAACACGGCCTTGCCGTGCTGATGGGCGGGGCCGTGGGTGTAGTCCCATTCCAAGCGTTCTTCGTATCGCAGGATACGCAATTTTGACTTTTCATTGACTGCCATCGCGGCGAGTTGATTGGGACGAAAATAATTGATCACCGCGGCAGCCGTTTCGCTGATAGGTTCACGGCTCAGGTTGCCTGGCGGCAAGCAGCTCCCTGGGTCTTCCGTCGTGTGGACTTGCACATACAAAAAACCGGTCCGCGTTAAACTATCGCACATTCGTTGCCAAACCCGATCCGCGTCGGCGGCCGGGATGTGATCAAGTACCGTCGTGGCGATCACGGCATCGTAAGTCGCGACAGGAAATTCAATGTGGCGGACGTCGGCCAAGCGAGTTTGCACGCGATCGCTAAGCATTCGAGCGGTGGCCCGCTCGGCGATCCGGGCCAACCCGCGTTCACTCAAATCAACGGACTCCACGTCGTACCCCGAAGCCGCCAGCGCCAACGTATCGCGACCAGCACCGGCTCCCAAGTCAATGCCACGCAGTGGCTGGGTCGCGGTCGCTACGGTTTGCGTCAGGTAGTCCGCCAGGGCTGCGGACGGCTCGATTCCGTACGCGATTTCGTCGCGATCGTAGGCGTTATAGAAGAAATCCGACTGTGGTGTGGACGTCACGGGAACTCAAGGTGGTTGATGGAAGAATTGAAAACGGATCAGCACCGAAATCAAAAAGTTTGTAAAATGCGGAAAATCGCGACAAGATTCCGCTATCACCAACGAATCATACCGAAACAGCTCGACCGCGAAAACTCGCTGGCAATCAACATGTCCCCTCCCTTTGATCCTGCTCCGATTGATGCTGAACCCGTTGACGACAAGGGGCCAGTCGTCGCGGAACTCGTTGGCCCACCGCCAATCAGTACGGACTTGGGATCACCTCCCGAATCAACGGATCGGACGCGACCTTGGAAATCGCGATTCGTGACAGTCGCGAAGTTCATTTTGATGGGGTTTTTATTGCTGAGCACGTTTGCATTCTTGACGACCGGCATGAGCGAAGCGCATCGTGAAACGGCATCGCAGGTCACCCCCACCTTGACGCGTCAGGCAGAGCCAGCCGCTGCGGCTACCGAGATTGCTAATCCATACTCCGAGACCATTCGTGAGCAGTGGCAACTGCAAATTAAAAATGCCGGATTGACTGCCGCACCCCCCGCAGATTGGTTGACCGTGTGCCGACGTTTGTCGCTGGCGATGGTTGGTTCTGGATTGTCGCTGGAAGAGATTCGTTCGCTGGAGAGTTTACCCGAGAACCAACGTGTCGCCCGGCATCGCGACGCGTTGCTCAACGACCCCCGCTTTCACGATTACTGGGCCGAACGATTCACACGGTTTTATGTGGGCGCGGACGATGGACCGTTTCTTGTTTATCGACGTCGTCGCTTTCGGACTTGGTTGTCTGATGAATTTGCAGCGAACACACGATATGACGCTCTCGTTCGTAAACTGATTACTGCCAAAGGTGTGTGGACGGATCGTCCAGAGGTCAACTTTTACACCGTCACGTTTGATAGCGGCGATGGACAACCAGACCCGATTCGGATGGCCGCGCGGACGTGCCGGGCATTCCTTGGGATTCGGATTGATTGCTTGCAGTGCCACAACGACTTCCTCGGCAATGTGTCGATGGGCGACCCGTTGTGGATGGATGGGACCGGCGAATTCCGCGAAGGCACCCAGCAGGACTTTCATGCACTGGCGGCGTTCTTTACTGCGGTCGATTCAGAAGGGTTGCAGGGACTGCAAAATCGCAATGCGGATTATCAGTATCAATACCTCAACGCAGATTCGGAGCAACCCGTTGCACCGGAGGTTCCGTTTCGGCGTGATTTGTTGACACCGCGTGCCGAACCAGCGGCAGTGACGTTGACATCCATCGAGACGCCAGCGATAGACAGTGAGACGCCGTCGACCGACAGCGAGCCTTTGAAGGAACAAGCAACGGCAGTTCCGTTTGTTAACGAACGTCAGCGTTTAGCAGATTGGATCACGCATCCCGAAAACGTGCAGTTCGCGCGGGCCACGGTGACGCGAGTTTGGGCATTGTTAGTCGGAACGCCACCCGCGGATGCTGTCGATGACTTGCCACTCGACTCGGAGCCATCGCCGCTAATGATGACGCTATCGCGCGCCTTCATTGAATCGGGTTTTGATTTGCGTTATTTGATTCGCTTGATCACCGATAGCCCTGCGTTCCAGGTCGACAGCCGCTCGCCATCGGGTGACGAGTCGTTTGAGATCACGGTGCGGCATGAACGGGCGATGGCCGCGTTCCCGGTCGTGCGGTTGCGTGCTGAGCAAGTCGCGGGGGCGGCGATCCAAGCGGGACGGGTGAAAACGTTGGACCGCGAGACCTCGTTGCTCTTGCAGTTACAACAGTTCGGCGACCGCAACGATTTCCTCCGCCGCTATGGCGATCTCGGCGAAGATGAGTTTGAAAACGAAACAATCACCATCACGCAGAGACTGACCATGCTCAACGGGAAACTGACCAGTGAAGTAGCGAACTGGAATCCTGTTCTGAATACTTCGGCGCACGTCGGCATGTTTGCCGAGAACGATGAGGGCGTGGTCGAAGCATTGTATTTGGCGAATTTGAATCGCTATCCGACCGATGCGGAACGCGAGCATTTTACGCGGCGGCTCGCTGAAGCTGACAGTCGTCAAAATGCGATTGTCGATATTGTGTGGGTGTTGCTCAATAGCAGCGAATTCGCTTGGAATCATTAATCGGACAAACCTGATGACACGTTTGATATGCAATCCGCACGCTCACTTTTCGCGACGTCAATGCCTGGGCGGTGCGGGCGGTCTATTCATGACAACGCTGGCACGTCGCTTGGCGCTGGCGGCTGAGCAGGCGGACGATCCCGGCCGTCCGCCCATGAGTGTGATACTGCTGTGGCTCGAAGGCGGCCCCAGTCAACTCGAAACCTTTGACCCGCATCCGGGTGAGATCGCGGGTGGAGAAGCGAAAGCGATCAGCACAAGCGTGAAAGGATTGTCGATCGCCGATACGTTACCACGCGTGGCTGAGCAGATGCACTTGACGACGTTGATCCGTAGCGTCGTGGGAAAAGAGGGTGATCATGAACGGGCGGTCTACAACATCAAGACTGGCTACCGGCCTGATCCCACGCTGATTCATCCGTCGATTGGCGCGGTGTTATGTGATGCCGACGATCAGGGTGCAGATATCCCGCGACACGTTTCGATTCTGCCGGGCGGTTCGCCTGCGCGTGGTGGGTTTCTCGGAGCTCGGTTCGATGCGTTCAAAACGGGTGACCCGAGTTCATCAGTGCCAGACGTGAAGGCTCGTGTTGATGATGATCGCTATCAGCGGCGGTTGGCTGATTTGAGTGACGTATTGGAACCGCAGTTTGCTCGCGGTCGGTTGATAGATTTGCAATCGAATCGGACGCTGCATGCGGCCAGCACGGAGGCGGCGCGGCGAATGATGTCGAGTGATCAATTATCCGCATTCGATGTCACGAGTGAATCGGCGGCAACGCTTTCAAGTTTCGGTGACGATCCGTTTGGACGAGGTTGTTTGGCGGCGGCTCGGTTGATCGAAGTCGGCGTGCGTTGCGTCGAAGTGACTCTCGGTGGTTGGGATAGTCATGTGACGAATCACGCGTTGCAAGCGTCGGCGTGCAGTCGTCTCGATCCGGCACTGGCGTCATTGTTGAGCCGACTCAGTGTACGAGGGTTGCTCGATTCGACGTTGGTGGTTTGCGGTGGCGAGTTTGGACGGACACCGAGAATCAACCCAGCGGGCGGTCGAGATCATTGGCCGCATGGTTTCAGTACATTGTTGGCGGGCGGGAAGTTTCGTCGTGGCTATGTGCATGGTGCGACATCGAATGCGGTTGATGCGAAAGGTACCAAGGGACATGTGGGCGAACCGGTTGAGATCGCCGATATTCACACCACGATTCAAACGGCGCTCGGTTTGGATCCAACGCTTGAGTACGAGACCCCGATTGGTCGTCCCATGGCTCGGGCTGATGGACGAGTGCTGAGTGAGTGTTTGACAAACGCCTAGTGCCTAGTGCCTAGTGCCGAGTGCCTAGTGCCTAGGGCCTAGTGCCTAGTGCCTAGTGCCTAGTCAGGGCGGATCATAGCCGCCGGGGTTCCAGGGGTGGCAGCGGCAGATGCGTTTGATCGCCGCCCATCCGCCGCGCAGTGGCCCGTGTTTGCGGATCGCTCCGATCGCATACGAACTGCACGTGGGCGTGAACCGGCAACTCGGCCCTGTTAATGGACTGATGAAAATCTGATAGCCGCGGATCGTCGCGATTAATAACGATTCGGCGAAACGTTGCGGTAGCCCTAGCAGTCCCGCTCTCTGCGGTTTGTTATCATCGCGTGCTTCGTCGCTTTCCGATTCACTGTCCATCGTTGAATTGTCCCATGAAACCATCCGCACCAAAAGCCATGCAGTCTGACAAATCACCCGTTTCGGAAACACGCGAGATGGTTATCGGTTGCGAGACAGACTTCTCGTTGATCGACGATTCCGCATTCATCGCCGTGGGTGCGGTGGTGTTGGGTGAGGTGCGAATTGGCGCGGAGGCGAGTGTGTGGTTTGGTGCCGTGATGCGCGGGGATGCTGAACGGATTGAAATTGGCCCACGGACGAATGTGCAAGATCAATGTGTGCTGCATGGCGATCCAGGGTTCCCGTGCATTTTGGGAGCGGATGTGACCGTGGGCCATTCAGCGGTGGTGCATGGAGCGACGGTGGAAGATCACGCATTGATCGGGATCGGGGCGATCGTGCTCAACGGTGCTCGCGTGGGCCGGGGCGCGATCGTGGCGGCGGGGGCGTTGGTGACCGAGGGCAGCGAAATCCCGGACGGGATGTTGGCTGTCGGCAGCCCAGCAAAGGTGATCAAGCCGGTTTCGGACGAGTTGGCCACACGCTGCCGAGAGAACTGTCAGCACTACGTGCAGTTGGCGGCGAAGTATAAAAAAGCAAGCCGCTAGAACGAAACCTTGTTCGCCGCCGATCGCAGCGATCGAACGGTGAATGGTGGGAGGCGAACGGCACAAGGGATTGTGCCTGCTACTTTTGTGCCTGCTACTTTAGAGGCCGAGGTAGGTGATGTTGGAGGCGTAGGACGAATTCGACTGGATTTTTGAGATCGCTTCTTCCATCGCGTAATAATTCGACAGCAACCGTTCACGCTGGGCTGCCAACCGCGTGTTCATCGATTCGACGCGGTCGTTGTTTCGTTCGAGTTGATTGTTGAGTGTTTGCGTTTTGTTGATCAACATACCGCCATTGGTGCCCGCCAAACGATCCGCAAGCGATTTAAGCTGGCCGACCATTCCGATGTTCTTTTCCGTGATCGGGTCTTTGCGATTAAAGAACTGCTCGACGTCGTCCGAGTTCGTCGCCAACGCCTCTTTGAGTTTCGTCTCGTCGACTTTCATTTTGCCGGTTTCATCCAGGCGAATGCCGATTTGCGAAAGTGATTTGATCGAACCACTGCCGGATAGGCGTCCGGTTAGCAGACGCGAGTAGCCGTTTTGAATGCGCAGCGTTTCGGTTGAACCGAACAGCAGCCCAACTTCTTTTTTCTCGGGATCGAAGAAAGTGACTTCGCTGATCTTATCGACAAGTTTATTGAACTGGTCGGCGAATCGTTTGATCGCGGTGACCGCTTTGCCGGGGTCTTCGTCAACGCTGATCGTGATCGGTTCGTCGGAAACTTCTTTGACTGTCAAATCGAGTCCCGTAATCGAATCTTCAAACACGCCATCGCTGGAACTTAGGAACCGTGTGTTGCCACCATCGGTCGCGATCGTAATCACGGCATCGCGACCCTGTGAGGCAGTGCGCAGGTTGAGGTCGAGGCCCTCGGTGTTGACACCGATCCGGCCTGCATCGCCGCCTTTGTTGGCGCGAATTTGCAGCGAGAACGTGCCATCGTCATTAGCGATAACCGAGGCATCCGCGTAACGACCGGACGTATTGATTTTTTCAACGATCGAGTCGAGTGTGTCGTCGGCGGTGACTTCGATCGAGGTCGCGTCGCTACCCGAAAGTGACGTCGTGGTGGCGGTGCCAGCGATGCCCAGGTTCGAGGCGACCTTGCCGCTGCCAGAATCAGTGATCTTGAGACTGCCCGCTCCCGCGGCGTTGTCCGTAATCACAATCCCGTCTCCGGACTCATTCAACGCTGCGGTCACGTTGATACTGAGTTCGTTGATGCGAGTGACCAGATCGCCGATCGTTTCAATCTTGTCAACGACGATGTTAATCGCACCGGTCGCGCCAGAGCTGTCTTGGATTGTAAAACTACCGTTACCGATGCCGCGACCCTGATTCAAATCAGCGAGTTTGGACTCCAAGGTGACAGTTTGCAGGTTCAAATCGGAACCTTCCAGCACGTTACCATTGACGGCCCCGTCCAGTCCTAACTTGGCCGCCGTTTCGTCACCGCTGGTGATCGAGAATTCGCCTTCGCCAGCCGACACATCGCGGAGTCGAATGCCGTTGCCCGCGTCGTTGATCCGGGCGATCAGATCGAGACCAGCACCGTTGATCGCATCGATGACTTCGCCGAGCGATTCGGCTCCAGAGAGGTCGATGTTGGCTGTGCTGCTATCAGACAGGGTAATGTCGAGGCTGGTGAGCGTGCCTAGACCATTGCCGCCACCGAGTTGAGACAACCCGGCTCCTCGAAGCGAGGTCTTGCCCTCGGGCAGTTCAATTTGCTTGCCATCGACCGACGAGGAGGCTTCGTCGATTCCCCACAGGCCGAGGTCGGCGGCGGTTTCGGCGGTGCCGAGTTGTTCGACGCGAAGGTTTGAGTCGGTTTTCCCCGTCTTATCGATCAAGCGAATCTTGCCACCCGACGTCGTCGCTTGAATATCGACACTGGCGTCATTGATCGCTTGCAACACATCGTCGATGGTGCGCGCTTGGGACAAATCTACGTCAGCGGTTGCGCCGCTGCGGTCTGTCAACCGAATCTTGCCACCTTGCACGCCGAGTCCATCATTGAGCGATGAGAGCGAGACTTTTTCGTCGACAAAACCACTCGGTTGAATCTTGATCGAACCGGACAGCCCGAGTGCCTCGTCAGTTTTGCTGAACCGTTGAGCGGACTGAACGTTATGCGTGGACGCAGTCTGCAGCGTCCGGATTTCGTGCTCGCCTTTGACGGCGTTTTCGCTGGTGCCAACCGAGACGGCGGCTTCGTTGGACGATTTCGCGCTTTTGCTGCGAAACAACGAGGCACTGCCGAGAGAATCGCCTGCGAGTTGCACGCCGATCACGGTCGCGGTCAGTGACGCAATTTGCTGCTGTTGCCCTTGGATCTCGCGACCTTTGCTGATCAGTCGATCGCGAGGTTGTGCACTAAGGGCCATCAACTTATCGACAGTGCCGACAATGTCGGTGCCGGTAACGAGTCCGATCGAAGATTGAATGCGACCCATGGAGCGTCGTGTTGGTTTAGAGAAGATTTGCGGGCGAGTGCGAAAGTTCGATTTTGCAAAAATGGCAGACGAACGTAGCTGTTATCGGCACTTGAGACTTTCGCGCACGGCGAAGTCCGGAATTTGTGCCGATGAAGCCTAGGTGCGCCTGTCCACCGAAGCCGGGATGCCCACAAAAAAAGTCGCTCGGGGAACCGGACCCCCAAGCGACTTTGATGATTATCCGTTTTAAGCAGGGATCAGACGATGACCTACCAAGGGCCTCGCACGTAGTAAATTCCGTACTGATCCGTATGGCTGGGCCAATTCGGAGTCGGTAGGAATTGGCCAGGGGCGGCTGCCCCAGGCATCGACGCATTGCGTCCGAATTGATGATGCACGGGGTACATCAAGTTTTGGCTGACTCCCCACGAATAGGTTTGCCGCATACTGATTGTCGGCGGCACGAGCAACGCGGTGGGTTGAGCATACGGTGCATAGTAATAATTACCGTGCCAAGGACGCGTTTGGGCGTAGTTCAAATTCCAAACGTGCGTCATTCCGTAGATATCGCTGGCCTGGGCCGACGACGAGCTGTTCGTTGTGCTGCAAATAGCCGCCAGGGCCGCCAAGCACAAAAGGGTGTTTCTGATCATGACAATGTTCCGAAAAAGGTGATCATCGAGGTCCACTAACGAGGCAGACGCAAGACATTCCAGTAAAAGTTGCTGACTGCTGTTTTCACGGGCGGATACGAGTAACTGACTCGCGTCCGGTTCATCCCCCGACCACCGTCATAATAGTTGTGAAATCGGTCTTTGTGCTTGTAAAGCATTTCGTGCGGGTAAAAAGGCTGGTACGTGTAAAACGTATGCCCCACATGTGGTGGCACGGGCACGGGAGCCACGTACATTTGGGCGTTCGCCGAATTCGCACCGCCTTGGGTGTAGAAATTGTAAAACAGGTCCGGCTGACCATATTCACGATTTTGAACGCCGCCGCTGCCGCCAGCACACGAGCCGTCAGCGCATTGACCGCCACCATCGTAAGATTCGCCCACGACCGTGTCGCTGACGACTTGCGAGCTGATCACGCGTTCCCCGCCATGTCCGCCACCAGCCTGGGCCTGCGAATCGCCCGAGAAAACCGCCGCTGCGGCCATCAGAACGATCGCGAATTGTTTGCCATGTCGCGTGTTTGATTGGGCCGTCGCCACGGCTCGCTTAAATGTTCGCTTCATATTCGCGTTCCTCCATGAACGGCGACCGAAAGTAAAACTCCTATCTGTGGTTTCGGTTGCACCAGCCGTACCGGATCAACCCGTTCTCCGGTCGCATTAGGACCGGGAATTTAGAAGCAATTTACACTTCCGCCAGAGTACCCCGAACCGTTAGGGTTTCACTACTAGGTGCAAGGTCGCTATAACCCCCAAACCTCGGTTATCCGTCTACGAATTCCTCACCCGAATCGTGAACGCTAGATCGACTGACCAATGAATCCCACGCTGCTGCGTCGGGTTACGAAAACACAAACACCATAGGAACCACCAGGCGTGGCAAAACGGCGTTCTTCCTCAACCTCGGCATCCCGCAACGGCACACAAAACAGCAAATCCAAACGCGGTGTGCCTGACGAATCACTCTATCGCGAGATCGAAAACATCCCGTTGCGGCTGGCCGCGCAAGATCGCTATCTCAACTATTCGCTCTCGGTGATCACATCCCGAGCACTGCCGGACGTCCGCGACGGACTCAAACCCGTCCAGCGGCGGATTCTCTACACGATGTTCCAACAGCGGCTCGATTCGACCGCTAAACACCGCAAATGTGCCAAGGTCGTCGGTGACGTGATGGGGAATTACCACCCCCACGGCGACAGCTCGATCTATGAAGCACTCGTACGGATGAGCCAGCCGTTCTCGCTGCGGATGCCGATGATCGACGGCAGCGGCAACTTTGGCAGCATCGACGGCGATAACGCCGCCGCCATGCGGTACACCGAATGCCGCATGATGCCGATCGCCTCGGAAGTCCTCGCCGACCTCGCGACCCGCACCGTCGCCTTCAAACCGAGCTACGACGGCACTCGCGAAGAACCCGTGGTACTGCCCTCTCGCGTGCCCAACATGCTCGTCAACGGAGCCACCGGGATTGCCGTCGGCATGGCCACGAACATCCCGCCGCATAATCTCAAAGAGGTCTGTAACGCGCTGCTGAAATTATTGCGTGACCCCGAAATCAAGGACTACCAACTCGTCGCCGCCGATGCGATTCAAGGTCCCGATTTCCCGACGGGCGGTTTGATCGTCAACACCAAAGACGAACTCCGCGAGATCTACGCGACCGGCTCGGGCACCATCAAATTGCGCGGTATCGGTCAAATCGCCGAAACATCCAAAGTCGGCGACATCCTGCGCATCACCGAGATCCCCTTCGGTGTCAACAAAGCCACGATGGTCGAACAGATCACCGAGCTTGTCTATAGCAACAAACTGCCACTCGTCGAAGAAGTTCGCGACCTATCGAGCGAAGATATCCGCGTTGACTTGTTACTTAAGAAAAACGCGGACCCGGAAAAGGTGCTCGCTTTTCTTTACAAAAACACCGCTCTACAAACGAATTTCAACGTCAACTTGACGTGCCTGACGCCGACAGAGAACCCTGAAGTTGGTTCGCCACGGCGGTTATCGCTCAAAGAGATTTTGTGGTACTTCCTGAAGTTCCGCTTCGACGTATTGACGTCGCGGTTGACCAATGAGCTGAACTCGTTGCTCCGCCGTATTCATATCCTCGAAGGCTTTGCAATTGTCTTCGACGCCCTCGACACGATCATCAAGATCATCCGCGCCAGCGACGGCAAAGCCGACGCAGCGGACAAGATCATGAAAAAATTCCCCGCCGATAAAGGCGGCTTGGATGCCGAACAAACCGACGCGATTCTGGAGCTAAAACTCTATCGTCTGGCACGTTTGGAAATCAACGTGATCTTGGACGAACTCAAAGCCAAACGCAAACGCGTCAAAGAGATCGAAAAACTGCTCGCCGACGACCACGAAGATTTCGCTTCATCGGGCCGCTGGAACATCATCCGCGACGAACTCACCACCCTCGTCACGGAGTACGGCAGCGATACGTTGGCCCGTCGCCGCAGCCAGATCATGGTGCCGACGGAAGAAGTCGAGTACACCGAAGAAGACTTCATTGTCGCCGAGAACTGTCATATTTTGGTCACCGTCGACGGCTGGGTCAAACGTCAAAAACTTATCGCCGACCCCGCGAAAAGCCGTCTCCGTCAAGGCGACCGAGTTTTGGCATGCGTGGCGGGCAACACGCGAGAAACGATCGCGTTCTTTAGTTCCATCGGAGTTTGTTACACCGCTCGAATGCAAGACATCCCCGCCTCCACCGGTTTTGGCGAACCGATTCAAAAACTATTCAAATTCAAAGACGGCGAACGCATTGTTGCGGCCTTGTCTCTCGACCCACGAATCATCGGCAACACGAGCGAAGATCCAAAAGGTGTGTACTTCCCCGAGACGCATGCGTTGGCGGCATCGAGCGATGGTTACGCATTGCGGTTCGGTTTGCAAGGCTTCACCGAACCATCGACTCGCGCCGGGCGTCGTTACGCACGCGTCAAACCAGGAGCCTCGATCGTGGACGTGGTACCGATCCACGGCAGCGAAACGGTGCTGGCGGTATCCGCCGACGCGCGGGCGATGGTCTGTCCAGCCGACGAGATCAATTATCTCTCCGGTGCAGGCAAAGGTGTGCTGCTGATCAAGCTAGCCACAACCGATCGTCTGCTCGGATTCAAACCATCCGTTGGCGATCGTGATTTACTCACCGTCGTGACCAACCGCGGTGCCAAGAAAACGATCTCAACGACCAAGTACCGAACGACCGCACGCGGCGGACGAGGGATCGAATTGCAAAAGAATGGTAAGATCTCAGAGATCGTCGAAGCCCCGATTGAACCACCGAAAAATTTTGATGAATGAAAGCAATTGGCATGTAAATTGCCAAAGCCACGCAATCATTTCTTAAACTTAAACTTAAACTTATACCGAAAGCAGGAAGAGAAAGTTTAAGCTTAAGTTTTGACTTGGAATGCAGAATGCTTTCGAGTCAAAAGATGACACCAAACAATAACCAATTTCTGTATTTTATGTCCATCGCTCCCTCTCCTTCCAGCTCCTACAACGCCAAAGATATTATTGCGCTGGAGGGGCTCGACCCGGTTCGCAAACGTCCTGGGATGTACATTGGCGGTGTCAACTCCGCTGGGTTGCATCACCTGATCTGGGAGATTGTTGACAACTCGGTCGACGAAGCCATGAACGGCTACGCCTCCGAAATCACAGTGACGTTGCACAAAGACGAACAGACGATCACGGTTAGCGACAACGGACGCGGCATCCCCGTCGATAAACACCCCAAAACCAACAAGCCCGCGCTTGAAATGGTGCTCACCGTCTTGCACGCCGGCGGTAAATTTGAAGGTGCTAACTACAAGACGGCAGGCGGTCTGCACGGCGTCGGCGCCTCCGTCGTCAACGCGCTCAGCAAAGAATTGATCGCCGTTGTCAAACGCGATGGTGCTCAATACCGGATGACCTTCGCCAAAGGCGTCGCTACGTCCAAACTGCAGAAACTCAAAGGAACCGTGCGTGGCACCGGCACCACGATCACGTTCAAGCCCGATCCCACGATCTTTCCTAAAACGACCTTCAATAGCGAAACGATTGTCGCCCGACTCGAGACAGTTTCGTTCCTGCACCGGGGCGTCAAGGTCACGTACATTGACGAAGTCGCTGGTACCAAGGTCACATACCTGCATGAAAACGGCATCGTCGATTACCTCGGCAAAGTCATCAAGGAACGCGGTGCTCGCACCATTCACGAATCACCGTTCACCTACCGCGTCAACGATGACGAACGACTCGAAGTCTCGCTGCAATGGACCGAGTCCACCGACGAGCACGTGCGTTCGTACGTCAATGGCATCCCCACCGCCAGCGGCGGTACCCATGAAAACGGTTTTCGAGGTGGTCTGGTAAAAGCCGTTCGCAACTATATCGACACCCACGACTTGACTCCACGAGGCGTGAAGATCACGCACGAAGATATCCGTGAAGGCTTGATCGCGATCGTGTCGCTGTTCATCGGCGAACCACAATTCCAAGGCCAAACGAAAGACCGACTGAACAATTCAGAAGCCCATGGGATTGTCGAATCGCATGTTCGCGCGGCGATGGAACAGTGGCTCAACAACAACCCCAGTGTCGCCGATGGTGTGATCGCGCGAGTGATCGCCGCCGCACGTGCGCGGGCGGCGTCGCGAGCGGCCAGCGATGCGGTGTCGCGCAAAGGTGGATCCAAACGCGTGATGCTGCCCAGCAAACTGGGTGATTGTGTTTCTGGTGGCAAAGGCAAATCGGAATTGTTCATCGTCGAAGGTGACTCGGCAGGTGGCAGTGCGAAACAAGGTCGCGACCGAAACTTTCAAGCAATCTTGCCGTTGCGAGGAAAGGTGCTCAATACCGAATCCGCCACGATGAAAAAGATTCTCGACAACAAAGAAATTCAAGACCTGATCGCGACGCTCGGTTGTGGTATCGGTGCTCACGTCGACGTCGCGGCCTTGCGTTATGACCGGATCATTTTGCTCGCTGATGCCGACTCCGATGGTCACCACATCACGACGTTGCTGCTCACGTTTTTCTATCGGCACATGCCCGCCTTGATCGCGGACGGACGGTTGTTCATCGCTGTCCCACCGCTGTACCGCGTCGACATCGGTAAAGAAACGTATTGGGCTGCCGACGAAGAGGCTCGGGATAAAATCGTGGCCGAACATGGTGGTCGCTCGGAACCGAAGATCACGCGATTCAAAGGTCTCGGCGAAATGGACCCGAAAGTTTTGTGGAACACCACACTCGATCCCACTAACAGACGGCTACTGAAAGTCGAAATCGACGATCATTTAGAAACTGACAAAGCGATCAGCGACTTGATGGGCCGCGACGCCTCGGCTCGTTTCCGGTTCATCATGGAACGGGCCGAAGACGCCAGCGAAATTGACGTGTAAGTCGGATGCACTTCGCATACCTGATTAACGTGCCGTTAGCCACCTAAAGTAGCAGGCACAATCCCTTGTGCCGTTCGCCCCTACTGCTCGATCGGCGGCGAGCGGGTTTTTTGATTCGAGCATTCACACGCCTGAAAATCGAAGCGATTTTATCGGCGTTGGGCGAACGGCACAGAAGACTGTGCCTGCTACTATTGACAGCCAATCAAATCATTTGATGAACAGCATCTCTTGGTACCGTGGCAGAGGCCAGATTTCGTCGGACACTGTGCCTTCGAGCGCGTCGGCGCATTGTCGTACCGACAACATTGCGGGCAACACCGCATCGCACAGGTGACGCACCTTTTCTTCGCCTTCGACACTGTCACTCTCGTGCAAAGACTCTTGCAATTTGCCGATGCTGTCTTGAAGTGACTTCGTCAGCATCATAACTTCTTCGAGCATTTCGGTATCGACCGAAAAATCCAGTTGTTTCAGTGTCAAACAAGACGTTGCTAGTTCGTTTTGGTAACGAATCGCAGCCGGATAGATCATCGTACGAGCCATATCAATCGCGATTTTCGCTTCCACCTCGACGGTCAAGCAATACTGTTCGAGATACGTTTCGAGCCGACTTTCCAGCTCACGCGGACTGAGCACTTCGTACTTCTCAAACAGCTCGCGGACCTCGGCGTTGCCCAAGTATGGTAGCGAATCGGCAGCGGATTTCATGTTCAACAAACCGCGCGCGGCCGCTTCGGTTTGCCATTCCTCCGAATAACCATTGCCGTTGAACACAATCGAACCGTGCTCGTTAATGATCTCGGTCAACAGCGATTGCACCGCCCCATGCAGTGCGTCCGGATCACCTTTCGTCGCCGCTTCGAGCTTCGTCGCACAATAATCAATCGATTCAGCGACGATCGTGTTCATCGCCACGAGCGGACCAGCGATGGTCTGGTTGGAGCCGACGGCGCGGAATTCAAACCGATTGCCTGTGAACGCGAAAGGACTCGTCCGGTTACGATCGCCAGCGTCTTTGGGAAGTGGCGGTAAGACATCGACGCCGACGGTCAAGGTGCCCTTGGCGATCGAAGAATTCGCGCCACCTTTCTTGATCTGTTCAAACACATCCGTCAGTTGATCACCGAGGAAGATTGACATGATCGCGGGTGGTGCTTCATTCGCACCGAGTCGGTGATCGTTGCCGGCGGTGGCAACGACGGCTCGCAGCAAACCTTGGAACTTCGATACCGCGCGGATCACAGCGGCGCAAAAGACGAGGAACTGTGCGTTCTCATGCGGCGTATCACCGGGGTTGAGCAAGTTGCCTTGGCTGCTGCTGCCGAGCGACCAATTCACATGTTTGCCCGAGCCATTGACGCCAGCGAATGGTTTTTCGTGCATCAAGCAAGTCATGCCATATTTCTCAGCGACTCGTTTGAGCGTCGTCATCGTCAACTGTTGATGATCCGTCGCGATGTTCGCCGATTCAAACATCGGTGCGATTTCAAATTGCCCCGGAGCGACTTCGTTATGCCGCGTTTTGACAGGGATGCCCAATTTGAACATCTCGCGTTCGGACTCCAACATGAACGCTAACACGCGTTCGGGGATTGCACCGAAATAGTGATCGTCAAACTGTTGCCCCTTCGGCGGCTTGGCACCAAACAACGTCCGCCCGCAATGCAGCAGGTCGGGTCGGGCATAGTAAAAATGTCGATCAAGCAAAAAGTATTCTTGCTCCGGTCCTGCTGTGGCGGACACGAATGCACCATCGGCATGTCCGAACAGTTTGAGAATTCGCTGAGCTTGTCGATTGAGTGCTTGCATGGATCGCAGCACGGGCGTCTTCTTGTCGAGCGCCTCACCACTCCACGAAACGAACGCAGTCGGGATGCAGAGTGTGGTGCCATTTGGATTTTCGAGAATGTACGCGGGGCTGGTCACGTCCCAAATCGTGTACCCGCGAGCCTCGAACGTTTGTCGAATGCCGCCCGTTGGAAAACTCGATCCGTCCGGTTCGCCTTGAATCAGTTGGCTGCCACTGAATTCCGTAATCGCGTTGCCGTCGCCATCGGGCGTCAGAAAGCTATCGTGTTTCTCGGCCGTCGCGCCGGTGAGCGGGTAGAAGACGTGAGCGTAGTGAGTCGCTCCCTTGCTGATCGCCCAATCTTTCATAGCGGAGGCGACAATGTCGGCGATTGTCGGGTCAAGTTTTTTACCCGACTCGATCGTCGCGATCACAGACTTGTAGATTTGTTTGGGCAAGCGTGACTTCATCACTTTCTTGCTAAACACGTTCTCCGCAAACAACTGCTGTGCGGGTGTTTCGTTGAAGCTGAACGAAGGTGGGACGGTCTGGTAATCGACGACGGCCGCGATTGCGGCTCGCCGCGCAGAGTTGCCACCGCCAGTCGATGTGGCGGCGGCGACGCCGCCGCGAGCTTGAGGTGTTGTTTTGGCGGGCGGCGTGAGGGTACTGGTACTCAATGGAATCTCCTTCGGACATTGAATGGATGGGATGAGTCTCTTCGCCAGTGTAAGTGCGCAAAAAAGAGACACTGCTTCGTCAAACGCAAACCTCGGGCCATAACGTGAAACTCGCGTCAAAGTGGGCATGGGATTTGCGGACGCGAGGTGTGCTCAAAATACCAAAGTGCTGCGATCTTCGGAATTTTCGGTTGCTAACGAGGCGATCGGGAAAGTGCGAAAATGTTCAGGATTGATTTCGTGGAACTTCTCGGCCATTCACGCTGCCGAAACGTTATGCAGTTAAGTGCTTGTTTCTGAGGCAATTGGAATCGACGTGCCATTGCCCATTTGATTTTGCCGCAATAAGTTTCCTACGTGAAACACTTCACTGCACTGCCCATAGCTGCTAGATGATTTTCGTTGGGCACGGTTTGTGCTACCGACCTTCGCCCGGCGATTCTCGCCCAAATCCTGAGCACATCTTGGCGGTCCGATATTTTGAAAAACACGCGATACCTGTCTGCCATGTCCCGCGTCCAAGAGGCACCTGACACTCACCAAAAAGCACTCGATGTCAATTTGGATGTTCGCCGATATGGGACGTTCGCGGAAATCGGGGCTGGCCAAGAGGTCGTGCGGTGGTTCTTCCGAGTGGGCGGGGGTGCGGGCACGATCGCCAAAAGCATGTCGGCGTACGATATGAAAGTTAGCGATGCGATCTACGGTCGCGCTTCGCGTTATGTGTGCCGCGAACGACTGCAGGCGATGCTCGATTATGAGCACAACTTGAATCTTGATCGCTTGCGCGATGTTCGCGGCGATACGACGGCTTTCTTTGCATTCGCTGATACTGTTTCGGCTCGCAACTATCACGGCACCAATGAATGTCATGGCTGGATGGGAATCAAATTCCAAGCCCACCCGCGCGATGCAGATAGCCAAATCATTATCCACGTGCGAATGCTCGACGACGAAGCCGCATTGCAGCAAGAAGCACTCGGGATCGTCGGCGTTAATCTGATTTATGGTGCGTTCCACCTGCATCACGAAGCCGAAATGTTGGTCAACTCACTACTCGATGGCCTGTCGACGTCACGCATCGAGATCGACATGATCGAGTTTTCCGGGATCGCGTTTCGGCATGTTGATAACCGATTGATGAGTCTGAAATTAGTTGAACTAGGGCTGACCGGCGCGGCGATGTTCGCATCCGACGGCACGGTCTTGCAACCTTCGGAGTTTTTCTATCGCAAGCCGATCTTGGTCGAGCGAGGCAGCTTCCGCCCAGTTTGCAACGTCAATTTGGATATGCTGCGCTGTGCTCATGAAGAGTTTTCGCAGTTGCCGGCTCAACAGGGCAAAGAGATTGTGCAGGTGATGGAGATCACGATGAACAATCTAAAATCAGAAGGTGAGATCGATCTCCAAGATTTTTTGGCCCGCGCTGACGTGATGGCCACGTGTGGCATGCCAGTTTTGATTTCAGATTACTTTCAGTACTATCGCTTGGCGGCCTATCTAGCACGGTACACCAAGGAAAGTATCGCAATCACGATGGGAGCGGGAAGTTTGATGGATCTGTTCGACGATCAGTATTACACGAAACTCGATGGTGGCATCTTGGAATCGTTCGGACGTTTGTTTAAAAACGATCTCAAAATCTATGTCTACCCATTACTTGACGTCGAAACTGGTCAATTGATTACCTGTGACAACTTGGTGATCAAACCAGAATTAGAAAAACTGTACGGCTATTTGAAGGATCGTGGCGGGATCATGGCGTTGCACAACTACAGCCCCGATTGCCTGAGCGTATTCTCACGCGATGTGTTACAACGAATTAAGGCGGGCGATGGTAGCTGGGAGTCGATGGTTCCGTCTTGTGTCGCAGATGTCATCAAGACGAAAAGTTACTTCGAATATGCACCCGCTTAGCGATAGCGAGAATGCAGAATTCGGATTCGCTACGGAAGATGCTAGTAGGTGCCGGATTCTTTCTGGTCACCTGGGTCGTTGCCGTGATTGGCTATACGGTCGCGGGTTGGACGCTGATCGACTCATTGTACATGGTCGTGATCACGATCTTCGGTGTGGGCTATGGCGAAGTCCGGCCGATCGAAACGCCACAACTTAAAGCGTTCACTGCACTGGTCATTATCGCTGGTTGTTCTTCAGGGATTTATGTTGTCGGCGGATTCATTCAAATGATTGCCGAAGGTGAAATTCACAGAGCCTTGGGAGTAAGACGAATGAGTCGAGGTATCGACGAAACCAGCAACCACGTGATTATCTGCGGCTATGGGCGGGTGGGGCGTATTCTGGCCGAGGAGCTTTTCGAACTGGGAAGTTCGTTTGTTTGCGTGGATGCAAATCCAGAGCGGATCGCCGAAGCGGAGCAGCAAGGATATATGATCGTTACAGGAGATGCAGGTGAAGAAGACACACTCGTGCGGGCCGGGATCGCGCGCGCACGCGTCTTGGCCACGGTGTTGCCGAGCGATGCCGCGAACGTATTCATCACCTTGACAGCACGTGAATTGAGCGCCGATATTGAAATCATCGCTCGCGGAGAATCGCCGGCGACGCAGCGCAAGTTGATTCGGAGTGGTGCCAATCACGTAGTGTTACCCGCCGCGATTGGTGCATCGAAAATCGCAAACATGATCTCGTGTCCAAGTGCGTCGTCGCTGATCCATGATGAGAAACAGAACGAGCGATTCCGCAGCGATCTAGCATGCGTGGGTTTGTCGCTCCATGAATTTACAATCGAACCGACCAGCAGCTTGGTCGGCAGTCTGCTCGGTGGCCTGGTATCGTCGTGCAAGACGGGCTTGATCGTTGTCGCGATCCGTCGCAGTGACGAAACAATGATTCACAAGCCCAACGAGAAGGAGACGATCATTGCTGGAGATACGTTGTATATTCTCGCAGATTCGGATAGTCGCCTGTCGCTGGCAAAAGCCACACGCGTTGAACGACCCGAGATGGTATACCGAGGTTCGCGTTCGTCTTAGCCGCGAGTTGATCGTTCAGCATGGCGGGTGAATTGTTTGGTCGTCAATGTCTCGACGTTCGATGACAAAACACTTGTGGCTGTCAATCTGCGATTTGCCGCAGGAGTTTCTTGGTATATCGACCGCCTCAGACTCTCACGCGTTCCCTTGTCTCGGTTGCCTCAAACATTTCGACTCGTCCATCTTCCGGATTGAACACGGCTCCCATCAGCGCGATTCTCTTTTCGTCGACGAGTTTTTTGATGATTGGACTTTGTGACAAAATCTGTTGGGCCGTATGCTTGACATTGCGGTGCAGGACCTTGTCTGCAAGCTCATCCTTGGCAGACTCGTCGCCGCTATTCAGCAACCCCAATTCGCCTGGTTCTATCGATTGCTGAATCTCAGATAAAATGGCCTTCAAGTTTGGCGACATGGCATCGTTCGACTTTGCAGCAACTGCATCCTCAAGGGCTAAGTTGACCATGCCGGAATTACGGTGCCCCATGACTACAATTAGCTTTGCACCACCAACCAAGCATCCGTATTCCAAACTACCAAGAACCCGTGGACCGATCACATTTCCAGCTAAGCGTACGGTAACGAGTTCTCCCAGGCTAAGATCAAAAATGAGCTCAGCGGGAACTCTGCCATCGACACCGCTGAAAACGACTGCCAGAGGTTGAAGTCCGTTCTTCTCCGCATGAACGATCTTTTGCACGTTCCTATCAAGACCTCGTCCCGTACAAAACCGATCATTGCCATCTTTCAGTATTTTCAATACGTCAACAGGCTTCAATTCCGCTCGCTGTTCGCGCGGTGAGAAGTCAACGAACTGCATATCGTCAGAAATTTGATAACGCTCACGAAAACCTTGTAAACTCAAGCGGATGTCATTCGCCGGTGCGGTAACCTCTTTGAACTCGCGGATGAAACTAAGCACATCGGGATCGATGTAGTCAGTACTGCGCGCGTCGAGAATCGCATCTCCGCCTTCAGGAATGCTCCGTAAAGCTTTTTCCAATGACGCTTTATTGAGAAAACTAACCTGATTTGCCAGCTCGATCCGACGCACAGTGCCACTCACGTGCTGTTCATTGATTTGTCGAATCGGCTGCGAGAGATTGCTCTTTAAAATAAACAGCAGGCTGACCACCATTCCAATCACGATGCCAATCAATAAGTCGGTCGCAACTATGGCGACGAGCGTTAATACGAAAGGCAGGAACTGCGAGCGACCAACACTCCACATCTGTCGAAACAGCTTTGGACTAGCCAGTTTGAAGCCGGTCATGAGTAGAATTGCAGCTAGGCATGCCAGCGGAATCATATTCAAATATACGGGTATCAATAGGATGCAGAAGAACAACAGCACACCGTGCCATATAGCCGACAATTTCGTACGCGAACCAGCATTCACGTTGACTGATCCGCGAATAACAACACTGGTGATCGGCAATCCGCCGAGCAACCCACAGACGATGTTGCCAGCACCTTGAGCCAACAACTCACGGTTGGGCGGTGACAATCGCTGATACTTGTCGAGTTTGTCGACAGCATCGAGATTTAATAGCGTCTCAAGCGAAGCTACAATGGCGATCGTAACGCCAGCTATGTAGACCGCAGGATTAGCCCACTGTCCGAAGTCCGGCAAGGTTAGCAAGGACAGGAAACTACTAAGGCTTTTCGAAACCGGCACGTTGACCATCAATCGAGGTCCGTCTGCAAGAACCCATGGACTCCCCAAATTTTGGAAGAGCATACCAAGGGCAACGCCCAACAACACCACCACTAAGGGCGCTGGGACGAGTGACTTCTTGATGGCTTTGATTTTGTCGGAGGCAATCAGAAATACCAGTGATAGAATTCCAATGACCAATGCACCCCAATGGATTTCCCCAGTGAAGATTTTAGCAATTTGAGTCAGAATATTTGAATGTCCAGGGCTTGCTGTCTTGGGAACCATGTCATAACCAAGCAAATAGGGTGTTTGCTTGATGATTAAAATCACACCGATCGCGGCCAGTAGTCCCTTGATCACACTTGACGGAAAAAACGCTGATAGTGCACCGGCACGTGCGCAACCAAGTATGACTTGAATGACTCCAGCGATTGCAACCGCCAGCAGAAAAGCTTCGAACGATCCGAGCGAACTAATTTGCGAGGCCACGACAGCGGTAAGCCCTGCCGCAGGGCCTGACACACTGGTATTGGATCCACTAAGCGATCCTACGACAATGCCACCCACGATCCCGGCAATCAGTCCGGAGAAGAGAGGTGCACCGGACGCTAATGCGATACCTAAACAGAGTGGCAAGGCAACTAGAAAAACAACCAGTCCCGAGACTAGGTCACGTGGCAATGTTTTGGTTAGCTTCTTTGATTCAGGCATGTTTTTCTCGGAGTTTTAGTTTTACTTGAAACATCAATGTCCCTTTTCTTTTTCTAACTCATTCAATCGTGAAGATGACAACGGCGGTGAGGATTCTGCCGTCTGATCGATACCGGATTCTTGACGAATCCTCAGCAATGACTCGGCTGCGTGATAACGCGAACGGATCGCTGCGTTCGGCCAGATACCCACCACCAATATCAATAAGCTCAAAGTGATGGCTACGATTCGTTCCGCTGGCCGGGCAGCAATCGAAACCGTGGCGATATGGCGTGTTCCAGTGAATATTCGGAAATAAGCTCGCAGCAATGCCACACCATTAATTGCTGTCGCCAGAACAATGATGGTTCCCACCAATGGGTAGACCTCGACCGTGCCCTCAACTAACAGTTCCATTCCAACAAATGACAATCCGCCCGGAAAGCCAATGGAAGCTAGCCCTGTGAACAGGAACAGCGAACCTAGATGCGGCATTTGGTCAAACAAACCGTTGTATTGTTCAAGCGAGATTCGCCCTATCCGAGCCTCAACCGCTCGCAAGGTGAGAGCGAGCCCGCCCAGCGACCATCCGATCTCCAACCAGATGCAAAGCGCACCAGTCATTCCGATCGGATTGGCGATTTCAAGGCCAGCCAGCACCAACGAAGATTGGCTAATGAAAAGATAGGCAAAAAATCGTCTCGCTTCGATCTGTACTAAGGCCATCGCCGCTGCATAAAGTGCAGTCGACAACGACAAGACAGCAATCCCATGCAGCGCCCAAACCGGTACCACAGGTAACACGAGCCGCAAGACGAAGTATGCACCCGTCATCGGCGCGACGAAGAGTATCGCGGTTCCAAAAGTGCATTTCTCAAACAAATCAACAATCCAGAAATGCCCAGGGAAAATACCCGCTCGTAGCATGGCGGAGAGCGCCATCAAACAAACCGCGAGATTCGAAAGAAGCGGACTGTCATGACCAAGCCATAGAAGCAGAGTGCCCGCTAGCATCAGCCCTAGATGGAGCGACATACAAAGCGAAAACACACTCGTATCGCGTCCCCGCAATCGCATCTCATACCAGGGCAAGACCGTGCTAAACGCTAGCAGCAAGCATAACAACATTGTCGACGAACAGCTCAGAATAGCCAGAATGATTGCTTCCGCCAAAAGCGCATTGACCACCGAGAAGCGACCAGCTTTGGATCGCATCGTTGCAAAGATTGTCAATCCGAAAAGCAATGACACCTTAGAAAGTAAAGGTGCCGTCAGCTCGTTGATCACAAAATACTCAGCACCAAAAAGGAGAAAGACGACGCTGTTGCTATCCTGCGCCGAAAATGTGCCAAGCGTGTTAAAGTCGAACCACTCGCCGAGAGTGAGTGCAAGCGTGAGTAGGCACGCAACTAAAGCAACACTTCGAACTGTGCACTCGTTTTTAAGACGCCAACAAATGATCGCAGCAACGATCGGACAAGCAATCGATAGTTCCAGCCAAGGGAGGTGTAAATGATTGTTCATGGCGCCTCCATTTCGTCGGTTTCACTCACATGCTTAGCTGCTTGCTTCCTATTGCCGACAGACAAGCACATTACCAGTTGGCGTTCAAGTCTGTCGAACGTCCGAAAGATCTTCAGAAATGGCGCGGCGATCCATTCATCTAGAATCGTGTCCAAGTAACCTCGTTCCATCGCAAATCGATAACGCCATATTCGCAATCGAGTCGGTGCAGCGTCTGGTCTCGATGCTAATTTAATGCGTTCCGAATAACCAATGTTATCTTCGAGTCGACGATGGTCGCGTAATAATGATGGTGCTCGTAACAATTGCAGCGACCGCATCGAGGCATGTCCGATAATATGAATGAGTGCCACATAACGCAGCCCAAACCCAATCTCCATTACGATGATGCTGACCTGTAAGAGCGATGCGAACGCCAATGCGCTTTTCACATCGGTTTGTACCCGACCGACTAAGGCTGCATAAATTGCAGTGATACCCCCAAGTGCAATGATCGTCCATTGCAGCGTAGGCGACTGCTCCAGCATCGGACCGACTCGCAACAACAGATACGCGCCCAAGTGTACTGACAGCGCACCATAGAATATCGCGCTCGATGGTGTCGGCCCTTCCATTGCCCGCGGCAGCCATCCGGAAAATGGTATCAACGCCGACTTGCCGGCCGCAGCAACTAATAATAGCAGCCCAGCAATTAATGCATGTGTTGAGCCGATGTCACATCCGCTTTCAGGCCACGGCTGGGAGCCCATCATCAGATTCAGATCACCACCGCCTGTGAGGTGGTGCAAAACCAACGCGGCAAAGAGAAACGCGCCGTCAGCAAATCGATAAATGGTCCAAACTCGTAAGCCGTTAGCAACGGGATTGACACGATTATGAAAAAACGCCACCAACAATGCGGAGGACAAACCGACCAATTCCCATCCTAAAAACATCGTTTCAATCGTACCGGCGACAGATGTGACAACCATGCCCAATAGAAAGATGACAAAGAATAGAAAAAACCGCGTATATCCTTCATCGCGGTGTAGATAGCGGTTCGCAAATGCGCTAATGACACCACATAGCAACAATGACAAGATCACAAACGGAATGGACAGCCGATCGAACAGAAATTTGAGGGTGAAGTGAAAATGTTCAACCGGCAAGTCGACCCAATGCCCAAGATCCAAAGTGTATTGCACTTGGTCGGTCATGAGCATATTGATCAGTAGCGTAGTTGCTGCAATGGCCGACAGACTTACTGCAACCTGTGTCGTCAATGCTAGTCTTCGTTCGCTGAGTCGATAGCCAAAAAGCAGGGACAATCCCATGTTAAGAGCAAGCGCCGCTGGAGCAGCTACGACCAACAATGCGCAAACATGCATCATCATATTGACAGTTCCTCTGATCTATTTTGGCTCGCCGTAACGGAGCCTCCTGCTGGACTTTCGGATTTTTCTGGGCCTAGAATGAGAGCAAAGGGCAAGTGCTCTCGCTTACCCTGATACCAATCCTGAGACTGCGCCGCTGTGGCGAGGCCGTCAGATTCGGAGCCATTCGGATAAGGCGGCTGGCTCTTCGGCAGCGAGTCGATTGTGGTGCGCTTTTTGATTCGCCGCAGAGGGCCTGATCTCTTTTCGGATACAGCAGCGTCGGGCTCGAAGAGCACAAATCGATCTTTGCTAAAACGATACATCTGGCTGGTATAAGGATCGATCACTGCTAGATGAGACCAGTGATTTCGAAAGATATTGCTCAACGTCGGATTCTCGTCTAGTAGTTTGAGTAGGGTTTGTGTGGTTGCTTCGATAATGAATAGCAGTCGCACGGGTTCGTGAATGTCCACGCCCTGCCACGGCAGCCCTGACCTCAGGTCGCTGGCAGCTCCATCCATGACGCCAATAAGAGAGGTGATGTTGTGAGGCAACTTCGTTCCAGCACCCCAGCCGCCTGGGTCCATTGCAGAGAACGAATAGAGCAGATTAATGCCTTCACAAACCGGCACGACTGCCGCTAGAATTCTGGCGAGAATCGCTGCGTCGGTTGAATCCTGCGTTGCATCGTAGGACATCAAGAACGATCTTCGATCGAGGTACAAGCCGCGAATCCTTTGCCGGCGTCCGACGAAACAAAAGGCGTTGCTGCCATTGCCATACTCGGGACGCGTTTGAGCAAGATCTTCACTGCGATTCTGGACATGCAGCAATGCCTCGTTCCTGGTGATCGTTAGGTCGGCTGATTCAAAGCGTCGACAGCGCTCGTGAGCGTTTCGGCGAGCCGCTTCGGCCAGAATTTGACCAGCCGCTCGTACCTGCTTAACTTTCCGAGTTGGTAGCAGTTCCAGATCGTAAAACATGATCTCTTCAGTAGCGGTGTTATGCAGTCCGCCGATGAACTGAGTCTCATCAGGAATCGGCAAACCAATCTCTGACAAACGGCGACGCACTCGAACGTCGTTTAACATCATCGCCAGAGCTCTAGCGTTTGGGCCGCCTGCGTTTCCAGCGCAGGCTCCACAGTGATAAGCCGATTCGTGTGGATTGTTAATACAACTTGAACCATGCCCGAGTAACAACACGATTGGCGCAAAGTTACTTGTCAGCCCTATATCTCGAAGAGCACGCTCGGCCAGTTGAATCATCTCTGCTAAAGAAAACCCAATTCCTTGATCGTCAATCGATCCATC
>JBGSMN010000008.1:0-46814 GCA_041740155.1 Rhodopirellula sp.
AAACGGGGCGTGGGCGAACGTGCCGTCATCTTAATGTTTAGATCGGTTGCTTGCACCGCATTTCGACGAGCATTCGCGGACTTGCAGTCAATATCCGTTGGATGAATTTGTCGATGAGAACAGCAACTTATTGAGGTCGTACGCCTCTCCCTGTCAGGATTGATACTAAAGCAAGGAACTGTTCAGAAGTACTCTGGTCATTCGTATGTACGGTTTGAGCGTGAGCCGAGACTAGCAAGTGGCGGGGCCTGATTTTCGATGCCAAGCGGCACGCGAAGCAAGCTTGATGGACGCAAAAGTCTGAACGAGACCATCAGCTCGGTAAAATTAGTCGCAATTACAACTATTTCAGCGAAGACGCTCATCTCGCGCCCTAGGATTCCAGTATCAAGTTGACGGCGAATGATCGCACCTTTTGCGTGATCACGTCGGCAATCGTTCACAAGGGGCAAACTCGTGATCTTTTCGATTCAGAACAAACTACTGATCTTAGGTCTGGTAGCGGGACTCGTCCCAACGTGCATCATAGGCCTGGTCGCTTGGTCAGTCGCCAACCAAATGGCGGACAGAACTGCGCAAAACTATCGAGTCGTGGCCGAAGGGATCGCTGAGAAAATCGACCGTAATCTGTTTGAACGATACGGAGACGTGCAAGCGTTTGGTCTGAACCAGATTGTTCAAGAACGTGAGCACTGGTACCAAGCCGGTGAAGCGAATCCGATCGTGGATGTGATGAATCGCTACGTTGACACATACGACATTTACTATCTGACGATGCTCGTGGATCTCGATGGGAAATTGATTGCGGTCAATACCAGTGACAACCTGTGCAGCCGCGTCGAAACAGATTGGTTATACGATACTGACTTTTCGCAGTCACAGTGGTTTCGCGATGCCAAGACAGGGGATTTCTACGCTTCGCAAGATGGCCAATTCACTGGGACCGTCGTCGAACACATGCACATCGACACCAACGTGCAACGCATCTACGGCGACGATGGACTCTCGCTGGGTTTCGCTGCACCGGTCTATGATAAGACGGGTCAGATGATCGCGATTTGGAAGAATGTTGCGAAGTTCAGTCTCATCGAAGAAATCATGCAGACCAGTTATGCGGTACTGCAGGATCAAGGTATGGGATCGGCTGAACTAACGCTCTTGGACGATAAAGGAAACGTCATCATCGATTATGATCCGACGGTCACAGGCACGCTCGAACCAGTCCACAACTTGGACATCATCGGCAAATTCAACTTGGTTGAAAAGAACGTGGAGTCTGCCGTCGCGATCACCGCTGGTAACGCAGGTGCTTTAACACACTCCTATCATGCAAGAAAGAAGATCTATCAGACAGCCGGATACTCACCTCTCAAGGGAGCCTTGGGATTTCCCGGCATGAAGTGGAACGTGCTGGTCCGCGTGAATACCGCCGAAGCACTTGCCTGCACGAATGCACTCAAATCACTCGTTGTGGGCATCACGGCATTGATGGTGATCTTGATTAGCGTTGGATCAATCTTCGTTGCCAAACGATTCACAAACGTGATTCGCTCAACGAATCGAGCGCTAGCTGCCATGGCCAAAGGTGACCTGACACAGCGATTAACGACTCAATCCCGCGATGAGTTTAGTGAGATGGCGGAGTCGTTTAACAAATTCGCAGTGGCAGTGGGAGTGATGGTAGAGAACTTAGGCGAGAACGCAACGCACCTCGAGTCATCGTCGGTCGATCTTTCCAGCCTTTCGCATGACTTGGCTAACGGGGCGACCCAGGCAACGAATCAATCGAGCAGTGTTGCTGCGGCAGCGGAGGAAATGTCCGTCAACATGCGTCAAATTGCTGAATCGACAGACGACGTGTCACAGAACGTTCGCGACGCAGCTAGCTCGGTCTCCGAGATGAACTGCTCGATTGGAGAGGTGGCTGAGCACGCCGACCGGGCGGCGGCAGCGGGCAATGCCGCCTCACTTGTCGATCTGAGTAATGAGAAACTCGCCGAACTCAGTCTCGCAGCCGATCAAATTGGGAAAGTCATCTCGGTCATCCAAGAGATCGCCGAGCAAACAAATCTGTTGGCGCTCAACGCTACGATCGAAGCGGCACGTGCTGGCAGTGCTGGGCAAGGGTTCGCCGTCGTGGCATCGGAAGTGAAGCAACTCGCTAAACAAACCGCAGCAGCCACCGGTGACATTCGCAAACGGATTCAAAGTATCCAAATCACCAGCGGTGATGCCGTCGAAGCGATTCGTGAAATCAGCACGGTTGTCAACGACGTCAACGCGCTGTCGGGGACGATTGCTCAGGCGGTAGCGAAACAGCGTGAGATGGCTGGCAGAATCGCTGAAAATGTTCGCCAGACCGCACAGGCTGCCGAAGCGGTCGCTGTTGGAGTGAGTGAATCTGCCAAAGCCAGCAGCGAAATTACGAAGAACATCAACCGTGTTGATCAGGTCTTGCAAACCACTGCCGCCGGAGCTGCCCAATCTAAGACAGCAGGTGAAAATTTTGGCCGATTGTCCGTCGAGATGAGAACACTGGTGGCTCAATTCAAAATTGACAAGAGTGATAACGCCGCGATCGCGGTGTAAATCCAAGACAATTTTTCAGGGCACTGTCACTTTGCCCCAGAACGGTCGTTTGCGGTCTGCTCGCCGGCGTGTGTCTTCGAGCAGTGTTTCAAACTCGCCTGTGAAATCGAAATTGCTACGGCGATTGCGATACCGCACGGCGATCTGTCGGTCAAATTTCAGCGGCATCTCGGGCGACAGCCACACAGTGAAGGAATTGCTCGGTGCTTGTACGATGTTGATTTCATTGTTGGCAAGAATGTTGGAGTCGACTTTGATCCGTTTCGGATTCTCCCACAAAATGGGATCAACGACGGCGGCCGGCAATGATTCGTCCCATTCCAACCACCAGAAGAAATTCTCGCCTTCTCGCATCGCAACGAGTTCAATCTTCTCCGGGAATTTCGCACGGCGATGCTCTGGCGTTTTCATCCAGTCAAAAATGCGTTCACTCTCCTCATAGAAGAACTCTTTGCCACGTCCGCGATACAGCACCACCATGGCATCGTGTTGGTAGGTCATGTAATCATTGTACACGGCACCGTTTCGTTTCAGCGGACGACCGTCTTTGTCTCCCATCACGATGTACGTCGGTACGTAGACGGCGTTCTCGTCATAAAACGTGAGCGTCTTGCGCGGTTCCGCACTGATGGCAATCATCCCTGCCCAAATGTCGGGATGCGACAATGCAATGTCCCAAGCCGCTGCACCACCGTCGCCGTGGCCGCCGATGAAAACGCGATCGGAGTCAATCGAAAATCGCCGCATCGCTCCGCGAACACTTCGCAACACGGCATCATGCTCTCGCATGGTGTACTCGTAAGACTGCTGACCGCCACGTGTCCACCGAGGTGCCACGACGATGAACCCGTTCTGGGCCGCGTGACCGAGTCGCATGGCAGTCGGTTGGTCAACCTCAGCGTCGGGATTGTTCGGATCGACGGCCTTGGCAGGAGCGGCGTTGGGGTCCAAGAACTTGTCGGTCGTTACCCCTGCCCACCAATTCAATTGGGTTTCAGCGGACGCTCCGGCGGCATGCAACGCGATGATGCAAGGATACTCGCGGAGGGGATCGTATTCAGGCGGCAACTGCACGAGATACGAGGCTGCTGGGACCACTTGCGGAGCGGCGGCTTGCGCGGCGAAAAACGCTTCTTGATCTGGACCGATATGATACATGCCTTGGATCTGAGCATCGGCGGTTGCGTCGACGGGCAAGTAGAACGACCCTTCCGTTAAACGAGTTTCGACTGCGTCTTCACCGTAGCGAATCGCCATCGCTTGCTTGCTCGCCAGCGGTGGTGGTAAGAGCGGCAGCATTTTGGCGATCACGGTGGCGTTGGCACCTTCGAGCGTTTTGATCCTCGCAAGCAAAGCGGCCCGGGCTTCGGCGTTGTCTTGAGCCAAGTATTGCTGCACAAGATCACGAACTTCAATTAACGAAGTGACCAGCATCAAGTTTTGTTGGCCCGATCCGCTACCGAGTATCCAGCCACCAATCGCCAGCGCCACCCGCTGTTGTGGCGAAACGGCTTCGTTGTTTCCCAATCGCAGAAAATCGCCCAGTCGATTGAGCGTGTTGGGTGAGAGATGCGTGTCGATCTCGGCAACAATCTTGGTGAGCGATTCTTGTTCGGCTGGTGCAAGTTCTGTGACGAGCTTGCGCAGGTTCTCAATCGCCTCATCACGCTGGGCTTGCAGTTTGCTGATCTCAGTAAGTTCAACTTCGACGCGGAGCCGAGTCACCCGTCCGACCTGGGCCAAGGGGAAGCTTTTGAGAATCGTTGCGGCGAGATATGGTTGGCCTGATTCTCGACGCAACTGGGCAAGCTCGAATAGCTGCATCGCTTGCTTTTCTACCAGTGCGGGCAATTGTTCCTTTAACTCGACAAGCTCGGGAAACTTTTTCAGGATCGCTTGTAGTTCACGTTTTGCGTCGCCGTACCGCTCAGCATCGATAAAAAAACGCACAGCTTCGAGCCGCTCTTCAGGGTTTTCTTGATCGAGCAGTTTACTAAAGATTCGTTGCAAAGATTTCGTGTCGATCGACTCGGTAGCGATCCGCATGTCCAGCCGAATTGACGAATCGGCTTTGAGTCCTTCGAGTTTCGCATACTTGGCCGTCAACTCAGTAAGTCCTTGATGCAGGATCATGGGCGAACCATCGACGCCTCGCATCAGGAGTCGACGTCGTCCGTAGGCATCCAGTGGTGAGGTGCTGAGGATTTGGCCGATCGATCCGACTTCGTCGCCACCGTCGGGGACGAGTTGTGGAAACTCAATGCGGAGGCCCAGGTCAGGAATCTCAACGGGAGCGTTGTTGACCATCCCACGTCGATGAACGTAGGTGCGGCGAAGTCCATCGTCGACGGCCCAGATCGGACGTGATGCAATCCCGCCCTCGGCACCCACAGAGAAGGCATTCTCGTCAAGCGAGTCGACTTCGATATAAATGCCTCGCAGCGTGATCCCATTGCGAAGTGTGATGAGCTGATCCGCCTGAATCACACGCCCGATTACAAGGTGCGTTAACAACAACAGCACCGAGATCATTGCCAGAGGTCTAACCTGCCAGCATGCACTCATTAGATCACCGCGGCAAACGTCGCTGGCGCAGAACCGGCGTCCTGAATGAACTCATTGAGCGGCAACGAGTCACCGGACGATTGGTCGGCCGCTGGGCTGCCTAGATTGGTCGTAGGTGTCACGTCAATCGATGCCAGCTCGCCTTGAAAAAGCTGAGCAGCACGTTGCAGCGCGGAACCCAGCGGCGTGAAGCCCGATCGCAAATGATCGAGCGTTGGCGTGGTTTGAGAAACCCACTCAGCAACCGGTAATGCTTCGATCTCTGCCGCATTTAACTGGGCACGCGAGAACGCATCGAGCGATGCCCATTGCCAATCAACCGCCACCGCTTGCGACTCCGGTGCAGGCACTGGCTCTGCTGGTTTGACGGCTGTTACGATCGAAGATGACGAATCCATGGAAGGGGAGACAGCTGCGTGTCGTGCTGAGAAACCAAGCCAGGTGAACAAACACAGCGAGGCCAACACGCCTGCGACCACTCTACGATTTGTCGTTGACGGCTCGGTGTCGATGATGTCCCTCGCCGCTCCGTCGTGTCGGAGGGAGCGTTGCATGGACTGTTTGGCTCGACGAACCCATGTTTTAACGGTGCCCGTGGGGCATCCCATTCGCTCTGCGGCTTCAGGGTACGTCAATTGACTGCGATGGACATATTCAAACGCTTGACGTTGTTGAGCGGGCAAGCGGGCGAGTGCAATTTCGAGTTGTTCGTTGGTCGCGAGTCGCTGCGCGGTATCTGGTCGCGCATCGTTGGGAAGGGTGGCGGGCAGTGTTGATTCGTCAAACGGAACTGTCGCTCGATCGAGTCGCTGGCGCGCCAGGAAAGTGCGGCAGCGGTTGGCAGCGATGGTGACGAGCCACGGTTCGAGCGGTCGCCGGACGTCGACATGCGGCATCGCTAACGCAGCGCGGCGGAAAGTTTCTTGCGTGATATCTTCGGCATCGTGGTGGTGTCCGAGATACCGCAAACAAATCTGGAATACCATTTGACGATGTCGCCGGAACAACTCCGTAAATGCTAAATCATCGCGGTCGCGACATCGGTCAATCAATGCGGCACTGGATAGTGGTGCGAAGGATTCAGAGTGTGGAGTCATGACAGGTTCACCGACCGCTGAAGAATCGTTTAAGTGCATCGTCCGCTGCATCACGAGACGTTTCCGTCATTTCTTTTTTGAATGCTTCCGGCAATTTGATTGGTTTCTGTTTTTTCGGTGGCACGAACTTTTTCTTTTCCGGTTCAGCTTCCTTGCCTTTTTCGGAACCTTCGACCGTTTTCTCCTCTCCGGTTTTGGTATCTGGGGCAATCACTTTGCCGCTAACGGATAGCTCGCTGCTGTCGTTGTTTGGTCCCTCTTGCTGTTCTTGCAAAGTGAGTTGGCGTGTTTCGGGATCGTTCATTTTACGAACGCGGTCAATAGCATCGGCTTCATCAAGCCATGAACTGACATCCACCTCTTCAAAGCGGCTATCGGACGAACCATCCGCGTGCGCTCGCGCAGCGGCATCGGCTACGCTCTTGACTTCTGGTTTCTTGGCCGCCTGCAATCCATGTTCAATCACCACTCCAAAACTGAGTTTGCCGACACGGAGCATGTCGCCGTCCTTGAGCACCTTTGCTTTATCCGGTGGCAAACGTTTCTCATTGACAAAAGTGCCGTTGCGACTCTTTAGGTCTTGCACCAGAACGCGACCGTCTTGCACGGCAATGATGCAGTGTTTCCGACTGACCGATTCACTCTTAGGGCGAAGTTGACACGAGTCACTGCGACCGATCAGAAACTTCTCCTGGTCGACTTCGATTTCCTTGCCAGCGTGGCTGCCTGATTGAACACGGAGTCTGATTTTCATGTTTACCCTTCGCAGGTGACGAAGATGCCAAAGGGGATCATCCCCAGTGCTGGCGGTGTTTCAATGATGGTGTCGATGAACGACCAAGGCGGCGTTAAAAGGTAGTTGTTCAATTCCAACAACACGCTCGCCTGCCATCGTTTCAAGACAAGTTTACCAGGACCACGCTCCAGATAACTTCTCTATCTTACTCATCCCTGCAGGCACACGTCGTGGCCATTTCGAGATAGCGTAGGTGATTTCTCCACAGCTTGCCACTGCGGAGAGGATCACCCTTGACAAATTTTATTAACCAACACCGACCGCCTAAGCGGGGGGATTGAGTTCTTGCAGCGACTTGCCCAGGCGTTTTTGAGTCGTGCCTTTGCGAGCGACGCGTTTGCGTTTGGTCGCCGTCGCGGTCCCGCCAGCGGAGTCGCCCAGCAGCGCGGCGATCTCAGGATTAAGCTCCGACGAATTGTCAGGCGTGCCAATCTGCTCGACAGCATCGCTGACGCCGAGCAAGACAGACTGACGAACGCCATCGCGGAGCCAGTCGAAAAAGTTGAAATTCATTAGTTTTTCTCTCGGAAAACGTAAGCGAGTGAGGCCAAACCAGTCGTCGGGAAGACTGGTGCGAACGAGCACCAGGCCAGGGTTCCATGGCGTGTACATGAGATATCATGCCACCAAAGTTTCGGCTGGTTTCAGCGAATCTTTGCTAGTCGCTTGTAAGAAAGCGTTCCTGCCGATGTCCAGAGCACAAAGAGCGGAATCTGTCGCAGGTTTCCCCCACAACGGCGTTGTGATGAAATTGCGAGTTTGGTAGCTTACGCAGTTAGGCGCGAATGCCTTTTCAATCGGTCTCCTTTCCAACCACACCCTAATAACCCCATCGGGGTGATCCTCGGTGAGCAATCTGGACCGGTTCACGCTCACCATCACGCTTCATCCCTGGTAATGATTCATGGTCAACCGCAACCTCATCCGTTCACTCGAAGACGACGAAATCCTAGCCGACTTAGCCCTCATGGCTCCGGAGGATGAGGTCGAGGAATGGATGATCGAGAATTTTTCTGCTGAGCAGCAGGATTACAATTCTGGAAACATCGTCGATGGACGGATCGTCGAAATCAATGACGAGTGGGCACTAGTCGATGTCGGCTTCAAGAGCGAAGGCACCGTCGGCTTAGACGAATGGGGGCCTGATGAAGACCCGCCAAAGGTCGGTGACTCGGTCCGCGTCCTGATCGAAGAGATGGAGGACGAACTTGGAGCGGCTGACGATCCATACGGCATGATTTCGCTGAGCAAGCGGAAAGCCGAAAAGATCATCGAGTGGGAAGAGATGATGGAAACGGTTGCCGAGGGCCAAGTGGTCACCGGTACTGTCATCCGAAAAATCAAAGGCGGTTTGCTCGTCGACATCGGCGTCAACGTGTTCTTGCCTGGCAGCCAAGTTGATATACGTCGTCCAGGTGACATTGGCGACTTCATCGGTCGCGTTGTCCAAGCCGAAGTGCTCAAGATCGACGATACACGGCGGAATATTGTCATCAGCCGTCGTAGCCTGATCGAACGCCAACGCGAGGAAGACCGCACCTATTTGATGCAGGAACTCGAAATCGGCCAAGTTCGCATGGGGATCGTCAAGAACATCGCCGACTTCGGTGCGTTCGTTGACCTCGGCGGCATCGACGGTTTGCTGCACATCACCGACATGGCTTGGGAACGCATCGGCCACCCTACCGAAATGGTTTCGATCGACCAAGAGATCGAAGTCAAGGTTTTGCATATCGATCGCGAAAAACAAAAGATCGCCTTGGGTCTGAAACAAAAAGACCGCAACCCTTGGGAAAACATCGAGGGCAAGTACCCTGTCGAATCGCGTCATCCAGGCGAAGTTGTCAACGTGATGAGCTACGGTGCGTTCGTTAAGCTCGAACCAGGTATCGAGGGTCTCGTCCACATCAGCGAAATGAGTTGGACCAAACGCGTCAATCACCCCAGCGAGTTGGTTAACATTGGCGACAAGATCGAGGTCATGATCCTCGGCGTCGATCCCGAAGGCCAACAGCTATCCCTCGGTATGAAGCAAACACTGAAAAACCCTTGGGACGAAGTGCTTGAGAAATACCCCGAAGGCAAAGACGTCACCGGTAAGGTGCGGAATCTCACCAACTACGGTGCGTTCATCGAACTCGAAGAAGGCATCGACGGTCTGCTGCACGTCAGCGACATGTCGTGGACTCGCAAGATCGCTCACCCTTCGGAAGTGTTGGAGAAGGGCCAAGAACTCGAGTGCCGCATCCTCAGCGTCGACGAACAACGCCGCCGCATCGCCTTGGGTCTGAAACAACTCGATAACGATCCATGGGATGGCGACATTCCCGATAAGTATCAGCCTGGCCAATTGGTCAAAGGCGAAGTCACCAAGATCACGAACTTCGGAGTGTTCATGGGTCTTGAAGATGGTCTCGAAGGACTGCTGCACGTCAGCGAGTTGGCGGAGCACAAGGTCGACGATCCAGAGGAAGTCGTTAAAGTCGGCGACGTGATCGAAGTCAAGGTGCTGCGAGTAGATACCGACGAACGCAAGATTGGCTTGTCGCTCAAGCGTGTTGACTGGAGCGAAGAGCAAGAGAAATCAGCGGCAGCGGCAGAAGCGGCTGAGTCTGGTGTGCCCGTGACCCTCGACGACGCCAGCCTCAAGGGTGGGCTCAGCAATGCTGGTCCGTTGTTCCCGACCGGCGGCGATAACTGAGTCAATCCAAGTCATTGACATTCACGAGAGATAAACGAAAAGGCTCGATCAAGTTTTGATCGAGCCTTTTTTCGTACACTTGTCCTACACTCGCACGTCCAGATGTCCCGACGCGAGTTGTTTTTGCACGTCCACGACTTGTTTAATCATTTGGTTGATCGCATCGCCGGTTTGCTTTTGGACGTCCAGTTGTTTTCCCAACAATGCCATGTCGATCTTGGCGTTCGTCGCATCTTGACGAGCCTGCAACACTTGTTGGATAGGAGCAGAGATCGCACTCATGATTGCTGGTTGGTGAGGAGGAGTGTGTTGGCCTAAAGTCATTCCGACGACGGCAACTCTTGCTTTCTTTTCGCCTTAGCCGTCGTTCAGCTTCGTGAGGATGCTGTTGTTTTCGCTACAAACTAATGCACGGGGTGTTAATGTATCGGCTATAACGATTATACGACTCCCGACTGATTCGTCGTAGGTCAAGGCTGCAGATTGAACTTTGGCTGGCGACTGCGGATCAGTTCACTTTCATAGGCTCGCCGCATCACGACACGACTACCGGGCGAGTCTTGGGCGAAGACGTGCAGTTCGAGCGTTAGCGCTTGACCGACTGCATCAGCTGACATGCTGAGCCGTTTGGCGAGTCCCACGTTGTGGCTGCCAGCGAGATGTTGAGAGATTCGCGTTGACAGATTTTCAGACTCCCCAATGTACAGGTACCCTTCTTCGCTACGAAACAAATAGATCCCAGGCGATTCAGGCAACGATTCAAAGTCGATTTCATTGACCGGCATCGTGACAACGTTGGTTTGCCAATCAGCGACACGAAGCACCAATTCGGGGCGGAGTTTCCGAACTTTGCGAAGCCGCAAAACTGCTTTACGTATCAAGTCGGGTGGTGCGAGCGGCGAGATGGCGATCGCTTCGGCTTGCAGCTCCAGTCGCAATTGAGGACTGCATAACACGTCATCAATGCTGACTCGATGTCGGTCGAGAATTGTGCGAATGGCAATCTCGGCCGTCTCATTCCAAGGCGACGAGTCGCTTTGGCTGCGTCGTATCGCTGGAACGTTCAAACGACCGGACTTTCGCAGTTTCAGTAGTTGCAATAGTGCGGCTTGCTGCTGCGGAAATTGATCCAAGTTATCCGCTGCGATACCGAGTTCGGCGAGGTAGGCATCACAACGCGCACGGCAAACGAGAACTTCATCGGTGCTGTACCCCTGATGCGTTTTGGCGAACGCGTCTCGAATTTGCTGCTCGGTCCATGACGGCGATCGGTTGATTTGCGTTTCACCGTGCTGTGCTCGATCGCTGTCGGCCCGGTCGCTGGCGGCTCCGCTGCTGGCTGATTGTGCAGCTAGCGTCGAAGCGACGTACCCCGGCCCGACCGTCAGCAGCGAGGTGATAAGACAAAATGGCAAGATTCGTGACATTCGAGCGAACTCTGCTTGAGCGGGACAATTGTGGCGAGATCTGCCTGTGAAACCGACCTCGCGTTCTGACGTCAGTTTAACGGTTCTGTCGCAATGGCAGACACGGTTGAATCAAATGGAAGAAAAACAAACAGAATTTCCCCGCATATGCGTGTTTGATGTGCCGATACCAGCTGTAATCATCCAGCGGCGCTTGCGGTCTGACCGAGCGTGCTGCTGCGTAGCCAACGCCAAATTGGACGGCGATAGGGCAAACCATCGAAAATCGCCTCATTAAAAATCGCCACGGAGGGCTTCTGCCATGACTCGTATCAATACTAACGTTCCTTCACTTGTTGCACAAAACCGCTTGCAAAGCAGCAATGCCGACTTGCAGCAAGCCTTGACCCGTTTGAGCACGGGTTTGCGAATCAACAGTGGTGCCGATGATCCAGCCGGTTTGATCGCCAGTGAAGCGTTGCGGAGTGAAGTGACCAGCCTCGGTCGAGCGATCTCCAATACGCGGCGAGCTAGCCAGATCATTAGCACCGCCGATAGTGCCCTGGGCCAAACTAGCAACTTGCTCAACGACATTCGTGGTCTTGTCGTCGAGGCAGCCAACAGCGGCGCACTGAGCGACGAGGAAATCGCGGCGAACCAATTGCAGATCGACAGCTCACTCGAAGCTATCAACCGAATCGCTCAAACGACGACGTTCCAAGGCCGTAAGCTGCTCGATGGATCGTTGGATTTCATCAGCACAGCAAGTTCTGTTAAGACGCTTGCCAACAGCAAGATTGACCAAGCAAACCTCGGTGCGACCGGGCGGATTGATGTGGCCGTTGATATCCAAGCGGCGGCAACACAAGCCAGAGTCACTTCGGCAGCAGCCGCGTTCGGAACAACCGAAGTCGCTCCTTCATCTGTCTTTGGCACCGGTAGTGAGCAGTTTACACTTACGGCGGCACTCAATGATTTGCCCGCCACGCTTAACGCCAACGCCAGTGGATTCGGCTCGGTACTGGGTGGTGCTTCAGCGACGATCAGCATTGGCTCGAACAATGCGATTGAGCTGACAGGCCCTGCCGCACCGACGACGGCACAGATCACCGCAGGTGCGGGCGGATTCAACGTAGCGGGTCCTTCGACGGTTTCATTCACCGGCGGTGGCGTCGGAGCTGGGCCGATCACTTTAACGTCAGACGCCAACGGCGCAAACCAAAACGGTTTGACGATCAACTTTGTCGACGACGTTCTACACGGCGACGCTGCGGCCTCGGCGGCATATGTGTTGGGCACGGATACCCTCACCGTCACCTATAACTCTGCGGCTGCCACCGCGACAAATCGAGATGTGGATTCGATTATCGCGGCGATCAACGGCCAAAACGGCGTGACTGGCTTCACGGCCACAACGGCGGCGACAGGAACTACCGACTTTGGCACCCCTCCTGCAGGCGGTCCATTCGTTTCCGCTGGTGGCACGACTGACAACACTCTTAAAGAAGCACTTGCGTTTGAAATCACCGGTGCCGATGGTACGCAAGCATTCAGCTTTGCTGCCGGAACGACGGGGGCCACGATCGCCGCTGCGGTTGCTGCTTCCGCCGCTGCTACCGGTGTCACGGCCGCCTACACCGACGCGACCAATAGTCTCGCGTTTACCTCAACTGCCGCTGGTGCCGATGCCTCGGTGTCAATCAACATCACCGCAGAAGGCGGTGCAACACCATTCACATCTGCGCTCAGCGGAACCAGTGACACGGGCAATGACGTCACCGATTTCAATAACTACACACTAGCATTCAACGATACCGTCGGCTTCGGAAACAACCCAGCGACAGCGACCATCAGTGGCAACACGATCACTGTCAATTACAACTCAGCGGCTGCGACAGCCACGAACTCGGATCTCAATGCCATTACGTCCGCACTGAACAGCTTGGGTGACTTCAGTGCCACGCTAACTGGATCGGGGAACGTGCCTTTCGTGCCACCCGTGAGCACCGTGACCACCTCGGGTGCTGTTGATGGTGACTCACTCCTCGCCGACCTGTCATTTAAACTAACGGGCGACGACGGAGAGGCCTCCTTCACGTTCACTAAAGGCACCTCGGGCGAAGACATTGCCACGGCGATCAATGTCAGAACGAGTACCACCGGGATCACGGCTGCCTTTACGCCAGCAGGCGGGTTGACGTTCACCTCAGCCGCCACCGGAGAGGATGCCTCAATCAAAATTGATGTTACATCGGAGGGAACCGGTGGCACGTTCAAAGCTAGCCTCAACGGCACGTCCAAGAGTGGTGCCAATGCCAAGGCAACGGATTTCAACGACGTGGCGATCAACTTCGTCGACATCGCTAATGGTGCCTCGGATGAGGAGCCTACCGCGAGCTACAATGCCGACTCAAAAGTAGTAACCGTCAGTTACAACTCACTGGCAGCCACTGCCACAAATAAAGACTACAACGCCGTGCTCAATGCACTTAACACACTCGGTGATTTCTCCGCCACACTGGCATCAGGAGCCACTGGCACGACTGCGTTCGCAGCACCTGCTGCGGCTCCCAATACATCTGGCGGTATCAACGAGAATAAAGGTCTCAATGCGAGCCTCGTGTTCCAGCTCAACGGTGCCACCGGTTCGGAGACATTCAATTTCGGTTTAGGAACTACTGGTCAACAAATCGCAGACGCTGTGAATCTTGTCGCTGATAGTACCGGGGTGACCGCCACCTTCGATGCGAACGGATTGAACTTAAGCTCGACGGGCTACGGAAGCTCAGCACTTGTCAACATCGACGTGATCTCCGAAGGTGCTGGCGGTACGTTCTCAAGCAGCCTGGACAGTCTTCGAAACACAGGGACAGACATCAAGGCTACGATCAACGGTGTTGAAGCCAGCGGCAACGCCAATACATTCTCAATCAACACGAGCACACTCGACCTCAGCCTCACCGTCGACGATGGCAGCAATGAAGACTTCACGTTCTCGATCAATGGCGGTGGTGCCCTGTTCCAACTCGGCCCCGATGTAACGAGCAACCAACAAGCTCGCTTGGGAATCGGTAGTGTCAGCACCGGTCAACTCGGCGGTGCCACAGGCCGACTGTTTGAACTGGGTAGCGGCCAGGCTCGCAGTTTGACCAACGACGTCAGTGGAGCAGCCAGAATCATCGACGAAGTCGTTGACATCGTCACTAGTTTGCGTGGTCGACTCGGTGCGTTCCAAGCCACCAGCCTGGAAAGCAACATCGTCAGCTTGAACGAAACGCTGGCCAACTTGGAAGAAGCCGAAAGCTCGATCCGTGACGCTGACTTTGCCAAGGAATCCGCCAACTTGACACGCGCACAAATCCTTGTGCAATCAGGTACGAACGTGCTCTCGCTAGCCAACCAGAACCCGCAAAACGTGCTCTCGTTACTACGTTAAACGTTGACATAAAAACGGCAACAAACATCGACGCCTTCCCCATCGCCCGCAGCCCTCGTATCTTACCTGTTCGGTAAATTCATACGAAGCGCGAGCATGGGAACCCAGGGCGATGGCTGAGCATTCCAGTCGACGGCAAGATTCAAAATCAGCAGGAAGCACGAGGTTCCGGCGAGTTAAATCGACACGAAATCAACGTCGACAGTTGCGTCTGGAACCTCTCGAAAACCGCCGTTTATTGGCTGTTGCTACGGACCTCGTCAATCTCTCAGGGCGAGTGTTCGACGATCTAACCGGGGATGGCTTCACGGCGGGCGAACAGGTCGCGAGTGCTTCACTCACCCTGTACCGCAATGATGGCGATCAAGTCTTCGAGCCTGGAGCAGGCGATGTGCAAGTTTCCACGGCGACCACTAACGCCGACGGACGCTACACGTTTGAGCGTATAACGGCGGGTTCGTACTTCGTTTTGCAGCCTGCTCAAACGGCGGGTGGTAAAACACTCCAACGATCGGTCTCGCCATTGATCACGGTCACTGCGGAACAAGTCGCCGGACAATTGATCCGCACGATCGACGGGTTCGACGGCCAGTTTCAATCGGTCATTGATAACGACAACGATGGGCAAGCCGTGACGTCGACGGCCGCTGCACCCGAAGCGATCGGTGGCTCTCGAGACCTGTTAGTTAATAAAACCACCGAAATAGGTTCACTCAGTTTAGTTGTTAACGATCCCGTCTCACCCAACCTTTTGCAAGTCCGTTCAGACGCCTTTGGAGGTGGACGGCGCATCGTGATTTGGGACGGGGCAGGCGACAACGCAGCCATCGTCGACGATAACGGACTCGGTTCGATCGACCTGACCAGTGGCGGCACAGCGGCTGGATTGCGACTGGTCATCGGTGCAGACTTACCGTCGGGCGCCGCAATCGTGCGATTGTATTCCAATGACGGTGCTGCCGGAACGACCACCCGCGTCAGCACCGCCACGCTGAACATCCCGCAATTTGCGACCCAACCCACGTCAGTCGAGTTCTTGCCGTTCACATCGTTTTCGCAGGACAGCAACGCGACCCAGGCCGCCGATCTGACCAACATCGGTGCGATCGCATTTGAAGTCGTCGCGGGTGCCAACTACGATGCGCTCGCGGATTTGATCGGCGCGATCGGTCCCAACGTGATCCCTGTTGCTGACTTCAACAACTTTGAATCGGTTGATTTGAATCTCTCGAAGACGTTGCTGACCACAGCCATCAACGTCAACGCACCGGTCACGTTTCGCTTGTCACTGCTTAACGAAGGCAACGACCCCGCCACCAACATTGTTGTTACGGACGTCTTGCCCGCAGGCATCACTTACCAATCCAATCAACCATCCACTGGAGGTGGAACTTTTGACAACACGACTGGTCGTTGGACGATCCCCACGCTCGCCGCCGGTGCCACCGCGACACTCGACTTGACGGGGTTGTTGACCAGCAACACGCCGCAGACAAATACCGCCCAAGTCACGGCTGTTGATCAGTTTGACACAGACAGCACGCCAAACAATTCCGTCGCTGGTGAAGACGATCAAGCCACAGTGGTAGTGACGCCTGCGCAAATCAATCTCTCGCTCGACAAAACAGTAACTCCGGAACGTCCTAACCCAGGCGAAGCCGTCATGTTCACGTTGACGCTAACCAACTCCGGTGTGAACGATGCTACCAACATCGTCGTGCAAGATCGCTTGCCAACAGGGTTTACTTTCGCGACGAACGATCCTAGCAGTGGCTCATTCAATTTGGCGACATCGCAGTGGACGGTCCCCATACTCACCGCTGGGCAATCAACGACCTTGACGCTCACGTCCAACGTCATCCGAGTGGGCAGCTTCACCAACGTTGCCGAAGTCATCTCCGTCGACCAGTTTGATATCAATAGCACACCTGGTAACAACGTGATTGCCGAAGACGATCAAGACGAAGCGACGTTTCAAACACCGATCGCCGACCTCGCACTGGACAAAACGCTCGTCGGCCAAGTCGGCAGCATTGGCGACAACGTGACCTTCGCGATCACGATCAACAACGCTGGTCCCGACCCAGCGACGAATGTGCAGGTCCGTGAATTGTTGCCAGCGGGTTTAAGTCTGGTCTCGGCCACCCCAACGCTCGGCGACTACAACACTACGACCGGAATTTGGCAATTGCCCAATCTGCCAGTGACGCAAATTGGTGCCACACCCGTCACACTCACGGTTGTTGCCGAGGTCACGGCGGCGGGGATTAAGACTAACACGGCTGAAATCATCAGCTCAGACCAATCCGACCCTGACAGTGTCCCCGGCAACGGTTCGGCTGGTGCAGCAGGCCAGGAGGATGATATCGACTCGGTAATGCTCACGCCCGTCACCGTAGATCTCGAACTTAGTAAAACAGTGTCTGTATCGCGTCCCATCCCCGGCCAACCGTTCACCTACAACCTCAGCGTTCAGAACACTAGTAACGACAATGCGACCGGCGTGATCGTCAGTGACCTGCTGCCGGCCGGTTTGATTTTTCAATCGGCCACCGCCAGCGAAGACTACTCACCAACGACCGGCGTGTGGAACGTTGGCAATGTCGCGGCGGGTGCCACACGCACGATCGCCATCAGCGTGCTGCTCGATCCGGCTCGTACTAATCCGCTGGGCAGCATCAGCAACACAGCGCAAATCACTGCGTCCAATGAGTTTGATTCAGATAGCACGCCGGGCAACAACTTGGAGAGTGAAGACGACCAAATGAGTGTATCGATCACGCCCGCCCGCGCCGATTTATCGCTCACCAAAACGATCGCTGATCCGAGCGTGTCGATCGGCGAAGACCTTACGTTCACATTGCGGGTGCTTAACGAAGGCCCCGATTCATCAGGGCGATTCGTCGTGGCCGATCCCATCCCCGCTGGAGCTACATTCGTTTCCGGAACGACCATCTCAGGCGTCTACGATCCTGCAACTCAGCGCTGGACGATCGATGATCTCGGTGTCAATCAAGCGGCCACGTTGACACTCGTGCTCCGTGCCACGACCAGTGGAGCAATCAACAATGTCGCAGAAATCATCACGGCGACCTTGCCTGATCCCGATAGCACGCCAGGTAATTCGATCGCCAGCGAAGACGACCAAGCGACAGCTTCTGCCCAAGCCCAACAGATCAATCTATCGTTGACAAAATCGGTCGATAATTCAACACCACGCGTCGGTGAAACTTTTCGTTACACGATTACTGTTACAAACAGCGGCCCCGATAGTGCAACCAATATCGTAGTCGGTGAGACGTTGCCAGCTCAAATCACATTGGTCGATAACGTTCCCGCGACAGGCACGTTCGTCACCAGCACGAGGCGCTGGACCATTCCTGCATTGGCTCCACAAACGTCAACGACACTTCAATTGGACGCGCGGATCAACTCCATCGCCAACATCACTGCCGGCGATCCGATCAACACCGGACTGGTCAACACGGCCGAGATTTTGTCGGTCGATCAAGTCGACTCCAATAGCACGCCGGGTAACAACAACCCTGCCGAAGACGATCAAGACTCCACCAGCGTACGCATCCTGATCGCGGATGTCTCAGTCGAGAAGCGAGCATTGACTCCATCGCCGAACATCGGCGATCCCGCGCGTTTTGAAGTCATAGTTCGTAACGCTGGCCCGGATGCGGCAACCAATTTGGTCGTGCGTGATCTCTTGCCGACCGGCTTAATATACCGCTCCGACACGCAAAGTGATGCTGGTAACGCTTACGTACCGACAACCGGTTTGTGGACAATCCCACTGCTCGCTAGCGGAGCCAGTACGACGCTGACGATCAATGCCGATGTCACCGCCTCGGGATCTTATATGAACACAGCGGAATTGATTGAGGCAGATCAAGACGATCCCGATTCCACGCCTGGTAACAGCCGGATCGAGGAAGACGATCAAGCCCAATCCGTGATCGCGACGCCAATCATCGACCTGACGCTGCGAAAGACCGCCGCCCCAGCCCGACCGAGCGTGGGCAGCGAAGTCACATTCACGCTGGAGATTGAAAACACCGGCCCCGATGACGCTACGGGTGTGGTCGTGTCAGACGAATTGCCCGTTGGGTTTGAATTCATCTCATCGAATCAACCCAGCTTGTTTTCTCCGACAACAGGACGATGGGCAGTTGGTTCACTGCCGAGCGGTCAATCGCAAAGCTTACAAATTCGCGGCATCATGCGAGCAACCTCAACGTTCGAAAATCGAGCTCAAGTTATCGAGGCCGACCAGTTTGATCGCGACAGCACACCGAACAACGGATTTGACGTGGATGAAGACGATGACGCAAGAGTGACGATCACTCCTGCGCAAGCTGATTTGTCACTAACGAAACGCATCGACAACGAGCGACCCAATGTCGGCGACGATGTCACGTTTACATTCACGGTCAACAATACTGGCCCCGATGCCGCCAGCGATATTCAGGTGCGCGACGCGATGCCACCTGGATTGACAAACATTCGCGCCGCTACACAAACCGGAAGCTACAACGTCAACGATCAAATTTGGAGCATCCCGCAGTTGGCCGTTGGCGGCACGGCAACACTCACGCTGACAGCCACGTTGGATGTCGTCGCCAACAACTCCACCATACCGCTAGTCCGCACCAATTACGCTGAAATCATTCGCAGCTCCCAGTTCGATCCTGATAGCACGCCCAACAATGGCAGCGACGATGAAGACGATGATGACTCGGTCACCTTTCTGCCACAGTTGATTGACCTCGCTCTCACCAAGACGATCGACACGGAGCGAGCCAACGTAGGACAAACCGTCGAATACACCGTTCGAGTTCGCAATGATGGCCCCACCGATGCCACCGGAGTGATCGTGGCGGACATGTTGCCAGCCGGTTTGACGTTTGTTTCGGCAACACCGCAATCCGGCGACACATACAGTTCGCAAACAGGCCGCTGGACGATTTCATCGATTCCCGCTGACACCGAGCGAACGTTAATCTTGCGTGGCCGGGTGACACCGAGCGCCAACAATATTGATGAGATTCTCTCGCTAGGCATCGTCAACATTGCTGAAGTGATCGCAGCGGACCAACCTGATTTTGATAGCACGCCAGCTAACGGAGTCGGAGAAGACGATTACGCCACAGTGGCCTTGGCAATCACCCGAGCGGATTTATCGCTGACGAAGTCGGTCGACATCGAGATGCCTGATCAAAATGAAGTCGTGACCTTCCTCGTCAATTTACAGAACGCTGGTCCCGATATCGCGACTAACATTATCGTTCAAGAAACGCTGCCACCGGGACTCGCCGATGTTCAAGTCACGCCGCTTGTAGGTACCTACAACACGACCAACAATCGCTGGACGATTGAGTCATTGGGTGTTGGTGAAAGTGCGGTGTTGCAAGTCCGTGGGCGAGTGACTTCGCCGAACATCGTCAACAATCGGGCGGAGATCATGGCCGTCGACCAGTTCGATCCCAATAGTGTGCCTGGCAACGGCAGTTTGACTGAAGACGATCTGGCGACGGTGCAAATCACCCCTCGCGCGGTCGATATCAGCGTCGCTGCCGTCGTCACGCCAGAAGAGATTCTCATCGGCGATACCGTGACATTGACGGTCACTGTTCGCAACGGTCAACCGATCTCCGCCTTTGCAGCCGTACCCACTGCTCTTGCCGTCGATCGGCCACTCTCGGATGCGACGAACGTGCTAGTTGGCATCTCGATCCCCGACGGATTGACGCTCACCGGAGTCGATCCGGCGGGAGAGTTCGATCCGCAAACCCAAATTTGGCAGGTTGGCGATTTGGCTGCCGGTGCCAGTCGCGAGTTGATATTGACATTCCAAGTCGATGCGCCTAGTCAAAAGACTTTCGAAGTTGAAGTGTTAGCAACGGACCAGTTTGACGTTGATAGCACCGCAGGCAATGACGTGCCTACCGAAGACGACCAAACCTCCGTTACGATTCGGCCACCTCGCACGTTATCCAAACGAACGTTCTTGGCGCGCTAGGCATTCGCTGCTTCCCAATAGCACGGCGACTGCCCATGACGGTGCGGTGCGTGAGACACCCTGAGGCAACTTGACTCGTAAATCAATACTGGCCGCAGGCGGCTCGATCAAATCCTGGCCATGTCCACTGAGCACGCACACGGCATCAGGTGCTTGCACTAACAACTCTTGCCACCATCTCTTCACCGCACCTTCAATTCGTCTTCTGACGCTATCATAGACTTGTCGGCCCAGCGAGCTCGCTTCGTCAACCGTGATTTGATTGTGATCCAACCCGATCATGCGTGCCATTCGTGCTTGCGCATGGACGCGATCACGCGGATGTCCATCGGCTGTTTCGCAATCATCTTGGTCATCTGCTTGCAAACCCAGCAGCAGCCGCGCGTCATCGATGGTTGCAAACAACTCATTCATCACCGGAACGGTCGTACCTCGAAACTCAAGCTCCGAGAGCAACGAACACACCGGTGTGCGGCGACAACCGACATAAACGAGCGATTGATCGGCCAAGCGTTCATGGTCGGTTCTGGATCGCGTCAATAGGTCGCCGTCACGAATCGCAATCACATCGGTGGTTGTGGAACCGATGTCGATCAGCAATGCGTTAGGAACGATTCGCTCGCCAACGCATCTTGCCAGCGCGTGCCAGTTGGATGCCGCGACACACTCCCAGTTTTCCTTGGCACTGTTCGCATCGTGAAACCGCCCGTCCGTTCCATAGAACATAGTCGTGTGCGGTTCCGAATTAGGTAAGCAACGCACGACATGATCGACAATGTGCGCCACGCCCGCCGCTCGACTGGCAAAACAATCTGCCAGTTCTCCCGTCATCGTTACCGCCAACTGCGCGGTGCCCGTGAACTGAGCAATGTCGTCTTGCAATTGATTGACCAGTTCATCGGACCGCTTCCACATCGCGAACGTGCGTTCAAAGCAACGTCCGTCTGCGGTGGCATATTTCAAATTCGCGCCACCGATATCAACGCCGAGAATCCTAGTTGGCACTATTGCTCCAACGATAGACCGTCAGACGATCGAGAGCTCGTACAATGACCAGATCAGTTTGTACCGCGATATGTGCCCAGCTATCGTCAGCGACTTTCATCTCGTCGACCAAGTTGAAACGTTCGGGTGTCGCCTCGATTAGCCGCAAGATGCCGTTGTCTGCCAACGCTAGAATCTGTTTGCCGTAACGGGCCATACTCCAGTACTTTCCAACTGGAGAGCTCGTCCACTGAATTTCGCCGGTCTCGACACTGAGGCACACAGCTCGTTCGTTCTTCATGTGCATATAAATGGCCCCGTCGATAACTACCGGCGACGACATATAACCTTGCGTCTTCTGCCGCCAACGTTCTTTCACTGACCATGTCTCACCATCGCGTGTGATGTCAAACAATTGGCTCGAACCACTATGAGCAGCCGTGAAAACGGAGTCTCCGATCGGTAGCGGCGTCAAGATGTTCATACCGCGAAACGATTCGATCGGTTCTTTCCAGAGCACCGCTCCGGTATCGAGCGAAACGCCACAAAGTTCGGTGCGGGTTTGCACGAGCAATTGTTCTTGACCGGCAATCGTGGCTGTCGTGGGGCTGGAGAACGCTCCCGCGCTCGACATGTCACCACCACCCTCCAGCACTCGCCACAGAACATTGCCGGACTGCAAGTCAATCTTTGTCAAGCCACCACCGAGTTGCACAAACACGGCATCGTTATGAATCAACGGTGAACACGCCGCACCGAATGGCTGCAGCGGAGTTTGATACTTCTCAGGAAAGTCGATCCGCCAAATTTCTTCGCCGGTCTTCGTATTCAAATGCACCAGCACGTCGCGCATGCCGAGCACCACGAGAGATCCTGGTACACTGACGGGAGTGGCCCGAATCCAATCGCCATTGGCTGCAGCAAAGAATGGCACCGCGAGTGACCCTTCCCATTGCCGTGTCCAGACTTCTTCGCCGTTGGTTAGATCGTAAGCCGTGATGCGCTCGATTTTTTTGTCGATCGTCTGAGTTGTGAATAACAATCCATCCTGCACGACTGGACCGCTGTAGCTGGGAGCCAGTTCATGCATCCATAGCGGGGTCAATTTGCCCTGCAAGCCGTTTGGCCAGGGCGTTGAATCCACGACGCCATCACGAGTTGGTCCCCGCCATTGGTTCCAGTTCGATTCGGCTAAACCGGTAGTAGCAAATGCGGTGCACAGGAGCGATGTTAAGAGCAACGCGGTTGATTGATGCAGCGTTTTCATGAAATGAATCGTTTGTTTATTGGAATATCCCAGAAGGTTGTGACTGCTCCAGCATAGCAACTCGTCAAAGCCTCTTTGGCCGTCGTCGCGAAGACCGAAATTCTTGGCAAGCCTCGCTACGATAGCGTTTTGTCAATCCGCGCGACCGTGCGTTGTTGGCCGAGGATCGCCAGCGTTTCAAACATGCCAAAGCCACCGGCGGCACCGGTCGTGGCGACGCGCAAAGCGTGGATGATATCGCCCAATCCGATTCCCTCAGTTTGACAAAAATCGTTCACGGTCGTTTCCAACGCAGCGGCGGAAAAGTCGGTGCAGGCGGCCAGTCGATCGCGAACTTTGCCAAGTAACTCGATCGCGCCAGCCGATTTGGTGATACGTTTCTCGTACGCTTTCGCGTTAATCTCGTAATCATCAACAAAACAATAATCGTAGTCGATGATGTCGCCGGCCATTTTCAATCGATCGCCTGCTGCGGCCACCACGTCAGCGAGCCGTTGCTGGGATTCTGGGTTGGCAGGATCGGTCCAACCCGCTCCGATCGCAAACGGCAGTACGCGGGCGGTACGGTCTTCATTCGATAACGCAGCAAACGCATCGGCTTGGAATGACATCAACTTGGCCGGATCGAATGAGGCCGGCGATTTGGTGACTCGCGCCAGAGTGAAGAGCTTAATCATCTCATCACGCGTGAACTTCTCATGCTCACCATCGAGCGACCATCCCAACAGCATCAAATAGTTCAACAACGCATCGGGCAGGAATCCAATTTCGCGATAGAAATCCACGAGCACTGGATTAAACGTGTCGTCATTTGTGGTCAAACCGCAATTAGCTGCGATCTGCTGGCCACGCTGCATCAAGACAGCAAAGTCACGATTTTTTAGGTACTTATCAAGTTTGCGTTTGCTCAACTTGGCCGTCCCGCCTGGCTCGGCCACGTACGGCAAGTGTGCGTACTCAGGCAGTGCATAACCGAGCGATTGGGCGATGAAAATTTGCCGTGGAGTGTTCGGCAAATGCTCCGCTGCGCGAACCACGTGCGTGATGGCTAGGGTGTGATCATCGACAACGCTGGCGAGGTGATACAACGGGCTGCCGTCGCCTCTGGCAATCACATGATCCTGCTCCGACGCCCATTCCACGACAACCTCACCACGGATCAAATCGTTGATCACGCATTGACCTTCGCGAGGCATTTTCAAACGCACGACGCCTTCGCGACCTTCGGCTTTGTATTTTTCCGACATCGCGTCATCTTCAGCCATCCAACGCCGGTCATAGACGAACGCCGCGCCGCTGTCGCGAGCGGCATCGCGGAGTGTTTGCAGTTCATCTGGCTTGGCGAAATCGTGATAAGCATGACCCGAGGCTAGCAATTTTGCGATCGCATCTCGATACAGCTCTCCACGTTGCGATTGAAAATACGGCTCGTGCGGTCCCCCGACCTCTGGGCCTTCATCCCAATCCATGCCCAACCAGCGGAACCCATTGAGGATCGGTTGCAGGGCCGCCTCAACATTGCGGTCTGCATCGGTATCGTCGATTCGCAAAATGAACTGGCCTCCGCTTTGCCGAGCAAGAAGCCAATTGAAAAGAGCCGTTCGGACTCCGCCGATGTGCAGATATCCAGTGGGGCTGGGAGCGAATCGAGTGCGAATCATTGTTGTTGCTGAGGTAGGACAAAGTGACAGGGAGGGGTACTAAGATGAACTTATTGAGGAAAATCGGCTAGCCCTGGGGTGAAGAACCTGTTTTCGTCTTGCCATGAGCCTCGAAATTTCACTATCCCGAACAATCTTGCAGTGCGGCCCACGGACGGGTTGATGCTGACACAGGGAGAAAGGTCGTTTGACGATCCATTTCAAAATGCAGGGATGCAACGATGACGCTCGCGTCTGACACCAAAAATATGCCTCCGGATCGATCCGGTGCCAATAGATCGTCCGCTCAACGTCATCCGACGAGCGATACGCTACCACCGACGCTGTTGCGTCTGCCCGACCTCGATTTGGGCTTGGCGGAACCACAAATAACGGACGACATGACGCAGGAATCCCACGCGATCCCGCCCGTGACGACAACTGAGCCAGGTGCCGTTTCGGAAGCGTTGGCCGCCGCGACGGCGAGCTGGAACGAGTCCGTCGTGGAGGCGGAAGAAGCCATGAAGGTGCGGCCTCGGTCCAAGCCAGACAGTGGCTACGAGGCTCCTGAATCATCATTACTGACTCGGTTCGCTTCACGCAAAGTCTTGCTAGCGTTGCTGGTATTGATCGCCGGACTTGCGATTTGGATGCCACGACAGCGGGTTACTCCCGACAATCTGCTGAACAGTCAAATCGCGGAATCCTCGACCAACAAACTCGAAACGAACGATTCGAGCCCGTTGCCTGAACGCAATTTGGAGCAATCCACCGAAGCTGAAGATCAACTCGCGTTCGATGCCTCGCCTGGTAACGATTCTGATCAGTTGTCCGGCACCCGGGCTGCTGCGATCGCAGCGGATCGGTCGGCACGCGCCCAAAACGAACTTGCCCAAAGTCGAATCGGGCAACCTCCAAGCTCCTCGCCGAACTTGATTCAGCAACCGAACGCGACCACGCAATCCACAATGCCGTTTGACCTGTTATCGCCTACAAGTAACGGCATTGAACACCAAATGGCATCAATGGCAATGTCGCAAGTTAACCTGCCTAGCTTTCAAGAAACACGCGTGCCAACCGCTGCGCCAACGACACCACCGATTCAACGAGTCTCAACACAAACACCCGACTTCGATTATGAAAAACTGGACTCGGTCGCAGAGAGTTTAGCCGTTGCGGCGAACGAAGAGATTCGTCGGATGGATGCAGAGCGAGCCGCAGCAGCGGCTGCAACACCGAGCAGTACTAGCGAGTTCGACGAGGCAGTCGTTGCCAGTGAAGCCACTGACGGACCCGTGATCCAAAAATCTCGCACGCCCATTGGAACCATCAACTGGAGTCAATATTTGCCGCCCCTCGATGCAGAATCGTTCGGTGCTCAATCAGTCGATCAGCCGTCCGTGGCCGCGGGTAAGGTTGCTGACCAGCGTCCGATGACTTCGTCACCGGCTGCTCCTGATTTTCGCTTCGGTTTACCTGGAAGTCTAGCTCCGAACGAAAGCTCCGCGAACCAAACGATGTCCCCCTCGCCGTCTTATAGCCAACCACCGTCATCATCCACTCCCGAAGCACGCTTGGCGATGCCGCCAATGGATCGGGCTTATAACGACGGCACATCGAGTTTCCAGATTCGATAGCTCGCGTTGCTAGCGAACATAGCATTCTCAACCAGATAATTTTCTAAGTACGATCATGGCCCACGCACAACCAACGCACGACAACAACCAGTCTTCTACAGTCGCATCGACATCGGCGCAGGCTCTGCGAGAGAGGATCGGGCAAGAGAACATGACGCAGTCCAGCGTGTTGGCATCACGCCGTTTGGACGAAGCCTTGCTGCGACTCGACCGTGCGGCTGGACGAGATCGCAGTGGGGCGACGAATCGCTCGACTTCTCAGCAACGCACTGCGACATTTGAGCCGACTCAACCGTCGCGTGTTCATGAACGTTCGCGTGCCTTGGGGTTAGAACTGGACGACTCAGTTTCTCAATCTAGCGCAATGTGGTTGGAGTTAGAAGAAACAGGAGAGCAGTGGCGGCTGGACAGCCAACATGCCCCCACACAAACGGTCAAGTCGCACTTCCAGCCAAACTCGAAGCAACCATCGTCGTCGGAACCACCGGTACTACGTGGCACTTCACCACCTTCTCATTCTACGGAGTCGGATGCGACTGCGACACCAGTCACGGAAAACGTCGCACGAAATGCTGACGACGACATGATGACAGCGGGTGCGTTCGAAGCCCTGTTCGCTCAACCGATCGATGTGATGTTTTTGTCGACGACCGCCAGGATCCAGTCGAGTAAAGTGCTCGAACCAATCGCTGCACCAGAGCCGACGTCGATCGTCGCAGGTTCCGTGAAATCCAGCGTCGAAGAACCGAAGAAACACGATGTCGCCGCACAAAACGCCTCCGCACTAGCCGTCGCGGACCATAACATTATCGAAGACATCGCCGAAGACGTCTCCGCAGAAATCGCTGAAGACGTCTCTGATTGTGATGCCACGCCCACAGCCGAGACACCGACTCCACCGTTGCAAGAGTTCATTGCCGCCTGGCAAGTTGACGAGTTTCTGGTTCCCGAAGCGATCAACGAACTATTCTTGGTTGGTTCGATTGCGGAACAATTGGCGGCCCGGTTAGCGACCGCGAGAGAGCAAGGATTGCGAACGATCGCGATCACCAGTTGCAAGTCAGGCGAAGGCCGCTCGACCGTTGCGATTGGGATGGCACTGAGCGTGGCGTTTTCTGGTTTACGCGTGGCACTCGTCGATGCCGATCGTGAAGGCGTTAAGATCGCCACGGATTTGCATTTGGATGTGGACCACAGTTGGCTCGACGCGATTCGCCAAGGTGAGTCGCTGGAGGAAGTCGCGGTAGCATCGGCGGCGGATGTACTGACATTATTGCCGCTGCTCGATCGTGCCGAAGAAGCTCCGTTTGAACACCACGAACTCGCCGCAGTCGTTGCTGAGCTACGCAAGTCTTTCGACATGGTGATTGTCGACTGCGGGGCATCTTCGGTCTCGGATGCGGCCATCTGTGATACCGCTCTGATTGTACGAGACATACAACGCACCAAAGCTGCCGAAGTTGAGACGCTTGCCATGTCACTTCGCCGGGCCGGACGCAGTGGCGTGGGTGTGATCGAAAACTTCTGTTAAACACGTTCTTGGCAAAGAAAAGTCACCGAAAGCGGAATGGAGACGCTTGATCTCTACTCTATGCCACTTCCAATGAGGCCGTTATCCTGGAGCCCATGGAAGTATCACAACAATTGACCGACCGCGTGCTGCGAGTCGTTCACGCGGCGGAATACCGCCCCAGCAAACCGAAACAAATCGCGACCCTACTGAAGCTTGACGGCGATGAGTATCGAGAACTGCGTCGCGTCATCAAACAACTCGTCCTAGAAGGTCGCCTCGTTTACGGTGGTAATCATTTGGTCGTCGCGGCTGCTGCAGTAGGCGGCAAAACCGACAGCATCCGTGGCAAATTCCGCCGCGCAATGGGTGGCGGTTTTGGGTTTGTTCGCCCCAGCAGCGGTGGAGCCGACGCCGACGCGGATGTTCCCGAGGATATCTTTGTTCCGCCTGGCAAAACGGGCGGTGCCATGGAAGGCGACCTTGTCGAAGTCGAAATCAGTCCTGGGCGCGGCGGCGGTATCGAAGGCGTGGTGATCGCGGTCGTGCAGCGCGAGCGTCGACAATTCACGGGCACGTTCCGCTCTTCTGCATTACCACCAAACGAGGACGATAGCAGTCCGTATAGCAGACCACGCGTCAAAGCGATCGAAGGCCCTGTCGTCTATCTCGATGGTGTGCATTTCAACGCACCGGTGAGCGTCGGAGACGTGCGCGGCTTGCCATTGGTCGATGACGACAAAGTGTTCGTCGAAATCGTCGATTTCCCGGACGATGACGGCGGTGGTGGCGAAGCGGTTATTCTCGAACGACTCGGCAGCACCAAGAACCCGACGATTGATACCGTGACGATCATGCGGCAGTACGCGCTGCCCGATGAGTTCCCCAATGCCGTGATCGAAGAAGCTCGCAAGCGGGCCGATGAATTTGATGACGGAACACCGCCTGCCGATCGGATGGACCTGAGCGAACTGCTGACGATCACGATCGACCCCTTCGATGCACGAGATTTTGACGACGCGATTTCGCTGGCTCGCGAGGATGGCCGGTGGCGATTGTGGGTGCATATCGCCGACGTCAGTCACTTCGTGCATGTCGGCGGAGCGATCGATGTCGAGGCCCGGCAAAGAGCAACCAGTGTTTACTTGCCGGATCGTGTGATCCCGATGATCCCCGAGATCATCAGCAACCATCTCGCTTCATTGCAACCCGAGCGGTTACGACTCGTCAAAACAGTCGAGATCGAGATGACCGACGATTTAACAGTCACGCATACCGAAGTTTACAACGCGGTGATTCGTAGTGACAAACGGTTCAATTACGAACAGATTGATCAATATCTCGCAGCACCTGCTGAATTCGTCAGCGACTGGGGACAGCCGATTTGCGAGCTACTCGATCACATGCACACGCTCGCGATGAAAATGCGAAAGCGTCGCTTCAAAGCTGGTGCGTTGTCGATGGACATGCCCGACATCAAACTTGATCTGGATCGTCTGGGCAAAGTCAAAGGTGCGTTTCTGGTAGAGAATACGGAAAGCCATCAGATCATCGAAGAGTTCATGTTGGCGGGCAATCAAGCTGTCGCGATGTGGCTCGATGATCTGGAGTTAAACTTTTTGCATCGCATCCATGAACCGCCCGAGCGACGAAAACTACGCAGCCTGTCGTCGTTCGTGCAAGATCTCGGATTGGGCATCGACAATGTGGAGAGTCGCTTTGAGATCCAAGCGGTGCTCGATAAAGTCGCGGGCACGCCACTGCAAAATGCTGTCAATTTTGCCGTACTCAAAAGCATGAGCAAAGCGGTTTATGGACCGCATCGCGAAGGGCACTACGCGCTCGATATGGAGCATTACTGTCACTTCACGAGCCCGATTCGTCGCTACCCCGATTTAACGGTTCATCGCCTTGTGCAGAAACTGCTCGACAAAAAATCCACGCCTGACGAATCATTCGCCGAACTCGTCAAACTCGGTCATGAGTGCAGTGATGCGGAACGAAATGCGGCGGCGGCGGAGCGGGAATTGATCCAGCTCAAACTGCTGCATTTTCTCAAAAAGAAAATTGGCGAAACACTAGACGCCGTCGTCAGCCGAGTGTTCGCCGATGGTTTGCACGCCCGCTGTTTGAAGTTACCTGTCGATGGATTCATCCCCGTCACGACGTTGCCCAGTGACCAATATCGTTTCGAGCGGCGCGGTCAAATGCTGATCGGATACAAACAGGGCAATCGTTTCCGGTTAGGCGATTTGTTGACCGTGCGGATCGACAAAGTCGATTTGCAAGATCGTCAGTTGTATTTGAGCGTCGTCAAAAACCAATCGGTAGCGTTAGGCGATCATCCAGCGGCGAGCGTTGGCAAAGCCAAGCCTAAGCACAAAACAAATCGCAAAACGGAGCGGCGTGAGAAGAAGAAAAAACGCCGACGTTGAGATCCTTTCGCCACGCCCATAAACTTAAACTTAAACTTAAACTCAGCTCTTAGCGATTTGCAGAGCGTTTAAGTTCGCCTCATCCGCAGAATCTGTGGGTGGAACGACACAACCAATCGAGCTTTTACTGAAGACAGAAGGTTTTCTACCGAAATCGCCGGTTTTCAAAATCGCATCAATTTCAGTTGCCTTGCACTCATGTCCTGTATGGTGGATTTTCAAGGCATGAGCTCCTGCGTCCAAGGGGCAAAAATGAAACCTCGACGCGACATCTCTCTCCCAAGGTTCACCGCGCCGTTGGCACGCGATCGACCAAGTAGCATCGCGTGAAAAATAAGTGCTGAGTTCAAAGGTTTTACACGACGCCTTACTCCCTCATTCACAAGTCTTCAGTCCATCCAGGATTATAGTGGGAAAGCCGATGATGTTAGATTTTCGGAGGCATGGCGGTGGTGTTTGAATGTATTCTCTTGCTGTCAAAAAACGCTGACGGCAAGCAAAACTGGCCGACAGCCAGAAATACCCTTCGGCGCACCCCGACCGCAATCTCCCTGGCAAGCCCGCGTCCCCGCAGAGCTTGCGTCGAATGGCGTGGACTTAAGCCCATCGACTGAGCCGTAGGCGCTAGCCTCGGGCCTTGCGAGCTGATACAGGTGGTGATGCCCGCGGCTAGCGCCGTCGGCTCACTAAGTCCACGCCATTCGAGCTTGCGTCCGTTTCTCGCGGCAAACTCAACCTAACACATCTGAATACCTCAAGCAAACTTTTCGGACACCACCGCCATGCCTAAAAAAAATCCCTCGCTCTGGATGAATCCACGATAATCCCGGATGCCCAGATTGGTTACCATTTTGATGTGACCAGAAGTTTGATGATCGTGGTTAACTGTCTCATGCACGCGACGATCGCGACCTTGAATTCATTGCTCCGTGATTTCAAGTTTTCGATCATCGATACGTGAGCTGAGCTGTTGCCGTGCAGGGCTGGTCGGCGACGACGCGTAACCAGTAGGCCGTCACGGTGGAAGGGAACGCATACAGGATCTCTTCGCCCGCCGGTACCTGGAAGCTCTTGTAGGTTATCCAAAGTCCGTCACCGTTGATGTCCAGTTCCACGCGCATCGTCACGGACTGGTTTGCCGAGTGAGACAACGTCAGTGTCTTTGAATCAAAACCCGTCATTAGATACGGATCCGACGGAGCATTGGCTTCGACGTTCGTATCCTTCCACGGGCCGCCGAACCCGCGAGGTTTGCCGAGTTGCCAGGCATCGTCGATCGCGCCGACCCAAACCGCCGCATTGCCGTCATCGGAACGAATGATGTGCGAATGGTTCGCATCGGAATCGACCCCTGTCATAACGAACAAGCCGCGATAGGAACAGAAATCATGAATGCGTCGATTGTGGGTAGCCACGGCACGGATTTTGGCAAACCCGCCCGCATTGTCGGCGGGCAGTTCGTAAAAGGTTCCGTGAGCATTGAATAGATCGCGTTCGGTCGCGACTTCCCGAACGACGCGTGTCGCCCCCCAACCCAAGTCCTGGTCGAGTGACGCATCACTGCGTGGTAATCGCCATCGGCGTCCCGCATCATCGGTATAGAGCACCGAGGCATCGTCGAGCACCACAACGTCCATCGGGATGGCGGTATTCGCTTTGGTGTATTCGTGTAACGAAGCGTCGTCCACTTTGTGAAGCTGAAGCTTTTCATCAAGCTCGTAGTAGCCCAAGTCGTTCCCGTTGACATCGACCGCAGAGAGGCTGAGCGTCTTTTTGTTTTCGCCACGTGCCCGAATGAGTCCACCACTTGCTTTGTTGGAGCCTGAACTCGCAAGGCCAGCGAACATCGCGGTTGGCGTATCGGTCCGTTCGTCAACGTTCGAATACTGAAACCATGCGGTGGCGCCTTGCAAGTCGCGATCGCTGGTCAGTCGCATCCAAACGGCGGGACCGAGGTCGTTCAAATCGAGCCACTGCGACTGGCCCGCGATCACGTTCACCTTTTGAACCGTTGACCATTGCCCGTTACCAGTCGCGTCGATCGCAATTTCAATGGCCGCGTCGTCGTCTGCGGTGTGCGACAGATGCAAGCTGCGTCGGTCGTAGCCGCTGACGAGGAACGGATCGGACGCCACGTTTGCCTGAACAGATTCATTCACCCAAGCGGCACCGCGTCCGATGACAGGACCGAAGTGGTCAAGCTGAGACGGTTCGACGAACCAAAGATTCGATTGTGATTGCGGGGCAGCGATCTTTCCTTTGGCGCTGCGTTTATTGAGGAATTCGTTTTTTGCGGTGTCGTCGCAACCAAAGACAATGCGATCCCCGGCTGGGTCATCGGGCTGGATCGTCCAACGCGCGAAGTCGCCGATGACTTTCAAATAGTTCGATCGAGGCGCGATACCTGCGGTGTTGCTGGCTCCGAAGGTTTTAGGGAAGGACCAAAACGAACCGTGCATGGTCATCAACCAAGCGTCTTCGCCAATGTCGCGGATGCGTGGCCACTCGGTGTTCCAACCATGTGCCCCATCGTAGCTGTGACTCGACTTAGGCAAACGATACCGATGCCATTGCCCGCCATCGAGACACAAGAAGATCAAAGATCGATGATCCCAACCGATCGTCCAGATCGGATCGGTTTCGGGATGTTCATTGCCGTGGATCCCGCCGGGACCAGTGACTTCGGTGAATTGGTTTCGCGTCACGACGTCCCAGGCATCCGCCGTTCCGTCCCATTGCGCCAGCACTCCGGAGGGCACTGCGGGATTCACCATTGCTGCGGCAGCGTGGTCACCATTGTTAGCGTATACGATTCGGCCTTGACCCGAATACAAGCCTTTGCCGTGGTAGCCGGGCAATTTTGCGTAGCGTCCTGATTTCTTTTGTTCGTCGGCCCACAGTTCGGTGACTTCGAGGGTGTGGACGTCGACTTCGTAGACGCCTTCTTCCATGGTCGCGTAGTAGATTTTATCGGCGGGGTTCGTCAGGTGCCGCGCGTTGCCGGTGGGCCGGCCAAACATTTTGCTGTAGGGAATCACTCGCACATTGCCTTGGGCATTGATCGCATAGGGACCGATAAAGAGTTGTTGTGATTCGTTGTGAATCATCCGGTTTGCGGGCGTGCCGCCGATGCTCTCGGGACGAATGATCTGTTGGAGGTCTGGGGTGATTTCATAAAGCTTGTCGCTGGACCCCGAGGGCATGTGCGGAGCATAGGTCACCGCCCACAATCGGTTCGCCCACGGGACCACTGCACCGGTTCCGCATTCGCCTTCGTTATTGAACATGGCCAAGTGCGGATAGATTCCCGAAATCGATATTGGCGAATGCGAGTCTTCCGCAGGAGCGAACTGCATCGGAACTCCCAACATCACGGAGACACACAACAACCAAAAGATCGGCTTGTGGAATTTCATAGCTACAGCAGTCCGAGCGAGTAGTGGGGAAACAGTTCTTGATGAAGTGAATGGTAATCACTCAATCGGCAAGGGAAAGATAGCTGTCCATTGTGTGCACAACATGAAGCCTCATTTTACATCAAAGCATGTCTGTCAGCGATGCATCAGTTCGTTGTATAGTTTGCGATAGTCGTTTTCGTCGCCTTCGCAGTCCTTGACTTCATCAAACCAGCGGGCCGAGCAGAGTTCGAAAACCCGATCATCCAAATCACCTACTTTAGAACGTTTGGTGTCGGGTCGCATACGACCGTCATTGGAGATCCGTTTGGCATCGCGATAAATAGTTAAAAGGCCGTCAGCTAGTTCGCGGAAACGCGATTCGTCGGGTGAAGTCAGCGTCAGCTTGATCGCCTTGCGAATCAAATGAGCCCAGCACTTTTGAGCTTCGCTGAAATTCTGTTAAACGGCGGCATCATCGCTGACCAGAGTTCCCTGAAAGACTCCCTTGTCAATGATAGCGGCAAGTGTCTAGGCGTCTTTGTGAACGCCATAGAAAACGACCGTCACATGTTCATTCAAAAACGCCCAAACCGAATTGATGCTCCACGAGGTTTCATCGCAATAGACCACCGCCGAATTAGCAAGGATTGTGCACAGAGATTCAAATTCATTTTTCAAGTCGTCAGACAACCCGGGTGTATGAGAGAATACAATCGGTACGACGGAGGCCCTCGGGACAAACATGTTCGGTTTGTTCGGCCAGCTTGATTTTGCCAACGGTCGTGACGCGTGCACGTCGCAGCGGTTTGGGACGCTTTGATTTCTTGGTCCCTTTAACAGTTTGTCGTTTCTCTTCCGCTTTTTGAGAGTAAGGAGTATCCAGTCGCTCCGTGGGATTTTTGGCTTTGAGTTATTCTTCCAGCTCAGCAATTCGTTTTTCGAATTTTTCGATCGTTGCAGCGTGCATCTCACCGAGCTTTATCAACTCGCGCTCTGAAAGATCGTTGGGGAAAGAATTGGCTTGGCTCAACCACACCCTTTACCAAATCTCTGCCTCCCTACGCAAATCCGGTTTCACAGAATGGACGGCTACCATGCGCTATAGGGCTAAACGAATCGACGTATGCAATATCGGGCTAGCCGTAGGCAATGGGTGATGCCCGCAGCTAGCGTCGTCGGCTCACAGCGGTTATACCGAATGATTTCCCGATGTGCTTAGTGGTATAAGTACCGCTCACACATCAAACATTCGCGATTAATCGGTTGTTGAAGCGCTGAGCGAGCTGTCCTTGCGTTAGAAGAAATCGAACGAGCCTAGTTAGGGCTCGCTCGAAAAAGAGTCATCACAAAAACTCAATGAGTTTTCGGAAGGAAAGATGGCACGAATGGACTCGCGATACTTATTCGAGTCCTAGCGTCTCTTTGCTGGCACGTGTTCCGACAGCGCCCCATAAACCATAGGGACTCTTCGATCCGGGTGGATTGACGCTCCCTTGAAGCACTGATTGAGCCGTTGAGTTGCCTGCTTCGATCGAATCGGTGATAAACTTGACTGCTCCGTCACCCATCAATGCATGCACACCCCCTTGATGCCGGCTACTAAAAGTCGAGGTGCCTTCATAGATGATGGGACGGGTAACATCGCGAACACAAAACTCACGGTTCGGAGGCAGGATCGTCGTGCATACCGTATAAGGAGCCTCCGAGCTCGCCCAGCGAAAACCGCGACCTTGATTGCCTGCGAACAAAGAAGCCGCAGGCACACTTGGATCCCAAAACTGAGGACGTGCAGGGTCAGCGCTCGCTTGACATACCGATGGATTATTCCTCGGCTCTGTCGCACCTTGCATGCCTTGGGTTCGTTTGTCGCGATCACCAAGATCGGTTGCGATCTCTCCCATCATCACTGTATTGGCCAGTCCATCGAGGATGTCGCGGAACGCTCGTTTCTTTCGACAGGAAAACGCACCACGGTCTGCCGCACCAAACTGCCCGGAATTGTTCGTAGTAACAGCGTTTGTTTGGTTGTCATAAGGGCCAAGAGACTGCAAACGAATACCATCGCCGATGCAAGCGGCATAATTCGTTCGCCCCATCGCGGGCAATCCGGTTCCTGGATCGCTGGGACAACGTAGCGATGCGATCTCGGTCACCCAAGGAACGTAGGCAGTGTTGCGAATGTTTGGAGCTGGACCAAATTGGTTGTCCTCGTCTGTCGCGGTCGGCCCCATCGCTGGCCAAGGTGGGTTGCGGACCGTGCCGGGACTTCCAGCGACTTGTACGTTTGGATTGGAAATCTGCTCCCAAAGCGCTTGTTGCTCGAAAAAGGGAGTCATCCCAACGAGGATGCTGAGCGTTAGCCGGTTCGACTGAGACGACGGAAATCCGCCTTCGATCGTGCCAGCAGGTTGAGTTGTGCCGCCGCCGTGCACTGGCATTTGGTTGTAAGCGGCATGGTAATTGTGAATCGCCAATCCGAGCTGCTTGAAATTATTACTGCAACTCATCCGCCGTGCCGCTTCACGGGCCGCTTGAACAGCGGGAAGCAGCAATCCTACGAGCACGCCAATGATGGCGATGACAACGAGAAGCTCCACCAAAGTGAAGCCTCGACGTAACCTAATTTTTGACATGAATACACTCTGTTTGTGAAAGAAAAGAAACGAGTCATCTCGAACGAGGTAGACTCGGAAAACGTGAAATTAGAGGGGCTCATTCTGCGATTTGGCCATCGCTTTGGCTTTCTCCGCCGCGACGGCGGAATCTTCTTGGAAATCTTCGGCAGGAGCAATCACCGTCGTTTCGTTACTGGATGAACAACCAGAGAAGCTACTAAGCGAACTCGATGCGATTCCAATCGCGACGAAGATAAAGGGGAAACAACGCTGTTTTCTTGTCATCAAAATTTCCTAATTAAAAGTTACGCAAAGAAACGCAAGAGCAAGAGACCGTCGGTCAATAAACTACCGCAATTATGTTCAGCCACCCGCGTAGGTCAAAGAATATACGCGTAAATCTTTCATCGTTCCATTTAAAAAACTGCTGAGCGTTATCTATTTTGATGGGAAAATGCAAGTTTCTAGACGGTGCTAAACATCTCGCAATGACTCACGTGCCATAACGATTCTTGTTCCCACGCTCCGACGGGAAACACACTACCTGGGAGGCCTTGGCTCAGGTAGCGTGAAATCAGCAGGCAGAGTCTGCGGTATAGTGCGTTCCCAGGGAGAGTCTGGGAACGAGACACAAACTGGACGCGAAACACGCAGGCGAGCGTCTCCGAGACTCGCGGCAAACAACGTCTCGGAGAGACGCTGCTACGTGCGTTAAGCCAAAGGGCTTTTTATCTTACGACGTTTGCAGGAACGACTTCCACGATTCGTATCGCGGATCCTCGATCGCTTGCGTCATCAGCGGATTGAAACGTGGCTTCGCTGGATGGGACAATAGTTTCATCCGAGCTTGTTGCGGAGTTCGTCCACCCTTGCGGCTGTTACAGCGCAGGCAACTGCACACGATGTTTTCCCATGTCGTCGCACCGCCGTGCGAACGGGGCACAACGTGATCCAAGCTCAACTTGGCCATCGGCTCGACTTTGCCGCAGTACTGGCAACGATAATCGTCGCGTGCAAACAAATTCCGCCGATTGAACCGCACCGTTTGGGCTGGCATGCGATCAAACCGAGTCAAGCGTGTGATCCGAGGCACCTTGATCTCAAAATCAACTGCCTGCAAAAAGTCTTCGCCTTCTTGTTTGTCAGTCGCCGCCAATTGGCTCAGCTCACACCACGAAGCGAAGTCGTAGCTAACGTATTGACCATCGTCACAGTCGATGACTTCGGCACAATCACGATACAACAGAGTCATCGCACGACGTACGTTGACGACTCGAATCGCCATATAGAAACGATTCAAAACTAACACGTTGGTGTCTAAGACCCGCGCGCTCATGGATACTGGTTTCCTTTCGCTCGGCGAAATGGGGATCACGTGGCTGACCGCTGCCCACTATGGTAGCGACTGACCAAGGGCCGATCCACATCCATAGCGAATTTCGTAGATTGCTCATCTCAGAAATGGTGGATGATGCCTTGCTGGTGACGTGGTTGGGTGCTTTTCAGACGACTTCTCCTGGTATGTGGTTCGCTCACGCCCCTTACTTCACCGACCCCTGATCGAATCTTTCGCCATTTTTCGCGTGTTCATAATGAAAAACAGTCTCGTCAATACTCTGCCCCCTCTCAGTGCCTTGCTGCTAGAAACCGGCCAGCTCATGGCATCGACGGCATGCGTTTTATTACTTGTGGCCGAGGTCCCCGTTGAAACGCCAGGCTGGTTCGCTGCTTGGCGTGAGTCGGCTCAAGCGGTGTTATTGTCAGGCGGCACGTTTATCTTGGCTGCGTTTCTGGTTGTCTTTTGTTTGGCCGCTTGGTTGCTGAATTTGATTGCGTTGCCGGGCAACTGGATCGCGGTGCTGGCGATCGGCCTGTACGCTTGGTTGGGGCCAGAATCTGGCCGCAGCCAAATCGGTTTGCTCACCGTGGCAGTGGCTTTTTTCGCGGGGATTGTCGGTGAGTTGCTGGAATTCGCTGCAGGAGCAGTCGGTGCCAGTCGGGCGGGGGCCAGTCGCCGGGCGACGATTATGGCCATTGTCGGCTCGATGGTCGGTGCGATCACTGGCGGAATCATTGGATTGCCGATTCCTGTACTGGGGCCGGTTTTAGCGGCGCTGCTATTTGGCGGTTTGGGGGCCACCGCCGGAGCGATGCTGGCGGAATGGAACGACGGGAAATCTTGGCGTGAGAACTGGCGAATCGGTCGCGCCGCGTTCTGGGGCCGCACCACGGGAACGGTAGGCAAGATGGTCGCTGGGCTGATCATCGTGGTGATTTGCCTGATCGCTGTGCTGATTTAGCTGACTCGGAGGTCAGATTCAGCTAGGATTTCCCGACCATTTTGGCTAATCTTGTCGTATCACAGCAAGTTTCCCCATTTTTCTCTCTCTTGGTTTGCAGTCTCGCCTCTATGCTCAAAGCGCTCGAGCTAGCCGGATTCAAGAGTTTTGCCGACCGCACCCGATTCGATTTCCCTGACGGGATCACCGTGATCGTGGGTCCGAACGGCTCAGGGAAATCCAACATCGTCGACGCGATGAAATGGGTGTTGGGCAGTCAGAGTGCGAAAAGCCTGCGTGGCAAAGATATGTCCGACGTGATCTTTAAGGGATCGCAAACCCGTGGCCCCGCCGGTGCCGCCGAAGCCACGATTATTTTCGACAATTCATGTGGCCAACTGCCCGTCGACGCTCCCGAAGTCCACGTCACACGTCGCGTTTACCGCAGCGGTGAGGGCGAATATCTGATCAACAACCAAGCCGTGCGGCTCAAAGACGTACGAGCGCTCATCCGGGGCACCGGTATCGGGATCGACGCCTACAGTTTGATCGAGCAGGGCAAAGTCGACCGAATGTTGCAGGCGAATGCCAAGGATCGTCGTGCGATTTTTGAGGAAGCCGCTGGAATCAGCCGTTTCAAAGCCAAAAAGGTCGAAGCGGAACGACGACTGGCCCGTGTCCAACAAAACCTCGTTCGACTGGGCGATATTGTCGATGAAGTCGCCACCCGGCTGAAAACGCTCAAAAGCCAAGCTGGTAAGGCCGAACGGTATCGCCAAGCGACCGATCGTTTGAAGGAATTGCGGACCGTGGTGGCTTGGACGGATTGGCTGTCCCTGTGCAGCGAGCTGGAGTCCGCTCAAGCCAAATTGGCCACGGCGGCCGACGATCACGCCTTGCGGGAACTGCAGCGTGAAGAACTTGACGAGCAACGGCAAGCCGCCGAAATAGGATTGCAGGGCATCGCTGAAGAAGCCCGTGATGCCGAGCGAACGCGCAGCGAGCTGGCGGGTGAAGTCGCCCGTTTGCAAGGTCGCCGTGAATCCGACCAAACCACCCTGAGCGAACAACGTCGGGCGCTGGCGGGTCACTATCGCCGCCTGCGGATCACACGCACAGCCGCCGGAAGTGCTATCGCGGATCTGCAAAAAGCCTTCGACGACTTGGAGAAAGCTCAGGCCCAGGCGGCTGAAATCTCGCGCAAGAAACAATCCATCACCGCTGATCGGGATCAGTTACAGAGCGAAGTGCATGCGATCGCCAACCGCCGTGACGAATTGCAGCGCGAACATCTCGCTGCCGTCCGCCGGGTGGCTGATCGCGAAGCGAATCGGCAGCGGGTCTCGCAACAAATCGTCGAAGCGCGCCGTGCGATCAAAGAAACCCAGCGCAACTTGGCCACTGCCCAGGAGAGTCTGCGGGCAGCCGAAACCGATCACCACGCTGCCACGGCGCATGTCGCCCAGCTCGTTATCGAAATCGCTGCAGCACAAAAACTCATTGATATCGCTGATGCGAAATTGGCCGAGACACGCCGCGTGTTTGAACGACGCCGAGAAGAAATTGCGTTGCTCCAGATTCGGCGTCAAGGTATCTCCGAACGAGCCAAGGTGCTCGCCGAACTCGAAAAACGTCAAGAAGGAGTCAGCGGTGGTGTGCGCGAAATTTTGCGATTGCCCGAAGGACCACTGCGTCAACAACTCGTCGGCTTGGTTGCAGAATGTTTTAACGTTGATCGCCAAGTCGCACCGCTGATTGACGCGGCTCTCGGCCCACGAACGCAATACATCATCGTCCGTGGACCGGAAATTGGCGACGCGATCGCCGCTGGAAAAATCAGTATCGCCAGCCGTGTCGGTATCATTCGTTTAGACGAACTGCCCACCCGCCGGCCTGGCGATCGGATTCGCTTGGACGGTTTAGCTGGCGTGATTGGACGGGCCGACCGCATGGTCGATTGCGACGTAGACTTGCAACCACTCGTCCGACATCTGCTCGGCAATACTTGGTTGGTCGATTCGCTGGCCACCGCTTTGGGACTGCGAAAACTTTCAGGAGCCGGTTTGCGATTCGTAACCGCCGCTGGTGACTTGCTCGACAACGATGGTTCGAGTGTTGTTGGACCGCCCGGCGGCGAAACTGGATTGGTCAGCCGCCGCAGCGAGTTGCAATCGGCACGCTCGGAAATGGAACACTACGCGTATCAAATTGACGAAGGCCAAAAAGAGATCGGACGGTTAGCGACTGAGATCGACGAGCACGCTGCTGAACTTGGCCGCCACGAACAAACCCAGCGAGGCTGGATCACCGCTCACGCTGCTGCCGAAGCTCGCAGCCACCACGTTGCCGAACGGCTCGCCACACGTCAAACCACTGTCAACGAACTCTCCGGTGCGGGCAGCGAGCACCAGCAGACGCTCGATCGCGCCCAACAAAAAGATCTGGAACTAAGTGATGCAATCGCCACCGGCAAGGCAGCGATCGAGGAACTCGAGCATCAACGCAGCGGTATCGAAACTGAACTCATTGACGCCACCGCAAAACTGCAGCAAGTGCAAAGTGAAGCGATGAGCGTCTCGGTCGAATCCGCGAGATTGGATCAGCAAGTCGAGTCACTCGCCACCGCAGCCGACGTCGCTCGGCGAGATCAATCGCAACGTGAAGCGGCCAAACAAGAGATCCGCGAAGCGATCACACATACTCGGACACGCTTGAGTCAACTGGAATCACGGATCGTCGCCGCCGACGATCAATTGGCGGATTTATGGATCGCCAGCGAAGCGGCCGATGAACAACTGCGGGAGTTCGCAATCCGCGCCGAGGCCCAACGAACCGAAGCTCGGCGAATGCAGTCGCAGGCTCAAGCCGCGATCAAAGCGGTCGCTGCCGCTGCCGAGGCGATGGCTTCCATCACGGCGGCCCGTGACGCCGCCAAACTCAAACGCAACACGCTGGCCGAGCGAATCGCAGAGGACTACAGTATCGACTTGCGGAATGATCAGCCGCCCGAGGAACTCAGCGAGATCGAAGACCGCGAAGCGATTGACAAAGAGATTGCCAAACTTCGCGAACAAGTCCAGAACGTTGGTTCGGTCAATATGGAAGCGCTCGATGAACTCAACGAGCTTCAAGTTCGCTACGACGAATTGCACGGTCAGTACCAAGATCTCACGGCTGCGAAAGACTCGCTGCAACGAGTGATCGCGCGGATCAACGCAGATTCGCGACGATTGTTCTTGGACACACTCGAAGCAATCCGCCAGAACTTTCAAAAACTGTATCGCAAATCTTTCGGTGGTGGGCACGCCGACCTCGTGCTCGAAGATTCCGACGATCCACTCGAAGCCGGCGTTGAAATCATCGCCACGCCGCCCGGCAAACCGAGTTTCAACAACTCGTTGTTGTCCGGTGGCGAGAAAGCTCTGACTGCGGTTGCGTTGTTGATGTCGATTTTTCAGTATCGCCCCAGTCCTTTTTGCGTGCTGGACGAGGTTGACGCGCCATTTGACGAAGCCAACATCGGACGCTTTGTCACGGTGCTGAATCAATTCCTCGATCAATCCAAATTCATCGTGGTAACACACAGCAAGAAAACAATGACGGCCGCAACGACATTGTACGGTGTCACGATGCAAGAATCCGGCGTCAGCAAACGAGTCTCGATTCGCTTTGAAGACGTCAGCGAAGACGGCCACATCAACGCCGCTTAACCCTGGAAATGATCGTAGCGGAACTCGTTAAGAGTTTCGTTTATCAGAGCGAATGCAATGCCCCCCAAAGTCTTGACGACTTTCGCTACCCTTCCAAGGACACGACCGGCCGGTTTACCCCAGCGGTTTTTCAGTTTCCACCTGGACAATGATCAGCACATCGCCCGCTGCGAAACTGCTCATGGGACCTTGGCCAGCACTCGGTTGGCTGGACAGGTTGCCCGTTATCGAAATCACTTGCACGCCTGCCTTGCGAATCCAACGGTTGACTTGACGCTCTAATTCCGGCAGATCGCTATCGACGCCTTTGAAAAGTTTGATTTGCTGCATGTGGGGCCTGACCGGCGCGTTGTAGGAAAGCGAAGTTGGATTTGCTCTTTGACGACACGAGACTAGCCTAGAAGTGACATTTAACTCGCGGACGCTCCTAAGATAATCAAAAAAATGTGGCAATCGCACTCCCCTGAAATAATGCAGCAATCCAAGCGACAAACTTCGGCGTGGCTCGCCGCGGCCTGCATCTTGATTTCGTTCAGCCCAGTTTCATTCATCGCGGCGATATTAGGCTCCGTACACGCCAACGACTCGCTGACCGTCCACGACGCCCAAGTGTTGTTGATCCAAAACACCACCATTGCGACCCCAATCGCGGGATTGGTGTGTGCCGTAGAGGTGCGCGAAGGTGATCAGGTCGTGGCCCAAGATGTGTTGATACGAATGGATGCCCGGCGCGCCCAAGCCGAATTGGTGGCATCGCAAGCAGCACTGCAAGCGAGCGAAATTCAAGCCGAGAACGATGTCAACACTCGTTATGCAGAACGCTCGCTCGAAGTCCGGCAACGTGAATGGGAGCAAAGCAACGAGGCCAACGATCGGTTCAACGGTTCGGTCACCGAAACGGAAATGGATCGTTTGCAATTGGTCATCGACCAAGCTGAGCTATCAGTCGAGCAATCTGAGCAGGAGCGTGCGGTCGCCTCGGCCACAGCGACCGAGAAACGAGCGGCCGTGGAATTGGCTCGACTGCGTCTCGCCGAACACACCGTCCAATCCATCGTCACTGGCCAAGTCGCTGAAGTGCTCGTGCAAGTAGGCCAATGGGTCGAACCCGGTACACCGATCGTGCGACTAATCTCGCTCGACCCGATTCGCGTTAGCGGTTTCATCGACGGCCAGCTTTACGACAGCAGCCTAGTCGGTTGTGACGTGAAATTTGAAATCAAACCGCCCGCTAAACAATTGGCTATGAACAAAACGGGCAAGCTGGAATCACAGTTGGACGAGTTTGAAAATGGCAGTGACGAACCACTCTTGTTCAGCGGTAAGGTGACGTTTGTGTCGGACGAACTCAACCCTGTTACCTCGCAACTCCGTGTCTGGGCCGAGATCGCCAATCCCCACGGTCAAGCTCGCCCCGGGATGCGGGGCACGCTTGTTATCACAGAGTGATTAAAATAAGACCAGCGGCAGTTAAGAATCTACCCCGACATGCGACCGACGGGAGAACGAAGCTCCTGCTGAGTCGACGTTCGGCGGGAGCCTCACTCCCGGTATGGACTCACCTAGGTGGTTTGATGACTCAGTCGATGTTTTCAAAATCGTCGAAGTCATCGAGGTCGTCTTCTTCTTCCTCAATGTCGTCACCGCCAGCGGTGTTCAAGCCGAATTCGGCACTGATCTCGTCGTCGATTTCAATCTCGTAATCATCGTCGAGTTCCTCTTCAAAATCATCATCGAAGTCGTCGTCGAAGTCATCTTCATCGATGTCATCAAACTCGTCCAAGTCATCTTCGGCATCGTCCAGGTCGTCGTTGAACCCAGGCGTATCTTCGTCATCGTCTGAAATGGAATCGTCGTCAGTATCATCGTCGTCATCATCATCGCTGACCAACCCCGGCGAAAACATGGGCTGTGGACGATCGCTAGGAGTCAGCGAAGGTGCGGTGAAGCGATCGGAATCGGTGTCGTCGATTTTCGGTTCGAACGTGACAATCATGTATGGTTGGTCAACGAAGAGTCAAATGAATGGAATTAGGAGCGGGATTTTTTTGCTGATATCGGTAATGGAACAGAAATCGGGAAAATGCAATAGATCCCGCACAGCGTCAAAATGGGACGTCTGGCGACTTCGCGGAGGCTGCGTGCGATGTCACTTCTGAAATGGCTTTTCACGGCTTCATCTCGACGCCATGCCGATCATTTTGCTAACTGATCTAATCATCACAAGCCGCCCTCGCCGGAATTCCTGTTTTTTCGTCATTTACCAAAACGTTGACTGCCATGGATGGTGATTTCCAGACCCACCGAAGCGAACCCGCCATTGTCGCGCCGACCCGCGTCGCTGGCCGCCTGACTGCTTGCTCGGTTGCCTTTCCGCAGATCGCTGCTCGCCCCATGACTGCGTTCTGGCTATTGTGGCTGATCGTCGCTGGCAGTGTGGTCGCGTTGCTGATGAGCGGATGTGCCCACCAATACGGCCATTTGGTCGCCAACGACGAGAAAGATCTCGTGGGCAGCCATGAAGCAGGCGCGGCGACTTGGAATCCACTCGTTGATACGTCTGTCGCTCAGTTGCTCAGTCGCTGCCCGCCACCGTCCGCACCGATGCCCTTCGGTGCTCAATTCGCCCAAGACGGCAGCACGCCGGCGATGATGGCCAGCCATAATTTGTCGGGTGACATGCAGCTTGGCGATCCACGCATCGCTGGTGCTACCGATCCAGCGATGGCCGCGATGCTCGACCCGAATTGCCCACCTCAATTGGCGACCGGCCCGGCCCGCGTTTGTTTCATTGGTATCGAAAACAAGAGCGCAGAGGAACTGGTTGATTTCAAAGACCAACTTTATGAGCGCATCGACTCACAGATCAACGCAGGTCAGTCCTTTCGTAGCATCAGCCGCCGGATGGTCGACGCCGCTCTGATTGAAACCCGGCTGCGTCCCGACTCGCTGTTCCTGCCTGGCAACCGGGCCGCCTTCGCCGCTGCTCTGGGCCGTCAAGGAACGCCGGTGGACTACCTGCTATACGCGACGATCACCACCGGCACGACGGACCGCAACAAATCAACCCAGCGAGACTATGTGTTGACGCTGGAAATGGTGAACTTGCATAGCGGTGATTACATCAAAGAATCGGCCAAGATTCGCAAGGGCTATCACAAGACTCGCGGTGGCAAATGGTGGAACTTCGGCATCTTTGACCAAGCTGATGGTTAGAAGCTGGTCGCCGCAGCATGTGTATCTGGTGCTCGCAGGTTTGCTGGTCATTTCGGGCTGCGCCTCGAAACTCGTGTCCATCGACACGGCCCGTGATGCGTTTGTTTCTGGTGATTTAACGACAGCCTCGAAACTGCTGAGCGAAGTGGCGGACTCCAAAAGCCGCTTTGCTGACCCCGCCCAGCTCGACCTTGCGATTGTGCAACTGGCCGCTGGTGACATTGACGCGGCCACTTCGCGGCTGCGCACGCTTCGAGATCGGTTTGATCGAACGAGTGAAGCGGCAGCCATCGGAGCCAGCGACGGTGGTGCGCTCGTTGCGGTTCAATCGGCTTCGGGTAACGTCTTGTCAATGGTCACCGATGACACCGCGCGGATGTTCAAACCAGCGGGTTACGAAGAGGTCATGATTCGTACGATGTTGGCGATCTGTTCGCTCGCGGGCGATGGCTCGGACGCAGAAAGCTACATCAATCAAGCGGCCATGCACCAAGCCGCCTTGCGGACGGTTGCCGAAAGTCGCCGCAAAGGATTCATGCTCGAAGTGCTCGACACCAGCCCCAACCAAGAACTCGCATTGGCACCGTATCTGCGAGGCGTGTTGCGTGAGGCCACCCATCATGATTTTGATGATGCCCAACGAAACTATCGACTTGTCAGCGCCATCCGGCCTGACTTTCGACCTGCTGCTGATGACCTGCAACGAGCCACCGTCGGAAATCACAGTCGACCTGGCCACGGAGCCTTGTACGTGTTCGCGCTGGTCGGTCGAGGACCCGTGCTGGTGCCCACGGATGCACCGGTGACCTCGGCTGCCGTCTCCATTGCCAGCACGTTGATGCTGCACAGCGACGAGAAAAAAGATGACATCACGCGACTACCTAAGATCACCAGCGTCAAGATTCCCAGTGTCTTTGTGCCGCCCTCACCCGTGGTGGCCGTCACCGTTGCCAGCACACCCATGCTCAACGCTCCGCAGGCGTCTCATCCTCAGGCTCGTCCCTTCACGTTACTCGGTGCGACCCAGTCGCTTACTGACGTGGCTGAATTAGTTCGCGTGCAAGCCGACGCGGAACAACCGTGGACGATTGCCCGCAGTTTTCTGCGACAAGCGGGCAAAGAACTCGCCGTGGCCAAAGCCCGCGAGGGTCTCGGATTGACCGGCGGTTTGGGTAGTGCGATGCAGTTCGCCGCCTCGACCGCCTGGACGTACAGCGAAACAGCCGACACACGTTGCTGGGGCTTGTTGCCTCGTGAAATTCAAGTGTTGCGAGCCGAATTGCCTGTCGGTGATCATCAAATCCAGCTCGCACCGGTCGGCGTGGATGGGTTTTCCGTCGGTGCTGAGCAAGCCACCAACGTGCGAATCGACAATGGCCGCAATACTTACCTGATCATTATCGCCCCTGCCCAGCATCTGCATGTGGTTGAGTAGTCCGCATTAAAAGAATTGGAGAACATTCCTCCAGCCCCCCGGTACAAACGGAATGATGTGGCGGATCGCA
>JBGSMN010000045.1:0-4126 GCA_041740155.1 Rhodopirellula sp.
GCCGTTTTCCAGGCGGACCGCTCGGCCCAGGCACAGTGCCACAAACGCCCCCACCCACACGACCGGCACCACCGCCCAGTCCACGACCGCCACGAGTCCAGCCCACGCCCCAGGTCCCGGCACCGCAACATCATCCACATGACGTGCATGAGTTCGATGTGGCGCTGACTCAGTTTCAAAGCGAACTCGCAGAACTGATGCAAACCGTACAATCGGCTGCGCGTTCCAATCGTGATTTCCGCGTTCAATTACCATCGCTCTATCAACTTCAAGCGGAAGTGGGTGCGTTAGCGGGACATGCACGTCGGGCCTCTTCGATCGATCCGTTGGTCGCCGCCTATCAAGGCATTGACCAACGGTACCGTGAACTCTCGTTTCGACTACGGAGCGTTCCTGATCGGGATCAAAACATGCGTGCGTTGATCTCTCGATGTGATGCGACGTGCCGCACGCTAGCAAAACTCAGTGGCATCGCACCTCAGTTTGATCGTCATGGATTGCACGATCAAATGGTGATTGCAGCGACTTATTTGCAAACAATCATTGATGATTTACCCGCCACGCGGATCCCGAGTGACCAATCGCGTTCGTTAGTTCATGAAGCCCGCTTGCTACGTCAGGTAATCTTGCAGGAAGCAGATCGGTTGCCCGAGTTAACTTACGATGAGATCGTTGCCAACTTTACCAATTTCGTCGCTCGCTGGCGTCCGTTTGCCGAGTCGTTGGCGGCGGTCCGTGACCCAGTGCTCGATCGCCGCTTGGCGCGGGTCAATCAGTGCGGCGACGAAACATATGCGTTGCTGTGGATGGCACCGCCACCGAGTTCGCTGCCGCCGTCGAGTGCCCCCGAGCACTATCGTGAACAATGGATGTCCGATGCAGCGGCACTCGAAAGCAGCGCGGAGTATTTCTATGCCGACATTCGGCGCTATGAACGATATTTGCGTCCGGCGGACTATTCACGGTCGGTGATTGAGAATTCGCGTGAGTTGTACGAATCAGCTCGTGAGCTTCATTCGCAAATCGAGGCTGGGCAACCGCTGCCTCGACTACAACGCTCAGCGGCTCGTTTAGCAACTGCGTGGCGAGCACTGGATGCTGATCTGGATCAGATCTCTCAGCGTGGATTATCTACCCGGCAAGCGTACGCATTGCAACAGCAGCAACAGCAAATGTTACCGCCCGTCGCCAATTTGACCGCTGCGCTCTTGCAAGAGTAATCGTTACAGGAAATCCAAGCATGTCTGTCAAAACAATTTTATGTACAAAATGTCGGACGTCGATGAACGTACCCGCCGCGATGCAATCGATTCGCTGTTCCTCATGTGGCCATGTGTTTGCAGCGGCTGCGGCTGCGAATGCCGCGGCGGCTGAGCGTGACGAGGCGGTGCTCCGCGATGCCGCTGGGCCGACCGAAGATACCAGTGATGAGTCCAAACACGACGACTCAACGATGTTGTTCGTGGCTGTCGGTGGCGCATTGGTGTTTGTTGCGCTACTGTGTGTCGTCGGTATTTGGACGCTGACCAGCGGTGATGATTCAGCCAAGGTGGCCGAAGAGGAACTCAAGCCGGTGCTCCAGGAAGCGACTGCGGAAGAACTCGCAGCGCTTCGCATAGCCAACATCCCCGAAGAACAGCGGCGGCGGATCTATGACGACATCCGGGCCTCAGCGCGAACGACAACCGAACGTGCTTTAATGGTCCCCGGTAGCAACGTGCGTGCGAAACTCGAAGATATGCTTGACGCGACACATGAAAACACCATCCGTCAACTCGCGGCGCTGCATGACATTACGGTGGAGCAAGTGCGTGACATTGTGATCGAAGGCGATGTTAAAAACTGGGATCCCCGCGCTCGCAGCCGCGCCTATCGCGATGGCGAGCGAGTCTACTCAGACGAACGAGCTCAGGGACACCAAGAGAAAAGTCCATTGCGACAATAAAACATTTCATCATGACACCGACGGCGCTTGATGATTCTCATCTGAGACAGGATACTTTTCCGCGTTGCGTATCATTTTGGCTCGCAACGTAGTGGCCAAATCGATATCAAGTTTGTTCGCCAATGCGAGCAAGTACGCCAGACAATCCGCGACCTCTTCACCAACCGCGACGCGACGCTCGTGCTCATCCATCACTCGTTGCGATTGCTCAGGCGTCAGCCACTGAAAGTGTTCCATCAACTCGGCGGTCTCGATCGCCAGTGACATGACTAGATTCTTCGGATTGTGAAACGCGTGCCAATTTCGCTCGTCGACGAATTGCTCGACGACAGCTTTCAGATCGGTGATGGTCGTTTCATGATCGGTTCCAGAAGTGTCGTGAGCGTTCATGCTTGATCTATTTTCAGTTTCGAGAGATGCGGAGGAAATGTAACGATTGTGCGTGAATTGGCGAGGGAAGCAATCGGCGCTGATTTTCCGGTGACAACATCCGCCTGATCTTGGCAACCGTTTGAGGGGGCGTTTCGACGATGAGCAGAGAACGTGCGGTTGTCTCGGCTTCTCGATGGATTGGGTGAGAGCGACCGCGATGCCAGCACTTCGTGGAACGGAATCGCTATGTTCTCCCTGATCACTGACGGTCGTCAACCACAGAATAAACCAACGTTGATGGTCAAGCCCAGATGGAGCCGCACCGTATTACTGGCGTTCGGGTTCATCGCGATCGCCATGATCGGCTGTAACACGCCGATCAAAGCTCTCGTCGGCGGCAAAATGGATCTCGGCGGCAAGATGGGCGTCGATGGTGACATTCGGATGACGGGAGAAGTTGTCACGGTCACTCGCAACGACAACACCGCATCCCCGGTGCGCAGTGTTGTTGTCGATGGAAATACGACGATCGGAAGCGGTCGGATTGCGATCGTGGATGTCGATGGATTGATCGTCAATCGTAACTTCAGCGGCCTGAATTCGATGGGTGAGAACCCAGTTGCATTATTCCGTGAAAAGATGCGGCGGATCGAATGCGACGGTTCGATCTCTGCTGTCGTATTGCGGATCAACACACCCGGTGGCGGAGTAACGGCAAGTGATATTCTCGCTCATGACGTAACACGCCTGAAACAATGTCGGGACATCCCCGTCGTCGCGTGTTTGATGACGACCGGTTGCGGCGGCGGCTATTACCTCGCCACGCATGCCGATCAAATCGTCGCTCATCCAACGTCCGTTGTTGGTGGAATTGGCGTAATCCTCAATAGCTACAACATGGAAGACACGTTAGCTCAATACAACATTGTTCCCGTGCCCGTGAAAGCTGGTGAGAAAATCGACATCGGCTCGCCGCAGCGTATCATGGCCAAACAAGAACGGGCAATCTTACAGTCGATGGCCGATCAGTTTCATGATCGCTTTATTGAGCAAGTGCAACGTTCACGTGGCCACAAACTGCCTGCTGAAAAAGACCCCTTGGAACTCGGCTTGAGCGACAAGAAAAAAGATGCCAAGCAGAAGCCAGATGAAAACGAGGGAGACGCGGACGAAATGGAAGACGAGGATCAGGACGAACCCAAACGCAAAGTCCGCGAGTTGTTCGATGGTCGAGTGTGGACGGGCCAGCAAGCAGTTGAGTTAGGGATCGTTGACAGCACAGGATACCTTGACGATGCGATTGACATCGCGGGCCGGATGGCTGGTTTGCCGAGTAACGCACCCGTAGTGTTGCTACGGCGTGACAATGATCGCGCCATGAGTGAATTCGACGTGACACCGAACTCACCGATGAGTTCATTGTTACCCCTAAGCATTCCCGGTTTGGATCGTTCCAAAATGCCGACCTTCCTGTATCTGTGGCAGCCTGAACCGAGTTTCGTAACGGCGGGTGGCTGATTGTATTTCAACTACTCAGAAATCAGCCGCAACTCGCTAGGTTGCGGTTATTGTGGGAACCGCACCCTAGCGAGTTGCGGCTGATGAGCTGGTTTATTTGCGAACTAGCCCCTCAGCGAACGTCTCATAAAGTTTTCACCTGCTGTTCTTAGCCTGGCAGCAGGTCGTCTTCGAGCAGGTGGCAGTACGCATCGTAGCGGCGGGCGTCGATGCGACCATCAGCAACAGCGTCCTTTACATTGCAATCGTCTTCATGCAAATGCAAACAATCAGGATATCGGCAACCACTGA
>JBGSMN010000110.1:0-11315 GCA_041740155.1 Rhodopirellula sp.
TGCCGGAAATGACATCCTGATCGGTGGTTTGGGTGCTGATACGATCAATGGAAATGACGGCGACGACATCATCGATGGTCGCGGTGGAAACAACACGATTGATGGTGGTGCTGGAACCGACACGATCTTGGTCAGCGGCACGGCCGCGGGCGAAACGATCGGTGTGGTTCACACCGCAGGCACGTTGACTGTCACTGGCGGATTGTCGGCGGGAGTCAACGCGATCACCACGATGGAAGCTGTGCGGGTCGAAGCCGGTGACGGCAGCGACGCGATCAACATCACCACGCTAACCGCAGGCGGACTCAACTACGAAGTCCTGGGCGGCAATCCAATCGGTGCGGTCGGCGATACGCTGAACATCACATCGGCCAACGCACTCACCTTCATGGCCGGACCAGAATCCGACAGCGGTGCGTTTGTCGATGACGTCACTGGCAACATCGTCAGCTATGACGAGATCGAAGCCGTCGGTGTGGCATTGGTTCCTCCAGGTGCGATCGTGGTGATGGGCACCGGTGCGGATGATGATATCACTGTCATTGGTTTGGGTCCGAATTCTGTCTCCGTTCAAATCAACGATGGCCCAGCGATTGTGTATGTGGGTATCGTCACATTGACAGTGCAAGGCAAAGCGGGCGATGACGACATCACGATCGACGTCAACAATGCAACCGGCGTGACCTTCAATGTCGATGGCGGATTGCCAACCGCAGGCAGCGATGATTTGCGAATCACCGGCGCTGACGGCACTAACGACGCGCCAGTTTGGACGCCGAGTGCCGCCGATGCAGGTGTGATGACATTCACAGGCTTGCTGCCGATTAACGTCACCTTCATCGAAAACCTATACTACGATGGCGAAAACGATAACGAAACACTCACGTTTGTTAGTGCCGCTGGGCAATTGACCCACACGCCTGGTGAAGGCCCCGATGCAGGTCGTTTGCGTGACGGCAGTTTGTTGCCGCTGAACTACGAACAACTTGGAGCAACCGGAACGGTGACCGCCAGCGGCGCGGCTTCTCTCAGTGTTCTGGGAACGGCGCTTACGGATGTGATCAGTGTGGCAGCAGCCACCGGTACCGTCACTCATACTGCTGACGGCGAAGTTCGTGTGGCGATCCTGCGAACCAACGTGAATGTGTTGACGATTAATGCTCTGGCTGGTGACGATACCGTCACCGTGGCCGGGAATCATCCATATGCGAACGGAGTGACCGTCAATGGCGGTCAACCCGATAGTGGCAGCGACGTGCTGAACTTCGTCGGTGGTGGTGCCGCAGTGACGGTTGAACTCGCGGCGGGTACGATTCAAGAATTCGGCTTTGGCGCGGTTGCTTATGCGGGCAAAGAGACCGTGAACATTGACGCCAACGCCGCACTCACTGTCAACGGTACCGCTAACAACGATATCTTGAATGTCACTCCGACCGGTGCTGGTATGGATGGTCATTTCAATCACGATGGAACAGTCGGTGTGGTGTTCAACTATACCGATGCCGCGACCGCCACGTTTGCTGGCGGTGCAGGTACCGCCGATGAACTGAACATCTTCGGCGATGGCGTGGCCGACGCGATCACTTCGGCGGCTTCAGCCGTGACGGTCGACGCCAGTACCGTGACCCTGGGCACTGGCCTGGAAGTCTTGTCGGTTCACGGCTTAGGCGGTGATGACAACATCAACCTGACCAACCTCGTGTTTGCCGGAGCGATCAACATTCACGGTGGCGACGGCAACGACACGCTAACCGGTTCCGCCCAAGTCGACACAATTTACGGAGGTTCGGGCAACGATACGATCAACGCCTTGGCTAGCGATGACACGATCTACGGTGGCGATGGTAACGACACGATCACCGGCGGTACCGGCAACGACAGCCAGTTCGGCGGTGCGGGCAGCGACACTTTCATTTGGAACAATGGTGATAACAGTGACATCACCGAAGGCGATGAGGGTGTGGACGTTCAAGTCGTCAATGGAGCGGCAGCAGGTGATGCGTTCACTCTCTCGGCCAACCAAACCGGTCGTGCGATCTTCCAACGCACAAACTTGGTGGCGTTCACGATCAGCACTGGCGATGTTGAGCAATTCAACGTCAACGGATTGGCCGGAGCCGATACGTTCTCGGTCGCTGATCTGACGCAAACCGATGTGCAAGTCGTTAATTTGGACCTCGGTGCCGCTGCGGATACCGATGCAGTCACAATCGAAGGCCGCACCACCGCTGACGCGTTGAATGTCACCAATAACGCGGGCGTGCTGAACATCGCGGGCCTGGAGTACGACATCAACGTATTGCAATCGAGCCTGGCGGATAACGACACGCTTACCATCAATGGCAATGATGGCAATGACTCGATCAACATCGCTAACACGGTGCAAGCGATCAGTGTGACGACGATCAACGGTGGCGAGGGTGATGATTCCTTGTCAGGATGGTTCAACACCGCCAACGGTGGTGATGGCGATGACTTCATCCGTGGTGCTAGCAACGCTCAAACCATCAACGGTGGTGCGGGTGAAGACACCATGGTGGGCGGCGACGGAGCGGACACGTTTGATGGTGATGCGGGCTTTGACACGATCCTGATCGAGGGCACGTCGGGCAACGACATCATCAACGTCTTCCAAGCGTCGCCGACAACACTCAACCATACCGTTAATGGCAACGCGCAAGTTGATACGTTGGTTGTGGATACTGTCGAAGAAGCACGGATCGTCGCTGGAAACGGTGCTGACCTAGTTCGCGTCAATTGGCAGGATGCTATCGGCGTCAATGCTGCCGCGAGCGACTCGTTGCGAATGACCGTCGATGGTGGAGATGATGCCACGAGCGATCGTTTGGTGATCGTTGATGACGCCACGAATGATCTCGTGTTGTATCGCAAGGGTCAGAACAATGCTTCGGGTACTGTCGAAATTGGTCCTGCCAATACAGAACCCTTGTTGACCGTTTTCTCAGGCATGGAAAACATCGACTTCGTTGATGAGAACGGCGCACCAATCGTTAACTCGGCTGGCAATCCGCAACTCGTCGTCTTCAAACACGATCCGTTTGAGAGCAACGACGACCGCTTCACGGCCACGTATCTCGGTTCCGGTGACACGATCAACGTTGATCCAAACATTGATCCCGGACCGCTGGCCAATCCATTCGGCGACGGCCAGAACCTGGCTGGCGACAGCGATTTCTATCGCATCGTTGCTGAAGCTACCGGCACCCTCGACATCCAAGTCTACTTCCGTCAAATCGCGACCTTGGGCGCTCGCCCAGGCCTACCGAACAACGGCAACCTGGATATCAATGTCCGCGATTCGGCAGGCAACATCATCGCTGGCTTTGGTGTCAACGACGCCACCGACGATGAGCGAGTCCGCATCCCTGCGATTGCCGGCGAAACTTACTACTTGGAAGTCTTCGGAAACGCTGGCACCGCGATCAACACGTACAACGTGACGATCGTCAATCATGCCCCACCGGTACCGTTCGACATCGAACTCAACGACATCGTGCAAGTCGGCACCGTCAATGCGGCGATCGTTCCAACGACCACGGTGTTCCGAGCAGCTATCGCACCAGCGAACGGTGTGCTCGTGCCAACCTCGTTTGACTATGTAGGCAAGACGGTTGAGTTCACCAGCGGACCGAACGTGGGACGCTCGGCTGCGATCACCGCCTTCAATAGCGTGACGGGACAATTCACCGTCGGTGTCGGTTTGATTGCACCGCCAGCGACAAACGACACGTTCATCATTGAAACGACGGACACTGGTCGTTCGCAACTCGATGATCGCACACGTGACAACACGCCAATCATCACGTTCCGCTTGGATGACAACATCTATCGAAACGACTTGCCCGGCAATCCAGCCACCGCCACGCCTCCCGATGAAATCATTGCGATTCCATTTAACGCTTCGCAAGCGGCTGCGGTCGCGGCCGGTGCCGGCTTCCGCGTACCAGTCTTCATCGAAGGTGCTCCGCAACAGCCAGGCACGAACCCACAAACGCCGATCGGGTATGCTCGTCAACTCGCGGGTGCCCCAGGCGTGTACACGTTCGACTTCGGCACCGATGCGATTGGTGGAGCCTTGGCGTTGACCGATGGCAGCCACTTCATCAGTGCCAAGGTCGAAATCATCGATCCAGCCACACCGCTTCAGTTTGGATTTGGTGATCGGTCAGCTTCGTTGGAGATCGTTGTTGACACGACCCAGCCACCAATTTCATTCGGTGATCCTTCGATCGTGGGTGATGGATTGCATCCCGATAGCGATACCGGGGATGCCGCAATCGCAGCCAGTTTCACGGACGGAATCACCAGCGATACGACTCCAACATTCTTCGGTCGCGCTGAAGCCAATTCGATCGTTCGCGTCTATGTCGATATCGACGGCAGCGGCACGATCACCGGCCCAGACGTCTTGCTTGGTCAAACAACGGTAACACCGTTCGATGGCACCAACCAAGAACCGTTTGGTTCATGGCAAATCACATCGACGGTACACATGAACGACCCTGCTCTCGGCCTGGGCGTTGATGGTCTCCGCACAATTTTGGCTCAAGCCGAAGATGCTGAAGGAAATCGCTCAGCGGACAACTTGGCACTGCGGTTGGATATCTTCATCGACACGCTCGGTCCGCAAGTGACGGACGTGTACCCGAACAACACTCCGGCGTTCGATCTGTTCAACGTCAAGCAAGAGACTCCAGCACCAACGCCGCGTGTTGATAGCCTGACGATTCGTGTGCAGGATCTTCCCGCCCGCGCTCTTGGGTTCTTGTATCCCGCGATCTCCAACCTGCCGCTCGTCGCTGGCGGTTTGCCGGACGGGCTGATCACACTCGTGGGTGATCACTCGGGCATGATTCCATTTGCCAGTGTGGTGTTCACTCCCGATGCAGGCGTGGCTGGTGCGGTCGCAACTGGCACGATCACATTGCGATTCAACGAACCGCTGCCTGACGATCGGTTCACGTTGACGCTCAGCGACAGCATCATCGATCCTGCTGGCAATGCGTTGGACGGCGAGAGCGACGGTGCAGAGCCTGGTACACCTGCCTTCCGTGCCCCAGGCGTGTCCTCGGGTGACGGTATCTCTGGAGGCGATTTTGTTGCTCGGTTTACCGTCGACAGCCGTCCAGAAGTGGGTACGTGGAGCCAAGGTCTCACCTACGTCGACATCAACGGCAACCATGTCTTCGATCCTGAAGGTCAAGATAACGATGCAACGAATCGTGACTTCGTGTACCAGTTCGGTCGGATCAGTGACGGTTTGTTCGCTGGTAACTTCGCCTCGCGTGGTGCCAACGCATCGGGCTTCGACAAGATGGGTGCCTTCGGCCTGTTCAACGGCAGTTACAGCTTCTTGCTCGACACCGATGATGATGGTGTCGGTGACGTGGCCTACGCCCTGACAACTCCGCCGCAAGGCAATGCGATCGCTGTGGCGGGTAATTTCAATGGAAACGCTGCCGATGGTGATGAAGTTGCCTTGTTTGATGGTACGGCTTGGCGTGTGTTTGATATTGTCGGCACCACCATGGTACCACTGGGTGCCGCCATCCCTGCCACCTACAACGGCATCCCTTTCGCTGGCGACTTCAATGGCGATGGTAACGATGACTTCGCCGTCTATGTCAACGACACAAACACGGTGATTTTTGACACCAATCGCAACGGAACGGCCAATGGTCAACTTCACCTGGGCGATTCAACAGGTCGGTTCTCTGGCCTGAGCGGCTTCACCGACAAACCGGTTGCTGGTGACCTCAACCTCGACGGTGTCGACGATATCGGCATCTGGGTCAAGGGCCGCCAAGGCGTGTTGCCGAAAGAGCAAGGCGAGTTCTTCTTCTGGGTTTCGGATGTTGCTCAAAACGCCGCCGGAGGCTTCCTACCGAATGCCAACCCGGTCAACAATTTTGCCGCAGCAGTCAACTTCCCCGCCGGAGCACCCGCTACGGGAACGGCCACGTTCAGTCCCGCACCGTTGGGCAATGATCTGTTCATGCAGTGGGGTGATGAGTTCGCATTACCGATCTTCGGTAACTTCGACCCACCGACCTCCGGTGTGGGCACCGAACTGGTAGGATCGTTAACGAATGAGACCAATCAGTACGACGTCAATAACGATGGTTTCGTAACCTCGCTTGATGCCTTGATCATTATCAACAATCTCAACGCGGGAGTCACAGAAGCAGAAGCCGGTTCGAGTGTACGCTTGCGGGCAACGACGGGTGGTAATTTCATCGACGTCAACGGTGACCGATTCTTGACCCCCGTCGATGCGTTGCAAGTCATCAACGAGATGAACCGTCTCGACGCGGTCGGCGAGCCGACGAAAGTGACCTCACAACCCACTGGCGAGCCTATCGTTTGGAAAGAGGCCGTCGATGCATTCTTCGACAACGAAGATGACGACAACGATGAGAGCGCCGCAGCAGACGCCGCCCTCGACGCCTTGCTAGGACTCACGTTCTAGTCGCGATAAATGCAGGCACAACGCAGAGTTCAACATTCTTGAACTCTGCGTTAGCCGTGCGAATTCTCTGCGTCCCCGCGTCTCACCGACTCTGCGTCGTTTTTTCAAAACGGTGACAGCCAGCGGCACACCGGAGTGTACCTGCTACTCTCTTCGCCCGCCCAAGTATCGCTTGGCGAAATCGATTAATCCGCGATAGTGAAACGAATCATCGACATAGTGCTCGATGACATAGAACGCGAAATAATAACAGCGGCAAAAGCTCCAAATCGTCAGCCCCAACAGGATCACGTTGCGCAGTGATAAAACCGAACTGAGCAACAACCCACCCGACAAACATCCCAGCAGCAAAAACAAACCGCCCTTGATCACGATTGCGTGTTTGGATTGCAAGTCACCTTTAGCCATAGCGTTTACTCAATTCATCAGGAGTCGTTCCACATAAGAATGCAAACTGAATTCGCCAGTTCAACCAAGTTTGCCTGAGCACTCCCCGTCGCTGCCAACGGCGAGCATTGACGACGACTGGGCCGGCCAGCAAACGTGGCCAGCGGACTGCTCGCAGTCGTGACGAGATCATCACGTCCTCCATCAAGTTCACCTTCGCGAACCCGCCGACTTGCTCGTAAAGATCCCGTCGCACAAACATCGCTTGGTCACCGAACACGCGGCCCAACACCCGTGCACGCAGGGCGTTACCCCATTCTAAAAAACGAAACCGCCACCGCGGATCATCAATCCGTTGGCGAAACGCTCCCCAAGCGGGCCAGCCTGCACGTTCGAGCTGTTCCACAAAGTTAGTCGTCAATTGATTGTCGGCGTGCAAAAAGACCAGCATTTCGCCATGCGCGACGGACGCCCCGGCTGCCAGTTGTCGGCCCCGCCCTCGTGGTCCTTGGACTACAATCACTTGCCGCATCCCACCTCCCGAAAAGCGACGCGCAATCTGGACGGTGTCGTCGTCACTGCCTCCATCGCTTACGATGATCTCAACGTCGACCTGCGACCACACCGAATCCAGCGCGTATCCAATCACGGACGCTTCGTTGAGCGTGGGAATGATGATTGACACTGACTTTACCATCTGCTATTCCCAAACTCCTGAATATTAACATGACGTTTCGTTGTATCCTAACCTGCCTGACCGTAATTGCGGTCACCCTTTGCTCATCCATCGCCACTGCATCGCATCGCGTTCTTTTGCACGGTCGTCCCGGGCTGGTGATCGTTGAACCCAACGGCGAAATTTCGTGGCAGATGCCCTGGAACGACATCCACGACATCCATTGGCTTGATAACGGCAACATCCTCACCCGACGTGGTGGAGCCACCGTCGTCGAAATCAACCCAAAAACAAAATCGGTGGTGTGGGAATATGATAGCGGCAGTCAGGGTGGCAATGCAGGCCAGCGTGTGGAAGTTCACGCCTTTCAACGACTAGCCGATGGCAACACGATGATCGCGGAATCAGGCCCCGCGCGAATCATCGAAGTCAACGCCGACGGCCAAATCGTCCACCAAATCAAACTCGTTACGAACAACCCCAGCACGCATTCAGATACGCGACTAGCACGCAAACTCAATAACGGCAATTACCTCGTCGCACAAGAAGCCGACGGAATGGTCCGCGAATACAACGCAGCAGGCGTTGTCGTGTGGGACTACGAAGTCCCCATGTTCGGTAAACCAGCGCAAGGCGGCCACGGGCCTGAGGCGTTCGGCAATAAACTGTTCTCCGCGACACGTTTGGAAAATGGCAATACCTTGATCGGCGGCGGCAATGGCCACTGCGTGCTCGAAGTCACTCCTGACAAAAAAATCGTGCGTGAAATCCATCAGGACGATCTGAAAAACATTCGTTTGGCCTGGGTCACGACCGTCGAGGTACTCGAAAATGGCAATTGGGTGATCGGCAACTGTCACGCTGGCCCTGACCAACCCATTTTGGTCGAGGTCAACCCAGAAACCAACGAAGTTGTCTGGCAACTCGATCGCCACCAAGAGTTCGGCAATAACGTGTCGAACTCGACGATTATCGACTGAGTTCAGCCTTCGATACGATCTCGAAACGCTCGTAAATCTTCCAGCGTATCGATCCCCCGTGCTGCCGGACCCACCGCTGCGACGACGATCGTCTTGCCCGCCTCGAGCGCGCGCAACTGCTCGAGTTTTTCGACCTGCTCCAGTCGGCCAGGCGGCTGGGTCGCGAACCACAATAGGAACTCGCGGCGGTACGCGTACAGTCCGATGTGTTGCCAGTACAAGTTCGCAGTATCACTTAGCGAGACCCCGTCTCGTGCATGCGGCACGGCCGCGCGGCTGAAGTAGATCGCCCGCTGTTGACTGCCCATGACGACTTTCACGCAAGCCGGATCGTTGAGCTTATCGAGCGATAAGATCGGGCAAGCCGCCGTGGCAATGTCAGCATCCCCGCGCGCGAGCAACAGGGAACCGACCGCGTCGATCACATCCGCTTCAATCTCGGGTTCATCGCCTTGCACATTGATGAACACCTCCACATCGTCATGCTGCAACGCAATCTCCGCGATTCGGTCCGTGCCGCTTTGGCAATTCACGCTCGTCAATCGAGCTTCGCCACCGAACGAGTCTACTTCCGCGACCAACCGAGGATCATCGGCTGCGACGATCACACGATCGGTTACCGATGCTCGCAGGGCTGCTTCATATGTATGCTGCAGCACCGATTTGCCGCCCGCCCGAAGCAACAGTTTTTCACTGAGCCGGCTCGACGCCAACCGGGCCGGGATCACGATCATGGTTTTCATTGAATCTCGCTTAATGCTAGAAACGTTCAGATTGCTGGACTTAGAGTCGTCCGGGAACAAGTGGGATAGGCTTCCAGCCTGTCAGCGCACAATTGACAGGCTGGAAGCCTATCCCACTTACTTCTACATAAAACTCACTTCATCGGATCGTCCGTGTTTGCAATCCCATTGGTACTCAGAATCTGAAAATGATGGATACCATTTTTTTGTCCATCACGATACGTCCATACAACTTCTTTATCTCGGTTGACCTCAAACAGTTTCGGTGCGTTGACATCTTTGTGACCGCCTGCATAACAGGCGATGACGACGTTCCCATTGGCCAAGACTTGACCGCCGCAGGGATCTTGTAGCCACGGTCCAGGCAGATCGTCATTGGTCAGTTGCCATACGATTTTGCCATCGGCTGCAAAATCGACGACTCGGTTTCCATTGGTGCAACAAACAAGCGTGTGGCCATCACCGTGACGGATCGCCGTAAACGGCCACGTGTGAATCGCACGCTCGGTATCGCCAGGGACCGTTGTATCGAGAGTCTGCATCACACTGCCATCGGCGGAGTATTGCATCACAGCAAAATCCAGTAGATGAGGCACGAGGTAAGTGCCGTCGGGCAGTTTGCGAGCCATCCGTGTTTGCAAATGGTGGTTGTTTCTTTGACACTTCAGTGGAAACTCAACGAGCACTTTGCCCTCTCGATGGACTTCGATCAAGCGTGGATGCGCACCAGCTTCGGTGATTACAAATGTCCCGTCGTTCGTTGGCTGAGCACTGTTAACTTCCGCTTGCGTGCCCCGCCAAATCAGCGTCTCTTCGCCATCCGGCGTGATTTCGATGACCGCACCACCGGCATACCGATTCCCTTTGCTGAGTGTCAGGACGATGTTGCCGCTGGCAAGCACGTATCCATCACGGGTAGCGTGCGGATACGTCCAAGTTGTCTGGCCTTGTTCATCAACGATATAAGTGCTCTGGCCAAACGCGATGAAACGATGCGTCGTCGGCACAGCGTCTGCTGCCTGAGCCATCACGGTAGACGCAATAACGCACATTGAAACGCACATCGCGACGATCAGATTTTTCATAAGTGGGGACTCAGGATGATTCGGTTTGAGATGTCGATTCGCGGATGTCAGTCACACGAAATTGGATTCAAACAGACCAAACTATCGCTTCGTGATGCGTGCCGATTTGCCGTCGCTCGTCGACTTCTCCAAGTCAGGCTCGGAATGCACGTCGCTGAATCCAAACAAACGATGATCGTACTCCGAGATCGCTCGCAGACCAACCATGGTCGTCGACAATTCCTGCGGACTGAGGGTTTCGATACGTTGGCGTTTGAGCTGCGCAGCCAAGCCGTTGTTGACTTGGGCGGCGGCGCGAGCCATTTCGGGACGATGCAATTGTTCGTCTGACAACGACATCGTCAGCCACAAGAGGATGTTGCTGGTGCTGTTCAGTGATCCACGGCTGTCGATGCCGCCAGAAGCTTGATAGCCGAAAAAATGCGGTCCCCAAGTTCCCTCGCTACTTTGAAGTTTTAACGCGTGGTCATGAAATCGGGCAACATAACGTTCTACCTGCAGTGGACGACCGCTACGAAGAACATCGTTTTTCCTGGCCCACACGACATAGGCGCTGAGTCCCATCAAGCGTTCGACGGCGGCGACGTCGGTTACAGGTGCAGTGCGGTCGAGTTCTTCGGCAGCGATGGTGTCGAGTGACCAGGTTTCGCCAGCCGCATTGGTCCAAGTCGCATCCGGACCGAGATAATTAGCCAAGCCGAACAGGGTCAGCGACAGATCGGAACCTCGGCGGACACTATTCTGCTCCCACTCAACGAGATCCTTAACGGTGCCGCGCAAGTCGTCGATGCGGAGTTCGTTCTCACTACTGACCGACGCCATCGCGAGTATCGCCAACAGCTCGCCACGTTTGGATTGATAACCATAGCCGATCCGTGGCATGATCTTGCCGTCACTGGTGACCAGCAGTGTTTTGCCTGCACAAGGAACGTTCCAGCACAACGCACCGATGGC
>JBGSMN010000131.1:0-23253 GCA_041740155.1 Rhodopirellula sp.
ACAGAACACGAGCGTTACGAACGACAATAATAGAAGACATTGAGCTTTCATGATCCGGCTCCGGAAACCGCTGGTACGTATCCAGCGACAGTTTCAGTTTGACAATGTTGGTCGATCACGGCCATGAAGCGACAGGGTAGTGACATTTTGACAGGTGCAGCAAAGCCGAGAGCTTGATGTAAGAGCATCGTGAATTCGCCTCGTGTGTAGGCCGCTCGCACGCTGGCCGAGGCATCAAAATGCACCACATCGCTGCGAGTAACCAGGCGAGCGGTAGCGGCAATCAGAGCGAGATTCAGACGTGATCGCTCTAAGTCGCAGATCACGATCGCTCGATCGCTGACTCGCCACATTTCTTGGATCAATCGTGACACTTCTGGTGGATCGAGGTGGTGCATGAACAGTGACGAGGTCACGACATCGAACCCCGATGGTAATCCGTTGGCCAGACAGTCACGGCAGATGGTTCCCAGTGGAACGCTAGCAATGCGTGCCGCTTCGCACGCGGTTTGCATCGCCAGTTCGCTGCGGTCGAGCGCCGTCACAACCAGTGGTATCCCACGTCGATTTGCCATCCTCAGCCAATCAATCGGTAGATCGCCACTGCCGCTGGCAACATCAAGGACGCGTAGCGGGCGACCTGCCGGGAGGGTCGCGGCAAGACATGCGAGTTGGCGAAAGATCGCTCGTGATACGCCACTGATCCGATTGAGCCGCCGTAGTCCCGCCAGCGCAGCGCGATGCCGATCGGCCGCTAACGCGGGATCATCCATCCATTCATCAACACGGGTGCGGGGAAATACCATAGGTGTCCATCAAGAGTTCGTTTGCGGGGTGCTCAACATTGCAGAGATCAAATTGCCGAAGCTTCCTTGTGCGTCCGAACGCGGAACACCAAGGCGATCACACTGGCGGCGATCACGCCGATGCTGACTAATTGAGAGATCGACAAACCGGTCCCGAACTGTCCCGCTTCATCCACGCGAATCCATTCCAGCACGATCCGCAGCACCCCGTAGGCGATGAAGCCGCACAGCATCAGAATACCGTCGATCCCAACGCCCCGCGAATGCAACACACGTTCCAGAATCAACAGCACTCCAAACATGATCGCCGCGACGAGCGAACTCAAGATCTGAGTCCCCAAAACCGGATCAGCTCGCGCTGGTAATTGATCAGGCGAGAACCGAGCGACCAACTCGCCCTCACGGACCACCGCGAGTCCTGGCAGAGCGTCTTCGGCAGGCATGTCCGGCGGGGCCAAACTGGCAAAGCCGGGGTCAGGGATCAGCGACACGATTTGGCCGGGCTCGATACCAATCTGTTCCGCCAAACTGCCGCTCGCCACAGATTCGACTCGTAATTCATTCGCACCTCGTTGGCGACGATTCGCGGCTGGCAGCTCCGTGTTGACGGGCTCGGCAGTGATGCCGATCAGTGTGCCGTTTTCCATTTGATCCGCATAGATTTTGCTGCCCGGCGGGAATTGCACCGACAGCGGGTTCGGTTCGCAGGCACCACCGTAACAGCAGCCGTTCATCAAACAGCCCAGTCGACCAAAAAACAAACCGACGAAAATACACGGCACGATCGCATCACCGAGTTTCCACAGCGGCAGCTTTTGGCGTTGGACCACCCACGCCGAAGCCAGGAATCCACCGATGAATCCGCCGTAGACGACCAGTCCACCTTGGGTCAACGCGGCCATCGCCGCGATGGTGGCGGGCCATGTATCACGCATGAAATCCTGGTGATACTGCACCACATAAAAGAGACGCGCACCGATCAGCCCCCCACCGAACGTCCACGGGGCCAGCCGCATGATCGTATCCGCCCCCAGGCCCTTTCGTGTCGCCCGCCAAGCTGCCAGTGAAACCGAACTGACCGCAGCCAACATCAAGAACATCCCGTAGCCGCGAATCGGCAATCCCACCGGTTCACCAGCGAGATTGCTGAGTTCCGCGCGCGGCAGCACAAACACGATGATCGCCGCAAAAATCGCCCACACGATGCCCTCTTGAGCCAATAACTCCGTCCAGGTCTGGGGCGACGAATCGCCGGATGCCGACTTTTGTCCAGAAGCCGTTCCACGTTGCGGGGTACTCGCCGCGATGACCAACCGCACGATGACGTACAGCCCCAACGCCATTAACAGCCAGCCGAAACCGAAAAACGGGATGCCAGCGATTTCATGAGGAATGAGGAAAAGCGTTCGACGCATGGGGATTATTAGGGCAAAAGAGATCGAAATCGAGAATTGTGGAGCGATTCGCTGACCGAAACAATGTCGCAGGCCCGATCCGTCACGAATAGGCGACTTTTTTGTGCTAGGCCCTACAACCGGCCTCAAATCAAACAGAAAAAGTCGTTAGATTGGCGATTTCGCGTAGGCTTGGGAAAGTCTCAGCGACGCAAGTATACTGACGCGGTCCCGTGATTATGATACGGTCGCCATCCTAGTGTTGCTCCGCTCTTCTTTGACATTCCAACGAGGTTTCAATTCATGCCCAAGGCGCTCTGTCTGCTCAGCCTTGTGGCTTCGATCCTCCTACTAGTGCTCTTCGGCGCTGATCTGATCATGGGCTTTGCCGGGATGCAGGACGCCGCACCGATGCAGTCCACCAGCATGATTATGGATCTCGCGTTCCTCGTCTTCGCTGGGGGGTTGGCGTACCTCAGCTTCAGCACCTACCGCGAACAGCGATAACTGCGGCAAACTCGCTCGCCTCCTGCAAAAATTCGGTCCAGGTTGTTAGGTTCTATCCTCCACCTCAACCCGATCCCTTGTTTTGCTGAAACCCTTTCATGTCATCACCCACGGCAGACTCCGTCGGCGAGCTACTCGCCGCCTACCCCGATCCCGAATCTGGCCGTCCGCTTGGTTCCATGGGCCAAATCCAACTTCTCGAGTTCAATGACGATCAAATCTCGATTCGTATCGGTATTACGTCACACTGCCAACCCATCGCCGATGAATTTGCCGATGCTCTGCGTGACAAAATTCTATCCGTAGCACCTGGCAAAAAGATCACCATTGAGACGCCCGTTCACGAACGTCCACCGGCACGTATCGGGCAAATTGGCTTGCGAGCCAAAAGCGTGATTTTAGTAGGAAGCGGCAAAGGCGGCGTCGGCAAGAGCACGGTCGCGGCCGCAGTCGCGCTCACGCTACAACGTCTCGGTGCCAAAGTCGGTTTGATGGATGCGGACGTTTACGGCCCAAGTATTCCGCATTTACTCGGACTGCAAGGCCGACCTTCGATCTCCGCATCAAAAAAGATCGAACCGATTCGGCTGAACAATCAAATGCCCGTGATGTCGATGGGTTTTCTGCTCGAACCCGATCAAGCGGTAATCTGGCGTGGTCCGATGCTTCACGGTTCGATTCAACAATTCCTCAAAGACACGGATTGGGGCGAACTCGATTATCTCGTCATCGACATGCCGCCAGGCACAGGAGACGTGGCGTTGACGCTTTCACAAAACGTGCCAGTGACTGGTGCCATCGTCGTTTGCACGCCGCAAGAAGTCGCATTGCTCGATGCCGTTAAAGCGATCAGCATGTTCAAAAAGGTCAACATCCCCATCGCAGGCATGGTTGAAAACATGAGCGGTTTTCTATGTCCTGATTGCGGCAAAACCTACGACATCTTCGGCAGTGGTGGAGCCAGAGATAAAGCCGAAGAGCTAGCCGTGCCATACCTCGGTGGACTACCGATCGACATGACCTTACGAATCGCGGGTGATGAAGGAAAACTCGCCGACGTGTTGAACGACGACGAGCGAGCACGCGCTCCGTTTGAAAAAATCGTCCGAGCATTGGTTCGCAATCTCGCCGCCAAGGCTGCCTCAGCACCACCGAAGGCGGCTCTGCCGACGCTATGAGCCGTTGCCAAAGCGGAACTCGCCATCGCGGAAATCGACTTTGATCGTCGAACCTTCCGCGTAGCTATTCTTCAACAACGCCGTCGCCAACGGATTTTGCACTTCCCGCTGGATCACCCGCTTGAGCGGACGTGCTCCATAGGAGGGATCGTAGCCGACCGCAGCAATCTCGTCGATCGCCGCCTCGGTGAGTTCCAGCGACAAATCACTCGCGGCCAAGCGTCGCCGCAGTTCACCAAGCTGCAACTCGACAATCCGCCGAATTTGCGGCTGCCGCAACGGATGAAAGATCACGATATCGTCGATACGATTCAAAAATTCCGGTAAGAACCTCGCTTTCAGCGCGTCTTGCACCGCCGCTCGCATCTCGTCTTCATCACCGCCTTCATCCGTCACCTGCTGGATCACTTGGCTGCCCACGTTACTGGTCATCACGATCACGGCGTTCGTAAAATTCACCGTGCGTCCATGGCCATCGGTTAACCGTCCATCATCAAGCACTTGCAGCAAGATATTGAACACGTCGGGATGAGCCTTCTCCATTTCGTCGAGCAAGATCACCGCGTACGGACGACGACGAATCGCTTCAGTCAACTTGCCGCCTTCTTCATAGCCCACGTATCCCGGAGGGGCACCGATCAACCGCGACACGCTATGTCGCTCCATGAACTCACTCATGTCGATGCGAACCATGGCGGAATCATCGTCGAACATCACCTCGGCGAGCGCCTTACACAATTCCGTTTTTCCGACACCGGTGGGGCCGAGGAATAAAAATGAACCGATCGGTCGCTGTGGATCTTGCAACCCACTGCGACTGCGCCGCACCGCGTCGGACACCGCCGCAACCGCTTCGTCTTGCCCGATCACCCGTTGGTGTAAACGCTCTTCCATCACGAGCAGTTTCGCGCGTTCGGTTTCCATCATCCGCGAGACCGGCACGCCCGTCCAAGTACTGACGACCTCTGCGATCTCTTCTTCGGTGACTTCCTTGCGGAGCAGTCGGCGTGGTTCACGTCCCGGTTTCTCGTTGCCATCGGCTGCACCGGATTTTTCGGTTTCGGCAGACTCCATCTCGTCGATTCGCGTTTGCAGTTCGCGTTGACGCGTCTGCACCTGCAACATCTCGCGATACAACTCCTCCGGACTTTCACCACGGAGTTGTTTCTCTTTCGCTTCGGCGTCAAGCTTAGCAAACCGATGCTGCAATTGTTCCGCTTCCTGACGGATCGACTGCACGTCGTCGAGGCCCATCTTTTCGGCTTCCCACTGCTCCTTCAAACTCGCCAACTCCGCTTTCACAGAATCCATTTCGTCTTCGACTTCTGTGCGTTTATCAACAGCCGAGGCTTCCGATTCATCAACGAGCTGTCGATGAGCAAGTTCCAATTGACGTAACCTGCGTTGCAAGCGGTCAATCGGCTCGGGAACCGATTCTTTCTCCATTGCCAAACGACTGGAGGCTTCGTCGATGAGGTCGATGGCTTTGTCGGGTAGGAAGCGATCAGCGATGTAGCGGCTCGACAAATTCGCAGCCGCGACCAGAGCACTATCGGTAATCCGCACGCCGTGATGCGATTCGTAACGCGACTTCAAGCCACGCAAAATCGCCACGGTGTCTTCAATGTTAGGCTCGCCGACGAACACAGGCTGGAAGCGGCGTTCGAGAGCAGCGTCTTTTTCAATGTGCTGCCGATATTCATCGAGCGTTGTCGCACCGATGCACCGGAGCGAGCCGCGGGCGAGTTCAGGCTTGAGCAAGTTAGCGGCGTCAGCGGAACCTTCGGCATTGCCCGCACCGACGACAAGATGCAGCTCGTCAATGAACAGCACGACACCACCACCAGAGTCTTTGACTTCACGCAGCACGGCTTTGAGTCGTTCTTCAAAATCGCCTCGAAACTTAGCACCCGCGACGAGCGCGCCCATGTCCAACGAGATGACGCGTTTGCCTTTGAGGCTTTGCGGCACATCGCCTTCAAAGATTCGTAGCGCCAGTCCTTCGGCAATCGCTGTTTTACCGACACCTGGTTGGCCAATCAAAACGGGATTGTTTTTGGTTCTTCGTGACAAGACTTGAATGACACGTCGAATCTCGTTGTCACGTCCGATAACGGGATCAAGTTTGCCAGTCTCGGCAAGTTGAGTAAGATCGATACCGTATTTTTCTAATGCTTGATACGTCGACTCAGCATTAGCGTCGGTGACGCGAGCAGAGCCACGAATTTCACTAGCGGCTTTGAGCAAATCGTCGGCTGTCACTCCTGAAAGCGCGAGCAGATTCTTCGCATTGTTTTCGACGCGAGCCAATCCGAGCAACAAGTGCTCGGTGCTGATGAATTCATCCTTGAGCGATTTGGCTGCGCCATCAGCAGCTTGAAAAACCTCTTGCAACTTTGCGCTAACACGAGGCTGGCCGCCACCACTGGTGCGAGGTAACTTATCCAACTCACTGACGATGAGCCCCTGCAACGCCTTCGTATTCACCTTCAGCTTATCGAGCATCGGTTTGGTGATCCCACCGGACTGGGTCATCGCCGCAGCGAGCAGATGCAACGGCATGATCTCCGCGTTACCAGCGGCGGTGGCTTGGGCCTGTGCCTCAGCAACAGTGCTTTGGGCTTGCGTCGTTAGCTTGTCAAATCGAAAGGCCATGGATCTGCTCCGCAGTTAGCTGTGAGTGGGTGGTAATCTTTTAGGCGGCTTATCGCCTACAAAAAAAGCGAGCACTTGGGTGCCAATCGGTGGCACTCAAGACTCGCCTGAAAGGAAACAACGCCTAGAGGGCGAGATTCTTACTTTTTGACTTCAAACTCTGCGTCGATCGCATCGTCATCATCGCCCGACGCTGCAGCCGCACCGGCGGCGGCACCGCCACCTGCGTCACCAGTCGCTGCCGTCTTCTCATACAGCACTTTGCTGAACGCTTGCGATGCGGCGTCCAGTTCGTCCGAGGCCGATTTGATGGCAGCCAAGTTGTCGCCTTCGGCGGCTTTCTTGACCTTCTCAATCGCTGCATTCATCGGTGCTTTGTCGGAGTCGTTGAGTTTTTCAGCGTTCTCGGTCATCAGTTTTTCAAGCTGGTAAACCTGTTGACTGACTTTGTTGCGTGCTTCAACGAGTTCAAACTGGCGTTTATCTTCCTCCGCGTTCGCTTCGGCGTCTTTCCGCATTTGTTCGATATCGTCATCAGACAATGCACCGCTGTCTTTGATTTCGACGTGAGCCTCTTTGCCGGTTTTCAGTTCCTTAGCCGACACACTCAGGATGCCGTTCTGGTCGATGTCAAACTTAACTTCGATTTGCGGCACACCGCGGGGCGATGGTGGAATGCCGTCAAGGTTGAACTCCGCGAGCAAGCGGTTGGCGTTGGCCATTTTCCGTTCGCCTTGGAAGACTCGCACCGTGACCGCTGTTTGATTGTCCGCCGCCGTGCTGAACACGTTCTTTTTCTCCGCTGGCACGGTGGTGTTGCGTTCAACCAACGCGGTCATCACGCCGCCTTCGGTTTCGATACCGAGTGTCAATGGTGTCACGTCGAGCAACAGCACGTCTGTTCGGTCACCCGCCAACACACTGCCTTGAATCGCCGCACCGATGGCCACGACTTCGTCAGGGTTAACACCTTGGTGAGGTTCTTTGCCGAAAATCTCTTTGACGGTTTGGCGAACTTTGGGTACCCGAGTGCTACCGCCGACCAACACGATTTCATCAATGTCGCTGGGGCTCATACCCGCGTCTTTGAGTGCTTGCAAAACCGGACCACGACAACGCTCAACGAGTTTATCAATCAACTCTTCAAACTTGGAACGAGTGATCTTCATCGTCAAGTGTTTCGGGCCTGTTGCGTCCATCGTGATGAAGGGCAGGTTGATGTCGGTCTCAGGCAACGAGCTGAGTTCCTTTTTGGCTTTCTCACAGGCTTCCTGCAACCGCTGCAACGCCATCGGGTCGTTGCGCAAGTCGATGCCGTTGTCCTTCTTGAACTCATTGGCAACATAGTGAATCAACGCTTGGTCAAAGTCATCACCGCCCAGATGTGTATCGCCCGAAGTCGAGATGACTTGGAACACGCGACTCTCTTGATCGTCGTCACCGCTGTCAGCAACTTCCAAAATCGAAACGTCGAACGTGCCACCACCGAGGTCGAACACGATGATGCTTTCGTCTTTCTTCTTATCCAATCCGTATGCCAATGCCGCCGCAGTCGGTTCGTTGATGATCCGCGCAACTTCCAGACCCGCAATTTGTCCGGCGTCCTTGGTCGCTTGACGCTGGGCGTCATTGAAATACGCCGGCACCGTGATCACGGCTTTGTTGACTTTGTGGCCAAGATAAGCTTCGGCAGACTCTTTGAGCTTCCGCAGCACCTTAGCCGAGATTTCTTGAGGCGTGTATTCGCTATCGCCAACCTGGATTTTCACGTAGTCGCCGGGTCCGCCAGTGATTCCGTATGGCACCATTTTTTCTTCCGACTCGACCTCGTTGTGCCGACGGCCCATGAACCGCTTGGCCGAATAGACGGTGCGTTTCGGGTTGGTGACGGCTTGCCGACGAGCCGGTTCACCGACGATGGTTTCCTGTTTGTCGGTGAACGCGACAACGCTCGGCGTTAGCCGATTGCCTTCGGGGTTGGGGATCACTTTCGGTTCGCTACCTTCCATGATGGCGACCACACTGTTGGTGGTACCGAGGTCGATACCGATGATTCGTTCGCCTTGTGCCATGGTAATTTCTCCGCTGAGCTGGGTTGATTGGTGGATGGATAAGAGGTGGTGATTTGAGGTTGTCAGCGGCCCCGATGTTTCGTGATCGCCGGTTGCTGAGGTTGTCAGACTTTTTCAGTGAGTGCAGTGAAAGGCAAGAACTGTGCCAGAGCTGCATCACAAACCTTGCGTCAAAAAGGCACATTGGCAAAACCCACGTGTTTTTCACGAAAAACAGCTGAAAAACCTGCTTGAAAAAGCTGCTGCGACCATTCTGGCAGTCCGCGGAAAACGTGCCGACCCGCCATTTCGGCGAAGTGCCAAAACGGCAGTGTGCAGATGAAAAGCATGCGACCGCAGCCCGCTATGAAGGAAGGCATAGCGGAAGTCGTTAAAACTTTCGGCGATCACGAAACCTCGAAACTCTTGACGAGCTCCGCTAACCGAGCATTCGCTGGTCGATGGAAATCCCCCGCTCGATCGCGTAAGCTACTTAGCTATCAATTACTCTTTCTGGATCTGTCATGATTCGTAATGCCTCTCCGACGGTTTACTCTTCCGAAATTCGCGTCGAACTACGTATCGACGGACGCGAGACGCTTGAGCAAGTGCTCATGCGAGATGGTATGAAAGCCGATTCAGAGGAAGTTTGCTTCGGCTAAGCTCACGCATGAACAATCCCACTTCCTTCCAACAGCTTGACCAGGAGATTCTGGCTCTCGTCAATCGTCGCAAAGAACTCGTCGCTGAGCAATTGCGAAGCGATGCGATGGTGACGTTGCCGACCGCGATCTCAGCGGCTGAGCAGACGGTTTCTTCGGTTGCCTCTGAGCACGAATTGCCTGCGCTGAGCCAGAGGGCGATTTTGCGTCATATCGTTTCGGCGTGCTATCAAGCCTCCCAGCCAGAGCGAGTCGCATTTCTCGGTCCCGTTGACAGCTACAGTCATCTGGCCGCGATGGCCTATTTCGGCGCGGGTACCGAACTGTCACCGGTCGCCTCGATCGGGGCCGTGTTTGAGGCCGTGGATCGTGGCGATTGTCAGTACGGGATCGTGCCGATTGAAAACAGCACCGACGGACGCATCGTTGATACGCTCGGTCGGCTCGCGGGTGGTGAGGTGAATATTACGGGCGAATTGTTGCTCGCGATCCATCACAACCTATTGTCACACAGCCCTCGCGATCAAATCACCCAGGTGCATAGCAAACCGCAAGCGTTGTCCCAGTGTCGCGATTGGCTGGCGGCTCACTTGCCCCATGCTCAACTGGTCGAAACCGCTTCGACCACCGCTGCGGCCGAAGCGGCCGCAGCGACCCCAGGGATTGCGGCGGTGGCCAGTTTGGCGGCGGCCACTCGCTACGGATTGCCGGTCGTACAGGCTTCGATTGAGGACAATCGTAACAATGTGACCCGCTTCGCGGTGCTTGGTGCAGGCCAACCTGCGCCTACCGGCGACGACAAAACGACGCTGTTGTTCAAGGTCGAGCACCGGCCTGGAGCACTTGCCGATGTGATGGGGATTTTTCGCGATCACCAATTGAATTTGACGTGGATCGAGTCTTTCCCCCAGCCTGGACGTGCGAACGAGTATTTTTTCATCGTCGAATTCCCAGGCCATCAGACCGAAACATCGGTGGTCGGCGTGGTCGCGGCGCTGCGACAGCAAACTCAGCATGTGGCGGTGCTGGGCAGTTATCCACGTGGAAAAAGGGTTCAGTGACAGCGAATGATTGATTCGTTGTCGCTTAAAAGTCCTTTCCCCTTGAAAATTTTGAGCCAGCCATCCACAATCCCCGCTCGAATTTTCGCAAAAGTTCGTTTTTCTGAATTCAGGCGAGACCGTCTGGGGCCGAATGTCTGTCCCCAACACGCCGATCCGCCGCTCCACCCCACGCTTAAGATCGAATACACATGGGTCATTACACCGGACCAAAAGCCCGCATTAACCGTCGCCTCGGCGTCTTGCTGTACGAAACTGCAGGTGCCACTCGCGCACTCGACCGCCGCAATACCCCCCCCGGCATGCACGTCCGGGCACGCCGACCAAGCAACTTCGGTTTGGCACTCAACGAAAAGCAAAAGATCAAGCACTATTATGGGTTGGGCGAACGTCAACTTCGTCGCTACTTCGATAAAGTCGGACGGAAGTCTGGTAACACCGGTGAGCTGTTGCTGCTGTTGTGCGAAAGCCGTTTGGACAACGTTGTCCGCCGCGTTGGTTTTACCAAAACCCGCCCGCAAGCTCGTCAGGGTATCGTTCACGGTCATTTCTGTGTCAACGGTGTGAAGGTCACCAAGCCTGGTTACCTGTTGCGTGCGGGTGATATTGTTGAAGTTCGCGGTCGTGAGAACTTGAAGAACCTCTACCGAGGAGTGATCGCCAACTCGCCACCAGACGGATTGGATTGGGTCTCGTTCGATAGCGAAGGATTGCGTGCGACCGTGTTGAGCTTGCCCAGCGCCGTGGACATTAGTCTGCCGGTTGACGCTAACAGCGTCGTCGAATTCTTGTCACGATAATTTTATCGCGTCAAGATATTTCGGATTCGCTCTGTTTCTTCGATTCACGTTTCACTCAACTTGATTGATCACCATGCACAGTTCCGTCGTTGTTCTTGGTGGCGGCCCCGGTGGGTACGCCGCCGCGTTTCTCGCCGCCGATGAAGGTCTCGAAGTTACCATCGTCGAATCCGAACCACGATTAGGCGGCACGTGTTTGTTGCGGGGTTGTATCCCCAGCAAAGCGCTGCTGCATGTGGCCAAGGTGATCAGCGAAGTCGAAGAACTTCGCAAGGATTGGGGGATTGAATACGAAGGCAAACCGCAGATCAACGTTGACACGGTGCGTGCTCGCAAAGAAACCGTGATCTCAAACTTAACCGGTGGTTTAGCCAACCTCGCTAAGCGGCGTGGCGTGAAAGTCATCCAAGCTCGTGGTTCGTTCGTTAGTTCGAGTGAACTCAAGCTGGAGGGTGATCACGAGTCGATTCCTGAGGGCAGTTCTATCACTTTCGATCACTGCATCCTGGCGACGGGCAGTGTTCCCGCCATGCCGCCGAGTTTCAACATCGGTAGCGACCGCGTCATGGATAGCACGGGTGCCTTAGCACTGAAAGACATTCCGGAAACTTTGCTGGTCATCGGCGGTGGTTACATCGGTTTGGAAATGGGAACGGTTTACGCCAACCTTGGTTCCAAAGTCACCGTTGTCGAGCTGGCTGAAGGATTGTTGCCAGGTGCAGATCGTGATCTGGTCAAACCCTTGGCCAAACGCATCGATGCGATGTGTGAAGGTCGCGTTTATTTGAACACGAAAGTCGGCTCGATCGGCGAAGTTGATGACCAGATCGAAGTCACCTTTGAAGGGCCGAACAAGTTCGGTCACGAGCGTTTTGATCGAGTGCTCGTCAGTGTCGGACGCCGCCCTGTGACACGCGGTCTGGGACTTGAAAATACGAGCGTCGTGGTCAACGAACGAGGTTTCGTTGTTTGCGATTCCCAACAACGCACCGCTGACCCAAAGATTTTTGCCATCGGTGATGTTGCAGGTGATCCGATGTTGGCTCACAAAGCCACTCACGAAGGCCGCGTCGCTGCCGAAGTGATCGCGGGCAAGTCCGCATCGTTTGACAAAATAGCGATTCCTGCTGTTGTCTTCACGGACCCTGAAATCGCCTGGGCAGGGATCACGGAAGAAGAAGCTAAACGTGATGGCCGCAACGTGGTCGTCGAATCGTATCCATGGGCAGCGAGTGGTCGCGCCCAGGCACTCAACTTGACTAACGGCTTGACGAAGTGGTTGATTGATCCCGAAACCAACCGCGTCGTAGGTTGCGGTATTGTCGGCACGGGTGCAGGCGAGTTGATTGCCGAAGCGGTGCTGGCGATCGAGATGGGGTGTGAAGTGACGGACATCACCGAAACGATCCACCCACACCCCACTCTAAGCGAAACACTCATGAATGCGGGCGAAGTTTACTTTGGAACAGCGACCGAGATTTTTAAGCCGAAGAAGAAAGCAGCCACTGCTTGAGGCGACCCTGCATTAGCATCAACCAACGAAATCAATGACACCGCGCCCCCCCACCAACGCATCACGAGTGATGGTGATCGGAGCAGGGGTCGCGGGTAGCACGGCAGCGATTCGTTTCGCGCATCTGGGGTGTGATGTCACGCTTGTAGAGAGAGCACCGTTTCCACGTGAAAAAATTTGCGGCTGTTGCCTCGGCGCTGCTGGATTGAATGCTCTCGATGCGATCGGACTCGGCAATGCCGTTCGCGATCTTGGTACGCCCACATATACATTCGTCGGTTATCTGCAGACCCAACGCGACAAGACTTCGACGTCTTCACCGTTGGTTTGTCAGCGTCCCATTCGTTTGCCAACGGAAGCCGGAGTTGCGATTTCCCGAGGCTCACTTGATTTCATGCTGATCAAGCAAGCTGCTGCAACAGGTGTGAAAGTCTGGCAACCGTACGAGGCACAGATTGTCGATGCGGATGCGACAAGAACGTTCCTACGCTACCGCCGCGTCGACAATGAATCGCTCCAGGAGTGGCAGTACACTGAGGAGTTTGATTTAGTTGTTTTAGCCAGCGGCCTCAGTGGCGTGTTCGTGGGCCGTCCGCCGCACGAGGCGTCAGAGTCGACCGCTCGTCGCTGGAGATTGCCATGGATCGAGTCACCACACGGTCCATTTGGAATTGCAACGCATCTACCGGCAACTCATCCGCTAGCTAATGCCTGGGGGTTACCTGATGGCGAAATTCAAATGGTCTGTGGCGATGAAGGTTACGTGGGTTTGGTGCGTTTGCCCGGCGGAAACATCGATATTGCCTCGGCGTTATCTGCATCCCAATCATCGAATCGTTCGAGCGGGCGAGACGATGCGATCTCCGGTGAATCCGTTCGATCTGGCAATCCCACGAGTCGCTTGATCACATTGCTAACGAGCCATCCTGAGTTGCCAGGCTCGATGCACGGTATGCTCGCTAACTGGTTGTACAAAGAAGCGATCTTGATGACGGCGCCTCGGCTACGGAGAAAACGATTGGCAGGTCGCGACCGCGTGGTCGCGATCGGTGATTGCGCCGGTTATGTCGAACCATTGACTGGTGAAGGCATGACCTGGGGGATTGAAACGGGATTGGCAGTCGCCGATCTGTGGGCAGGTTCCAACCGACCGCTTGAATTTGCTGACCAGTGGAGTGTTCGCCTAGCATCCCTTCAGCGAAAGCGGCGCATCCTTTGCAGTGGCGTGACACGCGCCATGCGAGTGCGTGCATTACGAAAAGTCGCCCGATTTGGTCTAATCCATGCACCGTGGCTGGCTGGGCCGATGACGCGAAGTCTCGCCTGTGGTCCTTCATTCGCTACTTCTCAATGACATTCGTGTCGATCGGTTTTCACCCGCATGCTGGCTCGACTGCTCTCCGTTGCCTCCGCATTCCCGCCCCACCAAGCGGATTTGCGAATTTCGACGGCGCATGCTCAGCAGATGTCCTGTCGTACGCCAGCGGAGGCGGGCAAGATCGAAAAACTGTATCGACGAACGGGCGTCGAAACTCGCGGTAGTGTGCTGTTGGAAGAACCGACGGCAGGCACGCTGACCCAGTCTTTCTACGCACCGCTGAGCGACGATGCTCATGGCCCGACAACCCGCACGCGAAATGAACGCTTTGCTACGGAAGCACCCGCGCTCGCGATCCAAGCCGCGCGTTCCGCACTTATTCGCGGTGGCTGTGAAGCTTCTCAAATCACATATCTGATCACAGTCACCTGCACTGGATTTCGTGCTCCCGGTGTTGACATTGACTTGATCACGAGTCTTGGTTTATCCGAAACCACGCAACGGATTCAGATCGGATTCATGGGTTGTCATGCCTTGATCAACGCCTTGCGAGTGGCCCGTGGGTTGGTGGCTGCGGAGCCAGATGCATGCGTGCTGATCGTTAGCGTCGAGTTGTGCTCACTGCATTATCAGTACGGGTACAACACCCAGCGAATTGTCTCCGGTTCAATCTTTGCCGATGGTGCGTCGGCGTGTATCGTGGCTGGCGAAACGTTTTCGCCAAAACACGAATCGGAAACAATCGGAGTGGTGGCAGCGACAGGCTCCTGTTTGATTCCCGACAGTCGCGAAGCGATGACTTGGTTGATTGGTGACCATGGTTTTGAAATGACGCTCGATGCGAGTGTGCCTGGATTGATCGAGTCTCACCTCGCCGACTTTCTCGTCGACTGGCTTGCCTCGCAAGGCGAGACGGTCGATTCGATTGGCGGTTGGGCGGTGCATCCTGGTGGTACACGGATTTTGCTCGCAGTGCAAAACGCAATCAATCTACCGCAGCAGCGATTGCAGATTTCGTATGACATCCTGCGACGTCATGGCAACATGTCCTCGGCGACACTTGGAGTCGTATTAGAGGATTTTGTGCAGGCCGCCATCCCCCGCCCCTGGCTCATGCTCGGCTTCGGCCCAGGGCTGGAGACGGAAGTCAGCTTGATTCGTTGATCTCGTTCTCACCGAATCAGCCGCAACTCGCTAGCGAGCGGTTCCCTCACAACACCCGTCACGTCATAACCGCTGGCTAGCGTCATGCGGCTGATTCCCATGAACACTCACCCAATCAGCCGCAACGCGATTGCGTGCGGTTCCCACGCAACAACCGTCACTCAATAACCGCACGCTACCGCGTCGTGTCTGATAAAATTTCGGAAGACATCACGACAACCATGATCCATCTCGCATGAGAAATGATCCATGAACAACGACGAACTGCTCGCTTATTTCATCACATGGACCGTCTATGGCACATGGCTGCAAGGAGATCAACGCGGTTGGCGACGATACCGTGGCGGCTACGAACTTCCTCAGCCACGCTTGGCACAATGGCGTCGAGACAGATTGCTGTATCCAGTCATCCTCTTAACGACGGAGCATCGTCGGAAAGTAATGGAGGAGATCGAAGCCCATTGTCTGCGTCGAGGCTGGCATTTGTGGAAAGTGAACCCCCGAACCAATCATGTTCATACGGTTGTCACAGCACACCAGGTAAAGGGTTCCAAAGTTCGCGACCAACTCAAGGCCAATTGCACGCGCGGAGTGCGAGAAATTGACAGCCAGTTTGTCAATCGCCCTGTGTGGTCACGCGGAGGTGATTGGAAGTGCGTCAACACGCAAGAAGGCCTAGAAACGGTCATTCTGTATGCCGGCGACGCCCAAGATGGAGTCATCCACGATGAAACGAGTGAAAGCCGATGCCGTTGACAACCAACCCATCAGCCGCAACTCGCTAGCGTGCGGTTCTCGCATTTTGTGGATGGGGGGGGAACCGCGTGCTAGCGCACTGCGGCTGATATAGAGACTCTATCAAATTCCCCTCTGCCAATCGTGACGATGCTGTCACTTGGCGTCATAACCTTCCCACATCCAAACCAATGTATCAGCGAGTGTTTGTTCAAACACGCGCTGGTCGCAATGCTTGGTCGCGCGGCTGAATACGAACCGATAGTCGTAGCCTTTCGCTTTCAGCGCCGCTGCGGTTCGGTGATTAGCCATCACCCAGTTGTGATAAGTTTCCTCGGCGTCTTGACTGCGATTATCGTTCTCAGCGACATGTGTGAAAATTCTTAGTGGTTTCTTTTCGCTATTGGCGATCAACTTCATCTCCGAGTGATACTCCCAAGCACCGAGTGGATAGTCGGCTTCTTCGGCGGCATCATCGTCTTGTTGGTCAACAAAGGTTCCCGAGTAGGTGATCAAACGCCGAAACCAATCCGGCCGAAACCATCCCATTGTCAGCGCCGCCGCCCCGCCACTACTGCAACCCATCACCGCTCGTCCCCACGGATCATCGGTTAAAGCAAAGTCAGGAAACACGGCGCGGATCTCTGGGTTATTTGCCACCGCCGGCAAGACTTCGTCGTGAATGAACCGGGCCAAGCGATCGGACATCGTGTCATATTCCAATCCACGTTGACTGCCGTAGCTATCATCGCCACCGTTCTCAACCGCGATCGCCACAAAGGCTGGCAGACGGCGTTGAGGGTCTTTTGAAATGGTGAGGTTGTCCAGTCCATGACGCACGAGATCCAATCGGGCTGGCCCATCGTGGATAATCAATACGGGTGCTTTCGTGCCATCACGATAGGCGGCAGGCACGTACACAAAAATTTTGCGATGGGTGCGCACTTTTTTCTTTGGATCGAGCGTGCTGTCATCGCCCTGGAAAATTTTGCTATCAGCCAACGCCATTTGAAACTCAAACGATTTCCCTTTCGGGTTACCTTGATTCGTCAAATCGGGGTCCACTCGGTAATCGGGGCCGATCACGAAATCACCGCCGCCAATAAGATGTTCAGCCGGCGGTGCTGCGTCTTGCGCGTTCGCGACTCCGGCGACGAACACACACAGCAACGTTCCAAGCGATGCGGAACAGATCATGTGGTAAAAGTGGCGAATGTGAGGGAATCGGGGGCAAGGGATCATCGTAGTTCGTTCTCAATGGGCAGAGGGGAGTGTCTCGTTATCGCAAATTCTAGTCGTGATCGTGATGCAGGGGGACCGTTCAACAAGGTTCGTGATTCGGATTTCAAGCAGTAGCCTTTTGGCTGCGCGGGAGCACTTGGGGAAGGCCGCTTGGGGCGAAGTGCACTTGGGGTCACCCACTAGCTGTTTGGTCCGAATCGATCAGGGGAATACTATTCGCTTGGCCCGTCCCATTCAGCATGCCGCCGTTATCGCTGGTGACCACGACAAGCGTGTCGTTGCGCAATCCGGTTTCGTCGAGCGTGCGCAGAAGCTCGCCGACCATCCAATCGAACTCATGCAGAAAATCGCCGTAAGGTCCACACGAGCTCGTTCCGACAAAACGCTTGGCCGGCGTAAACGGATGATGCACGTGCGGCGTGGAAAAGAAGAAAAAGAAGGGTTCGTCCTGGTGCGAGCGAATCCAGGTCACGGCTTTTTCCGTCAGCGACGTACCGAGTTCGTCGTCACGATAAAGATCGTGGGCCGCTTTGGCGCCCGACATTCCCGGAGCGAGCATCTTCTCGGGATAGCTTTGCGTCGGCGGCGTGCCGCCGTAGACCAACGAGTCGGTCGGATCGAGTCCGACGACGCGTCGGTCTTCGACCCAAACAAAGGGCGGGTGACTACTGACAACCGGAATACCATAGTAGTGGTCGAATCCAAGCTCTAACGGCCCCGGTTTTAGCTCCGTGTTCCAGTCCGGCCTCGATGCGCTACCAAACCCAAGGTGTCACTTGTCGAAGCAGGCCGTTGCATAACCTTGCTGTTTTAGTAGACCGGCGACGGTCACCGTGGATGTCGAGATCAGTAAAGGGCTGTCGTTCATGACTGGCCCCCACAAATTCTTGCGGAACGGGTACTCGCCCGTCAGCAGCGCATAGCGCGAAGGCGTACACACGGCCGAGGCCGAGTGGGCGTCGGTGAAGCGTCGGCCCTCGCTCGCCAACCGATCGATGTTCGGCGTCTTTACCTTCACGGCGCCGTAGCAACCGAGGTCACCGTAACCGACGTCATCGGCCAATACGAAAACGATATTGGGTTTTGTGCCGGGCCTTCGCGGCTCGGCGGCGAACGTCATGCACGAGAGACCGCCGATTAAAAACGCCGTGGGCCAAGCCCACGGCGATGAGAGTAGGTTTCATCGGACCTTTCTGCATCACTGGTTGACAAGAGACGCGAATCATAGATGATGCAACTGATTTAATCAACTTAATCAACTTAATCAACTTGCAATGAGCCTTTTAGAGCCATGCCTGTGATCTCAGAGCCTCTCGATAAATCTGCGGCCGACGTTTGGCGGCGCGTCGTCGATCGGGCCGAGGAATTGAAGCTCCGTTCGGGCGATCAGCTGCCCAGCGTGCGTGAGCTTGCGAGCCATTTGAGGCTCAATCCTAACGTCGTGCGGAGTGCGATCCTCTCTGCCCAATCCAAGGGCGCCGTACGGATCGTTCCCCGGATTGGCGTCTATTTGGAAACCTCGCCGGTCAATGCACGGTTCACTGTCGAGGAAACGATTCCCGGCGTTGAGTCGACGCTGCGATCCGGTTTGAGCAGAGAACCGGTGAATGTGCTGCATGCCCTCGAAGCGCGGCGCGTGATCGAAGTTGAACTCATCGGCCTGGCAGCCGAGCGACGACGCTTGGACGATTTACTGCCGGCGCGACGGTTGCTCGATGCCATGCTGCAGATGCCGATTGAGACTTCACGGCAAGAGTACATCGCGCTCGATTTCCGATTTCATGCCGAACTGGCGAGGCTCGCCGGCAACGATGTTCTAGCCTCGATGCAGCGGACGTTGACCGATGTGCTGGCGGGACATTTCGCCGAAGCTCCCGGCAGTCTCGATCGGCGGATCGATTCCGAGCGGTTGCATATCGCGATCTATTCCGCCGTCGTCGAAGGCGATGCCGTCAAGGCGCGGCAGGCGATGAACGAACATCTGAGCAACGTCTACCAGTATCTCATCGGCTTCGTGCAGCGTCCGCCGGAGCCGCAAGCGACGAAGAAATCGTAGCTTCTTGAATCTCATTTTGAACACGACCAACGAGAGTCCGTACTCATGCCGCCGATTCATGACAACAAGCAAGTGACGCTTCGAATCTTCGTCTGCTTCGGCATGTTGCTGTTGGTTAGCACCACGCGCGGCGAGGATGCTCCGAATCCCGAGATCGCCCTTGAACCGGCGACGGTGCTCGTCAATCCGTGGAAGTTCCACATTCCACCGACCAAGCGGCAAGGGGTCGCCGGCATCGAGCGGACGGCGAAGGGGCGATTGTGGACGGTCTTCGGCCGCGACGTCGAGAGCACTCGGAATTATCAGGTACTGAAGAAAAGCGACGACGATGGGCAAACGTGGTCCGACGTTCAGTTGATGGTCATGCCACAACGAAACGTGCGCGCCATGTCGCCGGCCATCTGGATCGATCCGCAGCAGCGACTGTGGCTGTTCTGGGGCCAGAGCTTCGGCCTGCAAGACGGCCGCTTCGGCATTTGGGCGATCACGACCGACGAGCCGGATGCGGAGAATCCGAAGTGGTCCGCGCCCCGTCGCATCGGCGACGGCATCATGCTGAACAAGCCGACGGTGTTGAAGAACGGCGACTGGCTCCTCACCTCATCGGTGTGGAAGGCGGACGACAGCATCAAAGTGTATGCCAGTTCGGACCAGGGCCAAACGTTCACGCTCCGCGGCACCGCAAACGTTCCTGATCCCAAACGGCGCGGCCCTGACGAACCGATGATCGTCGAACGCAAGGACGGCACGCTCTGGATGCTCGTTCGCATGCAAGGTTTGGCCGAGACGATCTCACGCGATGGCGGAAAAACGTGGACGCCCGTCGAAGGCATCCCGATTCAACATTGCACCTCGCGATTTTTCGTGCGGCGGCTTCAATCCGGCGCTCTGCTGCTCTTGAAGCACGGACCGCTCGATGAACGCGTCGGTCGCGCGGAGCTGATGGCCTTCGTCTCCGACGACGACGGAAAATCGTGGCAAGGGGGCCTCATGCTCGACGAGCGCGATCACGTCACCTACCCCGACGGCGTGCAAGCGCAAGACGGGACCATCTACATCGTCTACGACCACAATCGCACGCCCGACGGAGAAGTGCTGTTCGCCACCTTCACCGAGGAAGATGTCCGGGCCGGAAAAGCCGTTTCGGACAAGGTGCGGCTGCAAACGCTGATCGACCGCCTGCCGCAAACTAATCAACCGACGAAACAACCCGAGGATAATTAATCATGAAGTACGCACTCCCTCTCCTCTCCGCCCTGTTGCTGCTCGCTTCGCATTCATCCCTTAACGCCGCCGAGGCGTTGCTCGTCGATCAAGGCGCGCCGCGGGCCCAAATCGTGATTGCGGCGGAAAATCGTCCGCGAATGGCGACGCTGGCAGCGCTGGAACTGCAACACCACATCGAGCAGATGAGCGGTGCTCGTCTGCCGATCGTGACGAGTCCGGACTCGACTCTGCCGATCAAAATCTACGTGGGCAAGAGCCCGGCGACGGACAAGCTGGGCGTGACCGACGAGGATTTGAAATACGGTGCGTTCCGGATGGTTTCCGGACCCGACTGGTTGGTGCTATTGGGGAATGACTTCGACTTCACTCCGCCTCCAGTGGTCGAGGGCCAGCGCAAGCGAGAGGCGAGTTATTCTTTCAAGGGTGATGTGCTCGAGGCGCAATACGGGACGGGCGCGACGGCGCTTTGGCTTACGGGTGGGAACGCGACCCGTGGATTTGAACTCGAGGATGAGAACGGCTCGCTCAATGCGGTCTGCGAGTTTATTCGCGGACTGGGTGTCCGCTGGTTCATGCCCGGCAAACTGGGCGAGGTCGTGCCGGAACGGAAATCCATCGCTTTGACTCCGGTAAACAAAACGGTGATGCCCGACTCTCACTTTCGCTCATGGATGTGGAATAATCACTCGAGCTTTTCCCTCGACGATGTGCTTTGGTCACGGCGGATCGGGATGAACTCGCCCTACCAGAAGCTAGGCCCTTCCGGTGGCGCTCACGGCTTGACGAATGTCCACCGCGGCGAGGCAATGAAGCAGGCGCATCCCGAATACTACGCGCTTCTCGGTGGTAAGCGGGACACCGAGCATCGCGGGCACGGCACTCCCTGCTTCACCTCGGAAGGACTCCTGCAGGAGACCGTGAACTATTGCCGGTTCATGTACGACGTCAAAGGAGTACCTGCCGTGGACCTTTGGCCGGGAGATGGTCTTTCGCTGTGCGGCTGCGAAGGGTGCAAAGGGAAGTCGGCTTCCGATCTCGTGTGGGGCTTTACAGAACGCGTCGGCCGCGAACTTTACAAAACCCACCCCGACAAGCTCATCACCAGCGGGGCATATACTTCGTACAGCGATACTTCCGACAAGGTCGGGAAGTTCACGCCCAACGTGGCGATTAAGGTCTCCAACTCAGGGCGTCCGATGATGAACGACCCCGAGCATTGGGCCGAATACACGAGCCGTATGGAGCGATGGAAAGCGAAAGTCGCGCCGGGGAATCTCTTTCGCTACGAAAACAACCTCTATCACCTCTGGGGCAGGGAGAATGGTGTTCGAGGCGCAGCGATTTCCTATCCGCTCCTGCACCCGCGGGCGATGGCCAAAGACCTCCACTATCTCAAAGGCGTCGCACTCGGCGGCAGCGGCGAGGTCAGCCAGTATCGGGGCAGATGGCAGGCGATGGGGCTGGAGCACATCACCCTCTATGTACAGGCCCGCTTTTTCTGGGATGCAGACCAGGATGTCGAGCAGCTGCTGAATGAATACTGCACTCTCTTCTACGGTCCGGCCGCACAGGAGATGAAAGAGGCGATCGACTTCGCGGAAAGCAACCTGGCTTACAAGGACCAAAGCCGCAGCCGAGGCCGAGGGAATCCGATGAACGTGTCGCTGGAAATCGCGCTCAAGTTGAGAGACCTGCTCGACAAGGCCAAGGGGGCGGCGGGGGACGGCCTCTACGGGCAACGCGTTGAGGCCGTCATCTCGGAGCTCCAACCGCGGGATCAGCTCATCGCCAGATACAAGGCCAAGGAGCAGGAACTCGCTGAGCTGCGCAGTAAAGCGCCGCTCGCAGTCGGTAGCGCAGGGGCAGATCTTTCACAAGCGACCCGTTATCGACTGAAGGCCAACCGAGGCAACGTGGCCGCCGTTCCCGAAACCACGTTCCAAGTAGGCTGGGACCAGAACACGTTATTGCTCGACATCATCTGCAAAGAACCGGACATGAAGAAGCTCGTCGTCGCCAACGATGTGATCGGCGGCGACTACGTCGCGGTTTCTTTGGAAAGTCCGAACCACACTTACTACCACCTCGAAATCAATCCGGACGGACGACTGTTGGAGGGCGATCCGTCCGGAGACTGGAAATCGCTCGCCGAAATCAAAGCAGAAAAGGGGGCCGACTTCTGGCGCGTGCAGTTGCACATCCCTACGGTCGGCGAAGCCGAGGCTGAGTCCGACCCCAAACATCGCGTGGCGGGAGCGATGCCGACGAAAGAGGCTCCCTGGTTCTTCAACGTAGGCAGGCTACGCTTGGCCGGCCTCGACGCTCCCGAACAGCAAGCGTTCTCGCCGACCGGCGGCTCCTGGCACCTCCCCGCGAAATTTGGAAAGCTCGAAATCCAATGAGGTCGGCCGACGTTGTGTCGGATCCTGCTCCCGCATTTCGGCTGTGAAACCACGGTTACGTAATTTCATAACACTTGGTCTGATCTCTTCATGAAACTCCTGCGATTCCTCGCGCCGCTGCTGCTTTGCACCATCACGTCCAACGCCGTCGGCGATCAGTTCGACCAATTCGTATTCGTGGGCACGCAAGCCGGCCCGAAGGGAGAAACGCTTCGCGTGGGGTCAGACTCGTGTTTCGGGGTTGCTTCGGGTCTTGGGAAGGAAGATAATGAAGGAACCTCATCAGTTGACCGCTTCCTGAGAGATTGCAGATGCCACGATTTCCCCGATTGCAATACGAGAATGCGATCTATCATATTGTCACTCGTGGTGACGGGCGTCGCAAACTATTTCACGGCGAAGATCACTACAAGAGATTCACCAAAGGGCTTGCCGAGGAGGTCGATCGTAGTGGATGGCAAGTGGTAGCCTACTGCTGGATG
>JBGSMN010000168.1:0-23362 GCA_041740155.1 Rhodopirellula sp.
GTTCGTATTATTAACAACCACCGCAGCATGGCAACTAACCAGTATCAGCTACTGATCGGATGATATGTCTGGTTAAGCAGCATCGTGTTATAAGCGATTGGATCAACTTTGGCAGCTGCTCTCTTTTCAAACCGATCGACCGATGAAAGAGTCTAATGCTGAAAACGAGCAGCATGAACTGCAAGCGATTCCGAACGATGATCGGATATGGGGTCGGCTCGCTTACGGGCTGTTAGGGATCACGGTATAACTCTGGATGATTCGTTACTTTTCGCGTCACGATGCAGGGATAGGCGGCGGTCCGATGCTGTTGTTCGGCCCAGCATTGATCATCGTGGTCGCTTATTCAGGCTACTGCTTGATGTGGGGAGTAGTAGGGTTAGTACGTCCACGGGCATCGAAAACATTGCCTGTGAGTCGATGGAAACGGTTCGTGCCCAGCATCGCGATCTGGACTTTTTTGACGCTTTTGCTGCTAGTTGTTTGGGGCGTTAACTTGAAGCTAACCTACACGCCCGATCCGCCGGGACGATACATTCCACTATCGCAAAAGCAGTTGCCATTCTGGCTCGTGACAAGTGTCTGGACACTGACGCCGATCACGATCCTGGTTTGGTTCTATGCAGTTCGTGATCTGATCGCAAGACAAAGTTAACCATGTCGCAAATTCGAAGACTTCTGCGCTGGCTGTGGAATATGTGCGTTGGTGCAGTGGTTGCTTGCTGCCTGTGGGGACTGGTTCGAGATACGCGCGAACTGACTCCGCTCAAATTAGAAGCCGCGCGACTGGAGAAGCTGGTCGGTCGTGTCGAGGTTCGTGATGAATCGCAGGTTCACGTCTTGGCGATCAAGAGCGATCATCTTGATGAGCTTTCGTGGCGAGTGATCTTGCCCGTTGGACACACATGGAATTTGAGCCACCAAATTGCCGGTGGAGCTACACGATGCACACACTGCAGTGATGAGGCAAGTGCGAGAAATGTTTGGCCAAGTTCGATTGGGTTGCGTCGAAGCGAAAATCGAAGTTCACGAAAGTGGGCGACTAAAACCCAGCGATTTCAATCGCTGCTCGCACCACGTTGCATCGGGCTGAGGTAACGCGGGTCGAAGAGGCACGGTGTAATCGATGTCAACATAACGACCGTTGTGATAGCAAGCATTCACTGCGGACTGAAGATCCAGCGGCGCATCGCTCTGGTCTGGGCCAAGCGGAACCGCGATGACAGGTAGCGGTTGGTTCAGTGGCATTGGGTAGACTTCAATCTTCAATGGGACATTCCCCCGACGCACACAGGCCAAATAGGTCGCTTTGTCGGAATTCGGTATGCAATTCATAGGAAAGACCAAGTCACGCTCACCCATCCGAGTTAAATCAATCTCGACTTGGTTCACCTTGGCAACTCGGTACTCACGCTGTTTCCGAACATAAAGATCGCTACCATCACCGGCGATTTTGTTGGTTGGGCTTAGCAATTCGATCGCCGTCACCACTTTTTCCCCGGACGTTGTATCGATGATTTCGAGATAGGCTTCCGTAATAGGCTCGTCACTCAGTTCAATGACAACAGGCTCGGTCATGGTCAAAACACCTGCTGCTTGACCCGGTTTTTTTGAAGGATGCCTGGTTACATCAACATCTGGCGCAATCGACCGACCGCCCTCAGGATCACCGGAAACGAACACACGTTCTTCGACTTCAACACGAAATGAGCTCGGCAAGACTGACTGTAGTTGGTCTCCCAAATAGGTGATCAGGCGATGGTGAACACTGCGCCAATGCTGTTCAAGGTATGGGTCCATCCCTGGGAACGGGCTTTCAGTCATCGATCAATCGAGCAAACGTGGATGGTTACGGAATCGCTTGAGGAGTTTCACCTAGCATTTTACCCAATCCGTCGGGAGGCAGCGAGGTCGATCAAACTGGCAAGATGGCAGAAGTTTGCCGGTTTTCCCGTCGGCATGATGAGAACTACCGTCAATATCGTTAAAACCCGCACAGAAAAGGCGCAGAAGACGACGATCGCATGTATTGGCAGTGATGCGACCAAATGTATCGCACACCGGCGATGAGCGGAGATTTTTTAGTGGGTTACCCGTTGGCTCTCGCACTGATGCCGTGCTCGACCGGTTGATGGGGCGGGCAGATGACTTGGACGTGCCGGTAGTACTTCCCTATGACGTGATCGCAATACAACCGCCCAAAGGTGCCTACTCTGCAGCGACCGAAGGATTGTCTTAAACGAGAAATGAGCGACTGACGTTTTCGATTGAAAGGCTGTTACTGGTCTGCCGCTCGCTTTACGACTGCACCGACGGCAGTCGTGGCGATTTCCAGTGACCTGGTTCAATCGCGAGATCTTCAACCTCTTGACCGTTGGCGGATTGCCGTAGCAACAAATAGATGCCACCGATCATCGACCACAACAGCATCACGGCAACCACCGCTGGCAAGATCGACAGACAGGGCTGCAGTGCAGGGTGCGGTGACCCGAACGAGGTCGCCAGCGTTCGACCCACGTTCGACAGACCCATCCATGCCATCACGACAAACGCCGAGATCGCGATAGCAACGATGATCAATAAGCCCAATTGCAGCAATCGCCGCAGCGTGTACTCGTAACCCCGGCTGAGCGAATCAATCGGGTCGGCATCGGACTCGACCATCAAAGCTGTAAGCGCCAGCGGAACGGCAAACTTGCCCGCCAACAAGAACACCGAGGCGACCACTGTTGCAGGCAACACGATCGGCAGCGTTAACCAACTCGCCCACGTCGCTCGATCAGATTCCCCGCCCACGAGTTCAGCTAACCAACTCATGCCAGCGGCTATCCCCCAAAACAACCCTGCCGCGAGAGCGGGTACTAGTAAGATCACGAGCGCACCATGTAGACGAACGGCAACAGCGCGAAACGTGGTGAGGTACGATGGCATGTCTTGGCCTGCAGTCAGAATCGCTCCGACGCGCAACAAGGCCATCGTTGTTGGCATCCAGAGCAGCATCGTCCAAGCGATGATCTGCCAGGTCAGTGAGATTGGAAAATCAGCATGTCGTGGAACAGACACGATCCAATCGCCAGGCATCAACGTTGTCGACAACGGCAGCATGATGACCGGATCGCGCAGCCAGGAATCAGTCGAGTTAGGCTGGAGGCCGCCCAGCCAACGCAGGCCGAGCAACCACAGATAGCTCACCAGCAACGTGTGGGCGATCCACACCGGACCGCCTGCGATTCGGCACACCCGGACCAGTCTCAACCAGGGAAACACATCGACCCACGTCCGCACGTGATCGAGCAGCCGCCGTTCAGGTCCATACTGATCAACCACGACGTTACGCGTTCTGGATCGCTCTAAGGACGGCTTCGCCCATTTCGGCGGGACTCGGGGCAACGACGATGCCCGCGTCTTCGAGCGCGGCGACTTTTTCTTCGGCTGTTCCCTTGCCACCGCTGATGATCGCACCGGCGTGGCCCATGCGTTTTCCGGGAGGTGCGGTGCGACCGGCAATGAATGCGGCGACGGGTTTCGTCACGTGCGCTTTGACGTATGCGGCCGCTTCTTCTTCGGCACTGCCACCGATTTCGCCAATCATCAAAATCGCTTCGGTTTGATCATCTTCCTGATACAACTTGAACAGGTCGATGTAGTTGGTACCGACGATTGGATCGCCGCCTAAACCAACGCAGGTACTTTGGCCGAGTTTCAGATTACTGGTTTGCCAAACAGCTTCGTAAGTCAACGTGCCCGAGCGACTCATCACGCCGATTTTGCCGGGCATGTGAATGTAACCCGGCATGATGCCGATTTTGCACTGGCCGGGCGTGATCAAGCCGGGGCAGTTCGGACCAATCAAAATCGAGTTGCTGGCTTTGACCTTTTCATAAACGCGAACCATGTCGATCACAGGTACGCCTTCGGTGATCGCGGCGATCACGCGAATGCCCGCATCAACGGCTTCGAGAATCGCATCGGCGGTGAACGGAGGCGGCACGAAAATCATCGTGGCATCGGCACCGGTTTGCTTGACCGCTTCTTCAACGGTATCGAACACGGGCATGCCTTCGACGTCCTGGCCAGCCTTGCCGGGCGTGACGCCGCCGACGAGTTGAGTGCCATATTCGCGGCAACCCAACGCGTGGAACTTACCCGCGTTGCCGGTGATGCCTTGGCAGATGACCTTGGTGTTTTTATCGACCAGAATACTCATAGGAGATAGCTTTTAGCTTTGAGCCGCTAGCTACTAGCTAACAGCCGAAGGGTGATGTAAGTGGAAAAAAAGCAATTAGCGATTGGCTTGTAGCTCTTAGCCTTTTTACTATTAGCTAACGGCTAACAGCTAGAAGCTAATAGCGTAAAATGCTACTTCGCGGCTGCGACAATTTTCTTGGCGGCGTCGGTAAGGTCAAATGCGGTGATCACGTCGACATCGCTGTCTTCGAGCATTTTGCGGCCCTCTTCGACTTCGGTACCTTCCAAACGCACCACCAATGGCACGTTGAAACCGACCTCTTTACTGGCTTCGATCAACGCTGAGGCGATCGTGGTGCAGCGTGCGATGCCGCCGAAAATGTTGACCAACACGCCTTTGCAATTTTTGTCCGAGAGCAGAATTCGGAACGCCTCGGTAACCTGCGCCGCGTTGGCACCGCCACCGACATCGAGGAAGTTGGCTGGCTCGCCACCGTGATACTTGATGATGTCCATCGTTGACATTGCCAATCCCGCACCGTTGACCAAGCAAGCGATGTTGCCTTCGAGTTTGACGTAGCTCAAACCGGCCTTGCCAGCCCGAATTTCGCTCTCTTCTTCTTCGCTGATATCACGCAGCGATTCGAGATCCTTGTGTCGGTACATCGCGTTATCGTCAAACGTGATTTTGGCATCCAGAGCGATCATTTCGCCACTGCCAGTGATCACAAGTGGGTTGATTTCGGCGAGCGCACAATCGTAATCGATGAAAAATCGGCACATCGCTGTCATGAACTGGTTCGCACTCTTGGCCGCTGCACCTTCGATGCCAAGTTTCTTGCACAACTTGCGAACTTGGAACGGTTCTAGCCCGATGGCTGGGTCAAAGCCTTCCTTGTGAATCAATTCGGGTGTTTCTTCGGCGACCTTTTCAATCTCCACGCCGCCCTCGGTGCTGACCATCAGCACAGGCCGGCAAGTAACGCGATCGACGACGATCCCGAGGTACAATTCGCGAGCGATGTCACAGCCGGCTTCGACGAACACCTTGCCGACCGTTTGGCCTTCAGGGCCGGTTTGAATGGTGACGAGTTTGTTGCCGAGCAAACCTGCGGCAGCGGCTTTGGCTTCATCGGCGGATTTGCACAGCACCACGCCTTTTTGATCGGGGTTGCCAATGATGCTGCCTTTGCCTCGCCCGCCCGCATGGATTTGGGCTTTGACGACAGCGATCTTGCCACCGAGTTTGGTGTACGCTGCGGCCGCTTCATCAGGCGTGGTCACCATGTGCCCGTTGAGCACGGGGACGCCAGCGGCGCGGAACAGTTCTTTGCCTTGATACTCGTGAATTTTCATCAGGACGAATCCCGCAAATCGGGTCTGAGGTGGAGTCGGTTTGGAAACGTTGCGAAAATATAGGCTCTCGTCCTGCCCCTGAACACGGGGTGAATACAGGATGAACACCAGAACAATACTGAGCCGTCAGATCTGGTATAAGCAACTACCCGAAATCGTCTCGACACGTCACAATCTCATTCAATCCATGCTGTCCTCAATGACGGGTCTCTCACTATGCCGAGGGACAGTTGAGGTCAATTGTCGTACTCTCACTCTGGACGTATCCACGCCGTGAACGCCTCCTCTCCTCCCGACGATCCGAAAAATACCGCTGGCGCCTCCGGCGGGGACGAATCTGACCCCAAGACCACAGGCGGTTACCGGCATTTTATCCAACAAGCCATCGACGCCGATCTGGCGGCGGGCAAGTTCGATGGCGTGCGAACCCGTTTCCCTCCCGAACCCAACGGATATCTGCACATCGGTCACGCGAAAAGCATCTGTTTGAACTTCGGACTCGCTCAAGAATTCGGTGGCACCTGCAACCTGCGTTTCGACGACACCAACCCATCCAAAGAAGACACAGAGTACGTTGACTCGATCCAAGAAGACGTGCGCTGGCTCGGATTTGAGTGGGACAACCTGCATTTCGCCAGCGACTATTTTGATCAACTCTACGAGTGGGCGGAAAAACTCGTCATCGACGGCAAAGCCTACGTTTGCAATCTGACGGCCGAGCAAACTCGCGAATATCGCGGCACGCTTACCGAACCGGGCCGTGATAGTCCAGGACGAGCCAACACGCCTGAGCAAAATCTCGATCTACTGCGACGCATGAAAGCGGGCGAGTTCAAAGACGGCGCAAAAACATTGCGCGCGAGAATCGATATGGCCGCGCCCAACATCAATCTCCGCGATCCAGTGATGTACCGCATCGCTCATGTGCCACACCATCGCACCGGCGATGCGTGGTGCATTTATCCGATCTACGACTGGGCACACGGCCAAAGTGATTCGATTGAAAAGATCTCGTTCTCAATCTGCACGCTAGAGTTTGAACATCACCGGCCGCTCTACAATTGGTACTGCGAAAACCTCGCAATCCATCACCCACGACAAATCGAGTTCGCGCGGTTGAACATCACCTACACCGTGATGAGCAAACGCAAACTGCTGCAACTCGTCCAAGAGAAACATGTTTCGGGGTGGGACGATCCACGCATGCCAACGCTCGTCGGTCTCCGCCGACGTGGTTACACGCCAGAATCCATTCGGGCGTTTTGTGCCGACATCGGCATCGCGAAATTCAACAGCACGATCGATGTGGTGCGATTGGAAAACGCCGTTCGCGAACACCTCAACGACATCGCCCCACGACGCATGGCTGTGCTCGATCCAGTCAAGTTGACGATCACGAATTGGGCCGAGCACGGCTCGCCCGCTGAAATGATGTCAGCGGTCAATAACCCTGGCGATGAATCCGAGGGCAGTCGTGAGATCCCGTTCTCGGGAAGTTTGTGGATCGAACGGGAAGATTTCCAAGAAGAGGCTCCGCGTAAGTTTTTCCGTTTGAAGAAAGGCGGCGAAGTTCGTTTGCGTGCCGGATACATCGTCGATTGTCACGATGTAGTCAAAGACGCAGATGGCAACGTGACCGAGATTTTATGTACGTACGATCCGACAACCAAGAGCGGCGAAGACACTTCGGGGCGTAAAGTCAAAGGCACGATCCACTGGGTCAGTTGCGAGCACGCGGTCGAGGTTACCGTACGAAATTATGACCGCTTGTTTACCGCCGAAAACCCTGACAGCACCGCCGAAGGTAAGACGTTCTTGGATTACATCAACCCCGATTCTTTGTCGATGACAACGGCATGGGTCGAGCCTGAACTTGCGAACGCCTCCGTTGGTGATCGCGTGCAGTTTGAACGGCTTGGGTATTACATCGTTGACAAAGATTCCAAGCCGGGCGCGTTGGTTTTTAATCGCATCGTGGGCTTGCGTGACACGTGGGCAAAGATTGCTGGTAAGGAAGACGGCGGTAAATAGATGAGTGCTTCCAAACAACGCGTTTCATTGCCCGTCGTCGCGGCCGAGGATTACCGTCATGCCGTCGCGGGTGAGCCGTGGGAATTGTGTCCGGTGGCGATCACGGGACCAATCGAATATCGCAGCTTGCCGCGTGATGATTCACCTGAGGCGATTGAGCGGTTAGCCGAGATGTCATTGCAAACGCCGCTCGATTTCCCGACCATCGGTGACGCGGTGCTAGCGGGCGATCATGTGGCACTCGCCGTAGACCCCAACGTCCCGCGAGTTGCGGAAGTGATCGCGGGCGTGTTGCGAGTGTTGACAGCGTGCGAGGCGGGACGGATCAGCATCGTGGTTTGGCCTGAGGCGAACGAAACCTGTTACCAATCACTGCGCCAGAGATTTCAAAACGTCGTCGACGAGCCTGAGCAAGCGAGTGATCTGGCCGAGCAATCATCGCCCATAACAGTTAACCGCCACGCGCCACGCGATCGACGAACCATGCGATATGTCGCGGCGGATGTGAATGCCGAAGCGATCTATTTGGCGCGTGATTTGGTCGACGCTGATTTCACAATCCCAATTATCGCGGCGCGGGCCTCCGACGCGGTCCAGCGACTCGATAAGGCAGGCGTGTTTCCGATGTTCGCCGACGCGTCGACGATGCAGCGGTTTCAAACTACAAACACTGACGAAGAATCCGAAGCTCTCGCACAAGAAGTCAGTTGGTTGCTCGGCGTGCAGTTGGTGATGATGGTGTCGTCGAATGCCGCTGGCAGTGTGGCGAGAATCTTGACAGGCACACCCGACGCGATTCGTGGTGAACTTGATACGTTGCACGCCAGTGAACTGGCCGACAACGGCGAGCAAGAAACACTGCCAACGGGTGAAATCATCGTCGCGGCCTTGGACGGAGATGCCAATGTTCAGACCTGGGCCAACGTCGCCCGCGCGGTGATCGCAGCGAGCCGGCATGTCGAAGCGGATGGCTCGATCGTGGTTTGGTCGCAACTCAATGAACGACCCGGACCCGAATGGCAACGTGAACTGACGAAAGGCGATCATCGTGATTTCGCGGATGATGTCGAAGCCGAGAACCACACCGAAACCGATAGCAACACCGCGAACGATTTTGCCCAGTGGAGCACGGACCATGCTTGGGCTCGCAAGTTAGCTAACCTGATCGAAACCCATCATGTTTATCTGCACTGCCAGTTACCTGACGCCGATTTGGAATCATTAGACATTGGCGTGATCAGTTCAGTCGACGAGTTAAGACGTCTCGGTAGCGGACGTAGCGGTGCGGGCGTGTTACGCGCGGCCCAATTTCATGACGGATCGGTTTCGCGAATCCAAAAATCCACCGAATAACCACACAAGTAATAGCGTATGGCTAAGCCAGACTCCCAACGCCCCGCCTCACAACGTATCGAGGATGCGTTCGCATACTGCCCACGATGCGGTACGACCAATAGTGAACCAGGCTCGATTCCGTTTTACTGCAAAGCGTGCGAGTTCGCGTTTTACTTCGGTCCCGTCGCGGCCGTCGGCGGTTTGATTCTCGATGACCAAGATCGGTTGTTGGTTGTCCGTCGAGCACGCAATCCTGGCATCGAAAAATGGGGGCTACCAGGCGGGTTTGTTGATCGCAACGAATCGATTGAACAAGCACTCGCGCGAGAGGTCTTTGAAGAAACCCAACTTAAGCTATGCAGTCATGAGTTGTTGACGACGGGCCCCAATCATTACACCTACACAGGTGTCGTCGCCGACGTGATCGACTTGTTCTTTTTGTGCCGAGTTGAAGCGTCTGAACCCGTGTGCTTGGCCGCCAGCGAACTATCCGAATACCGCTGGTGTGTGCCTGGGCCCGAGATTCTGGAAAACATGGCGTTTCCCTCCAATCGCACCGCGATCGAACTGTGGTTGTCGCGAAGAGCTTAAGACAGATTTGATGCAAAATGTAGCGGAAGTCGTCAAGACTTTCGGACCGCGCCGCCTTTCCGAACGAAACTCTTGACGAGTTCCGCTACGACGAAATAGATGTAGCTCTAGCGAAACCACTGCGACAGTGCCGCTGCATGGATCATGTCGAACGCAGAAGCGGTGGCGGAGTCTTCCACGTTCGGTCGCAAGTAATCAGTGATCATCTGATCGGTGCGGCGAGAATCGTTTTCGATCCGGTGCAACCACAACGATTTCAACGTCCCAACGCTATCAAACAAATCTGGCCGCAAGATCAGCAACGTGCTGTCGGCGACGTCCCGGTTGGCCTGCGGCAGCGAAGGATTCTTGGCCACTTTCTGACTAATCGAATCCCGCATCGAGGCGCGGGTCAGCCACGCGATGGTTTCACGCGTCGGTGAGGTGGCTGTCAAGTCGAACTCGCGGGCGTGTGCGGTCGTGCGATGGATGTCGATGCCATACCGCACGAGCTGCAAATCGTAGCCTGCGAGTTGACCGATCAAGACGTCGATCCAACGTTCCACCATGCACCTTAACCGGTTCAGTCGGACTGCATCGGAAACCGTGCAACCACGACGATCGAGGATCGCAGCTTGGACTCGATTGCGTGCTTCTAAATGCGATAAATAGATGGCCTGTGCGATCGGTGAAAACTCATCACGATGACTCGCTCGATCGCTCCCATCGGCGATCGCGGCAACAACGCGTGTCAGAATCTCACTGACGAGGATTTCTTCGAGCACGCCTATGTGATCTTGCCACCAACATCGCATCCGATAATGGTTGCCACTGTTCTTGGCGCGGTTGAATCGGGCAAGTGTCTGATGCCATAAGTCGAGCCGCAATCGCGACGCGGTCCAGTAGGCACTGATCGCTTCGGGTGGGACACTAACGTGTCGATACAACAGCGCTGGACCGTGATGCGTGATCACGGCGGCGAGTTCGGCGAGTTGGACGACGTGCATCGGAGTGTCGGGGTAAGAACAGAGGGACGTTAACACCTGCCGAAACGAAATGCTTCCGCACTGCCCCCAATGCTGTTCCCTCAACGGTCCTGACAAGCATGCATCGTGCCGAGGTACGATGATTACCGAGCCGAAACTCCATTTGCCGCTCGCAATGTCTTGCCTGACAACGGTTTACCGCGTTCGTGACCAAGCGAAACACGCCGGTCGACAATCGCCAAACATGTTGCGTCCAGGCATCATGTGTTGCGTTTTTGCAAAACCTGCGCTTTCAAATCGAGACAGCGGTCACTTGTTAGATTCGCTACGATGTCACAGCTTTCGGATTCCAAGCGAAATCCACTACGAGATTTAACCATGAACACACCTCAACAAAAAAGCATTCCACTTGCCGTGAAAATCGGGTTCACGGCCTTCATGGCCGTCTTGGTTCCGTATTACTGGATCGAGTACGGGCCAACGAATTTCGTTTACTTCTGTGACATCGCCCTGTTCTTGACCTTGGCGGCAGTGTGGACGGAAAAACCTCTGTTTGCTTCGATGGCTGCCGTCGGCATCACGATCCCTCAGGTGCTGTGGCAAGTTGACTTTATCGGCAATCTGATCAACATGCCCGTGACAGGCATGACCGACTACATGTTCAACTCCGAGATATCACTGCTCGCTCGTGGGCTTTCGTTCTTTCACTTCTGGCTGCCGCTTTTATTGATCGGTTTAGTGATCAAGCTGGGCTATGACCGGAGAGCACTTTGGAGCTGGACGTTGACAGCGTGGCTCGCGATCCTCGTCAGCTATTTCCTACTGCCTGCCCCTGGCGATTCACTGGACTTTGTCAATCAACCTCGCAACGTCAATTACGTCTACGGGATGAGTTCGGAAGCGCCACAAACCTGGATGCCCGGTTGGGCATGGTTAACCCTCCTGCTCGCTGGCTTGCCTGTGCTGATCTACGCACCGACGCATTTCGCGCTGAGCTGGTTTCAGCGAGATTCAAAAAGCTCGGCCAGCTCTCCCGCAACAATTTCGTGACCCTGGCGATTGGGGTGGTTGCCTTGCGACATCAGCGCCGCGAGTTCATCGCCTGCGTCCAAGCGTGCAGCAAAGGCGGCGTAAGAATCGACGACCGACAACCCGAATTCAGCCGCTAACCGCCGAACTTGCGCGGCGTGCTGTGCCAACGCAGTGGAATCATCTTGCGGATTTTCGCTAACGTCGGGAGTCGGTGTTAGCAGCACGACACGCACCTTCGCTGCCATAGCCTGCGTAATCATCGAACGCCAAGCCGCCTCGGCATTTTCTAAACCCACGCGGCGATCGTTCAGGCAATAGTCGATGAAGACGAGATCCGGTCGCAGAGACAAAACGTCTCGCTCGAACCGAGCCGCACCGCTGACAGAATTCTCGCCACCGATTGCAGTCACGTCCACGTCGATCACTGCGGTCGGATATTTCTCGCACAAGCTGCGATGAAACAAACTAGGGTACGCGTCAAAAGTCTGCACGATCGGCGTACGGAAATATCCCGCCGGAACGCTATGTCCGTGAAAAACAATTCGGATCAAACGGTTCTTCGGCCAAGTCTTGGTCAGCTCATTTTGTAACGTTAAAAACGGAGCGGCCGCTTCAAACTTTGTCGCTTCGCCGATCGGATTCTCCGCAAACGCGATCATCGGAAATAGCAGACACAAAAAGGCTAAACGATAGGTAGTTTTGAGTAGAAGACTGACTGGTAACATGAACCTATCTCGCATTGAGCTCTGGTTGACGAACCTCCCCCAAAGCAAAGCCTTTGGGGGGGTGTTTTAAATCGTCGAATGCTTGCGTTCAACGTTTAATGTCATAGGCGAACAATAAATCTTGATCGCGAATGAACAAGGTTTGATTGGCGATCACGGGGTGCGCCCAAATCGCACCGTGATCACGAGGCAGTTCGGTTTGTTGGGGAATCGTGAGTTTGCCTACCGTTCTGAAACCGCTGCGGCTAGGTTCGACGAGGTGCAACGATCCATCACCATCGTTGTAGCAATACAGCCGTCCGTCTGCGTAGGCGATTGAACCGCTCTTATTGCCCCGGATTTTCTCTTGCCACAACGTCTCACCAGTACTAAGGTTTTGCGCCATCCACATCCCACCGTCGACTTTCGTGAAACCGTAGATAACATCGTTGACTAACACGACGCCGCCATGGTGATTGCTCATTGTTTTGTTAGCGAGGTGATAAACGACATCGGCGGTCACAGAATTGCCTGAGCCAGTGAGTTTCAGAAGCACATTGCCAGCACCGTAGGCACTCGTGTGGTAGATCTGGTCGGTGCCAATCAACAGTGGTGTGGGGATGGTGGCGGTTCCGTTACCGGTCAATGAATTGGCAAAGAGTTGTTCGCCGGACTGGCAATCGAAGGCCACAATCCCAATGCTCGATGCGGTCACGTAATACTCGATCCCAGCGAAGGAACCTTTCATCGTCGAGACGTAATGCGCTGGTGCGTTGACGCCTTTGGAATTCCACAGCAAGCTACCCGTTTCTCGATCCAACGCGACCATGAATTTGTCACCGCCGGCGGTCACGACCACGCGTTGACCATCAATCAACACCGATTCGCTGTAACCCCACCTCGGGATACCGCCGCCATGTTCAGCGACGAGGTCGACTTTCCACAACAGTTCGCCGGATTCACGCTTGAACGCAGCGACGATGCCGCTTTCCGTGAGCAAGTATATTTGATCACCATTGATCGTCGGTGTGCTGCGTGGTCCGCCGCCCCAATTTTTGTTGTAACCGACACTGACGCGGGAGATATTGGTTTGCCAAAGTTGCTTGCCGGTTTGAGAATCGTAACAAGCGGCGAAGCAATTGGTTTCGTTTGTGCCCATCGTGTACAAACGCCCGTCGGCGACCGACACACTGCTGTATCCGGCACCAAGATCACTCGCTTGCCACTTGAGTTTGGGGCCTTCGTCGGGCCACGATTGAGCGAGCATTTGGGGCGCGGCATGGCCATCACGTTGCGGGCCTCGCCACTGCGGCCAATCGGTAGGATCGGCATGAACGGATTTGGCGGCCCCGCCGATCAACAGGCACAGACTTGCGGCAGTGAGCAGTGATCGGGTCAAAAAACGATTCGCGATTGAAAAGTAGGCACGCATAGATTGGGATTGGGATTTAGAATTGAGAGGAGATGGATGCTGGAAGTGATCGTTTTACAGCACGCCCTTGGTACTCGGAATGGCGTCGTTGCGAGGGTCTTTTTGGATCGCCATGCGGATCGCCCGGGCGGTTGATTTGAAAACGCATTCAGAAATATGGTGAGCGTTGCGGCCATGATGCAACAGCACGTGCAGATTGCATTTGCTGTTTGCGGCGAATGATTGCCAGAAGTGTTCGACAAGTTCGCTGTCAAACGTCCCGATCTTTGACGCGGCAATCGGTGCGTGATACTCAAACGCGTAACGACCGCCCATATCGACAGCCGACGTGACCAAACATTCGTCCATCGGTAGCGTGAAGTGACCGTAGCGGCAAAAACCCGCACGGTCACCGAGGGCTTGATCGATCGCCGTCCCCAGCGCGATGCCAATGTCTTCGCACGTGTGATGGTCGTCGACGTGCAAGTCACCTTGGGCTTCGACGTCCAAATCGATTAACGCGTGTTTGGCCAGCAGATCTAACATGTGATCGAGAAACCCGATACCGCTATTGCGCGTGCCTGCACCGGAGCCGTCGAGATTGACGGTCAATTGAATTTGCGTTTCGCCGGTGCGGCGGGTAATGGAAGCGGTGCGGGACATGCAGGTTGTTTCTAGAAAGCGGTTGTTGAGGAATAATAGGTGGGATAGGCTTCCAGCCTGTCGAGCGTGAGTTGACAGGCTGGAAGCCTATCCCACTTTTTTAGGTCGCTGCGGGCAGCGAGTCGAACACACGGCGAATCATCAACAGGCAAGCGTCGATTTGTTCGTCCGTACCGACGCTGATTCTCAACCCATCGCCCCACGGCGGATAGTCCATGTAACGGACCAGAATCTGATTCGCTTTGAGAAATTCATAAATCGCCCGGTGCTGGCCACTGGGGTGCGTACACCACACAAAATTCGCATGCGATGGCACAACGCTAAAACCCATCTCGGCCAATTCATTCGTCATCCGGTCGCGAGTGCGGTTGAGTTTTGCAACCGTTTCGGCTAACCAGGATTGGCTGTGCATCGCTGCCGTGGCGGCGGCGATCGAGATCCCGTCACAATTGTAACTGTCCTTGATTTTCGACAATTCGGCGATCACGTGAGGTTGAGCGACGAGGAATCCAAACCTGATTCCGGCTAGGCCGTACGATTTGCTGAGCGTGCGGGTGATGAGCACGCGTTCGTTGTTTTGCACAAGCTGCAAACAATTCTCGTCCGCGAAATCCACATAGGCTTCGTCAACGACCAAGGGGCAATCGAGTGAATCGGCGATGGTCGCTATTTTCGTGGGTGCGATGACCGAGCCGCTGGGGCTATTCGGATTGGGCAACAACACCAATTTCAAATCGTCGCGTGATGCCGCAAACTCATCGGGCAATTGCCACTCGTCGTTGAAAGGAACCTGCTCCCAAGCGGCAGCTTGGATATCGGCGAGCGTGCGATACAGAATGTAACTGGGAAAAGGCAACCGCAACGACTGGCCTTCGCCCACGAAACCGCGAACGAGGATCGTTAAAATCTCATCACTGCCGTTACCTGCGAGGATCCATTCCGGTCCCGGCAACCCCAGAGCCTCAGCAGCGGCCCGGCGAAAACTGGTCGCGAGCGGATCGGGATAGCGATTAAGCGGCCCCGATGCAGCGGACGTGATGGCGGCAACGACAGCGGGCGGCGGCGGGTATGGATTTTCGTTGGTATTGAGCTTGATGAACTTGCCCGGCGGCGGTTGCTCCCCCGGTGCATACGGTTTCATCTGCGAGAGTGCGGGACGGAAGTGCATTTTAACGAGCGTTTCAAGATTTCAATGTGAGCAATCAGTAGTAGCGGAAGTCGTCAAGACTTTCGATTTTTAGATTGTTTTTCATAACCCGAAGTGTAACGGGCTGTTGTTTCAGTCGTTTAACAGTTAGCCGTAGGCGTACCTCGTGCGTCGGAAAGTACGGCTGCGGCTGGCTGTTAAACAAAAAAAAGGTCTATCCAACAACGTGTCGTTCACCAACGCCGAGGACGAGCGGTTTGGCCGGCGTGTTTTCACGGACTTTCTTTGCCCAAGCGTGTGGGTTTTGTTGGATCGGTGACCAAGTGCCATAATGTGTCGGTAAGACGGTGCGAGGTTCGATCACGCGTATCGCTTGAATCGAATCATCAATGCCCATCGTGTACAAATCGCCAATCGGCAACACAGCCACGTCGACGCCTTGAGCATAGTATCGCATGTCGCTGAAGTACGCCGTATCGCAAGCGAAATATACGCTTTGTTTACCAGCAGAAATCAGAAAACCAGCGGGTGAACCACCATTGGTACCGTCGGGCAAACTGCTCGAATGCACCGCGGGGATCATTTTCAACGTTCCAAATGGAAGCTGGAGTTGACCGCCGATGTTCATCGCGATCGGGGCGGGCAAGTCGTCGCTGCCAAAACCCTTGGCCGAAAACCAGTTTGCGATCTCAAAATTGGCGATGATTGGACAGCGATTGCGGCGGGCGATCGTCTCGGCATCGGTGATGTGGTCAAAATGCCCATGCGAAACGATCACGTGAGAAATCTCATTGAGCGAATCGACGGTTATTTCAGCGGCAGGATTATCCGTCACAAACGGGTCCAGCAGCAACCGATGCGAATCAATCTCGATCAGCCAAGAGGCGTGCGATAGCCAAGTCAATGCGATGCTCAAGGGAACTCTCCGGATTGCTACAAGGGAAAACCGTTCGATTGCGGTCCCTGACGTTTTGGTCCGCCCGCGATTATCGTGACGGATTCCACGGAAGTTTCCAACCCGGTCAAATTCAACGCAGAACTTTAACGAGGGAAAAACGGCTGACCGTTGTTGCTGCGTGGGATATTCTGTGCTGGGATATTCTGTGATGGGAACGAGTTGTTCTGCGGGGCCGAGTTCGTGCTGCGTGGCGGTGCGGTCGGTGCGCTGGTGGCGGGGGCCGGTGATGTTTCCGATTTTTGATCCGAGAGACTCCAGCGTTTGCCGTTGAGACCGGATTGTGGATTCCACGTCAAACCGGGGACAAACATGATCGACGCGACGCTGGGGCCGTTGATCGAGGCAGTACCCCATTCGGTTTCCACGGTGATCAATTTGACGTCGGTCGCGCCGGTGATCGAGTCACCGTTGAGCATCACGACGGTCGTGGTCGCATCGTTTGCCGAAGCGAAACGAATGCCGGCAACTTCCGACAACGGAATACTGGCCGTACCGAACGAAGTTTGCATTTGTAGCTGGGTCGTGTCCGTCAGTGTGCCTTCGATTTCATTGTCGCTGACCAAACCGACCGTGACACTCAATGGGCGAACCGAGGTAGTTGCCGTGGTAGGGGTCGCTTTGGCAGGTGCAATCGGCTTGGCCTCGGTGGGCTGGCCGTCTTCGATTGGCTGGGCTTTCGCAGGCGCGGCTTCCGTGGGCTGGGCCTTCGCGGGCGAGTCATTGCTCGCTTCTTGTGCCGAAATGCCCACGTGAAAGCTGGCCAAGCAAACAGTGGCGACGAACAGAGCGGGAATCAGGTATCGTTTTTGCATGGGGTTCTCGAAAGAAAACTAGGGTGTAGACGACGATTATTATGATCAGAGTTGACCGATGTACAAAACCAACTCGCTAATATTCTGATAGATCCGTCAATTTACCGCAAACCAGAGTCCATTGAGTCGTCGGCAAAGTCTTCTGTAACAAATGCTTCCAAGGACTGCGGTAAAATCGTCGCAACCGGTAGAATCTGAAATAAACTAGGGCGTCTCAGCTTGATATGCGGGCAGCGGAACTCACCACGAGTTTCGATCAAATCCGAGGACTCCCGTCAGGCTTAGCGAAATCCGCGGCAATGCTTCCCATTTATTCAATTCGGTGATCGACCATGTGGCCACTAACCAACGGAATGCGATGTCTGGACGGACCGGAGGCGGCATTGTTCCGCGGCGGCGTGGGCATGATGGTCGATCAATTGGTGCTGGAACTCAACGCCCCGCCGGTGTCGCCCCTGCTGGACGATGACGCTTCCCTTGCTGATGAATCAACATCAGGTTTCGGTTTTTCAGCGCCCCGCTGGTACTCGATGTGGGAACCCGAGCAACGCGTCTGGTTGCTCGAACGGGTCACCTCAGCGTTGTTAGCCACACGCGCAGCACCGCCTCATGCGGCCATGTTTGAAGCTACCATCGAATCAGTTTACATCGAGATTGCCGATTTAATCGCGATGGAAATCACTACGGGCAAACCGATCGAACGTGGCAGTTGGCGCGGTTCGTTACTCGATGCCTATGTCCAACGCTGTCCAGGCGACAGTCTACTCGGGGCGCTTCAGTTCGAGGCCACGACGCTGGATCCTTGCCTACCCCCATCGCTGGTCAAGCAATGGAAAGCGACGGAGCACACGAGTGAACCAGACATCTCGGCGGATCGCAAAAGTAAACCAGATGCGAAGAACAAGAATGCCGACGACAACGGTGCGGGTACTGAACCAGATTGGATGGAGTGGTGGACGAGCGTGATTCAACGACTGGTCGACGCGACATACGGGCCACGCTTGTACCACGCTGCCGAACGCTATCGTGATGACGACCCAGATCTGCTCCGCCGGTTTTTAGAATCCAAAGGGATGACGGACAAGTTTATCCGCCGCATTCCACCACTCCGCTCTCGCAGCCAAACCCAAACAACAATCGATCGGTTGCAAGCGATTGTGTTCGAGGGCGAGTAGCCTTCTCGCAGGCCGTCGTACCGACGCACTCCTTCTCAATCTCTATTTCTTTAGATAATCTCTTGACCGGCAATGGCCCAGTCCGTAAACTCTAGTTAACTAGATATTAAGTTCGAAAGGGCGAATGATGGCGAGACCGAGTTCGGAGTATCCAACGGAGTTGGAACTGCAGATATTGAAAGTGCTGTGGGACGCCGAGCCGATGACAGTTCGGGAGGTGCGAGAGGCGTTAGCGAGTGGTGGCCGTGATCTGGCGCATACGACCGTGATCACGATGCTAGGCACCATGGTCGACAAGGGGCAGATCGAAAAGCTGGAGCCGACTCAGGGCAAGGCGTTTCGGTTTTCGCCGCTGATCCAACGAAATGATGTTTCCCGAGGCATGCTCGGCGACCTTGTCGATCGAGTCTTCGATGGCTCCGCCGAAGCGGTGATGCTGAGTCTGTTTGATGTGAAGGAGCTGGACGAAGATGAACTCACCAGCCTTCGCAAGTTACTGAACAAGAAAATGCGGGAGGCCAAGTCATGAATCGTTTCTCGATGGATTGGACTGAGCTTTCGCTGCAAGTGATGATCACGTTCGGCCATTTTTTGTGGCAGGCTTGCGTTGTCGGTTTTGTGCTGTTCGTTGTACAGCACGTAGCAGAGTCTCTCCGAGACTCGCGGGTTCTTCTTCGACGTCGTCGCGGTAATGTCAGTGTCGGAAAGACTGACCTACGTGGGGCGAACATTCGTTACACGATCGCATGCGTTGCCTTCTTCTCGTTGCCGATTTGCGTTATCGTCACCTTCGCGTGGGTTCATCAATCGCGTGGGCCAATCTTGTTGGTCGCAAGTGATCCAGTGGAGTCTCCGTCGTCTCCAGTTGTGTCGGCAAATGAAGCCCTCCCAACCATGGCTAACACTGACATTCCCGTTCTGCCACCGCCAGCAACGCCCACTAATGCGGAGGTTCCAGCTACTGAACCGATCGAACTGCCAGCTCTTGTGGTGCAGCCTCGTACATCACCGGTGCAACGCATTGAAGCATTCGCGCCGTACCTATTGCTCGCTTACATAGTCGGTGTCGGTTTTATGTTGGCTCGCTTCTTGTTGGCGATCATTGGCAGTTCTCGACTGCGTCAAACCATCCAGCCGATTACGGATGCAAAGTTGCTGAAAACCATCGCGGAACAATGTGCGCGAGTCGGTTTGAAGCGAGTTCCTGTCGTTGCGATTTGTCAGCGAGTATCAGTGCCGGTCGTTGTAGGCATCGTCAAGCCGATGATCCTGTTACCGCCTGCGTTATTGTGCGGTCTCGATCCGAATCAGGTCGCGGCAATTCTCAGCCACGAGATGGCTCATATTCGGCGCTACGATTTGATCGTCAACTTCCTGCAACGCTTTGTTGAAGCGTTGCTCTTCTTTCATCCGGTCACATGGTGGATCAGCCGCCGTGTAAGTATCGAACGCGAAAATTGCTGTGATGATGTAGCGGCGGCTTGTATGGGTCGATTGCCCTACGCGGGAGCGCTCTTGCAAATGGCGGAGCTGTGCATTGGCAGCGACCGACGACGCTCAGCGGCTCTGGCAACCTTGTCTGCAACCGGCAGCAATTCCACGGACTTCGGCTATCGCATTCGAAGATTGATCGGTGCTGAAGAAACGACTCGGGTTGGATTCACACGCCGCAGCATCAGCATCGGCATGGCAATCATCTCATTGTTAGCCGTGTCACTGGTGTCATGGGGGCAGAATCAAAGATCGGAGGATGAAGAATCTACGGATGGGTCAATTCAAAAGATCTTCACTCCCGTACCGCTTTGGCAAACAAAACTTGCCAACGGTGACGTCGCCTCCGACATGCTTCGCCTATCACCTGTGGTTGTTGCGAATGAGCGGATACTGAGCATTGAGAAGGATTATGATCTCAGTACTGGTAAGGAAATCGAGAGCACTTTTTTACGGTTGCCACGGAAAAACGTTCTTGACTTAAGGCTCGATCCGATCTTTCGCCGTAAATCATCCGATCGCAAGTTCTTGGTAGAAGTCAGCGTTCGTGGGCTGGGAAATGTTTCTGGCCTGGACAAAGGTTGGGGCTGGTCGATTCCATCGTGTGATATCCGAGTCCTTCGAGCGGCCGACGGTGGGCAGGTTGGCATCACCATGCACGTGAATCATTTCTTTGATGGGATTACCTCCGATGTCGATGTCGAGAATGGAGGCGATTTTCTATTGCTCGGCGTGGGCAATGAGGTTCAAGTTTATCGCACCGAAACCGGTCAAGTCGAAACGACGATGCCAGTCAAAACCAGGGGTATCGGTGCAGTCGCCATCAGCCCCGATCGGCAGTGGCTAGTTGTTTCCGATCCAAACGATTTGCACTTCTGGCGGTGGCGCGATCAGGCTCCGGTGAAGACGATTCATGCGGGCCGCACGATTGATAGCCTCGTCTTCACGCCTGACGGGCAATACTTGGCAGAAGGTCCCGACACTCGTGAAGACATTCAGGTCCGCGACATGCGGACACTGGAAGTCATCGCTTCGCTCAAGGACGAAGTCGGTTCGCCGTTGATAGTCAGCTCGATGGATATCACGCCTAATGGTCGCTATCTGGTCGCTAACAATGAAGTCTCCGTCGACCCGGAAAAGCTTACGATTCCGCATCGTATCCACGTGTGGGACTTACAGTCGCGCGGCAAGCCAGTCTTTCAGATCGCCACGGGTGAAAGGGTGCGCAAGGTGGAGTTTAGCGATGATGGTGGGATGATCGTTGGTGAGTTCAGCGGGTCAGCGCACGGCGCCTTACTGGCCGCGTGGCAACTGCCTAACGAAATAGTGCAACGACCAATTGATTCTCCGATCGACGCCAACGATCGACTGGGTGATGGTATCCAGTGGTCGCGCTTTGGGGACGAGAACGGGCTCCTTTCCGGCGCACGATTGATACTGCCCAAAGACGGACTGAAACCAGGGCAACCGCTGGTTGTTGAGTATCGATTAGCCAATGTTTCGAAGGAAACCAAGACGCTGAAGTGCTACTTAAACAAGGGAATGCAGTTCACTTCGCTTAGCCACGGAAATCGCATCAGCGGCTTTGGACTCGATCGCGAGCGCGAGCCTGTGACACTCACGATCGAACCCGGTGAAGTCTTCATCGACACCGAACATCTCGTTTCGATCGATACAACAGGGTTGGAACCTGGTCTGTATCATGCTGCTTTGGGTTCAGCATTCTTCTATCCCGACTCGGTCGAGCCGAATACGACGCACGAGCTTCCCCATCGCGGCAGCATTCCATTCACGATCGTTGGCGAATCAACAGTGAAGGTACTTGAGTTACCCAAAAGCGATATACATTGGGGCAAGCCGATCGCGGGACTTCAGGTCGGAGCACGCTTCGCCGACGATCCGACGGCGTACGCAATTGGTGCGACGATCGAGGCGGATCTATTTGTCGCCAACGTAACCGACCAACCGATCGAGTGTTCGGTAGTTCTGCCGCATCCAGGCGATAGCTGGCTGTTTAACGTAGAGGATTCCAATGGCAGTACGATCATGCTCCAGCGACCGATGCGGGTCAGCAGTCCCTTTCCACAGGAGTATGTCAAACTAAAGCTTGCTCCTGGTGAAGTCACAGTGCTTACCCAAGATCAGGATAAGAAGGATGGAACACCATCGCGGCCGCGACCCAAGTTTGAACTCGCAGACAAAGAAACTGAAGAGCAAGGCTGGTCTGATTACACGATCAAAGGCCGACTCGTAACGCAAGGCGGCGATTACTCTGCGATCTTCCACATCGTGATCAAGCGGCCGGAGATTCCGGCCCTCCGATTGGAGCTCGATTCGGGCGACGTTTCGTTCAGTGTTCTTGGGCCCAACCTGACTACGGTCGCTCTCCAGCAAGCAACTTCATCAAACTCGCTGCAACAGACTACTAAAGCTCCACAAGAACCCGAATGGGGAGAAGAATCGCATGGTTTGCGTTGTCGCTTGGTTCCGGTTTCGCCAGCGATGGACGCGGACAACGTCGACTTAAGCGTTCCACAAGATCGCTTCGAGTCGCCTGACGATATCACATTTGCTGTAGAGATAGAGAACGTTTCGGACAAGCCTATTTCAATTCGCGATATTCGATACGGTGAAGGCTACGCCGAGAACACTCGGCGCACTACAAATGCAAACCATTTCGCCCCTCACTTGTTTGATTTCAATTTTACTGATGCGGAAGGAAAGGCAATAGCGCGGACGCAACGAGAGTTTGTGCTCGAAACGCATGCGCTTATACTTCGCGATGCATTGATATCTCAAATTGAACCAAATCAGAAGCTCAGGTTCTTGCTTCAGCCGTCGCGATTCGAACGATCCATGGACTATCGACTTGCACCTGGCGACTATCGAGTCCAAGTTCGATATCGCGGCCCTAGCAAAGAAGCCCAGAACTGGATCGAGTCGAATCGCACAAGCGACCAAGCTTCCGATGTTTGGGATCATCAGGTTTCGTCTCAGTTCTCCAAATTCTCAATCGCACCCGAAGGATATCGCAAACCAGACTTGGAATGGGGGGCTGAGGTCAAAGGGATTCGAGCTGCGTTGGAAATCCGCGTACCTCGCGACAGCGGCATTCCAACTCAGGCTCCAGGAATCGAAACGTTGACTTCACGTCATGCAGTCTTGCACGTTAAGAATGTGAGTGATCAACCGATTACGTTTGTTAGTGAAACTGGTCGCCAAGGTGACACGTTAAAGATCAAGACGGCCAACGGCGAGGATGTCGAAGTGAAGGACGTCTGGTTTTCTGGCGAGCCAATCGACGTCCGTTGGAGTTTGCAACCAGGTCAAGTTGCCGAACTGGATGTGCTCACACCTTCGTTAAATCAGGATCTCTCCCCTGGCGAGTATTTGGCAAGTTATACGATTCGCTTCAACAGTCGACGGTCTGTCGACAAGGACGGTAACCAAATGTTTCCGGCTCCAGGCGACTACGATTCCGAAGTCATGACAGGCTGGACCCC
>JBGSMN010000246.1:0-5531 GCA_041740155.1 Rhodopirellula sp.
GCTGGCAATACGTCCTTTGAACTCGAGAAGGGACTTGAGCTGCTCGCAGCTGGTCGATCCGATCCCAGCACTGCGTTTCAATACCTCAAATACTATCTGGCAGTCCGGCATGCCCTCGATAGTGACGAGCTGACGTTTGAGCAGTTTGTTACACAGGAATGTGATCCTGAAGTCCTGGTCTCAAAATCCGTCTCACTTTCGCAAAAGCATCAGCGAACAAAATGATGCAGCCGAGTTTGCGTCAGTGCGTTTTCACAAAACATGTCAACCGCGCAAACCGGCTGATCATGGTCGTTCTTCCAACCAATTAGTTGCCCTTCAACATTCATCGGACGTCGATCGGCTTTGACAACCTCAACTGATACAAATCCATACGCTCCGCCAAGTGTCGTCTCGAACACACCAATTCGTTCTGCCGTATCTCGCGGAAACACTTGGGTGCGGACACTCTGTCTAATTCAATGCGGAGTCATTCTGGTTTCGCTTGGGGCGGAGTTTTACAATTTCCATTCGATCGTGGGATCGGGGCCGATCTTTGGCGCTACGGGGGCTTGTCTTGCAATCCTTGCGTGTCGTCGACGTGACATTCACATGGTCCTTCTAGGCGTATCGGCACCAGCTTTTGCCTTGTTCGTGTTTTACTTGATAAGTATGATGAACTGGGCACCGAGAGATGCAAAGCTTCCCGTGCGGTTCCTGTCCTTTACCTACGCGGTACTCGCTCTTCCGTTCACTTGGTACTTGCTTGCTGGCAGGCCCAAATTGAATGGTGCTATGGAAGAAACAAGCGATGCACGCAAGTCGCCGGTCGGCCGCAAATTTGAATCATAGTTTTTTGCGGCGACATGGGTGATCGCCGCCGTTCGGCCTCTTGATCCATGACTAAAAAATTGGAGTGTGAACTAGCGCGATGCCGTTCTCGCCGGAAGTAAAGACCCTGATGTTCATTCGTTGCAATCGGCTTTGTTGCCTATGCAAGAAACAGTGCGGGACGAACATTGAAGCCGCGCATATCATCGACGAAGCCGCAGGCGGATCAAACGACGCAGAGAATGGAATCCCGCTTTGCTTCGATTGTCACCAGGAGATTGGTGGCTACAACGATCGGCATCCAAAGGGAAATAAGTTTCGCCCAGAAGAACTTCGTGCTCGGCGAGATCAAGTTTACAGAATCGTCGCTGATGGAAAGTTTCCACATATTGAATCGGATACGTTTCTCAACCCGATTCATAGAATCATCGAATTGCTCCTGGAATACCATCGAGCGTTTGATTTGCTTCACCATGCCCAAAGTCGAGAATTGATGCTGGAAGCGATGGATCAGTGGCGCAAGTGTCATGCACCGGTTTGGGGAACTCAATCCGTCCGCGACAACACAATTCGCGAACTTGCTGATCCGGCGAAGGAATGGCTAAGCAAAAAGAAGAGCCCCTACGTGAATATGACGGACTTCGATCTTATTGAACAATGCACTCATGTGCTTTCGGGTTTTGCAGTTTCTCCTTTGCCGATGGCAATGCCCGAAGTCTATTCAAAAGACCCAAAGTATCATACTGAAGAAGAACTTTGGGGCCGTTGGCAAGAGCAAGGCGAACAGTTGTTAGCGATGGGTGGTCTGGTCACTAGACTGCAAGAACTTACCGCAAGAGCTGGTGCGAGTTGGTCGCCACCTACACCGTCAACCCAGCCGTAACGTGGCCGAACAAAAAAATCCACCCGAGTTGCCGATTTGGCGTTTCCTGATGTCAAAGTCACTTGGCGGCAACCGGGGGATTTTAGTCGTTCGCCGACGAAAATGATACTACTGCACCTAATGTGATGAAGGCTGAGATCCACCACTTGGAATCGAACGACCATGCCGACTGGGCTGACTTCGTTCGATACCAGTCACCCGATCCATACGATGATTACGGCTGGTTCCATTTGACGATTGGTGCCGCGGGTGCCACCGGCGGCAATGATTTTCAGGTTTGCGTCGCTACACCACGTGCCATTGGTCGAATCAGACACAAAGGATTCGTGCCGGGGATATTGGTGGACGAATTTGATCCGGCGACCGTCGAAAAGGCAATTCGTGATCGTATCGATTCGATCCGCGTTCACAGTTGGGAGCAGCTTGTGGATCGCTTGCGTGAATTCATGCACTGGGAATACAAAGGAATGGCTGGATCGTAGTGTCGAGCCAACAACGGCAGTGAACCAAGCGTTGAACGCGAGCGGGCGTTCACGCGGATTTTGAAGTCACTGTCCAACGCGCCCGCCGCGTGAACGCCACCGTTCTGTCAGGTAGTTGTACGATGCGATTGAATCCGTACGAAGCAACAGATCTGGACCATATTGAGGAGAAATCGCAACACCCAAAAAAGCCTCTACTACCGCGCCTTTTTGTTGAACTGTTTGTTGTGGTAGTAATTGTTTTTGGCATTGTGTCTACGCTTGCTGCATTACTGCCTGAGGAGTGGAAATAGGACTTTGCATCGCTGCCTATGCAAAAGACGATACGTTCTCAGTTTCGCACTTGGCGGCAAACCGCGGTTCCAGTTTGCGATAGAATGATTCAACGAGGTACTATCTCACTTCACCATGAGACTCGGAAGCCGAAAACCGACAGAACCATCGCATGAACCGGAGCCCGCGAGCCGAGGGTTTTTGAAACTGAGACTCTTTCGCGCGTGCCCCGTTACGCGTACCGTTCTGCGACAACTGTGGTTGACATGGATACTGAAGCGTTAGCGTTGATCGCACGAATTGAGTCCGCATTTGCAGGCGTGACCTTAGGCGGCGGTATCGGCTTGGCGGAGTCCGTTGCGTTAGACTATCACGAAGCATTCGAGGATCGAGCAACAGCACGCCTGCGTGACGAAAAAATGGACTGGCATAAGCTCATTGATGATCCTGAGCTAACACGAAAGGGCTTCACTGGTGGGCCAATCTTCATGGATGCCGAGGGTCTCAGGTTTTACCTGCCAGCATACTTGATTACCGCGATCAAAGATCCAACCGATTTAGAAGACCCAGTCCTTCGCGCGTTTGCGCACAGTGATAGATTCGACCACGTGTACTCCGTGCTAGTGACATCCTCGATCCATGGCATAGAGCGATTCTTGATGTTGTCAACTGAGCAACGCGTCGTTGTTGGTGACGCAATACTTTACATTGCTAGGGTCTTCGAGTTGGACTATCCTGAGATGCAGAACGCAATTGACAGTTTTTGGCACTCAACCCAATGATAGAACACGCAGAACAATGACATCCATCGAAGCCTGTCTTGCGTGGTTTTACAAATGGAACATTGATCGACCCGGCTCGGTGATGTTCGCCGTTCTGTCAATGAAATGGTAACACTCAACCTCCTCGACTTTGCATTTCATGGCAGGCTCGGTCCATTCCACCGGCAAATGTCCCACGACGATATTGAATCTGTACTAGGACCGTCAGACGAGTGTTACCCTGCGTTGGTCGCTTTCGGCCACGTCAGCTTCGATCTTGGCGACGGAATTGGTCCGCCATGTGCTCCGCAGATTCAATTTCCTGCTTGGTACCGTGAGGACCGGATGCCCGAATGGCCTGATCCTCGGTTTGATTGGTGCCTTGGACCGTTTGATGCAAATGCAACACTGGATTCGATCTTGATCGCGGTTCCGTCGCTTTGCGGCTTGGACCTGAGCGAGGGAACTCGCTACCCCAATGGCAGAGTGGTCGGGATCTACATTCCGGCATCCGGCGTAGAACTGACGTTTGAATCTCGACCTGGCGACCTGTCGCTCAGATTGACCTTGATGGCAGCTTACTACAACTGGACAATCAAACCGTCAATTCAAAGTTGACGGAATCAGCGGATGCACGTGAGTCGCTGAGCTGAGTTTTTTTAAGTGGTCAGTCGTTCGCGGCGACCACGTGATCTGTATCGTTATATCGAAAATTATAATGAACATCGTTCCCAAAGTCGGAATGTCTGATGTTCCATTCGGAATGCCGATTGATGACCTCACGGATCTGTTAGGGCAACCGTCAAGCGAACAATTCTTGTGTGACACGGATGGATATCCCAAATCTCGCCGTGTCCTGAACTATAGTGATCGTGCATTCCTGTTAACACCATCACTGGGAGTGGTCGCGATTGCCATCGAATCGCAAAAATCGGAAATCGAGCTGTGGAGAATTAAGATCAATAAAATGTCCCCAAGTGAATTCGCAAACATGCTCGAAAGTCATGACGGCTCAGCCACGATTTCTGAGCCGGACGGCTGGGGGGATCTAGAGGTCGAGTCGATAAAACAGGGAATCGTTGCGTCATTCAATGAAAATCAATTAGAATCGATCGAAGTTCACGATCCGTCGTGGCGCACGGACGTGACCACCACGACTTAACAATGCCATGCACGCCAAGCATGCGATCGGTCGTTTTCCAATGTATGCTATCCTCGCGCGTGCCGGGTGATGGCGGCCGTTCGTCACCAGAGAGACCGTCATGCCACCCTCAACCGATCCATTTCGGCCGCGATGGTTAATGAACCTGCCGATTTGGGCCAAGTGCATCGTGATGCCGGTGTGGGAGCTGTGCCTGATGTCGTACGCGTTGGTGCTCATGACACTGGTTATCCTCGCGCTGCCTTTCGCCTTTCTCTACTATCTCAGCGTCCATACGTATCGGGAGCATCTTCGACGAAGGAGCCTTCGTTCACAGAGTCGACTAATGGACTTCTCCACTGCATCCCAGCGAACCGCCAGTGAGCAAGGTTGGCTGCTGGTGTGTGAATCAATCAAAGGGAACATCGGTGACGAGATCTGGTATGATCATGGCGAGCGGAATGCCGCAGTGATTGCCCAGTTGCCATCGCTGTATGAGCGGCGCGAACGTGATTTGTACGCAGACGGCAAAGACCGTCGATTCGATTATTACGGTCCCTACAAAAGCGTGATCGAGTCGGTCAGACAAAACGTAATGAGTCTCGAATCAGGGACGGGCATGCGCGTACATCACAAATCACGATTTTGCCTCGAATTGGAATCGAGCCCACGCGTGAAGGTCATATTCTGCGTATAGTGGCGAACCATCCGACCGAGCGGCGAATTTGGACTCTTGAATTGGAGGATCAACCGTCGCCGCCGGTTTATTGGTTACGTTATCCGATTGAAGCCATGCTGAACGGTTGCCGCAATGACTGACATCCAGATTGTGCTTCTCGCTCTGGCGTCGCTCGCTTTGTTCCTCGTGCTTGCAATGGCCGCGTACATTGTTCCACGATTGCTCCCGCCGTGTCGTAACGTTTTGAGAATTGCTTGCGCTGAGATTCCCGCATTGACCAGGCGGCCACTTCGCGGCTTTTTACTGTTCCAGGGTGTTGACATTGTCGGACTCGATGGCGATCGCTTTTATCTCCTCGCTTCCTTCGCTGATTCGACGACATTCGGAACTGACGCTGGCCCACCTCGATCCTATTTCGTATATTCATTCAAGGACCAGACGATAATAGCGGTAACCCCTTCAGAAGCACGTCGACACAAGTATCGCGGTTCGTGGTGCTGAC
>JBGSMN010000259.1:0-5498 GCA_041740155.1 Rhodopirellula sp.
GGGGTACAACCATTCGCTAACCGATCTGCGCACGGAGTTGGATTGGCAGATTGCGTTTCAACTTCGCAGTGTTCCTGGAGTCATTGAAGTCAACACGTTCGGCGGAGCTTTAAAGACCTACGAAGAGCAGATCGACCCAGCCAAGCTGCAGAACTACGATATTTCATTGACTCAAATCATAGAGGCGCTTCAACAGAATCATGGCAATGCCGGTGGTGGGTACATCGCTCACAATGCCGAACAGAGATTGATTCGCGGCGAAGGCTTGGTTAGCTCGCTCGACGACATTCGAATGATCGTTTTGGATAGTCGTGAAGGGACGCCGATTCGCATCGCCGATATCGCACAAGTAGAATTCGCACCCATGCTACGCCAAGGCGCTGTGACACGAGATGGAGACCGCGAGGCAGTCGTCGGCATGGTGATGATGTTAATGGGAGGCAATTCACGACAGGTCGTCGGCGATGTGAAGGCTAAGATCACGGAAATTCAAAAATCGCTGCCCAAAGGCATGGTGATCGACACGTTTTACGATCGGACAGAACTAGTCGCGAAAACGATTCACACGGTCGGCGAAAATATCGGATTGGGTGTGATCCTCGTGATCGTGACCCTGTTTGTACTTTTGGGTGATGTTCGAGCTGGGTTGATCGTGGCAGCCGCAATCCCGTTGTCAGCAATGTGTGCGCTGATCGCGATGCGTTATGCCGGTGTTTCAGCGAACCTGATGAGTCTCGGCGCAGTCGACTTTGGCGTGATCGTCGACGGGGCAGTCGTGATGGTTGAAAACTGTGTTCGACGGGCGATGCAATATCAAAAGGAACACGACAGCGATCACGTTCCCGAAGGGGTGTTTCGCGAGTCGGCGAAAGAAGTCGGTAAACCCATTCTCTTTGCCGGTTTGATCGTGATCATTGTATTTCTTCCGATCTTGAGTTTGCAGGGAATGGAAGGCAAGATGTTTCGACCGATGGCTTTCACTTTCATGACGGCACTCTCGTCGGCGTTGATCCTGTCAGTCACCGTGATGCCGGTTTTGGCGTCTTTGTTCCTGGCTCGGCGGGTGAAACAGCATGAGACTTTTGTGGTTCGCCGATTGAAATCAACTTATCGACCGATGTTGATGTTCGCGATGAAAAGGCCGCTATTCATGTTTGTCAGTTCCGTCGTTTTGTTTGTGGGCAGTGTGTTCTTGGCCAGCGGTTTCGGCGTCGAGTTTGTTCCCAAGTTAGACGAAGGAGACATTGCGATCCAAGCGACCCGGTTGCCCAGCGTTTCACTAGAGACCTCGATTGACATGACCAAGGCGATGGAGCGAACTTTGTTAAAGTTTCCTCAAGTCGAGACCGTTGTTTCCAAGACAGGCCGTCCGGAAATCGCTAACGATCCCATGGGTGTCTACCAGACTGACATCTTCGTCAGACTCGACCCCCAAGCCGATTACGGCGAGGGGAAATCGAAGACCGATCTAATCGAAGCAATGCAAGCGGCATTGATCAAGGAGGTGCCGGGCAATGCTTTTAGCTTTACGCAGCCAATCGAATTACGTGTTCAAGAGTTGGTTGCAGGCGTTCGCAGTGACATTGGATTGAGCTTGTACGGTGATGATCTGGATGTGCTCAAGGCCAAAGGTGACGAACTTGTTCGTGCGCTCAATCAAGTCGACGGGGCAGCCGATGTAGCGGCTCAACAAATCGCGGGGTTGTCGTACCTGCGAGTCAAAGTTCGGCGGCAGGATCTGGCTCGTTACGGTATCAACACTCGAGAAGTGCTCGATGCCGTCAGCTCAGTGGGCGGAATCTCGGTCGGGCAAGTGTTCGAGGGTCAACGACGCTTTCCGTTGCAAGTTCGATTACGACCCGAGTCTCGCGAGAACACCGAGCAACTTTTAGCGTTGAAAGTGGATGACGCCGAAGGTCGGCCCATTCCGATCTCGCAACTGGCAGATATCATTACTGAAGATGGGCCGGTTGAAATCAGTCGTGATGCGGTCCGTCGTCGATTGCTCGTTCAGTGCAACGTGCGCGGTCGAGATTTGGCTGGCTTTGTCGCCGAGGCTCAGGCAGTGGTTGACCAACAAGTTGATTTGCCACCCGGTTACATGCTCCGTTGGGGCGGGCAGTTTGAGAATCTGCAACAGGCGACTCAGCGATTGGCCATCGCGGTCCCGGTCGCGCTGACCTTGATTTTTGCCTTGCTGTACATGACCTTCAGTTCGGTCAAGTTGGCGATGTTGATCTATCTGAACGTGCCCATCGCCGCGACCGGGGGCGTACTCGCTCTATTGGCACGCGATTTGCCGTTCTCGATTTCTGCGGGCGTCGGCTTCATCGCCTTGTTCGGCATCGCAGTGATGAATGGTGTCGTGTTGATCGAGCATGTCCGGCACTTGCGTCTTGCCGGTGACTCACAACGCGATGCAGTCGTTAACGGAGCGATTGACCGCTTGCGTCCCGTTCTGATGACGGCCATGTGCGGAGCGTTGGGATTCATTCCGATGGCACTCTCGTCAAGCTCCGGTGCTGAAGTTCAACGTCCATTGGCAACAGTGGTCATTGGAGGTTTGATCACGTCGACGGCTCTAACGTTGTTGGTATTGCCGACGATTTATCGGTGGTTCGAGCCGAAACAGGTTGAGCCGGAAGCGTATGATAAGACTCAGTTCGTCCACTAAATTTTTCAGCCCCTCTCCCTTCAAAGGAACCCGTTGTGATGAAGACCAAACGTTTTACACTGACACTTGGCATGGTGCTCGTTCCGACAATCGCGTCGATGATTGTTATAACGCATGCTCCGGTTCCAGCGACTTTCGCCCAGGCACCGAGCGGTGAATCCAGCAATGAATTGGAGTCTGAGTTGGTTCCGGTGGAAGGCGATATGCACGAGTTCATGGAGTACGTCTTTCAGCCGACGTACAAGCGACTCAAAGAGTCGATGGCGATGTCTGAGAAAGACAATGCGGCTTGGAAACGCATCAAGTCAGATTCACTAATTTTGGCAGAGGGAGGCAATTTGCTTTTATTTCGAGGGCAAGATTCCGAATCGCAAGATTGGAACAAGCATGCGACTACCGTTCGTAAATTTGGCGGACAACTTTACCAAGCTGCCAAACAGAAGAATCAAGCCGATTCTGAAAACGCGTATCGCACGATGATTCAACACTGCAACGCGTGTCATCAAGACTTTGCCGATGGCGAATATCAGTTGGCCCCCTAGTGTGAATGCCACTGCTCGTTCACCCTATCGCGACGCCACAAACGCCGCTGTACTAGGATTGTTTGTCAACCTTTCTTTGGCGATCATCAAACTGGTCGGCGGCTTGGTGGGGCATTCTTTCGCCTTGCTATCCGATGCAGCCAACTCGATCGGCGATGTGCTCACTTCGTGCGTGGTGATTTTCGCACTCCGCGTTGCCCAGAAGCCAGCCGATGAAGAGCACCCTTACGGGCACACGCGAATCGAAGCGGTTGCCGGATCGAACGTTGCAGTACTGATCATCGTATCCGGGATTTGGATAGGCTGGGAAGCAATCAGTCGGTTTTCGCAGTCGCATGTCATTCCACCAGCTTGGACTTTGTGGATTGCGGGTGGCAATGTGCTCGTGAAAGAAGTTCTGTATCGATACAAGATTCGCGTTGGCCGAGAAATAGGATCGATGGCAATCATCGCCGGGGCCTGGGACCATCGCAGCGATGCACTGTGTTCCTTGGCAGTGCTTCTTGGTCTCGCAACCATTCGAATCGGCGGACCAGCGTACATCTGGGCCGATGAAGTCGCCTCGCTTGTCGTGGTCGCGGCGATCTTGTGGACAGCGATCAATCTGCTGCGTCAGAGTACTCATGAATTGATGGACGCGCAGGCGGATGAAGAACTCGTGACTCAAATGCGAACGGTGCTTCTTGAGGTGGAGGGAGTACTGGGCGTCGAAAAATTCTGGGTTCGCAAGTCGGGGTTAGAGTACTTTGCAGACGTTCACATCGAGGTAGCTGCCGACATGACCATTGCCGACGGGCATGTCTTAGGTCATCAAGCGAAGGAGCGACTGATGAAAACTTTCCCGGTCTTGCGTGATGTTCTGGTGCATTTAGAGCCTTATCAGGTCAATCCCGCCATTTAAATTGCGCAGGAGAATAAATTGCGCAGGAGAACCGCCGGAACAGTGCCGGTTCGAGTTGCGAGAGCTTGTATTGTGCAACCAGTGTCGTTAAAAGACATTGTCGGCATCATCACAACGCTCGAGTTCAAACTTAAGCGTGGTGCGGTAGAGGGAAAAGTGTTCATTCAGAGTCGGCTTCGTTAAAGTCCAATCCCAGCGGCGTGCCTTCCATCAAGACACGAGTCGCCTCAGGGAACATCTTAAATACTTGCCAAAGCACGTAGGCGGCGATCATCAGCATGATCGCCGAATCAACCCACAGCCAATCAAACCAAATTACTGCGGCGGCTCCGATCAAGACTGCGACGCTGCCAAATGCGTCAACGAGGTTGTGGATGAAGGCAGTGCGGACGTTCAGCGATCCTTTGCTCATTGCCCACAATAAGATGGCCGTGGACAGATCGATGATGATGGCTAGAACGGCAGTTGCCGCCATTAACCATCCAATAACTTCTTCGTGTTCAATTATCATGTGAAAACAAATGTCTTGATTGGCGAATGATTGAGCATTTTTAAAACGCTCTACTAGATACTCGCGAATATCTGTTTCAGCCGCCACGAGGCAGAAATTAAACAGCTCAAGTCCGAGCCATGAATGATCCGATGAAACCAGCGTGGGGGACATAATCGGTAGGACCGGTACGCGATGGTCATGCTGTGAGTTTCACAAAGAGCTTTCCTACAATGTCAATCCAACGCCTAACGCCCCCACATGCTAGTCATGCGATCACCCTGTCTATCTGCTGCTGTTTGGCTCTCAGCATTCACAAACCGATAGACGCGCAATCGCCCGCTCCGATCATTCTCGACGATTCAGTAAGCGACACCAGCGGCCGGATGCTGCCTTTAGATTGGCAGCAAACCTTGGCAGGCTTGCAGAGCCAGATCGACGCTCTTAATGCGACGAGTCAAGAATCAGCCATCTGCAATGCTGCCCATCCGGTCGCAAAGCCGAGCTTTCCAAACGTTCGCCTAACAGGATTCTTTCAAGCGGATGCTTTGTGGGCCAGTCAATCTATCGAGAATCAAGTCGCCGTTGGGAACGGCGTTGCGTCCGATGGTGATGTTCAGGACGGAGCCGACTTTCGTCGAGCTCGTCTGGCAGCCGTAGGGCAGGCGTGGGACAATGTTGCCTACATGTTGGAAATGGACTTCGCATTTCCGGGCCGCCCGAGTTTCATGGATGTATGGTTAGAACTGGAGGTTCTTCGGGGATTTTAGTGGCTCGGGATGACAGGATTGAGATCGAGCTTGCCGCAGTAGAACAGGATTCTCAGACGGTAGTTCTTAAATGAGCGAAAGCCTCGAGCGGCTGACTTGATCGATTGGATCTTGCTATTGA
>JBGSMN010000262.1:0-13643 GCA_041740155.1 Rhodopirellula sp.
GAGATGGCCGCGAGCTTTGGCAGGACTTGCGAGAAATGAATGCCAGCGGTCTGGGTCGCAATTGTTCCGAACTGTCCGCGAATCTCCAGCGGTGCCTCCGGTTTGGGGTCAAACGTCTCATAATGGCTGGGGCCTCCATCCATCCAAATGAGAATGCAGGCATCCGCTTGACGTGTTACTGGTGATTCAACGTTGCCGTCATGAGCGTAGCTGGACGTCGCCCGTAGCACACCGGCCAAATCTCCCGCGATCAATCCGCCCAGACCCAATTTCAACCCGTCGCGTCGCGAGACACCTTCACAATTTTTGTGTATCGAGTTCATTTGTTTAACCACTAATTCAGGATTGAAAATTCCGGCGAATTGATCATCGCCCACGTCAAGTCTTCGAGCACACCCCGTCGGTTTTCCGCTGCTTCGATGATTCCCACGACCACTTCCCGCTCTTTGTTATCGGGGTAGCGCGAGTAGATCGCCAGGTACAGTTCGTCGGTGATCTGAGTCGGTGTCAGTGTGCTTTGAGCTAATCTCGCTGCGCGACTGCCATCGCTGCGAATGCGTCCTTCGAGCTGTGGCGAGTTCATCAGGTGCAACGATTGGCTAACCGTGGCCTCGGGTATTCTTTCGCAAGGCGGATCCTGGTTTTCGTTAGGACGTCCGAATGTATCCAAGAAAATCGAACTCACTCGCGTCGTCCAAACTTGCCTCGCGCGAGTTTCTGGAGGCATTTCTGAAAGCTCGGCCGTCGTCTCGGTGACATCTGTGATCGCGTCCAACATCACTTCGGCTCTCAATCGTTTTCGATAGTGTCGCGAGTAGTTGAGGCGATCGGAAACGTTCGATGGCGTCGGCAGTGAACTGTGAGAATATACCCGCGATAACACGATCGTCTTGAGGAGCTGCTTCAGGTCGTAATTCGTCGATTGAAATTCAGTTGCCAGCGCGTCGAGCAATGCCGGATTCGTCGGCGGGTTGGTCGTTCGCAAGTCGTCAACCGGTTCTACCAAACCTCGCCCCATCAAGATCGCCCAAACTCGATTGACTTGCACCTTTGCGAAATAATCGTTCTCTTTGGAAGTCATCCAATTGGCGAGCGCTAATCGTGGATCATCGTCATCACCACCAGGAGTCGACTCGCCATACAGCGGCGTTGGCAACATGGTTTCGCCTGAAAGCGGATGCTGGACGCTGCCCTTCGGTGAAGTGAAAACGGTTTCTTCGCCGCCGGAAATGGGTGGAGAGAGGCCAGTGCCTTTGTAACTCACTTTGGCAAAGTAGGCGGCAAACTGGTAGAAATTGGATTGGCTCCACCGTTCAAATGGATGGTGGTGGCATTTGGCGCACTCCAGTCGAATACCCAAAAACAATTGACTGGTCATCGTCGCAATTTCATCGGGGCTTCGGCGATCGCGGTACATCGTTGTCGCGCCATTGTGCCAAGTGCTGCCCTTTGCCGTGATTAACTGGCGCACGAATTGGTCGTAAGGCACATTGTCACGAAACTGTTGCCGAATCCAATTGTCGTAATTCAAGACAGCCTTGATGCCGACACGGTAGGGATTGGGACGAAGCAGGTCTGCCCAAAACGTTGCCCAGTGGTCCGCGTACTCACGCCGGGCGAGCAGCTTATCAACCATCGCCTCACGCTTGTTTGCATCCGCTGAATCCAAAAACGCTCTTGCTTCATCTACCGTTGGCAAGCGACCGATCAAGTCGATCGATACTCGGCGTAAAAACACGTTGTCGGAAACCACTGGCGACGGTTCGATCGACAACGACCGCAGCTTTGCATCGACCAGTTTGTCAATGAAGCTGTATTGCGGCAGAGATTCAAAGACACCGCCTGGCAAAGGTACGGTTTGAGGAATAGCGACTTCCGCCACACAAATTTGATTCATATACCGAGCCATCACTGCGGTCTCGCCCGGAAGTGGACCCGCAACGATTGTCCCGTCCTCTTTGACCGATGCGACAGCGTCATCATTGGATAAGAAACCCGTCAAGCGAGTGACGTCTCGAGTCGATTGGTCGCTGTAGTGTGCCGTCACGCGCAGGCGATCTTCTGCAACGGGAGTTAACGAAAACGTGTCTTGATCGAGCGAAACACGAATCAGGGCGGGTTCATCAGCCACACGGCGTGGCGAGCCTTGCACAATCCAAGCCACCAAAGTTTGATAGTCGGTGGAATCAAACTCAACTCGTCGACCGCCACCATGGGGTAGTTCACTCGTTGCTTTTTGTAACAACAAACTTTCTCGTGGTGATGCCGGAAACAAACGTCGTCCGCGGGTATCACGAGTCAAGGCAGCGAAGTCAAAGTCCGCGTCGAATCCCAACAGCGATAACTGGAACCCGTTTTGTCCACGCTGTTTGCCATGGCAAGCACCTGAGTTACAGCCGCTAGCGGTTAGAATCGGTTGAATGTCCAGCTCGAAACTGATGGAGCTGGGCTGGCCAACTGCTTCACCCGTGTCCTTCGCACTAACGACTTCCAGCGACAACAGCATTAGCGTTGCAGCGACGCACAATAACCGGATCGGTGTGATGTGGAGAACGATCAACATGGGAGGGAATGCTAGGCGGGAGTTCGGGCAGGACCACCATTATACCGGTCGACTGGCGTGCAGAATACCCTTTGCCCAGATGTCGGGAAATCCACAAAAACCTCCCTCGTAAACTTATCTAGTGCTGGACGTGCAGAGAAATCGCGTTCTTACTCTTCGTAAATCGAGGAAAACTGCAGGCCAGCCATCCGCAGATAAACGGAAAGTATTCCACGATGATGCGCTGAATGTCCGAAAACCCATTTACGAAGACAATCCCCTTTGTTCATGGTGAATAAGGTCTGCCCTCCCATTTTTAACGACCATGGCTCATCCATCACCGAGTCGGGAACACCGCGTAGCGCGTTCAGTGCGTTCTTGCTGTGTTCATCGAATGCTTCCAACAGCCTACTTGTCGCTGTGATTTCCGACACGACGTATGCCTCTCCATCAACGGGGGCAATGTCCCATTCGTTCTGCTCCAAAATGCCAGGGAGCCAACCAACAATCTCCGCGAGATGGGTCGCATTCCAAGCTATTGAGTGGAGTTCACCAGGAGGCTGCCACAGCAAACTCTCATCAGGAATTCTCGCCAACAGCCTGCGAGTCATCACCATTTCACTGGCAAGTTCATGGATCATCAATTCAGAAATTAGCATAAAACAACCCGTTGGTTAAGCAATCTCAATTCATCAGATGAACAATAGTGTCCAATCACACTAAGCCAATTTTGCGATCAAAACAACGGTACCTCGCTCGGGAACAACTTTCTGCGTGCACGTTTGCTGGGATTTGATCCCGTCGATTTCAACCGCATTCAGCAGTGGACAGATTCTGTCCACGTCCGTGGTGAATGTCTTTCTCCTGACGCGCGGCGATGGCGACGATAACGTCTGAGACACAGGGAAAACGCGATTTTTGGACCGCGGCACGATGAATGCTAGACAACAGTTCAAAGCCGATTTCGATCACCATTTCACAGCGATCCGCGATGAATGCTACTCCCGCCAACTCCGATTCTTCCCAGTCCTTGGAATTGTCTAAACCGAAGTCCAGCGTGATGCAAACCATCGCGAAGGCCGGGCCGACGCTGTTTGTACTGGCCGTGATGGGAGGCGGTTGGTTGGCGGTTCACGAAATTAATAGTGGTAGTCAAAGCGAGGAAGAAGAGGTTGCCGTCGAAGAAGCCTCAGTTCCAGATTCAGTGACGCTGCCCGTGGGTAAAGTTAAGGCAGCCAAGTTCGAGTCGGTGCCGGCTCAGATGCAGGCCGTCGAACATGTACACACGATCCCAGGACGCATCCGCTACGACGACACCAAACACGTTGAGGTGAGAGCGCCCATGGATGGCATCCTGGCGGAAGTGTTGGTGACGCCAGGTGAGAATGTCCAAAGCGGTCAGTTGCTCGCAGTGCTTCGCAGTCCAGAGATTGGGCAAGCTCGCGCCGAAGTGTTGAAGCGTCAACAGGAACGTGAGATCGCGCAACAGATGCTCGATCGGGAAATGACGCTTGCCAAAAACCTCGAACAAATGTCTTCGATGTTGGATCAAGGTCAGTCCGCCCAATCGATCGAAGACGCATTTCGCAATCAAGCATTGGGCGCCTATCGACAAGACATCTTGTCAGCATACGCCAAGATGCAACTCGCCTCGGAATTGCTCAGCAAGATCGAGCCGTTGGCCAGTTCAGGTTCGGTGTCTGGCCGAACGGTTCGCGAACGACAAGCCGAACGTCAAATGGCAGAAACCGAATTCCGCACCGCTCGCGATCAAGCGACCTTTGCCGCCAATCAAGCCAAGATCAATGCGGATGCCAAACTCTCCGAAGCCGATCGGCAATTAAACTTAGCATGGCAGTCCGTCAAGACCCTGTTGGGATACAAAGAAGACAAGGCGAAAGCTGATCTGAGCAACGAAGAGGCGCTATCGCGGCTCGAAATTCGTGCTCCGTTCGCTGGTTCCGTCGAATCACGCGGCTTTGCTAACAACGAACGTGTCACGCGAGGCGATTCCCTGATTGTGCTGGCGAACACCGATTCATTGCATGTGGCCGCCAGCATCCGCGAGAGCGATTGGTCGGCGGTCTCGCTTGAGCCAGGGACGCTGGTTTCAGTTTTGGTTCCAGCGTTGGATGACCGTGTGTTTGAAGCCCGCATCCGGTACTTCGGTCGCGAGGTGCAAGCGGACACGAACTCCGTACCCTTGGTGGCGACCATCGAAAACAGCGAAGGCTTGTTGCGACCAGGGATGTTTGTGCGGGTCACGATCCCAATCGGAAAGGCTCGCAAAGCATTGTCTGTGAAGCCGGAATCGGTGGTCCAGCACGAAAACCAATCATTTGTCTTCGTCGACGAAAGTGGCGGCACGTTCAAAAGAATTGATGTGTCGACGGGGCAAGCATCCGAAGAATGGGTGGAAGTCACCGAAGGTTTGCAGCCTGGTCAGTTAGTGGTGACGCATGGAGCTTTCTTGTTGAAGTCGGAGTTTTTACTACAAGGCGAAAGCGAATAGGGGAACCGCCACGAGTTTCGATCACGTTCACTCCACTGAAAGTCTTGACGACTTTCGCTCACTTTCTCGCCCGACCTCATGCTTACTAAACTCATTGAATTCTCCGTTGTCAATCGCGGACTTGTCATTATCCTGACGCTGCTGATGGCGGGTGCTGGCATGTACTCAGCATTGAAACTGCCGATCGACGCCGTTCCCGACATGACCAACGTGCAGGTTCAAGTCGTCACCGACGCGGGGTCCCTGTCGCCCGTCGAAGTTGAACGCTACGTCACCTATCCCGTGGAAAACACGATGGGCGGACTGCCTAACGTGGAGGAACTGCGCAGCGTTTCCAAATTCGGAATCTCGGTCGTAACGATCGTCTTTGAAGAAGGCACCGACATCTATCGCGCCCGACAATTAGTGGCAGAGCGGTTGCCCGATGCCGCAGCGGTGATTCCGCCAGAGTATGGCACGCCCGCCGTCGGTCCACTGACAACAGCGCTCGGCGAAATCTTGCAATTCGAGGTTCGCAGTGACAAGCACACGCCGATGGAGCTGCGGACGATGTTGGAATGGGAAATCTCTCCGCGTCTGCGCCAAGTCAGCGGAGTCACTGAGATCAATACACACGGCGGCTTTTACAAAACATTCGAGGTTCAGCCCGACCCCGATCGAATGACCAGCTACGGCATCTCGATGGATTTGCTGTTCTCTCGATTGCAAAACAACAACAACACCTCTGGCGGCGGTTATGTCATCCATCATGGCGAACAACGCTTTATTCGCGGTGTCGCGTTGCTTGAATCGTCCAAAGATATCGAAGCGGTGGTTGTTCGTCGTGAACCTGACGGTAACCCCATCCTTGTTCGCGATATCGCCAAAGTTAGCATCCAGCCGATGACTCGCCAGGGTGCAGTTACCCGCGATGGGCGAGGCGAAATCGTCACCGGGTTGGTGATGATGTTGATCGGTGAAAATTCGCGTGAAGTCGTTACGGCCGCGAAAGAACGATTGAAAGAAATTGAAGTCACCTTGCCCGATGGCGTTCGCTTGGAAGTCACCTACGACCGAGCCTCCTTGATCGGACGGACACTGAAGACGGTGCTCACGAATCTAACCGAAGGCGGTATGTTGGTCATCGTCGTGCTGTTGCTGATGCTAGGTAATTTGCGAGCCGGCATCATCGTGGCGCTCGCCATCCCGCTATCGATGTTGTTCGCCACAAACGTGATGTTAGCGACGGGGGTGACCGCCAGTTTGATGAGTCTGGGTGCGATCGACTTTGGCTTGATTGTCGACAGTAGCGTCATTATGGTCGAGAACTGCATTCGCAAACTCTCACACGACAACGGCGATTCCGCCCATGCCGACATCATTCGCGACGCGGCGGTCGAGGTTCGTAAACCGACAATGTTCGGCGAACTCATCATCGCTGTCGTGTTCTTACCAATCCTTTTGCTCGAAGGCACCGAAGGCAAACTGTTTCGTCCGATGGCGCTGACCGTGCTGTTCGCATTGGGCGGTTCGATGATCTTGTCGTTGACGTTCATGCCCGCGATGGCGTCGATCTTCTTGCCTAAGAAAATGAGCGAAGAAGAGAATTTCCTTATTCGATTTGTCAAATGGATCTACGAGCCGATCGTCACGCGAGCGATCAAGCACCCGATCGTCACGATCGCCACCGCGCTAACGCTGTTTGCGATCAGCCTGCCAATGGGTGCGAACCTGGGGGCCGAGTTCATGCCGCGACTCGAAGAAGGCGACTTGTTAGTGGAAGCGTCCCGATTGCCGAGTGCGACCTTGGAGGGGTCGATCGAAATGTCGACACAGATCGAGGACATACTCAAGAAGTACCCCGAAGTCAAAACCGTTTTTTCGAAAACTGGACGACCCGAAATCGCGAACGATGTGATGGGCGTTCACCAAACCGACGTTTGGGTATTGCTCAGACCAATCCACTCGTGGCCAACGCCGAAGTCTCGCGATGAATTGATTGAAGAGATGTCAGAGGAACTCAACGCCAATGTTCCTGGAGTCGCATTCGGTTTCACTCAGCCCATTGAAATGCGAGTCGACGAATTGGTCGCAGGTGTGAAGGCCGATGTTGCTGTGTTGTTATATGGTGACGACATGGAAGTCTTGGGAGCCAAGGGCAAAGAGATTGAAGCGGCACTGCGCTCCATTGCCGGTGCGGTCGACGTGAAAGCCGATTACCAAGCGAACTTGTCAACGTTGACGATCAAAACCAAGCCTGAAGCTCTCGCTCAGTACGGTATCGACGCGCAAGTCGTGTTGGACGTGGTGTCCTCTCTCGGTGGCCATCAGGTGGGCCAGATTTACGAAGGCCGAGCACGCTATCCGATCATGGTTCGTGTTCCGCGAGAGTGGCGTGAAAACCTCTCGTTGCTCGAACAGGTTCCAGTCGCCGACTCAAATGGCAAGGCCGTTCCGTTGAAGGAACTCGCCGACATTCGCTTGGAGGAGACACCGCCAACGATCGAACACGAAGGCAACCGTCGCCGCACGTTCATTTCCGCCAACGTTCGCGGGCGTGACGTAGCAACGTTTGTCACCGAAGCGCAACGAGTGATCCCGCAGAAGGTCGACATTCCAGCAGGTTATGAAATCCGTTGGGGCGGCGACTTTGAAAACCTACAATCAGCCAGCCGACGACTCGCAATCATCACACCCATCGTGCTGGTGATCATCATGCTTTTGTTGCACACGAGTCTCGGTTCGATGCGTCTAGCGTTTTTGATCTTCCTGGCCGTTCCGATGGCGGCGTCCGGTGGTGTGATTGCGTTGTACCTGCGAGAGATGCCGTTCAGTATTTCTGCCGGAGTCGGATTCATCGCCCTGTTCGGTGTCGCCGTGCTCAACGGTTTGGTCTGGGTCAGCGCTGCTGAGCATCTTCGCGAAACCGGAATGCCGCTGGGCTTGGTGGCACACGAAACAGCACTCGTTCGTCTACGTCCGGTGTTGATGACAGCACTCGTTGCCAGTCTCGGTTTTTTACCGATGGCATTGTCGACTAGCGACGGGGCCGAAATGCAACGACCGCTCGCGACCGTTGTGATTGGCGGATTGATCACCTCCACTTTGTTGACGTCGCTGTTTGTCCCGTGCGTCTATCCATGGTTCGCACGCGGCTTGAAGTACGTCGAACTGACACATCATGGAGAACCGGAGCCGACACTGCATTAAAGCGCCTCTGTCTTCACCCTTGGTGACTTCCACTAACCATCGACTCTGTGGGGGTGTGCCTCTCAGAGCAGAGGTTGGGGCAAGACCCGGCCACAAAAACTTGTCTGTTTGATCAGTGTTAATTCTAAGTAAATGCCCCTCTTCAATGGAGTTGCAAAATGACAAAAATTACGATTTGGGACTACCCTGTTCGAGTTTTTCACTGGGCGTTCGCCATTTGCTTCTTTACAGCGATGGGATTGGCGATGCTTGCATCGGAGCATAGCCAACTGTTTGATTACCACATGCTCCTCGGTGTCATGATTGTTCCCATAGTGCTTTTGCGCATTCTGTGGGGATTCATTGGTACGAAACATGCAAGATTTCGTTCATTTCCCCTTCAGCCGCGAAAGCTTTTCAATTACTTGTTGAATGTGGTCACACGGAAGGGCCCCCGCTTTGTTGGACACAATCCCGCAGCCAGCTATGCTGCCATTGCCATGCTGGCAATCTCTCTTGGAATTGTGGCAACCGGCTTTCTGATACAAACCGGGGAATTCTTTGAAGAAGTTCATGAGGCTCTCGCGTACTTGATGCTGGCCGTGGTAGTGGTCCATGTGCTGGGTGTCATTGTGCACGTCGTGAAGTACAAAGAAAACATAGTTCTCAGTATGTTCAACGGATCCAAAGAAGGCGAAGAATCCGATGCAATCGGTTCCTCCAGGCCGCTTATCGCTTTCATCTTCGTGCTCTTGATTGCTGGCTGGGCCGTTACACTGGTACGTGGCTACCATCATCAAACCCATCAACTAAAACTTCCAGCGATTGGAAGAATCATTCAACTGGGTGAAGGCCCACGCGTTCGTGATGATGACAATTAAAACTTCAAATGACGGTGATTCGTCAGTCGTGAAGCCGCACCGGCAGAAGGAGGCTATTCGGCCAACCTGGCAATCACGCGAAACGCTGATTGCGGTCTTCACGATCGTGATGATTGCAGTGCATTTAGTTTTGCTTTTTTTCGCTGACTATTCGGATACGGTTTCCAACGTGCCTCTGTGGGCCGCGCTGGCATTTGGCGGAATGCCGTTAGTGTGGGACTTGCTGGTGAAGCTTTTTCGTCGTGAATTTGGATCGGACCTGTTGGCCGGCATCTCGATCGTCACGTCGATACTCTTGGGTGAATACCTAGCCGGTTCACTCGTGGTGTTGATGCTGTCTGGCGGAGAAGCCTTGGAAGCCTATGCGGTGCGCAGCGCCTCCTCAGTGCTTCGCGCGCTCAGCAAACGCATGCCATCGGTGGCGCACCGAAAAGTTGATGCGATCGTGGAAGACGTTGATTTGTCGGTGCTTGTCGTCGGAGATGTCGTCGCTATTTTCCCTCATGAAATCTGCCCAATCGACGGGACAGTGATAGAAGGGCACGGCGTGATGGATGAGTCTTACTTGACCGGCGAACCGTACATGATGTCCAAGGCACCCGGTTCAACGGTTCTTTCGGGGGCAATCAATGGTGAATCCGCCCTGGTCGTTCGAGCAGACAAGCTCGCCATCGACTCTCGCTATGCGAAGATCATGGAAGTCATGGAGTTGTCCGAGCAGAGTAAACCAAAGATGCGACGGATGGCTGACAAACTCGGAGCCTGGTACACGCCACTTGCCGTTGCGATTGGAATCGCCGCTTGGGTTGCGACAGGTAACCCTGTGCGATTCTTGGCCGTGATGGTGGTCGCAACTCCTTGTCCGCTGCTGATCGGTATCCCTGTCGCAATTATCGGTTCAATCTCACTTGCTGCTCGCCGTGCGATCATCGTCCGAGACCCTTCGTCGCTGGAGACGGCCGATACATGTCGCACGCTGATTTTCGACAAAACCGGAACGTTGACCTACGGCGAGCCGAAGTTAGTCGAGCAACTATATACTAACCCGGATCGCGGTGGTGAGATACTTTCACTGGTTGGAAGTCTGGAACGGTATTCCAAACATCCGCTCGCGCACGCCATCATTGCAGCGTTCAACGAAATTGAAAGTGCGACGCATGTTGTCTCGGAAATCAATGAGCCGCCAGGACGAGGACTGCGAGGGATCGTTGACGGACACACCGTTGAGGTAACGAGTCGCAAAAAACTCTTGATACAACAGCCAGAGGTCGAGGACCAACTTGCGCCGCAGGCAGGCGGATTAGAGTGCGTCATCCTGATCGATGACCAGTATGTTGCTACCTATCGGTTTCGTGATACACCTCGTGCGGACGGCGCTTCTTTCATCGGCCACTTGTTGCCCAAGCATCGGATATCACGAACGATGATGGTGTCGGGCGATCGCGAGTCCGAAGTGCGATATTTGGCTGAACAAGTAGGAATCGACGATATCTATTTTAGCCAAAGCCCCGAACAGAAGCTGGCCATTGTTAATGCCGAATCGGCAAAGGCGCATACGATCTTTGTGGGTGATGGTATCAACGACGCACCGGCACTGATGGCAGCGACCGTGGGAATTGCTTTCGGCCAAAATAGCGATGTGACGACGGAAGCGGCTGACATTGTTATTCTTGACAGCTCGCTACGTAAGATCGACGAGATCCTGCATATCAGCCGCAGAATGCGTCGGATCGCTTTGCAAAGTGCCATTGGCGGGATGGCCTTGAGCATCGCGGGGATGGTGTTCGCTTCGGCTGGCTATTTGTCCCCGGTCGCGGGAGCGATATTCCAAGAAGTGATTGACGTTGCTGCCGTGCTCAATGCACTTCGCGTTGCGATCCCGCCAAAGTTTATGAGTGACTTTAATCCTACAGAAAGCTGACCATGCGACATTCCGAACGACACCGAACCGATCGAATCGGCTGGCTCCGTGCCGCTGTTTTGGGCGCAAACGATGGCATTGTTTCCACTGCCAGCCTTGTCGTTGGCGTCGCTGCCGCCGAAACGAGCCGAACAAGTATCTTAATTGCAGGTGTCGCTGGCTTGGTTGCCGGGGCGATGTCGATGGCAGCAGGGGAATATGTCTCTGTCAGTTCGCAATCGGATACCGAAAATGCGGACTTGGCCCGCGAACGCCAGGAATTGGCAACTGCACCTGAAGCCGAACTGCACGAACTTGCAGCAATCTACGTTCAACGTGGACTCGACGAGTCGTTGGCGTTACAGGTCGCCGAGCAACTCACCGCCTACGATGCGCTCGGCGCACACGCCCGTGACGAACTCGGAATTTCGGAATTCACCACAGCTCGCCCGACGCAAGCAGCACTGACTTCAGCGGCAACATTCGCGGTAGGCGCATCGCTTCCCTTAGCAGCAACATTTCTCGCGCCGGTCCCCAGTATTTCGATCGTCGTGTCAGTCCTTTCACTCGGTTTCCTTGGCCTGCTTGGAGGCATCTCAGCCCGCGTTGGCGGAGCGCCAATTGGCAAGGCGGTCACGCGCGTCACCTTCTGGGGAGCGATCGCCATGCTGGCTACCGCCAGCATCGGCTATTTGTTTGGCGTTGCCGTCTAAATTAACAAATCAAAATGTTCAATCTAAACACACGTCATCGTTCGATTCGGTATCAGTTGCTGTCCGTGACCATTCTGGTAACTGTTGCCTTCGTGATTGCGCTCGTCGTGATTGACTATCGCCGAGAGGTTGGGCATCACTTTGCCGAAAAGCAGTCCGACTTGTACGAAGAGGCGAAGACCGTTTTACCCGGCGTGCTTCACACTCGCGGGCATGGGAAGAGATCCGTCCAAGAGTTCATCGACAGCATCTGCAATCGAATGGACGTTGAGCATTCCCCCCATCATCACATCATCGTGGACCTCGCCGGCGACGTGCTCCAGGCCAACACTTTCTTTCGTGCGTCGCCCGATCTTCTAGCGAGGTTTGAGGAAACATCACCTCACACGCAGTTTGAAATTCAAACTGATAGCAATGATCTGCACGTCGGACGATACTCCGAAGGCCATGTGACCGTTATCATCAGTGAAGACGTCGCGAGTCTGCGATCAGCGGTCATCGGTGACGAAGTGTTTCGCGTCGTCGGGATCGTGTTGATGGGCATCGCTGCGGCGACGATCGTCCATCTGCTGTTGGTCCGTTTGGTGAGCCGTCCACTTGATGCCTTGGTCGAAAAAGTAAAGTCCGTGGGACAAGGCAACTACGACACCCCGCTCGCGGACTTTGAAAGCACCGAACTTCACGTCCTTTCCACCGAGATCACGGCGATGAGTGACGCCATCGCCCGTTCAGAGAGCGATCGAAAGTCCCGTATGCAGAAGGCTCGCGATATACAACAAAACTTGCTTCCCCACGACGTCGAGATTCCAGGCGTGAACATCGCGATCACCTACAATCCGGCCGAAGAAGTTGGCGGAGATTACCTAGACATCCTGCCTCAGGGCAAAGACCGATGGCTCGTCTGCGTTGCGGATGCAACGGGACACGGAGTTCCGGCCGCAATGAGTGCCGCGATGCTCAAGACATTGCTGTTGCAGGCGAGCGAAAGATCCGATTCGCCAGCAGAGATTTTGCGTGAGATGAATCGCGTGTTCATGCAAGTTCAGATTTTCGGTGACTTTGCGTCCCTGATACTGATTGAGATCGACTTCGCGGCGCGAACTTTCAGCAACGCCAATGCCGGCCACGATCCGGCTTGGCTAATAGATGCCTCGGGTGAGGTTCAAGAATTGGAAGCGACTGGCACGCTTTTGGGCATCGACGAAGATGCATCGTGGGAAGAAAAGTTCGTTGAATTGACCAAAGGAACCCGGCTCGCGATCTCAACGGACGGTATCACGGAAACCTTCGGAACCGACGAAGAGATGTTCAGCAAAGAACGATTGCTGAGCATCCTACTAGAAAACCGCAGCCGCTCGCTCGCTGAAACCAACGAGAACGCCCGCCAGATCGTCGACGCACATCGCAGCACCGGAGAACAAACCGACGACGTCACTTTGCTGTTAATGGAATTCGAGTCGCTTTCGTCCTCGCAACGCCCAGATTCATTCGCTTTGACCAGCATGGGTCAACAATCATTTCAACAGCCACTCGTCAAATAGCAGCTCAATACAATGCCATCCATGATTCTACCGACCAGCGTGATCGGTGCGGACCTATGGATTGATCAACGAAGCACTCGGGGGCCGTTTGCGGAACTGTCACGAGTATCGTCGAATTTGGTCTATCGTGCCGCAGCAGTACCTGGCGTCGAATCATCACGTGAGTTCGTTTACCACACCAATAAACGGGAGAGTCATGGCAAGCCGGTGCGAACGGCTGTGCTTGGACTAAATTGGCCACTGGACGGTTCTTCGGGGATTTTAGTGGCTCGGGATGACAGGATTGAGATCGAGCTTGCCGCAGTAGAACAGGATTCTCAGACGGTAGTTCTTAAATGAGCGAAAGCCTCGAGCGGCTGACTTGATCGATTGGATCTTGCTATTGA
>JBGSMN010000263.1:0-5043 GCA_041740155.1 Rhodopirellula sp.
GATCAAGTTTTTGGCAACCAAGACACACGCGGCACGCAAACGTCGGTTGCAAGTTTTTGCCACACTCTCACTTCGATCCACTTCATCGCTTTGGTATCGCGAGGGATACAACCCGGCTCGCCCATTGAGCGCGGTCGCAGAGTCAACGATCCCTTCACCTTGGCAGGCGTCTTGGATCTGCTGCGTCATTGCTTTCAAGCAACCATTATTGTGATCGACGGTGTTCGGCTCGATAATGACCCGACCATAGTAGTCACAGAGGAACCACTTAGAACGCTTTTTGGCGCAGTCGACGGCGATGATACCGAAGCGTTCTGGCCCCGCCTTTTGGACTCGCTCCTGAATGACTCCGCCCGGCTTACCGATGTAGCGTCGCTTGGATTTGGACGTAGCGGATTTCTTGGATTTTTTCGAGCATGTGGCCATTCGAGTGTCTCCTGAGAGGACGGGATTGTCAGTTCTTCCAATTTGAGCACTCGGATGGCCCTTTTGCGATCTTTTTGCTTTGTTGGGGGCATACCAGGTGTCCGGTACCGTTTCAGTTGATCAGCAGGGTATTTTCGCTTAAGTTGGGGTTTTGAAACTTTGTTTCCCTGTTGCTGGAATGCGTGACGTGGGACGCCCCAAACGTGCTGATGCGGCTGGACATTGCTGTCACATGCTCAATCGGGCGAACCTGCGTGCGACCATGTTTCAAAAGGATGCGGCCTATGAAGCGTTTGAGAAGATCCTTGATGAGGCTTTGGAGGGATTCAAGATAGAACTTTTCACGTACTGTTTGATACCTTGAAAAAAATATCCGCCTGTTGGTATGCCCAGGTGAGGACGGCGAAATGTGCCGCTTCGGTCACTACATTGGGTTGACTCACTCGCAGCGGTATCATGCTCACTACAAGACGACTGGAATGGGGCGTGTGTATCAGAGTCGGTTCAAGTCGTTTCCTCTCCAAAGCGACGAACTTTTTCTGACTGTTGCGAGGTACGTCGAGCGAAACGCTTACGCCGCGAAACGGTGTAAGCGACCCGAAGACTGGAGCTTTGGCAGTTTGCAACTATGGCAGCAGAAGACGAAAGCATTCTCGCAGCGGATATCTTCGTGGCCGATCCGTCGCTCACTCAATTGGGTTCAACTCGTCGCGACGGATTTCAACAAACGGGAGCGAGAACAGTTAGACTGGAGTGTCAAACGGGGAGTCCCGTTTGGGAGCGAAACATGGCTGGAGCACATTGCCAGAACGCTCGATTTAGAGTCAACCATGCGTCCCCGCTGTCGCCCAAGGAAGACACCAGCCAAATGAACTTCGAGACGGGATACAGTACCGGACACTCAGCCGCGTAGCTTCCAACCTACCACCACGCCGAGGCCAAAGCACCACATAGCGGCGACATCAGGCTTGCGTTTTGCGTAGGCAATCAATTGGCTGGCTAAGTCTTGGGCCGGCTCGGCGACATAATGTGTGCCATAAGCGTGGAGCTTTTCAGTGGCCACTTGTTTCACATCCGATGCATCGCGATCGGAACTTGATGTTGGTTGATTCGCCGATGAGTTCGATTGTTTTGTAGCTTGAGTTCTCATGTTTTGTTCCTGAGTAAATGTAGATAGAACGCGTTACTGATTTATACGGTTAGCGGGTCCAGCGATCGCGCCACGTCGGTTCGGGGCGATGCGCCGCACCTATTGAAATCCCGATCGCGATACCGGTGATCAGTCCAATGCTGAGAGCAGCGATGACTGATTCCATGGGGCGATGAGCGACTGCGTCGGCGGTTTGCTCGTAGCCTTGACGGGCGCGATCAGCCACTTGATGGTAGCCTTCTTGCACCGCTTGACTGGTCGATTCAGCATACTCACGAGCAAGTTGACTGACTCGCTCGGTTGCCGAGCACTCACCCTGACACAGCGAGTCGACATAGGCCGCAACCTGCTCACGCGTCTGCCCAGTTCTTCGCTGAATAAGACCAATCAATTGGTCTGCTTTACCTTCGACTTGTCGTAATTCGTCGTCAGTGATCTGTCCATATTTTTCTTTCACGTTACCTGCGATCGTGTTCCAATCGCCCTCGAGTTCTTGCTTAATCGTCATTGGATCTACTCCCATGTTGGTGAGATTTCTGTCAACAGGACGACTTCGGAATGAGGTCGCCTTTGCAGGCAGCGATATCTCTTGCAAATGCCAGGCCGGAATTTGGCAGTTATTGATGATCGTGGCCAAAAACCTACGAACGCCCTACAATTAACCACCGATGTGATTCTGACCCGCGTACTGATTTCTAGCGAACATGAGCCACGAGATTCGCACTCCGAAAACAGCAATCTTATAAGTTCGTCGCCGCGTTGATGGATCACCTGAATCTCCCGACTATCGAAGCGGTGCCCCCAAGCATCAACGCAGCCGGGGGGCAACCGTCTACTGCGAAATTGCCCTGCCGATTGAAGCTCCGATATTCCCTGCACGCTGACCGCCGACGGCGCTGCCAATTGCACCGCCGACGATAGCACCACGTTGTTGCGATGGTGTTCCGTAATACTGGTTGCCATAAGTGGTTCGGCCAGCATACGGATCATAGCCGTAGTTCGGACGGTACGACTGGTGTGGTTGCGACTGATACCGATACTGTTGTGATGGATAGCTGTAGTTATAGTTGCTGCCCCGATATCCACTGCTGTATTGCTGTGGCGTCGAGTACGAATAGCTAGGCGTTTGGTAGGTCGGCATCGATCGGTATCGAGGCGTCGACTGATAGACTGACGTACCGTTGTAGTAGCTTCCGCTGTAGTAGTTCGGCGTCGATCCATATCGGATAATTGTCTGCGCCGAGGCGGAGGTGGCTGCGAAGGTGATCACGGCAACAGCGGTAGCAGTAGTTAAATTGCGAAAGCGTTTCATCTTTCAATCCTTTTCTTTTGGTTTTGCAGTATGGCTCGCGGAGTGCGAGACACGGTTGAAGAGAAGTGCATACGAAGTGCCAAACCGTGAAACCGCAAAGCAGAGAACTTCGCGAAACAGCATTGGAACACTTATTGGCGGTGTTCGCACAGTGGATCTTGTTAACGATCCCATGTGTCGGAGCTTTACCAAGTTCACCACGGGAAACTTGCCAGTTGCTGCTCACGCTTTTCTTCGTAAAACGCGAGCTTTTTGAATGTGCAGTGCTGGCTTTGGCCTCCGAAATGCTGGGACTCTTACGATCTCACGGATCGCAAGAATGCGTGATCCGGTAACACGCCGAACTCAATGAGATCGAACCGAGGAAACACAATGGGCTTCATTAGAACGAAAGACGGAGCACGCATCTATTTGAAGGACTGGGGTGAAGGCCGACCGGTCATCCTGATTCATGGTTGGCCACTGTGTGCCGACAGTTGGGATTCGCATGCGCTAGCGTTCGCCGAGGCGGGCTATCGAGTTATTGCATACGATCGCCGCGGGTTCGGCCGTTCTGAGCAAACGTGGTTGGGTTACGACTACGACACGTTGTCCGACGACTTGGCCGACGTGATGCGCGAGACGGGTGCCAAAGATGTGACAATTGTGGGCTTTTCAATGGGTGGCGGCGAAGTGGCGCGGTACATGAGTCGCCACCATGGTGCGAACGTCGTCCAAGCGGCACTGGTGTCCTCCGTCGTTCCGTTCATGCTCAAGACTAACGACAACCCCAACGGCGTGGACCAGCAGGTGTTCGATCAGATGAACGCTGCTATCAAGGAAGATCGACCGGGTTTCTACGGCGATTTCTTTAAGGACTTCTACGGCGTCGGTATAATCTCCAAGCCGGTTAGCGACGAGTGTCTGCAGTGGACGCGATCGATGGCAATGATGGGCAGCCTTAAAGCGACACTCGATTGCGTGAAGGCATTTGGGACGACCGATTTTCGCGATGACCTCTCCAGCTTTCAGGTTCCAACGCTGGTCGTTCACGGAACAGCAGACAAGACCGTCCCAATCGACGCCAGCGGACGACCAGCGGCGAAAGGAATCTCCAACTCGACGTTGAAAGAGTACGAAGGTGCGCCACACGGATTGAACGTGACGCACCAACAGCAACTGACCGATGACTTGCTGCGATTCTTAAAAACATAGCTCGCAGAGGTGGCTCGGCGGTGGATGATGCTGTGCACACAGCGTAAGAACGCCCATGGGTCGGCCTGCCAGCCGACGGAGCCGGAAATCAAATCCATCGCCGGGTGTCCCGTCAAAACCAAAGAAATCCGCGAGCGGCTTTCGAGTATCTCCTGGTGGATGCGGTTGCTTTGCCAGCGGGTCGCGATGCGTGCCAACCGTGGAGAAAAGGAAGCCGGTCGATTTTTGGCAGGATCGGGTGAAGCCAAATGGGTCAGGTCTCTTTTAGCCCTCCATTGCACCGGAGAATACAGTGATCTCATCATCTAGTGGAAAAATCCTGGGAGTGAAGAAGCGCAGATATCCGTCTTTTGCCATGATCCGATCGTGCCAATGATGGCTACGGCGAAGTGTTCATCATTTCACACTGCCCTGACGAATCGGTTAAACTATCGCTTCTGCACCACAGAATGGTGTGCGACATAGTGTGCGACAAACAGACAACTGGTTTGGCAGATGATCGGAATGCAGTCTCAACCCAACCAACAATAGGAGGCATGACGTGATCGCAGAATTGCCTTCAGGCGAGCGTGCGTCGCACTTGGCGACGCCCGTATCCGCTAACGGCAAAGCAATCGCCGAGTCCTACCCACTTGCGGGCGGCACGCGAATTCAGTGGTCACCGTCTCGTGAATCCTTCATCCTGCAATCCGATAGCGACACCCGCGTCCCCACCAAACGCTTCCACTACGATACCGAGGGTTGTTTGGTCGGCGTCTCGCTTCCTTGGGTGGACACGAACAACGATGGTGCTCCTGAAAGTGCCACTTACTAACTGGTTCGGTTCTTCGGGGATTTTAGTGGCTCGGGATGACAGGATTGAGATCGAGCTTGCCGCAGTAGAACAGGATTCTCAGACGGTAGTTCTTAAATGAGCGAAAGCCTCGAGCGGCTGACTTGATCGATTGGATCTTGCTATTGA
>JBGSMN010000424.1:0-50201 GCA_041740155.1 Rhodopirellula sp.
GTGTCGCGCGTCTCGGATCAGAGAGGCTGAGAAAGCATCAAAATGCCGAAAAACAACGAAAAAAGCCGACGTTTCGCAGTTTGCAAAACGTCGGCTTTTGTCGTTTACCCCTGGCGGTCAGTTTCCTAACCAAACAGAGAAGTTGCGGGAGCCGGATTCGAACCGACGACCTCGAGGTTATGAGCCTCGCGAGCTACCGGGCTGCTCCATCCCGCGGTATTCAAGTACGACGCTATTGAGCGAGATGTGGTTCGTTTGCGGTGTCTTTCTGGTGAAAGTTCCGCGAAGGAATTTGTCCCTGCGTCGAGCGGAGAACTTCGCTGAATTCACCGTCGCTGTCAACGGTGGATCGAGGGCGTTTCAGAAAGATTTTCACGCTACTCGTTTTTTTTCGCTATGCTGGGCTAAACTTGTTGGTGCGTGAATAATTGCTTCACGTTCTTTTCTGCTCGTCGAGCGACTCCCTCACGTTTCTCGCCCCTCCGTCGGCGGGACCGAAGGCTGCTTTTCATGAATCATTCGGAATCTAGCTCGGCTGAACATTCAGGCGGATTTCCGTCTGCACTGCCGAATCCGAATGCATCAACGGCAAAACTGCAGGTAACACCACCTGTGCCGCCGCAACGGTCTGCACCGGTACCTCCAGTAGCACCACCTCCTCCGCCGCCGCGTGCGACGTTACCGCCATTGCCAGCACAGGCCAGCCCGTCTTCGTCTGCCAACGGTGATCCGCCGCGTACAACCACACCACCAGCGCTACCTGATCAGCCGCTTCGGCCAGCAACACCTGTTCAGCCGGTAACACCAACTCAGCCAACACAGGCTCTGCAACCTAAGCAACCTCAGCGGCAACAACCTGTGCCGTCGCCACAACCGCAACAGAACACAAGCAGCCAAGTTGCGCTCGCGATATCGGATCCTACTCAGTCGGAATCACCGAAATCGCGATGGCGAGGAGAAGTGACGCATACTGCTGCGGAGAAAGAGGAGGCATCGGAGGTGCTCGAGCCGGTTCGCAAGTCGATCCCGGCATGGTTGGTGAGCATGGTGTTTCATATCGCCTTGCTGCTGGCTCTGGCACTTTGGAATTTGCCCGTTGGTGAAGGCATCCGCCGCGTGGTATTGGAGTTTGGCGAAGCAGAAGAAACCGAAACAGTCGATTTGCAACAGTTTGCGCTGGAGAGTTCTGATTCTAATTTTGAAGAAGACCAAGCCGAAAATGAGGCGGAGACGCCTGTGGAAATGGACATCGAAACGTTAATTGAGTCCGTAGCGATTGCGGACGCGATTGAACCCGTTGCGTTTGAACCAGTGGAATTGGGGAGTTCGTCAACCGAGATTGAATTCAAACCAATGTTCAGCGGTCGGACGGGTGCGACGAAGGCGCTGTTAATCGCGAAAAACGGTGGTAACTCGGAAACCGTGGAAGCAGTTGAACTGGGGCTGAAGTGGCTGGCGCGGCAACAGCAAAAGAATGGTTCGTGGAGCATGAAAGGGCCGTTTGATGATGGTTCGTATCAAGAAAACCGCACGGCTGCGACAGCGATGGCGTTACTGGCCTTTCAAGGAGACGGCAATACGCATCAAGACGGGCCGTATCGCGACGCTGTCAATAAAGGATTGAAGTTCTTACTGAATAAGCAGTCGCGGCGCGACGGTTTTTTTGCCGCCGGTGAGCCTGATCATCAACGAGCTTACGCCCACGCCCAGGCGATGATCGCAATCTGTGAACTGTATGGCATGACGCAAGATTCGGCGTTACGCATACCTGCGGAATCGTCGGTTGACTATGCATTGTATGCCCAAGGCCGCGAGGGTGGGTGGCGTTATGATCCCAAGTCGGATTCGGATTTGTCGGTGACGGGCTGGTACGTGATGGCGCTCAAGAGCGCTCAATCGGCAGGGATCAATGTCGATCACTCGGTACTGGCCCATATCAGTTCGTATTTGGATATTGTGTCGGTGGAGGACGGTGCGGGCTACTGCTACCAGTTGGGGCGTCCTGCGACTCCAGCGATGACGGCCGAAGGCTTGTTATGTCGGCAGTACCTGGGTTGGCCTCGCGAGGAACCGGCGATGGCTTTGGGTTTAAGTACCTTGGTCAATGAATGGCCGATGAGTCGTCAGAACATGAATGTTTATTATTGGTACTATGCCACACAGGCACTGCATCATTATGGTGGTTCGGCGTGGCGGAACTGGAATGACAACATGAAGGTTGAGTTGCCGAGTATGCAGATCAAGAAGGGGAGTGAGGCAGGCAGTTGGTCACCGCAAGCGGATCAGCATGGCAATGCCTCGGGTCGGTTGTACACGACGTGTTTGTGCATCTATTGCCTAGAAGTTTATTACCGGCACTTGCCCTTGTATAAGCTGGGTGCAGGCGACTGAGGGTGTTTGTTACCGCCAAAGTGTCAATCGGCACTTGCTGTTTTAAAGGACAGCCGCAGTTTGCTGAGCGATCGCGAGTTCTTCGTTGGTGGTGACGATCAGCGTGCGGACGGAGGCGTCGTTATTGCTGATGTCGGCGATGCCATGACGGAGAGTGGGTGAGTTGTTGGCGGCAGCGTCGATCGCGATGCCGAAGTGGTTCAGGGGGGCGGTGACAAGATGGCGAATCACCGACGAATGCTGACCGACACCCGCCGTGAAAATCAAGGCTTCGAGACCACCGAGGATGGCAAGGTAGCTGCCGATCGTTTTCTGTATCCGACGAACGTAAATGTCGATGGCGAGTTGTGCGGATTCGTCGCCTGCTTGTCGGCGAGATAGAATCGTTCGCATGTCAGCGTCCCCGCACAGTCCAACCAAGCCGCTGTATTTGTTGAGCAGTCGATCGACGTCGTCAGCGGACATGCCAGCGGTGCGGATCAAATGCAAGGGCACTGATGCGTCGATGTCACCGCAGCGAGTTGCCATGACGAGGCCTTCCAAGGGCGTCATGCCCATCGATGTGTCGACCGCGACACCATCGATTGATGCCGTAGCACTAGCGCCTCCTCCCAAGTGTAGCGAGATAATCCGGGTGGGTGATGGAAGCTGAAGTTGCGTGATCGTTTTTTCGACGACGAAACGATGCGATGTGCCGTGAAATCCATAACGGCGGACACCCTGGTTGCGGTAGATGTCATCAGAGACAGCGTAGCGATAGGCGGCCGGTTGCAGGGTGCTGAAATAGGCGGTGTCAAAAACTAGGATTTGTGGTTGCGAGAGATTCAGATCGGCGATGGCCTGAACAACCATGCGCGCAGGTGGGTTGTGCAACGGTGCGAGGGCGTCGAGTTTAGACAACTCAGCGAGTACATGGGGGTTCACACGAGTGCTGGAATGAAACGCCGCTCCGCCCTGCACAATACGGTGTGCAATCGCAGATATCTCCGGTGCATTCGTTGGTGATCCTGACGAGTGGTCATCGAGCAAACCGGAATGCCACAGAACAGTACGGGCGGCGGTGAGATGATCGGGAGCGTCGCCGTTGATTTGTCCGATACGATCAATCAGACCGTCGTAAAGACGCTCACCAGAGGGCACATGAACGCATGCGTATTTAAGCGTCGTGCTGCCGACGTTGAAAACGAGAACGTTCATGATTCGAGGATTTCCGGTGTGGGGTCCAACTCAATCGACTGACTGGCTTGGGCTTGCACGGCGGTGATGGCGACGGTGTTGACGATGTCGGCGACCGTGCAACCTCGCGACAGATCGTTGACGGGCCGTCGCAAGCCTTGCAGGACGGGACCGATCGCCAGTGCACCTGCGGAACGCTGGACGGCTTTGTAGGTGTTGTTGCCGGTGTTGAGGTCAGGGAAGATGAATACGGTTGCGTTGCCCGCGACTCGACTGCCAGGCAATTTTTTAGCCGCGACGGAGGGATCGACCGCAGCGTCGTATTGCATCGGACCTTCGACGAGTAGATCGGGACGGGCTGCTTTGAGCATCACGGTGGCGCTGCGAACACGATCGACGTCTTCCCCGCCACCGCTTTCGCCAGTCGAGTAAGACAACATGGCCACACGCGGTTCGATTCCGAATTGCGCAGCCGTATCGGCACTGCAACTGGCGATCTCGACGAGTTGTTCGGCAGTCGGATTGGGAATCACGGCGCAATCGCCATAGACCAACACGCCGTCTTTCAAACACATCAGGAACACGCTGCTCACGCAACCCACACCGGGTCGTGTTTTAATAAATTCAAAAGCGGGTCGGATCGTAGCGGCGGTCGTGTGCATGGCTCCCGAGACCATTCCAGCGGCGAGGCCGCAGCGGACCATCATGGTGCCGAAGTAGCTAACCTCTTGCATGCGGTCTCGGGCCACGTCGCGGGTGATGCCTTTGTGATGACGCAGTCGGTAGTACTCGTCTGCGAACGATGCCAACAATGGGCTGGTCGGTGGGTGGATGATTTCGATGGTTGGTTTGCCGTTGTTGTGTGGAGCGTGACTCGTTTGGTTTTGAGAGCCGATGTCGTCCAAGATCACACCGACTTGGCTGGCGGCGCTGTGAATTTTTTCGGGATCACCAAGCAGGACGATATCGGCGACGTCGCGGCGACGGAGCACATCGACAGCTTGTAAGATGCGTGGATCTTGACCTTCAGGTAAGACGATGCGAACACGTTTCTCGCGGGCACGTTGAATCAGTGAGTGTTCAAATAGCATCGGAGTGATGCGATGCACACTGGGAGCTTCCAGCCGCCGAGCCAGATCCTCGATATCGATACTGCGTTCAAATAAACCGATCGCCGATTCGACTTTCCGAGGTGAGTGCTCGCCAATTTCGGCGCGAACCATGGAGGCTTGTGTGGCGGCGGTGAACGTATCGACGTTGGTTGTGAGAATCGGCAAGCCGCTGGCGGGAGTCACCATTTGGCGAACGGCGAGCGGAGGTAATAGGCCTCCGGTTAAGACAATTCCGGCCGGTGCGGGGCTGCCTGCATGCAGTGCGGCGAGGGCGCAGCCGATGATGATGTCGCTGCGGTCGCCGGGTGTGATCACGAGACTGCCTGCTTTCATCCGTTCCAGAAAATCCGGTAGCAACATCGCTGCCACTTTAAGCCGTGCGACTTCGCGATCAAACGTCGCTTCATCACCGCCAATGACTTGAGCACCGAGTCCGACTTGGATCTCGCGGACAGTCGGTTGCCGTAGCAGCGGTTCTTCGGGCAACATGTAGATGGGACCGTTGACGGTCAATCCGGCCGCAGCATAAGCGTCGCTGAACGCTTCGCGTTGTTGTGGAGCGACTTGATTGACCACGGTGGCAAGTAATTGACCGCCGTGATCGGTGAGTGAATCATTGCCAATGCGAATCGACTGCACGCTATCTTCGACGGATCTTTTTGCGGCGGAATAAACCGACATGATGGAACAACCGAGATTGACGGCGATGTCAGCGTTGAGTTCGAATTCGATTTCGGTCGCGAGACCTTGAAAGCTGGTGCCTTCAACAACGGTGAAGTCAACGGATTCTTGCAGCGACTTAAATTTCTGTTGGATGCGTTGAATGAGCGCGTCGTAGCGGTCCTCGGCCAGCATTTGGCGGGCTTCTTTGCGGGAGACTCCGTACATCTGATCGGGCGTGGCGGTGAGCTGATACCGTGATCGCATCAGACGGATGCTCTGGTCGTCGTCGGCGTGTTCACGGACGACCGGACGAAAGAAAGCCACGCGGCCAAATCGTCGCATGGCGAGCTCCATCACACCTAATGCGATCATGCGTTTGCCGGTCGCGTTTTCGTTAGTGGCAAGGTAGAGGCTGTCAGGCATGAGATGTTCTTAGTTCTGGGGTCACTGAGACGTATCGTGCGGGGGCAAACGGCACCGAGATCTGCGTCAGTTACTTTGCACAGGCACCGGCTATGGCACACGATGCGCAACCACCAGCTGTTCCGCAACCACCCCCAGCTTCAGTTCCGCAATCGGGGCCGCAGCCATGCGTCATCAATTCGCTGAGCCGGATGGATTGGACTTGGGATTCATACTCAGCAACAATCGTATCAGTGAGCTTGCGACCCAGAGCGTCGACGGGGCCGAGGAAATGCAGCACGAGCGTGTTGCCATCGAATAGTTGGTCAACATCCAAGAGCACAGCGGTGGATTCGTTCCCCGCGAGAACCTCTTGGCAACGCCGGACAGCCTCAACCTTATGTCGTTGGAGCCGCTCGACAAGCAGGCGGTCGTCGGCGGTGAGAGAGCGGATGATAGTAAGTCCCGCTTGCCTCTCTGAAACGCTGTCAAGTGAGTCGGAGTTTGCAGTGCGCAACACGCCGAGGATTTCACCCAGTTCCACGCCGCGTGGGGTTTGCACGAGAACTTCGCTTCCGCGCTCGCACGTCGCAATGCGATGCGGTGCCGAGGCCACGAAAACGTCACCAGCGAAACCGATCCGGACGAGGTAATCGCTCACGACTAAGCCATGATTCGTTGACGGATTTCTTGCACACAATCGTCGATTTTAACTCGGGTTTGTTCGAGAGTGTCCCGATCGCGAATGGTGACGGTTTTATCTGTGAGTGAATCCGTATCGACGGTGATGCAGTACGGTGTGCCCGCTTCGTCTTGACGCCGGTAGCGTCTCCCGACGGCACTTTTGGCATCGTAGAACACATTGAAATGTTGCTTCAACTCCGCATAGATTTCTTGAGCAATCTCTGGCAGCCCATCTTTCTTAACCAGCGGGAACACTGCGGCTTTGATCGGGGCGAGGCGTGGATGAAGTTTCAACACCGTGCGAGTTTGTAGCTTGCCGTTTTCATCAGGTGCTTCATCCTCCGTATAGGCTTCGCATAAGAAGGCGAGTGCTCCACGATCGGCGCCCGCAGACGGTTCGATCACATGCGGAATGAATTTCTCATTAGTGATGTCGTCGCGATACGAAAGATCTTTACCACTGCCGCGATGTTTCGGTTTGCCGTCTTCGCCGAGTTCAACAGTCATAGGATTCGTCGACGGATCGAGTTTGCCTTCCATGTGGCTGCGGAGGTCGAAGTCGCCACGATGCGCGATGCCTTCGAGTTCACCGTATTCGCCTTCGGGCAAGAATGGGAATGCGTATTCGATGTCTGCAGTGCCGACGCTGTAATGGGCCAGTTCGGCGGTTTCGTGTTCACGCATGATCAAGTTTTCGCTCGACAATCCCATCGCCGTGTACCAGGCCATGCGCCGGTCACGCCAGTAGCGATACCAGTCTTGTGATTGATCGGGATGACAAAAGAACTCGATTTCCATTTGCTCGAATTCACGGGATCGGAAGGTAAAGTTTCGCGGTGTGATTTCGTTCCGGAAACTCTTTCCGACTTGGCCGATACCGAACGGGATACGAACGCGCGAGCTATCGACGACGTTTTTAAAATTAACGAAAATACCTTGTGCAGTTTCAGGTCGCAGGAACGTGGTGTCTTCCGCGCCACCGAGCGCTCCGAGTGTGGTCTTGAACATCAGGTTAAATTCGCGAGGCGCGGTGAGCGTGCCGAGCGACTTGGCATCGGGACCGAGCACGTCGTCATGGGAATCGAGTTTGTCGAGCGTGATCGACTCTTTCCCGATGGTGAGATCGTCCGCATTTTTAGCACGAAGTTTGAAAAATTTGAGTGCGCGGTGCTGAATATCTTCATGCTCTTGCTCGATTTCAGCGAGCGTGGCGACGAAGATTTTTTGCTCGTTGTACTCGACGAACCGGCCGCGGACTTGGTCATGGCGATAACGTTTTTTTGTTTCGCGGCAATCGACCATGTGGTCATGGAACAAGTCGTAGTGACCACTGCACTTCCAGACTTGCGGGTGCATGATGATCGAGCAATCCAGTCCGACCATCTCGAAGGGCGAGGGGGCACCGGCGGGTGTGGTGAGCTCATTGTGACCAGCGATCATGTCTCGCCACCAAGCGTCTTTGAGGTTGCGTTTGAGTTCGACACCGAGCGGGCCGTAGTCCCAAAAACCTTGCACGCCGCCGTAGATTTCGCTGGATTGAAATAGAAAACCGCGTCGTTTGCACAACGACACGAGGGCGTCCATGGATTTCATGAGAGTGGATCGGGGAGATGGAGCGGAAGATGAGAAAGGGGGTATTGTCGGCGATTTGTCAGTTTGTGCAAGGATCGGTGATCTGACGCTCATAAGGGCTACAAAAGCCTCATGGTTCATTGCAAATTGCCCAATGAAACGTCCGGCGATTTGGGGCTGGGGACGGCCTGTTCTCGATACCGCACGTGGCTGACAAATCGCTACAAGTTTTGACGCGGCGAGTCTCAATCTGAAAGTTCTGAGACGTTCGCAACGGCCATCACCGGACTGCGTCGATCAGTAGCGAGTCGAGCCGAAGGCGGGGGTCGCCATTTGCGTACCACCGGCGTTGAGCCGCGCATCGTGGGCCGCGTTGAGCTGGCGACTGAGGGCAGCAACACGCTCCGTGGCCATGGTGGCGTTAGGGCCGAGTGCCCCGCCTCCCAAGGCCAGCGCTCGCTGGTAATTCTGCAACGCCTGGACCGGGTCGCCACCATTTTCTCGCAATCGGGCCAGTGCCAACCACGCTCTCGGATTGTTGGCGTCGGATTGTACGGCGTCTTCAAGGTATTTCAGTGCGGTTTGTGGTTCACCGTGTTCTTCGTACAAACGGGCCAGTTCAATCCGTGGTTCGGCCAGTGCTGGATTTTGGGCGGCCCAGTTTTTCATCAGCGTGAAAGCGCGGTCGGGACGTCCCGAATCAACCAACAGCACTGCCAGTCCCCGGTGACAGTCGACATGATTGGGATCGTGATCGAGGCACTGATTGTACAACGCTTCACTTTGCCGGATCAGGTTGGGATCTTGCCGCTGGTTGCCTAAACGATGTGTGGTGGCAGCAAGATTGTAGTAGCCATCAGGGTCACTCGGGTTCGATGCGATCGCTTTGCGAAACTCTTCCATCGCCCCAGTGTACTGTCCTTGATTGTACATCGCGGCACCTTGGCTATTCTGGCTTGCCGAGGCCCAGTGACAACCAGCGAGCGTGATCAGCACCATGCCGATAATGAACGATGCGATCAAATAGCTCCATGTCATCCAGGGCCGCCGAAGTCCGATCGCGTGCAAATCGTTAGCAGGCGGTATCATTTCCGCTGAACCATCTGTGCCGGGCGAACCATCGGGATAAACAACTCGCAACCGGGGCGGTTGAGAGAGAGGTTCGGGCGCGGCGTTTGGCTCGGGGATGATGGCCGGTTGGCGTAATGCTGGGACGGACATTGGCTAATTTCACAAAATGGGAAGACGCGTTCAAGTCGGTGGTAACGATTACCGAGCGCCCACCGCAAGGGAGTTTTCTGGCTATTCGCTTCTAGCTCGACTCGATTTAGCCCCGCTTCCATTGCTAGCGATGACGAGCGGGAAAGCGCAGGTATTCGCTGCCACCCTTCTGGGCAGCGGTATGTCTGACGTCTGACAAGGATGAGAAATCGGCGTTGCGGTTGTTTGGGTGGGGTTGTTATGAAAGAGGACCAAAAGTTGAACCCAGAGGTCGTCTGACAGGATGCTCGATCCCATGACCACGATAAAACATCATCTCAATCCAAATGCTCCCGTCCCGCTCACGCTTGAGAGTGTTGTTGAATGGACCAGTGGAGAGCTATTGCCGCTCGTCGAGCAACGCATAGAGTCTGCAAACGTGCTATTCAGTGGCGCGGCTCCACCTGCCGAGGCCATCGAGAACGAGATTACCATGGTGGACCATAGCAATCATGCTGCTGCGATTCGCGGATGTCGTGCCAGCTTGTTGATCACGCCCTCGCCGTTGACGAGTGAGCAATTATCAAACGATGGTCCACGTTGGCAAATTGTGGTTGCCGATCCGCATGCCATGTTTACTCAGATCATTTCGCATTTCCGACCACCGATGGGCCAAGATGTTCCCGGGGTGGGAGTGGATTCCACCGCGCAAGTGCATGCCTCTGCCCAAATCAGTGCTGCCGCGTCAATCGGTGCGGGGGTCGTGATCGGTGCGGGGTGCAAGATTCATGCTGGGGTGACGATCGCTGCGGGATGCATTCTCGCCGAAGATTGTGTGTTGTATCCCAACGTAACTCTGTACTCGTACACACATCTTGGTCAACGAGTCGTCATTCATGCAGGCTCCACGCTCGGAGCAAATGGTTTCGGATATCGCAATGTCGCGGGCAAACATATTCCGACCGCACAACTCGGATATGTCAAAATTGACGATGACGTCGAAATTGGCGCGGGGGTAACGATCGATCGAGGCACGTATGGCGCGACGCATATCGGTGCAGGAACGAAGATTGACAATCAAGTCATGATCGCGCACAACTGCCGGATCGGAAAGCACAACTTGCTATGCAGCCAAGTCGGCATTGCGGGTAGTTGCTCAACGGGCGACTACGTGGTGCTGGCGGGACAGGTTGGTTTGAAAGACCACATTCATTTAGCGGACGGTGTCATCGTCGGTGCTCAATCGGGCGTGATGGGTGATTTGGAAAGGGGCGTTTATTTTGGTTCACCCGCGACCAGCCAACAAGACCAACTTCGGATCGTCGCAATCCAAAGAAAGTTGCCTGAGATTCGGCGTGAAATCAAGAAACTGCAAAGTGAAATGAAATCGCTGCTGGACGAACTCGGTGATCAGCCGCATTCTCATTCGTCCAAGGCTGCTTAAGAAACTCGCCACCATGCTACCTCCATCGTCAAGCACAATTCACGACACCACGTTTACCGACCGAGTGTGCCATGACGCGGCAGTGACGCTGGTACCAGGAGAGCCCGTGGGCTTAGTTGCGGGTTGGGGTCGGTTCCCGATTTCCGTCGCTGCGAAACTACGTGAAGATGGACATCCTGTCATGTGCGTGGCCATCACAGGTCATGCTGGCGCAGAACTCGAAGCGGCCTGCGATCGGGTCCTCTGGTCGGGAGTCGGACGCTTTGGCGGTCATTTAAGATTCTTCAAACGACAGCAGGTATCCAAGGTCACGATGGCGGGCAAATTGTTCAAGTCCGATTTGCTGTACGGAGGTTCTCTGTGGCTACGACATCTTCCTGATTTCACTTGCCTACGAACATTTGGGCCACTGCTGCTTGGTCGTGGTCGGGATGCGCGCGATGATCGGTTGTTGTCTGCGGTGATTGATACGTATCAACGTCACCGGATAGAGATTTGTTCCGCCACTCGCCTTGCCCCGGAGTTACTTGTGAAAGCTGGTTTACTAACACGCAAAAAGCTCTCCGAACGGTCACTGCGTGATGCCGAAGTGGGTTGGTCGATTGCCAAGACGATGGGTGGATTGGATATTGGTCAAGCGGTCGCAATCAAGGATACAACCGTGATTGCAGTCGAGGCCATCGAAGGCACCGACGCGTGCATTCGCCGTAGTGGCGAACTGTGCAAACGCGGCGGATGGACGCTAGTGAAGGTCAGCAAACCGAATCAAGACATGCGGTTTGATGTGCCCACGATCGGCACGCAAACAATTCAAAACATGGCCGATGCCGGTGGGGTCGCCATTGCGATCGAAGCGGATCGCACGATTTTGCTGGACCGAGAGGCGACGATTGCGATGGCGGATCGGTTGGGGATCGCGATCATTGCGCTGGACCAAGTCGAGGCTGCCCGAGAAGCCGCGTGATTGTTAGACTGTCGTTTCAAACAAAGCGAAATTCGCCAAGGAATTCGGTCATCTAGAAATACCGAAAGTCTTGAGGACTTCCGCTACGAAAATCCAATCAAAATCAGTACGAGTCAATCGCGATGGGCAGAAGTTTTGAAGTTCGCAAGGTGTCGATGGCCAAGACAGCAGGCCAAAAAACCAAGATCTATTCTAAATACGGCAAGCAGATCTATGTGATGGCTAAGAATAGTGGCACCGATCCGGTTAACAATTCTTCGCTGAGGGCGTTGATCGAAAAAGCCAAACGAGACCAAGTACCCGCGCATGTGATCGAGCGTGCCATCGAAAAGGCGAAAGGAGCTGGCGGCGAGGACTATGTTTCCGCTCGCTATGAAGGATTCGGACCTGGCGGTTGTGCAGTGATCATTGATTGTTTGACTGACAATAACATGCGAACCATCACAGATGTCAAAAACTGTTTCTCAAAAACAGGATCGAAGTTCGGTGCTCCAGGTTCGGTGGCTCACTCGTTCGATCATCTCGCCGTGTTTGCGTTCGCGGGCCCGTCCATTGACGAGGTGCTCGAAGCGATGTTGATGGCCGAGGTAAATGTGACAGATGTGGAACGTCAAGGCGACCAGACGTTGGTATTCGCGCCAAGTACGGAGTATGCGAAGACCAAGCAAGCCATCTTGGAAGCCTATCCTGAAACGCAGCTCACCGTTGATGAAATTTCTTTCATCCCGCAAACCAGCAATGAAATCCCATCAGATGATGTGCCCATGTTTGAGAAATTCATGGGCATGTTGAATGATTGCGACGACGTCCAAGACATCTACCACAACGGGGTTCTGCCGACGTGATTCGACTAAGGCGAGCGGCAGATAAAAACTTACCCTCTCAATGCGACCGATGGGAGAGCGAAGCTCCTGCTGAGTCGAGCACGCGTTCGGCGGGAGTCTCACGCTCCTGGTATGAAACATCTTGCCGCTCGCCTAAGAACCCATCTGAAAACTGTAAGTCGAAGGTTGGATTGACGAGTTGCTTGAGAAAGAAAGCTCCGACGAGTCGGAGCACTCCAAAGAGTTGAGTTACGGGGCGAGGATCTTATTGTCCTTCTGAATCTTTGAATCATCGTTCTGGAAGATCGACGGCAGATTATTGGGAATTCGTCCCGGTGCCGTTGATGGTTCTGGAGCGAAGTCATCACCTCTGATTGCTGAGCCAAGCGGTGTCGTCAACGAGTCGTCAATGGTACGCAGGTACGCTTGAAGTTTCCACGATGGAATCACGGTGACGCCGAGTTCCTTGGCAACAGTTTTGATTTTACCCAGCGCGACTTCATCTCTAGCATCGGTTTCGCTGGACGAGTCGGTCGCTTCACCCAGGACAAGGAACCGCACACCACTATTGAACTCACCTTCGCTGCTGCCATCAGGCTGAATGATCGCAGCGACTTCAGCACCAGCTGCGCGGATCATCGAGGCGGCGGCCTCGGTATCTGGACGTTCGTCACCATCGAGGTCAATGTTCCAACCCAGAGCGATCTTCACGCGACGACCAGGTGCCCAGAAGGGTGAGTAGATTTTATCGCCAGGGATAATTGGATAGCGAAACTCCGGCAGTGCTACCACACGCGCTTCGGCACGGTGCTCGCCAAGAATTTTGGTGACCTGAATCGTGGCTTTGACTTTGGCGTCTTGCAACCGAGTTTCATCGCCATCAATCACACCGAACGTCACACCTGCACGCAATGCGTCAGCGGAACCGAGGTCGATGTTCACGACGTTGCCGTCGCGGACGACATGCACAATCAAACCTTGGACGCTTTCGAAATTGTCGCTACGCAGATTCGTTAGCTCAATCAACTGTGTGTTGATGGTAGAGAGCAGATAGTTCTCACGCTTTTGGAAAGCAGCCACTTCAGTTTGTAGGTTCTTGCGAACCTTGTTGAGTTCTTGCGAAGTCGCCAGCAAGCTGTCGCGGTTCTTTTCGCTGGTTGCGATCATTGCTTTACGATCTTCGGAAAACTTGGAAACCTCTTCTTCGAGTTTCTTGTTCGCTTTGTCTTTATCCTCTTCAGCCTGGCTCTGGGCTTTTTGTGCAAGTTCGACATCGGCTTTCGCTTGATCCTGCGTCTCATGCACCTGCTTGATTCCAAGGTCATACTGCGCTGTTCGCGAGCGAATGGCGTTGATCAACATCTCGGGCAGGTTCGGGTAGTTTTTATTTTCCTCTGGAACTTCGGGACCAAAATAGGCCATGTCGCGATTAAACGTTTGTAAGATCGCGTCCATTTCCGGATCACCATCAGAACTCGACGACAGGGTCTCCCGCTGCGATTTCGTCAACGTGCCCTGGCCGAGCATCGCTTTCATGAGCATTTCTTGGCTCGCCTTCGTTTGCAGTTCGGTGTTCTTGCTTTGCAGTTTTTCCTCAGCCGTGACCGCCGTCTGCGATGCAGTATCACCCCAGCGATACAGGAAAAAATTGAGCGCTAACGAGAGAACGAGAAAAATCAGGCAAGCAATCAAGCTGCCTCGAATGACTGAATCGTCGCGTGCGGCCATAGTAAACGTTGAGAATTAGAGGAAACGTGAGAAGTGTCCGAAGCGGTACCGACAGCCCAGATTGTATTCCACCAGCGAGAGAATCACACGCTCGCGAGCATTTTTTCCATACGAATTGGTTAGGGCGGGGGTTCGGGTTAGAGGCGTTGCGAGGAATGTGGGGGGGGACGCGGTCGGTCGCGCCGAGGCCGAAAGCTTTGTCGCTGAACACATCAAGAGCTCTGGTGCGAGGCGAGCTGACCCAAAAGTCGAATGACTTGACGACTGATGTTACGCTAAAACTCGACGAGGCGTTGCGGTTCAAAACACTGAATTTCCCCTCACACGATTAGCATCGCGTCGCCGTAGCTAAAAAAGCGATATTCCGCCTCAATTGCTTGGCGATACGCGTCCATAATCAGCTCTCGGCCAGCTAGGGCACTGACCAGTACCAACAGAGAGCTTTTGGGAAGATGAAAATTTGTCATCAGGGCGTCGATCGCAGCGAACTGGTACGGCGGTTTGATGAACAGATCGGTCGCTCCGGTCCATTCACGTAGTTCGCCCCCATTCGCCGCCGCACTGCTTTCGAGTACACGGACGCTCGTGGTACCGACGGCAACGGAGCGTCCACCGCCCGCCCGTCGACTGCGGATGCTCTCGCTCGTCTCGCTGTCAATTCGGCCCCATTCCTGGTGCATGTGATGTTCATCAAGGTCATCGACCTCGATCGGACGAAACGTGCCAATGCCGACGTGCAAGGTGACTTCGTGGATCGCGGTTTGCCCTTTAGCAATGTTCCGCAGCAAACTCTCAGTGAAATGCAATCCCGCTGTCGGTGCGGCCACGCTAGCTTTGTCTTCGTCACGAGTACTAGCGTAAACGGTCTGGTAATTGATCAAGTCAGCGTCAACCATCCGGCCGTCACGAATGTAGGGCGGGATCGGGACGCGACCAAAACGTTCGAGCCAACGGGTTGCAGAAACCTGAGTTGTGGACACCTGTTCGCGCCCCAGGATCGGATCAAGTGCGACGGATTCGAGCAAGGGACGCACGAACAAATGCCCTTCCTGATCTCGACCGATGATTTCCAATTGGCCGCCATCGCGAGCATCGCGATCTTGCAATGTGATCGTTTCGCCAGTTTTCAGTGACCCGCGAGTTTTCGTCAACAGCTCCCACACACCCGTGGCTGGATCACTCCGTAGATAGAGTCCTTGCCATTGTCCTTGGGTGCGCGTCCGATAGCCGACCAAACGTGCTGGAATGACGCGAGAGTTGTTGAGCACGAGAGTGTCTTCGGCCCACAATAGTTCGGGCAGATCACGTACATGGTAATGCTCAATCAAGCCGCTCGCTCGATGGATCAACATCAATCGCGCGTCCACGCGGTTGCGTAACGGCTCTTGAGCGATGCGTTCACGAGGCAGGTGATAGTCGTACAGGTCGATTGAATGCATGCCTAGCGCAACACGTACCGTGGATCGCTCAGCCTAGCTTGCGCTCGGTATGCCTTGGCAGCCGTTTCTGGGTAAACGGGATTGATCATCGCACCGGTAGCGAGTTCAAAACCGGCCAGTCGCGAGACCCGCGGAAAAATATCCATCGCCCAGTGCTGTGATTCTGGCGCGCCTTGGAAATCAACTGGGCAATTGTGAATCAACATGTTGTACGCAGTGCCGGGACGGAGGGCTTCTAGCCAGCGGATGACACGCAGTGTTAAACGTGCGAGCTCCGCGAGCGGTTGTGTTCGCAGATCACTGAAGCAGGGTAAGTGTTCTTTCGAGGTTACCCGCACTTGCAATGGAAAGCGACTGGCAAAGGGGCAGTAAGCTACGAATGAATCCGTTTGGCTGATCACACGGCTTTCCTGTTCCAGTTCGCCTCGCAACAGATCGCACTGCAAGCACGAGCCGTGGCGTGCATGATGTGCTTGCAGTCGACGCGTGACCAGTTGCACGACGGTGGGCACACGGTTCGTGGCGATCAATTGGCTGTGACTATGCTGAAGTGAGGCACCTGCATCACGACCGACGTTCTTGAAAATGCTGACGTGTTGCACACCTGGGACTTCACGCCAATAACGGATGCGTTGAGAGTAGGCTGCGAATACCAGTGCGACTTCGGCAGTATTGAGTTCGCCCAGCGATTCGGTATGCCGTGGTGATTCAATAATCACCTCGTGGCCACCCATTGCTGCTTCAGCGGGAAACAGTCGATTGATTGCTGAAAGGTTTTTGAACGCGTTACTATCTTGATAGGCCGCTTGGGCATGTTCAAACGACTCAAACGAGGCTGTTGCACGATGCCGCCTGGCAGAGTGCGGCATCGCTTCCGTCTCAGCTTGATGTCCGCAGCAGGATGAACTCTTGGGCGTTCGCGCGCCGGCGTCTTCAAGGCTGGCCACAGCCGGGTACAGATTCGGAACGACCCGCACGGTCCAATCGCAATCAGCTTGATCGCTGCCCGTTGACGCAGAGTTGGGAACGCCAGAATCATCGAGGCTAGCGATCCACACGGGGTTAGGAGTGCGATGCTCCGACCCAGCGCAGAACGGACAATCAATCTCGGTGTTCGGCTTGACGACGACATTGCCGAATTGATCGGGACGTTGGGATCGCATGGTGGCGAACCAAGTCCACTCGCCCGTGATTGGATCTAACCGCGATTGCCCAACTTTGGGATCGAATGCTGGCGGCGCCAGCGTGCTAACAGCGTCTCCGGTGGGGGTTGAGACCGGGGCTTTCGTTCTAACTCTTGGCTCTGAGGTGACCTTCGCTTCGAGTGACAAATCGTCGGAGCTAGGTTGTCTCGTTGAAGAAGTTGAATCCGCAGGGGCAGGTGAAGTGCCGGAAAGGATTGCTTTCTGATCGCAAAATCGATTGTCGAGTTGCTCAGGCGTCAGAATGGAGGCACGATCATGTGGCTCAGCGGCGGCGTTGGTTGAGACGGGATGATCCGTAACCTCCATTTGCGTTTCCGCCAAAGCATTGAGGCGGGTGTCGTTTTCGTCTGTCTGCGATTCGCGAGGGGTTAGCCTAAGTTGTCGATTGTCACGTCGAAAACGCTGGCGACCGGCGTTGAGTTCGACGCGAGAGATAGACATGATAACATCCGATTGCACGTGACGATTTTGTTCTGAACCAACGGTACAGCGTCGATGTGGTGACTGCTGCGAATCGGTTGGATTGCTTCCATTCTACGGATATTTGAGATCCTGATAGGGGGCGAATTACTAGCGTCTGCCGATCACCAGGCAATGAGCATTAGGCTTGCGAGGCATATCGGCGTTTAAGGGAAATTGCTCGCGCGTAGAGGTCCACGTATTGGGCAGCACTTGTCCGCCACGACCAATCGCGAGTCATTCCGTGTTCAACAATTTTTTTCCAGATTTCTTTTTCATGAAATCTCAATCGCAACGCATCGCCGATCGCACGATCCAAACACGCTGCGTCGTGACTGCGAAGATGGAAGCCGGTAGCAGTTTGATTGGCAATCGTGTCGGGATTCGTGTCAACAATCGTATCGGCCAAACCACCTGTCGGCGTGACCACGCAGACGGTACCATAGCGCAGACTGTACAACTGATTTAAACCACACGGTTCATACCTGCTGGGCATTAAGAACAAATCACTCGATGCCTCGATACGGTGCGCGAGTGCGTCGCTAAAGCCGATGTAAGCGGCGATCTGATCCCCATGTTCAGCCGCCAACCAATTCAGTTCACTCTCGATCATCGGGTTACCGCTGCCCAACACCACCCACTGTGTCGGGCGACGTTCACGGAGGTGAGCACGCATCACTGGCAGGATCAGATCCCAGCCTTTTTGATCGGCGAGACGTCCGACCAAGCCGATCATGGGCACATGGGGGTCATGCGGCAGCCCCAGTTCGGCTTGCAAGGCGAGCTTGTTTTCGAGCTTGCCCGTTTCCCAAGTGTCCACGTCATAATTACGAACCAAGTTGACGTCCGTGGCGGGGTTCCAAATTTCTGTGTCGATACCGTTAATAATCCCCGTCACCCGGTCACCCATGCTCCGCAGGATGGGGTCGAGACCACATCCATGCAGCGGCGTTTTGATTTCGCGAGCGTATGTGGGGCTGACCGTACTGACATGATCCGTCGTCACGACCCCGGTTTTGAGAAAATTCAAGCCGCCGTAAAACTCGAATGACTCGCTGCGGAACTCTTCCCACGGCAAACCTGTGTACAAGAAATCTTCCGCCGGAAACGCACCTTGATACGCGAGGTTGTGAATCGACAACAACGTCGGCGTGTCGATGGGCAGACCACCGACGCCGCACTTGATGAGGGCTGGCACAATCGCCGTCTGCCAATCATTGCATTGGATCAGATCCACACGGATATCCATGCGACGGATGATCTCGAGGGCCGCTCGGCAAAAGAAAATGAATCGTTCGGCGTTATCACGGTAATCGCCGTGTTTATCACCGTACAAAAAGGGCCGCGAAAAATACTGTGGTTGATCGACGAAATACACGGGTACATGACCGTCCGGCAGATGGCTCTGTAGCACTCGTCCGCCGACAACCCGGTCGGGCGGCATGTCGATGGCGAAGCTCATGTCCGTCGATTCGACTTTCATTCGCGAACGACGCACTGAATCAAACGCAGGCATGATCACGGTGCATTGATGGCCAAGCGCCGCGACCACACTCGGCAAGGTACCGCACACGTCCGCTAGCCCACCGGTTTTGGCAAACGGTACCGCTTCCGTGGTAAGATAGACGATGTTCAATTGATTTCTCAGTAGTGTCAGAACTTCAGAAGTGAAACGTGTTTTCGTCTGCAAAATGGTTTTGAACGGAAACAATATGTCCTCGTGCTGCAAAACCACTTCGCCTTCGAGTGCAATGCGGGGATTTTTGTCGTTTCCCCTGTCAGTAGCGCCGCAAAACAACGCCTCACACAATAGACTAGGAAAAAACTAGGTCGGAATGTTGTACCAAGACTCCCTGTTCGTGAATCGCTTTTGTCCGCTCGTTGATCGTTTTTGATGCCGCTTTCCCTCATTGATTTCTGGAAACGCCTAATCCAAAGTGGGTTAGTTGATACTTCAGCGCCTCGAGATTGGGCGGCTTTATACGCCGCCGAGCACCAGTCAAAGCCGCCTTCGGACCCGTTAAAGCTCACTGAATGGTTGGTTCAAACCGGACGATTGAAGAGTTTTCAAGCTGAGTGTTTGCTGCAAGACGAATCAAGGCGAGCGGCAAAAGTCGGTCAAAATTCGCCGAGTCGATTTCCGGTCATGCGGATTGCGCCGCTGACGCAGGCTGCCGAGCATGCTCCCACGCCATTTGAAAAGTGGTTGCCCGTGGTGCATGACGCGTACCCAGATTGGCCAGGCGTTGCCTTACAAATCAGTCCAACCGGGGTAAAACCTGAGGACGGCGATTGCTTACGGTGGCTCGCTGGGCTGCGAAAAATCGGCGTTCCGCAATTTGAATTGATGGCGTTGCCAAGTGCCCCGATTGGAACCCGATCAACTTCCTTGCCTCTGCATCGTGTGCTTGATGCGGTGGGCTTGTTTGCTCCGTTGCCGAGCGGTGCGATGTTGTCGATGAAATTGAAACAGGAACCGACGAAACGCTGGACTGCGGCCGAGATCACGCCACTGATAGAGTCCATGGCGATGGCGATGTCGAGCTTGGCGAGCGGTCGGTTGTTGCCGCCACCGATGCCCTCTCCCGATCGAATTTGGATGCCCCAGTCGCGCAACAAACCGCCGACGTTGTGGCTGGATCCAGCCGAGTTTTTGACGCCGGGTGTGTTTGAATTTCCACGGTCGATCGCGAGCGACGAATCCGCGCTGCTGTACTGCGCGCCGGAAAGACTCGGGTCGGAGACGCCCGCGCGGAGCAATTGTCAGGCCAGTTCGTTTGAGAGCCAAGCGGTGTACGCGCTGGGATGCTTGGCGTACCGATTGCAGACAGGCCAGCATGCGTTTGCCGCTGCGAAAGACGACCAAATACGTTCGCGGCAACTTCGCTTTGAACCGCCGGAACTCAAAGCGGCTGTGGCCAAGGGAGCTGCTGGCGATCCGCTGTTGCGAGTGCTGGCGTATGCGCTGGCGAAAGATCCCGCATCGCGGTTTGCGAGTTTGGATGCCTTTTTGCAAGCACTGCGGGCGACCCACACAGCGGCTGCTGGTGTCACGCCTGCAAAGTCGCAAGTCGTTGCTGCCGTGCAAAGACCAGAGGCCGAGTCCGTGCCGGTTCCACCAAAACGGCCCACGTCAACATCGATTCCACCTGAACCTGCGCCAGTCAAGCCTGTGGCTGCGAAATCGACCGTGAGCAAGCCCATTGCGGCTGAGGCTCCGCAGTCAACACCGAGCAAGCCAGCGAAGCGGGAGCAAGTCGCGATAGCGGAACGCAGGCGGGAGCCGATCGAGCAACCTGCTACGACTGCGATGACTGCGAACGCGCTGACTGCGACCGCAATGGCCCCGGCGGCAATGGCCCCGCCCGCAGAAGAAAGCGAAGCAGTTGAGTTGCCGCCGCAACGCGGACGGCGACCAAGCCGGAGACGGACGGCTTGGATTGTGCTGGGTAGTTTGTGGATTCCCATTGTGCTGCTGATCTTTGCGCTTGCCCTGCAAGACCCCGACGCACCGCAGCCTGTTGCCAAACGCACCCGACCGCCGATCCCCGCAGTGATCCCGTCGGTGACGGGTTCACGTCCAGCGTCGACACGACCCCAACCTCGTTCCACCCCCTTACCGCCCAAGACAACTCCAAAGACGGGGATCGAAGTCGTCTCGGATGACCGCATGTTGTGGGCACCGCCGTCGGCGATGACGGCCACGCAAAACGAGACCAGGGAGTCGACGCTCACGGCGACGATGTTGTTGCCGCCGGGGCCAGCGGCATTGACGACATTTGATTTGCAAAACTTGGCCGCAATCGGCTTGCGAGAAACATTTGACCCTGAGGTCTCGCCACTGTTTGAGAAACTGCAAAAACGCATCGCTGTGCCTCTGGACGACGTGCGTTTGGTCGCCATGGCATGGTTTCCCGGTCGTGATGGTGTACCGGAAATTGCCTTGGCTGTGCATTTGAAAACTCCTCGTCCACTCGATGAACTCACCGAAGCCTGGAAAGTCGCGGAGGCTCAAGTACCCGGCGGCGTCACGGTGTACGCAGGAGACGAAGTCGATGCGGACGCCTATTATCCGCATTTCGCCAGCGACGATGCAGCGACCGAAAAACAGGTCGACGCCTTTGCGGTGGGCTCGATCGCTCGGATCACGCAGGTTGCCGAAGTCGCGGGCGAGGCGGTGTTGTTACCGCGTCAACTTGAAGAACTTTGGGCGTCTGCCCAGCCGACCGACGCGATCGCGATGCTGGCCGTTCCCAATTTCCTGATCGCCGACGCGCGGACTTGGGTCGATAACACCGCCCCGACACTCCGCGATTGGATTCGGTCCACGCTGACTCCCGAGTGCGCTGGATTGTTGATCCGAGTCACCAGTGCGGATGTCAACGCAAAGCCCGCCGAAGCCAATTCAAGTGCCAGCTACATGGAGATCCGCTTGGCGGCTGCTTCGGGAATGGACCCACTCGCTCTGAAATCAAAAGTGCTTGGCTACACCCAGTCCGCCTCCCTCACGGCTGAGGATTTCCTGGTCAGCCGCGAGGTCGACCCGTCGTGGCGGCTATTGGCCTCACGATTGCCAACGATGTGGGCATTCACTGGTGAACAAATTCGTTCCGCTGCGATCCGCAGTGAAGTGATCTTGAACGCGTATTTGCCGCCCAAGGCATTGCCGCAACTGACCCTTGGCACGCTGCTCGCAGCCAACACAACGGCCATGACGGCAGTAGCCGGTCCCCCGCCGACGGGCGAGACGCTGACGCTCGAACAGATGCTCAATCGCCCGATGACGGTTAGTTTCGGCCAAGAATCACTGCAATTCGCAGTTGACACGATCATCAACGAGTTCGCCGCAGACCTACCGGAGGGGAACACGGCCCCAAAAGTCGAGATTATCGGCGGCGACCTGCAATTGATGGGCATCACGCAGAATCAACAGGTGCGCAATTTCAGCAAGAAAGACGTGCCGCTACGAACTGTACTGACGGATTTGGTGCTCGGTGCGAATCCCGACCGGACGGCCACGGGGCCAAACGATCCCAAACAAGCCTTGATTTGGGTGGTCGTGGGCGAGGGGAAGGATGCCGAGATCAAGGTCACCACTCGCGAGGCGGCAAAAGACAAATACACGCTGCCCAAAGAATTTCAGTTGCCTTAAGCGGTCAACTTCGCACTTAACCACTTGACCTCGCGTACAATAATGCACACGTTAATCGCACACTTTGGTGTTGATTTCGGGGGCGGTTAGCGACGACACTGTGCCCGATTGCCCATTTACCACTTTCCTCCTCTCTAGGAGTTCATCACAACGATGGCCATTAAACTGACTGAACGCGCTGCCGAAGAAGTGCTTCGTTTCCGCAAAGAACACAATTTCGACGAAACCATGTTGCTGCGAATTGGCGTGGCTGGTGGCGGATGCAGCGGATTCAACTACACGCTGAACTTCGACGATAATTTCGACGAGAAAGCGGACAGCAAGTACGATCATCACGGCGTGAGCGTCGTCGTCGATAAAAAGAGCGCGTTGTACCTCGACGGTACCGAAGTCGATTGGTTCGATAGCCTGGAAAAACAGGGATTTACCTTCAACAACCCCAACGCGGTGAAGAGTTGCGGTTGCGGTAGCTCGTTCCAAGCTTAGGTTTTACGCCTAGATTCCATGTGATCGGGATGTGCCTCGCACCAGGATCAACCAAGGTCCACGAAAAAACCACTCTGCCGAAATCGGCAGAGTGGTTGATTCAATTGTAAGCAATGAATGCTTGAGCAATCCAAGACTACCGCTGTTGCTGCAGACCTGGACGCACTCGTTTGTTGATATCGGTTTCGAGCACGCCGAACACTGATTCGTGACGAGCGACCGACATTTGCAACGCTGCAAGCAAACGCTTGGCAGTGAAGAAATTGACGATGATACGTTGCTTAACTTGGATGGGATCCTTCGGCACACCGATCGGTTGTGGGTTCAAACCGAAGTCAATGATCAATTCCTCGGGCGAACCGGTCACGCGGCAAAAATTAGCGTAGGTTGCGAGCGTGTCACGATCGTCCACTTGGACTTGGACTGGTTGTTGCGGGGGCGTTTGAGCCTTCGCAGCAGGGGAAGTCGGTTCAGCGGTTACCGTTGCAGTTTCGGCGTTGTCTTCGTTCTGTTCGTCTGCCATCTAGTATTCTCCAAAGGTTGAGAAAAGGGGGAAAGGTAAAGTGAGTGACGCGTTGGATATATCCTAAACATCCCCCCCATACTCGCAACGCGTCAGCAGCATGGTGGAGACAAGAAACTGATAATTCAATCAGTTCGTGATTCAAATTGCGTCAATCTGAGTGGCCTGTGAGATTTGGGGGAATTAAATTGGTTGTTTGGGGCGTCTCAACACGACACATAAGCGCGGGATTTGAGACGGTCAGGCCATCCCTCATTAAATCGCCGGTTGAAAATCTGAAATCTATCTTCTGTTATCTGTATTCTAATTTCAAAAATCAAAGTTGAACGTTTTGATGATCACCCGCCACAATCGTTGGCCTAATGACATCGGATCGACATGCACTTTGGCCGAACCACGATAGCCTGGACGCAATAACATCTCCGATGTATCCAGTGGCACGCGAGCCTGATACGAAACACTTCGCGGCCGCACCTGTCCCGTCTGGGGATCAATCTCTGTTTGCAAATCGCCGCCTGTTTGACTGGACATCGACGTGCTCGTCGCATCCATAGGTTTCTTGGAAATCTCTTGGATGTTCCCATGAAACGTTTGCAAACGTAACGAATCGAGTTTCAAGTCGACCGCTTGCTCTTCTCGCACGAGCTGCCGGTCACCTTGATCAATGATCAACACCGCTTCATAAGCGTCCGGCGAACCAATCTCGCAAATCATGTCATCGGCTGTTAACAACGCACCGCGATTCTGTTCCTGTAGCGGAGTGCCGGTCCAACCAGGCAAACGTCCGTCACCAGGATCGTTGGTCGGTCGTTCGGGCGGTGGCAGCACAAAGCCACCGCGCTTCGCTTTGACCGTCAGCCGGTCGATCTCTTCTTGCGTCTTGCTAGCTAGCGAACGAATTGATTGCAGCATTTCCTCTTGGGTTTCAATCTGAGCGACGATCGCCGGGTCTTCTTGAGCGCGTCGTTTCAAGTTCGCCAGTTGCACGGTGGCGTATCGCTCTTCGCCCTGCAGATCGGCCAAACGAATTTGCAATTCAGGATTTTCGAGCACCGCAATCGGTTGCCCTTCTTCGACGAGCGTGCCAACGGAAACCGTGTTAACGAGACGGCCAGCGGTGCCCGCATACACGGCACCAGCCCGGCTTGGACGAATTTCAAAGGCAGCGTCGATATGGTGCGGCAGCGGAATGTAGCACACCGCGGCAATGACTACGCCAGCAACGGCTAACGATGTCAGGAGTGGGCCACGTTTCACTTTTGCGAGTCTCCCAGGAGTACGGACAAATTTCCAAGTTTGGATCACAGGTTGGGCAACTAAGCCCGAGAAACCGAACACGGCCAGAATCCTTCCGAGTGCTTGCAAACCGTATGGTTCGAGCACTTGCATCACGAACCAGACGATCGAGAACACCACCACCCAGCGATAAATCACACTGGCGATCGTGAACATCGCGAACATGAATCGGTTGCGTTGCGGTAAGAACGGATCGTCCTGCAATTCCAAGCCAAGACAGGTTTGTTGAAACCAACGCTTGAGCACTTCCGTCGCTTTTTGACGGAGGTTCGGAATTTCTAGATAATCCATCAAGATGTAGTAACCGTCGAATCGCAACAGCGGGTTACCGTTAACCAACACCGTGCTGACGACATTCAAGAACATCATGTTCAAACACAAGTCGTTGATCGTCGTGCCCTGTTGCGTGAAGAACCACACATACGCGGCGATCGAAGCGAGAATCATCTCGACATAGATCCCGCCAGCACCGATCCAAATTCGTTTCCACTTATTCGGCAGCATCCACGAGTCGGATACGTTGCAGTACAAACACGGCGTGAACACGAGCAGCATGAAGCCGATCTCGTGACACTCACCACCGAACTTCTTGCAACTCAACCCGTGGCCGAATTCGTGACTCACTTTCACAATCGCCATCGTCGCCGCCAAAATGATCCAGCGATCAGCGGCAAAGAACTGATGAAACGTCGGCAGTTTCGCGTACACCGTCTGATACTGAGTAGCCAACAACAACGACGCCGACAACAACAAAAAGGCAAAGAAGATCAACGCCGGAACCGTGAAGATCCAACCGACGATCGGTAGCAACCGATTAAGAATTTTCTCTGGGTCGATCCCACGAAAACGGATTGCGAACACGTTCGACATTTTGCCGAGCAGCTCTTTGTTCTTTTTCGTGCGTCCACGTTCGCGAAGCGATTTGCCTTGGCCGGGCGAGTTGCTGATCACCAAACCGCTGCGGTGCAGCATGCCGATGAACTGTTGCAGGTCACCAAAGGTGATTTTTTGGGGGGCGAATCGTTGCTCGAACCCGTCTTTGATTTGTTGCAGACTGACGTGCCCGTCGAGCATGTTCAGGATGAAATACTCTTCGTCGTGAAAACGAAAGTACTGCAAACCGACGGGTTCCTTGAGCACCCAGAAGCCCTGGCCCTGATAATGGTGCCGGCTCGCGGTCAAGTCAGGACGTCGGCGCACCGTCAGCGCACGAGACGAACTGCTTACCAGTGATTCAGCGAGGGTAGCCATGGAGGGGAAAAATTTTCAGGGGTCAGAGGGTAGAAGTCAGAAATCAGCAGTCAGTTTTCAGAAGCCAGAGAGCAGTTTTCAGAAGTTGGATGTCAGTTTTCTGACATCTCACATCTGAGCCCCCGGCCTCACTCAAAAATGATTTCTGCATCCATGCCTGGCTTGAGAATCCAGGCTTCGTTCTCATCTTTGCGATTGTCGACATCGACCCACACACGGACTTGCTTCCGCAAGTTCACTTCACTGCTCACGAAACCGAGCTTCGCATTGATTTCGATGGGCCGCTCTACTTGGGAAGTGAACACGCGAACTTTTACGGGAAGTCCAGCCCGCACCCGGCCCGAGAATGCCAACGCATCGACAACACCTTCGACGCGAACACGATCCAGTTGCACGATCGTGGCGATCGGCGATCCCGGTTGCACCCATTCACCACGCTGGGCGATCCGCGTCTCGACGTAACCATCAAAGTCAGCGGTGATGCGACGACGTGTTTGCTCAAACTCGGCAATCTCGCGTTCACTGCGTTTGGCCATGTACTGAGCCAGAGCAATCTTCTTTTGCATTTCGGCGAGGTCGATGCGGAGCACCGCTCGGACCGCTTCGAGCACTTTCTTTTCCTTTTCCCAAAACGGAATGGCTTGCTCTTCGTAGAGTTTTTCGTGCGATTTCGCTTCCGCGTCAGCCAACTTGCTGCTGTTGCGAGCGTCTTGCAGATTGACATCGTTGTCAGCTTCGAGCATCGCCTGTTTCTCTTCGGCCTTTTTAAGTTCGACAGCCAGATTCGCTGCTGTGTCGTCAATCACCGCGAGCACGTCGCCTTTAGCAATGCTCATGCCCTCTTCAATGTTCAGCTCAATCAATTTGCCTTCGACTTCGGCGGGCAAGTTAATGTTGCGAATGAACTTTACCGAACAATTATCCGCCACGACTTGGCGACCTGGGGTTGTAATCCCAGAGCTGGCCACAGACGGTGATGTTTGGGCAGAAACGGTCGCCAGCAGCATCGTCGCAGAGAGACCGACGGCGATGAAAGCGGCGACTTGAATTCCGGTTTTGGATTGGTGAAGGATCATGAGCAGGGTCCGCGAAAAGCGTGTTCAACAACAAGAAAAGGTGACAGGAGGGCGAGTGCTAGGTATCAGAACATAAACTTGGCAAACCATTCATAGACTTCGTGCAACAACACGAATCCGCTAGCACGACGACCAACCTTGACGTCCGCTGTCAGCTTCGTGCCAGCACTCGGTGACAACTTACGCAGTTCGTCTTGGTCAGGGATGACTCGCATCTTGATCACCGAACCGTGCTCTTCATTGGCTTCGGCACGTAGCGAAATGTTGTCGATCGGTAAGATGGCCGGCAACGGCTGGTCGGGGTCGGATGCCAAGATGTACGTGACTTCGAGTTCTTTCACGGAGTTCTTTTGGATGAATTCGTCCAAATGGCCTTCGCGTTTCTCCGGCATCTCAATTTCAAAGTACATCGGTTTGCTCAAATCAGCGATTTCCATCAACACCTGACCGGTCGTGATCGGGCGATTGAGCAGCAGTTTTTCAACTTCCCACGAGACGACGCGACCGTCGATCGGGGATTTGATGACTAAATCTTCGGCTCGCTTCTTCTTTAGCGCGAGTTTCGCGTTCTGTGCTTCCAGTTTGGTTTCTAGTTCAAACTCTTCGCCTTCCAACGCATAGCGATCGTTAAGTTTCATCGTGTCCCGCTTGGTCAACTGACCGCGAACCCTTTGATACTCTGCCATTGACGTGTAGATCTGGCCTTCAAGTTCCGTGATCTCAACTTCGATGTCTGGATTGATCATCCGCACGAGCGGTTGCCCGGCTGTGACGATAGAGTTGTGATCGACCAAAACTTCGCGAACCTCGCCGTCGATCCCCGCAAAGATTTCGCGGCGGGCTTCTGGTTTGAGCGTCCCGTCGGCCTCTAAATCGAAATCCATCGGGATGAAAGTTCCGGCCGCGATGATGGCTGCGATCAAACCAATCACACCCAATGTTTTCGGCAGTGTGCGTGCTCGCAAGACCCACGTGGCCCGGCCGAGAGTTCGCCACAGCGGCATCAGAAAGAGATTCGTGTGGGCTTGTGAGTTAGCGATCGCACGTGTGCCGTGTTCGTAAACGAGGTCGCACCGCGTACGAAACACGTCGGGAGGCAGATCCGTCTCGATTTGTTCAACAATCAAGGCTCCGATCACTTCGCCCCGGTGTGCGTCATCGCGATCGACTTCGCCAGCCGCACCGGTGGCTCTTTCATGCCCGAGTTTTCGTTCCGGTGCACGTAGTGGCAATACCGCGATGTTTCGGCCATACGACAGGTCCACATAATCTTCAAGAGCTTCTTCAATTTGTGGTGGTAAGTCTACGGTCGAGCCGTCATGCCATAGCGGTTCGCCCGCTGCAACGACGCGAGTTGCTAGCACGTTGAGTGCGGACACAATGTTCGAGCGGTTTTCGATGGTGTCTTGGCCGCTGATCGCTTCGACCGTGCACTTGCGCCCCTTCTTGATCGCCACGCTGACTCGGTCACAGCCGATCAAACGACGGCCTTCGTTCGCAACAATGTAAGCGGTCTCTTTCAAATCAAGTGATTCGTGAGCGGCCCGTGCAAATGAATCCGCTTGCTGCCACAATGTTTGGCGATCACCAAGCTTGATCAATTTTTGGCTGCGTAACCACTCCGCCGCCAATTCGCACATCTGCTGCAAGAACCGCAGATACCCCTTTTGCGTTTCAGGGGCTGTGTCGGGACGTTGGAAAATTTCAATCAAGCCGTCTTTCTGACCATCGTGCTGCAACGCACCGAGCACGAGCAGGTACCGAGTGGGGTTCCCCTCGGCATCGCCATCGGTCGTGCCGCTGTACGGCGGGATCAAGATCGACTGGCCCGCGTTGGCGGCGCGCTGGATCAAACGCCGGTGACGCGTCGCGTCATCGCTGTCCTCCGCAAGAATCGACGGTTCTGCATTGATCTGGTATTGCAGCCGCAACTGTCGATCTTCGTCGAGCAGCCAGATCGCTCCACCAGCGGCCGCGAGTGCCGTGATGATTCGCGACAGCAACTCAGGATAGAACTCCGAAGCCGTCGAACCACTCTTGGTCAACGCCGCGATTTCGTTGACCAAGCCGCGTATCTGTGCCTTGGTTTCTTCGACCGTTTGTTGATTTACCGACATATGCGAGTGTGTCTAAGGCGGATGGGGACGGATGTTTCGTTACGAAACTCATCAAAGAGTTCGGCAGCGATTCAGAACTGACGAAAGCCTGGAGGCCTTCCGTGACGTTGAAGTTGCTGTGGTAGGAAGTGAAGTTAGTTAAAACCGGCCAAACCCCGCCACTGGAAGTTGGACGAAAGCTGGGTTTCGAGGATCCCATCCACTGATCGCAACGTTTCGCCCAAACAGGTGGCCTGTGCCGAACGCATCGTTTGCTCCGGCAAGGGATATCAGTAACGGTTGAACGGGCAAAAAGGCAATTATCGGATTTCCACTGGACTGGTGGTGGACTAGTTATACATTTTGTATAACCTGTTGTCTAGCTAGCAAACTCGATTTTTTCTGCTGGCACGACGGGCAACTCTCATAGATTGCCCGGAGCGGTCACTTCGGCCGCCTGCCTCAATTGCTGCATGGATTGAATTTTGAACGCACCGCTGGAACATCTTGCCGCTTTGGCTCGCGCGAGCGCTGACATCGATTCCAATCCAACCTTTGAACTAGACACTGTGGTTCCGGCGGAGCAGGTGCTCGAAAAATTGCAGCAGGAAATCAACCGCATCCAACGCTCGATGCGGCTGACATTGCAAGCGAAACTGCAGGATCTTGTCGGTCGCTCGCTTCCCTCGTTGGAGCACAACCGAGCCTTGGCGGCCGCGATTCAAGCGATGTTAGACCAGCACGGATTTCGCATTCGCTGTCCGCAATGCGGCAACCCCGCTATTCTCCGCGTCAGTCCCCGCAAAGGCATGTCGGCGGGCGCGTTTGTGCTCGATCACACAATCAACGGACGCCGCACGTTTCATGGAGGCACCGCAGAAGTGCCAGAGATTCACTTGATTGTTAAGCCGCAACGAAAGAACAACAACCACGCGGAGAAGTGATCGCGATCGTCGAGGCTGTACGCTATCCTCTGACGATGAAACCTTCGCCGACCTCGCACCGCACCGTCTCGATCATTCGTTGGGCCAGCCTCAGTTTGCTGGCCGTGGCATTACTTATGATCGCCCGTTCACTTCCATTGGGCGATTCGATGTCAGCCGTTCAGGCTTGGATCAAGGAACTAGGCTACTGGGGGCCTATCGCCTTGATCTTGCTATACATCATCGCCACGGTGTTGTTCGTTCCCGGCACCATCTTAACCTTGGTCGCAGGTGCCATCTTTGGTTTGGGCGTCGGGATGGCGATCGTTTCGATCGGCTCCACGATCGGGGCGTCGCTGGCATTTCTTATCGCTCGTTATCTCGCCCGCGACAAAGTTGCCGAGATGGCTCGAGGTAATCGGCACTTCGATGCGATTGATCGTGCCATTGGTGACGGCGGCTGGAAAGTCGTCGGGTTGTTGCGTTTGTCGCCTGCGATTCCGTTCAACGTGCAAAACTATCTGTACGGTTTGACGCCCATTCGTTTTTGGCCATACGCTGTGACGAGCTGGATTGCGATGCTGCCCGGTACGTTTTTGTTCGTATACATCGGGCACATCAGTGGTGCCGCTGTCGGAGATGATCGCCAGCGGACGACGGCCGAGTGGGTGATGCTGGCAATCGGATTACTGGCGACGATTGCAGTCACGCTTTATGTCACCCGCTTGGCTCGACGACGGCTCAATGACCAAATCGACGAACCGAAATCAAACACCACGCCGACGCCGCCGAAAGATCCAGCGTAACGTGTCAATCATCTTCCACTGTAGAACCGTCAATACGATCGGTCCGGCGAACAATACGAACTGAGTCGCCTTTTCCTTTGCCCCTTCGTTCTGCAGCAACTGCACCCCTGCGGCTGACAACGTGGTCAAAATCGCCATGACCAAAGCGCCGTTGAGCACGAGCAAGACGAATGTGATCAATGACGAACCCGACATCATCAAGCACCCGCCCGCCAATTCGGAGATTTCCATTCGTTTGGCTCCGATCCATTCTTCCGCATCGGCGACCGGATGGGGAGGATGTTCGAGTCGCAGGGGCGGTTCGTCAGGATTCATTTTTCATGCGATCTTCATGAGATTACGATTCTCAGCCATTCGTCATCTTAGATGTCAATGGTTACACTGAAGGAGTGTCAAGATGAAGAACTGGGGTTGGGATTTAGCGGAAGTTGTTAAGAATATTGTTATGGTTGCCATTGAGCCGGAACTCTTGACGAGCTTCGTTATCCTAAAACTAGAGTTCGACGCACCATTCGTCCCAACCTCCTCGCAGGTAAGTCCGTGAACCCACCGCTTTCTCCGCCACCCGCTCCGCTACGAAACATTCTAACCGATGTTTGGTTCTGGGCGAGTGCAGGGATACTGATCGCTTTATCGCTGCTCGGCGCGTCGATTACGTGGATTGTTTTGACCTGCCTGGTCACACTGTTCGTGATGCGATATCGGGGGGCGATTCGCGATGATTTTGCGATCGACAAAATCCGCTCGATTGAGGCCGACTCGCGAGCAGACGTTGCGCGTGTTCGCCGTGAATTCGCCAGCCTCGAAGCTCAATCGCGACTCGGCAACTCCGCGCTCCTGCAACTGATCGATGGCGTCGTCGTCTTGGCCACCGACCTGAAAATCCTGCTGATCAATCCCTCGGCCATCCGCTTGCTTGGCCTCCGAGATCGTGATCAGCCGATCGGACGCTCGTTTGCTGAACTTGTCCGCGATCCAACCCTTACGCGATTGATCGGTCTGGCAATCAGTGAGCGTCAACCACAAGAATCCGTGTTTGAATTTTATCATGGTCAAGGCGTCTTACCGTTGCGCATTCGCGTCGATGTGATTGACGATCATGAGTCTTTCAAAGTCCAGCTTTCGTTACGAGATGAATCCGAAGCACGCCAGCTCGAAGGTATGCGACGTGAATTCATTGCCAACGTTTCCCACGAACTGAAAACACCGTTAGCGGCCATTAAAGGTTATGCCGAAACTGTGCAACTCGCCGTCACTGACGATCCCGACATGGCGATTCATTTCATGAATTCGATCATGACCCAGTGTCAACGCTTGGAACAACTTGTCGCCGACATGATGCAACTGGCACGCGCTCAATCCGGTCGCGCGCAAATGAATCTCGTCAGCGTGTCGCTGCGTGATCGCGTGGCCGAATCGGTGCGAACGTATGCACCCGTGGCGGTCGCAAGTGGATTGGAATTAAATTTCCATGACGATGTCGGTTCCGCAAAAATCCTCGCCGATGCCGAAGCTGCGCTCACGATCGCCAACAATTTGATCGGCAACGCGATTCGCTACACGCCACGTGGTGGTCGAATTGATGTGTCGCTGCAACGCTCGCCTGGCTATTGGTCCTTGATCGTAGTCGATACGGGCGTCGGCATCTCCGAACAAGACCAAACGAAGATTTTTGAGCGGTTTTACCGCGGTTCACGCAGCGTCGAGATGGCCACATCGAGCACCGGTTTAGGGCTAGCAATCGTCAAACATCTTGCGATCGCTCAAGGCGGCAGCGTCAGCGTCAACAGTCAACCCGGCAAAGGCTCGACGTTCATTGTCGAACTACCAGCCGTGGAACCGAAAGCTGTTGTTCAGGTCAACACGGTTAGCGAAGGTGTCACAGTTTGAGTTTTTCAGAGTCATTGCAGTTACATCAAAAAGACGCTGGTCCGCCTCTCTTTGACGCTAAAGTCGTGATGCCGAGTGCTGCCAACATTGCTCGCGCGGCGGAATGTTTGTTGGCTGGTCAACTCATTGGATTACCAACTGAGACGGTTTACGGATTAGCCGCTCGTGGAGATGATGGGGCGGCGGTCGATCGCATCTTCGTTGCCAAAAAACGTCCTCGCAACAATCCGTTGATCTTGCACGTCGCCGATTTCACCGACGCGTTTGCTTTATTCGACAGCGATTCGTCCGCTGAGCTACGAAGACGCGCAGAGCGGCTGGGAGTGTTCTGGCCCGGCCCTCTGACCTTGGTCGGCTCGCGACATCCTTCTATTCTCGATGAAGTCACAGCAGGCAACGACACCGTTGCGGTGCGTGTCCCCAATCATCCAGTCGCGTTGGCACTATTGCGACGCCTGGCTGAGATCGCGGGGCGTGTCATTCCGCTGGCTGCACCGAGTGCGAATGTTTCGAACTACGTCAGCCCCACGACAGCAGCCCACGTGATCGAGGGTCTTGGTGACGAGGTTGCTCTGATTTTGGACGGTGGACCTTGTAATGTGGGTGTCGAATCGACAATCGTGTGGTTACCCGATGACTCATCACCAGTGCGAGTCTTACGGGCTGGCGTCATCTCGCCGGAACAAATCAGCATCGCGCTGGGCGAAGAAGTGGAATTGGTTATTTCGACTGCGAAACCAAACGACACCGTGACCGCACCTGGGCAGTTTGCCAAACACTACTCACCTCGCACAACGTTGTACTTGCTCGAAAACTCCAACGATCAATCTCCATTAACAGCAAACTCACGTGTGTTGCGAATCGTGTTTGGGCCGGTCGGTCCCGAGTCCAACGCCGACGTTTGGTCGTTCAATTTAGACGGGAGGCTAGAAACAGCCGCCACTGAGTTGTACGCCACGTTACGGCGGGCCGATCAAGCGGGTTACGACGCAATCGAAATCGTCGGCTGCGCCAACACGGGAATCGGTGTCGCGATCATGGACCGCCTCCGCCGCGCCGCCATCACATGATCCAGAAAAGACTGCGTTGATTCACGATTGGGAATCACGCAACGAGCAGGTTCCTGGCTGAACCACGCTACGGCGAGCTAGCTGCGGCCTTCGCGGCGTGCTTCCTCAACCCGGTACATGTCCTGCCACGGCAATTGGATACCGCCGTCAATTGTCAGCGTGCTGCCGGTGACATATTGGCTGGCGGGGTCACACAAAAACACGACACCGCGTCCAATCTCGTCGCTTCGCCCCAACCGCCCCCATGGCAGCCGCGCGGCTTGCTCTTGTAACACCTCTTCAGTAAAGAATTTTCGTTCGCCCGGCGTGTCGATCCAGCCGGGGTGGACGATGTTGACGCGAATGCGATGCTGCGCGAGTTCCACCGCAGCGGTGCGGGCCATTTGATCAATTGCCGCTTTGGCCATGTTGTACGCCATCGCTCCAGGCATGGCGATTTGCGCCATCGGACTGCTGATCACCACGATGTTTCCGCCTTGCCCTGCATCGACCAATCTACGGGCACCGCAGCGAACCAGGTGAAACGCACCCCACATGCTGATGTCAATCGTTTTCTTGAACTCGTCCAGATCTGATTCGAGCATCAGGTGTCGGTCGCTGTAGGCGGCATTACTCACCACGATATCCAACCCACCCATCAACTCAGCGGACTGTTCGATCAATCCTTCAACGGCTTTGGGATCACCCATATCGGCGGCAATCGTATGCGCGGTCACGCCAAACTTGCGGCACTCTCCCGCGACCTCTTCGGCCTCACCGGCATGCGACCGATAATTGATCGTGACATGGGCACCTGCGCTAGCAAGTGAGATCGCAATCCCGCGACCGATTCCCTGAGAGCTACCCGAGACGACTGCTCGTTGGCCGTGCAGCGGTTTTGATGGGGAAGATGTGGATACAGATTCAGTGGACATAGAAACGTATGCTCGAAAACGATGGAAAGGAGAAACATCCCAATCGAGAATAGCTTAGCCGACACAATAGCGGCTTGAAACATGCGTTTGCTAATACCGACCGCGGTTGGGTGCCGAGACCCGACTACTCACTTGTGGGACGATCGGCGTTTGCGAAAGATTCGTCGACGCTTTCCCGCGAAATTCAACAAACATCAACGCGTCGGCTCGTCCTGCCGTGGTGCCGGTAATCGCACCAAAATCCAAGAAGGGCAAGCCCGATTGTTGCCGGTCAGGGCTGGCAACGACGCCGCACGATAGCAACAGCACCATGTCCGACGGCCAGCGGAATCGTTCGTGCAAGCGCCAACTGACGAGTTGGGGCACCTCAATTTTGGTGCGATGGATTTGTTGATTGGGCAATGGCAAGTCGAGTTCCACTGACACGAACTTGTCGACTTGGTCAATGTTCGCATTGACGACGCAATCGAGCGTTCGTCCGTCGACACTCAGTAGCGGACTGAGTTCGAGCTGATAGCCTTCTTGGATCTCGCCCGTCTCCGGTTCATACGGTGGCCAGTTTGCCGGTGATGGCTTGACATTGATGACATAGTTCCGACCACGTGTGCTGGCGAGCTTTTCGGTTTGGCCGTTGTGCATGATCAAATCAACTGCTTGGACTTGTCGCACATCAGTACGCTGACGCAACAAATTCATCACCAAGGCTGCATTCTCTTTGGTCAATAGCCAGGCTTGGATCCCAGGCGATTGCACGTTGACATGCTGCATCAGCGAGTGAGCACGACTTCGCCAATTCGGATTGCCGACTGTCATGACTTTCAGATTCATCACTTGCGGGTCTTTGTCTCCAGCGACAAAACGGTCCACAATCCCAGCGATGACCTGGTGCATTTCATTGGTGTGATAAACAGTCAGTTCATCACGATCCGCGCTCATGAATCCAAAAGGTTCGGTATGCCACACGTCAGTACCCGTTTCACGGACGATCCAATCCACAATGGCTTGGTGTGGTCGATCATGCTGAGTGAGGTAACCAGTGTAAGGACGTATGTCGTAGACGCGGTGTTCTTGGCCAGCGCCACGGGGCAATTGCCCGCCGGAACTGAGTCGACCGCCACCGCCCCCTGTGTTTCCGGGCGGCGTTTGGCTTGGCATTGCTTGCAAGCTTGGCGGCGTGTCAGCACGCGGGACGAAACCGCTCTGCGGTTGCGCAGCAGGTGGCTGAGTCGATGGTGTTGGCGGACGCGATACCGAACTGGGTGGTAAAGCCATGCCCTGTGCCGACGCGACACCGACGTCCAAGCATGCTGTCATCCATAGGCTGAGTGAGACGACTGTGAGCAGCGTGACAACTCGTGGAAACCAGCTACCGACCGGTGGCGAAGATTTACTTGTTCGGTGAAAAGCGGCGGCAAGGAGAGTCAGATTGCGTCGCATGATCGATTCGCGGGAAGCAAGGAAATGGCGTGAATTGCCAGTGATAAGCAGGCGGCAAGTACACGTCGCCTGTCGATCCTGTTAGCTATAGGATTTTTGACTGGAATCGTGCAAGTCGAATTTTTGGGATGCCGGTGGAAAGGACTCAACCGATCGCCCCGATTGTGCCGATCAATCTGACTGTCGCCTAACGCGAGCACTCACCAATCGTCTCAACGGGAAATTCACGTGATTCGTCGAACTTTATTGCTGTCCGTCGCCTGGGGCGCGATCACGCTGTCTGCCGCCCTCACGAACACCGCATCCGCTCAAGTGCCTGCTCCTGGCATGATGGGCGGTCCAGGAGCTGGATACACCAATCAACAAGCTTTCGGGCAAGCCTGGGGTGGTTCGGCGGCTAACGTCGACTGGAACCGCTTTTATCACTACCCCTACGTTTATTACCCCCAAAACTTTTGGGGCCAAGACTATTTTAAGAGTAGCGATAGCCTGTATCATCGCTATCCCACCGAAATGAGAATCCCTGTCTACAATAAGAAGTGGCATAATTACTATCCAAGTAATCGCCGGTTCCACAAAGGACACCACTTCATTCTCGACACGTTCTAACGACGTATTTGGAGCGACCACGCACTGAGCCAGACCACTCCTCCTCCCACGAATTTGCCTCAACCGCCACGGCGAAAACGCGCAGATTCTCTCGCACGATTATTGGTGAGCACGCAGGCGTGCTTCTGGTTGATCGATAGCGAGCGAAATTTGAGCTACGTCTCTCCGGCGATGAAGTTGTGGCTGGCAGTCGACGACGATCTTCCCCAATCGCTAGCAGATGCCTTGGTTCCTGATCGCCTACTGTTTAGTAACAGCGATATCGATCGTGGCCACTGCACCTGTCGACTGTACTTGCCACTCGCATCTACCAATGAAAAGACCGCTCAAGTCCAGGCGGTAACCGCACACTACATGCGACTGCAAGCAAGCACGTCTGAGCACGACAACGTCGACTCACCGGGACACGCATTGATGTTAATCGGATGCCTCGGCAACTTTCTCGCTGATGCGGACGTCCCCTGGCAGATTTGGTTTGGTGAACAAGGCGTTCGTGAATCGTCCAAACTCGCCGCAGAACTTGCCCGATTCCGAGCTTCTCAAGCTCGTCGTGTGAGTTTTTTGCTCGCAGGTTCAAGCACCTCATCGCGACAGCTTCGCGCTCAAGTCGATTTAGTTTGCCGGATTCGTTGTCATGTCAGTCTGATGGGGCCGCATGGTTGTGGCGCGAGTGAGCTTGCCTCCACCATTCATCATGCTTCCGCGCCCGATGAACCGCTGATCTGTTTGGATGCGTCATTAATGGATGCGGAGTTGCTCGAAGTCTACGCAGCACCTGTGATCGCCGAGTTACGCGAAAATGATCAGACGCGGGGCACATTGTGCTTGGATCGACTCGACGAAATGCCAGCCGACGCACAGTCGCGGCTGAGCGAGTGGCTCGAAGTCTGGCCACAACGCTTGCGCTTGCTTGGTATTCGCCCCGACGAGAAACCGGTTAACTGTGTGCCGCTACACGAACATCTCCTCGATGCGATGGCGATGTTTACAATCACCATTCCCACACTCCGTTCCCGAGCGGACGATCTCGAACTCATCGCCGCCGGGCTGAGTCGTTCGGCCCGACTATCGCGTGAGGCGATCGAGATCTTCCAAGCCTACCCATGGCCTGGCCAATGGGATGAATTCACCGCAGCAATTCGCTTTGCCAACGAAATGGTGACTGGCGATCGAATCGCACGTGAGCACCTGCCGATGGCGATTCGATCTTACCGACCTTCAACAGTGTCGGATCATCAGGTCACCCGTCGGGATTATGAATTGACCATCGGCCCGCCAGCACCCTCGCCGCGTGATTTCAAAATCGACTCACTTGACGAAGCCGTCTGCGAGTACGAAGCGAGCTTGATCGCCCAAGCCATGCAGGCTGCCGACGGTAACAAAGCCGAAGCCGCGCGCCGCCTTGGTATCAGTCGATCGCGCTTGCTACGCAAACTCGCAGGTGAGAAGTGATGATCGCCTCTGATGAACCTAGCAAGACGGCAACGGACGTTTTGCTGTGGTATGTGACCACGACGGCACCCGAGGTTAATTCGATCTTACCTGATGATCGCTGGCGAGTTAGCTTGGAAGCATGGTTGCGTGGTTCAGCATCACCGCGTTCAGCCACCTCGACATGGCGAATTCAGTTTGCGGAGTTAAACACATTCACATTGCCGCGGCCCACCGCCGGGCCAAGTCACCTCGCCAGTCAACCGCACTGGATCATCGTTTGGATGCTCCCGGATGCTGGAGTGGGTGATCTGATTCATCGCATCGCCCGGTTGCGACGTGCGCAACCCTCGTGTTTGCAAATCGTAGCAGGTTTGTCGTCGCCAACTGAACGGATGGTACTGACGCAAGTCGGTATTTCCGCTCACCTGCAACAACCGCACGAGTGGCCCACCTGTAACAAAATCATTGAACGCTGGCTGAAGTAGCTGGCACAACCTTGTTGTCAATGCTGCACAACCACCAGCCGCTCTCATTCGGCTGGCTTTCGATCGAGGTCATGTCGTGATACGATCGGCACATGGCTAAATCGCGAAATACAACGAAATCAGACGACCAGATGTTGCTCAGTGGGTTTGATGCGCAGGAGGATCCCAGTCCCCCGCAAAAAGCTCCACTTGTGGCTAGCAGAGCGGACTTGGTTGAACGTGCGGAAACCGTTCGAGAAGAAACGCCTCACAAGTTACCTGCTAGTGTTGAATACGCGTGTGAAGATTCACCCAGCGAAGAATCTGCTGCCGGCCCCAGCGACACCCAGCGGCAACGGACTCGGCAAGAACGCAATGCTGCCGTGGGGATCGCATCCGGGTCGTTACCAGAAATACTGCGGCGTGAAATTGTGGCGCCTGCTGACGAGCAGATGCCTGATCTAACCGGACGACTCGTCGTCATCATCGACTCGCACTCATTGATCTACCAAGTCTTTCACGCGTTGCCGCCGATGACCAGCACAGGCGGATTGCCGGTGGCAGCCGTCTACGGATTCGTTGGCGATATTCTCGAACTGATCGGTCGCAAGAACCCCGATTACTTGATCGCCGCATTCGACAAAAGTGAGATCACATTCCGCAATGAGTTGTTCCCCGCTTACAAAGCCAACCGCGATTCGATGCCCGACGAATTGCGACAACAAATCCCCTTGATTCGGCACATCGTCGACGCCATGGGAATCGCCATCATGGAACAATCCGGCTTTGAGGCCGACGATTTGTTAGCGACGGTGGCAGCGAAAGTGGAGGCTGCGGGCGGACGGTGCCTCGTCGTGACCAGCGACAAGGATTGTCGGCAATTGATCACCGAGCAAACGCAGATTTATAACCTTCGCAAAGATGAATTGATTGATGCCGCCCGCTTAATGGAATTGTGGGGCGTGCGTCCTGATCAAGTCGTTGATTATCAATCGCTCGTGGGAGATCCGGTCGACAACGTGCCAGGCATCTCGTTGATCGGCCCCAAGCTGGCTCAGAGTTTGCTCGAACAATACGGCACTCTTGAAGGCGTGCTCGACAATGCGGAGAAATTGACGGGTAATAAACGCAGGCAAAACCTGATGGAAGGTCGCGATAAAGCCATGCTCAGCCGCGAATTGGTGGCGCTCCGCAAGGACGTTGATTCGCCGATCGCATGGAGTCGTTCGATCCGCGCGGCTGCCGATTTGCCGCGCGTCGATGCGTTGTTACAAGAGTTCGGTTTCCGTCGATTACGAAGCCGCGCCGCTAGTGTGCTCAGCGGTAAGCCGGACGATGGCGGGGCCGATCAGGAAGCGCCCGTCGAAGCCGCTTGGCTGACGAATTATCAAACAATTACCACGCAGCAACAACTCAACGAACTGGCTGAATTGTTGACTAAGAAAACTCGCATCGCGGTCGATACCGAAACGACCAGCACGCATGCTCGCGGTTGCGACCTCGTCGGCATCTCGATCGCCTGGGACACAGGCGCGGCTGCCTACATTCCGATCCGTGCGCCGATGGGCGAACCAACGCTCGACGAAACCTTGGTGCTCGAAACGTTGCGTACAGTGCTCGAATCGGAAACGATCGAGAAGGTCGGGCATAACATCAAATTTGATGCGATCGTGTTGCGCTCAGCGGCAGGTGAACCATCAGCAGAACGAGCCGATGCTGGGCGTATCTCAGGTGTTACTCTCGGAGGGATTGCGATTGATACGATGGTGGCCGATTACTTGCTGCATCCGGGCGAACGAAATCACACGCTCGATGATCTGTCACGCCGCCGTCTGAATCACACCACTACGTCGATCAAAGAGCTGATCGGCACTGGCAAGAAACAAATTCGGATGGACGAAGTACCCGTCGATGAAGTCTCACCGTACGCTTGCGAAGATGTTGATGTACCGTTGCGATTGGTCGCATCATTCCAAGCCGAACTAAAAAACGAACAACTCGACGAACTATATCGCACGCTCGAAATGCCCTTGGTCGAAGTGCTGATCGAAATGGAAACCAACGGGATCCGTGTCGATGCAGCAACACTCTCGGAGATGAGTGGCCGGTTTGAAAAAGAGATTGCGGACTTGCAAGCGATGGTGTTCGCCGCTGCTGGACGCAAATTCAATCTCGATAGCCCGAAACAGTTGTCGGTCGTGTTGTTCGACGAACTCGGATTACCTGTGATCAAGAAAACCAAGACGGGGATCAGCACGGATGCGGATGTTCTGTCACAGCTCGCTGTCAATCACGAGATCGCGCGGCATTTATTGCAATATCGCCAAGCGACGAAACTGAAGAACACCTATATCGACGCACTGCCGCAGTTGATTTGTGAGAAAACCGGTCGCGTACATACGTCATTTCGACAAGACGTGGCAGCAACGGGAAGGTTGAGTAGTTCAGAACCGAACTTGCAAAACATCCCGATCCGAACTGAACAAGGCAAAGCGATACGCGGTGCGTTCACTGCCAGCGAACCGGGCTGGGTGTTGCTCGGTGCGGATTATTCGCAAATCGAACTTCGCGTGCTGGCTCACTACAGCGGCGATGAGGCGCTGCGGCAAGCGTATTTGGACGATGCCGATATTCACACACGCGTTGCGGCGGAGGTCAACGGGATCGACGAAGCCGACGTGACGAGTGAGCTGCGACGAATCGCTAAAACAATCAATTTTGGAATCGTCTATGGCCAAAGTCCATTCGGATTGGCGAAGACGTTGAGTATCTCCAAGGAGGATGCACGCGATTATATCGAGCGATACTTTGAACGTTACTCGAGCGTGGAAGCGTTCATGCTGGAAACACTCGTTCGTTGTCGCAACGAAGGCTATGTATCAACGATGTTGGGTCGTCGTCGAGCGATCCAAGGAGTACGGGATCTATCACAATTGCCGAAAGAGAAACGTCGCAGTTTAACGGAGGCGGAACGGATCGCGATTAACATGCCGATTCAAGGAACGGCTGCGGATTTGATCAAACTCGCGATGTTACGAGTACATGAGAAATTGCGTCAGAGTGATTTAAGAGCACGGCTGCTACTGCAAATACACGATGAGTTGTTATTGGAAACGCCAGCGGATGAAGTCCAACAATTGTCGGAACTGGTGGTTTCCGCGATGACGGGGGTGATGAGTTTGGACGTGCCGTTGAAGGTCGATGTGGCGTCAGGACCGACATGGGCAGATTGCTGAACCAATCGTGTTCAACCCTGAACACGTTGACTCCAGCCACTGCTTTTGTTCCGCATGTCTGTTTCTAAACTTAAACTTAAACTCTCCACAATTCGCCAAAAGCCGAGTCTAAATTTAACTTTAATCTATCCAGGTCACGCTCCCTATTTCCTCGGCAACCAACCTGCAACGGACGGTTGTTTCTTTAACGCAATTTCTGCCTCGCACCGCAAATCTCGCTCTGGCGTCTGCATGCGGGCAAAGAACACGACTGCCTCACCGGTTGGGCTTTTCTCGCGCCAACGAATCGGCACCGTGATCGCATACCCACTGCCGTGATTCGCTAAGCTGGCTGTTTCCAAAGTTCGAAGTTGTTCGGTATCAAAATCCCAACGACCTATTTGAGCTTCCGCACCAGTCTTCGTCGGATCAAGAGCCAGGATCGTCAATTGAGTCGTGTTCTTAGGTAGCGGACGCGGGATCGCGGTGTCTGGCGAACGCAATGGAGCCATTGGATCGTGGGTGCGTCCGAGCAACGGAATGGGGTGGCCGTATTGATCATCCGCCCGCAGCACCACATCCACGCCCTCCGTCGCAATAGCGGACTGGCCAGCGGCTTGTTGACCTTCAACTTGTTTGCCGCTCGTCGTTGCCCCTGTGCCATCGGTAGCCGATTTGACTTGGCTCAACGTTGCATCGATACGAATCTTCGAGGCTTGAAGTTCAATTTTAGGAGTCGAGCCAGCGACCTGCCCCAGTCCACCGAGCATGCTCACGCCCGGCAAGTCAATCTTGCCCGGCGGCCCATCGGGGCGTCCGTTAGGTGAATTTGGCGGCTCAGGAATCCCGGGATCGATCGGGTCGAGCCTCAAGTCTGGAGTGCCAGGAGGTGTCGGTCCACCAGGAGGCGGCAGCAATTGATCGCGGCCCGGCAACTGAAACCCGCTCTCAGGTTTCGATCCCGACACTCCATTTTTCGGCGTGGGAACCGGGCGTTGCAATTGTGCTGGGTCGACGAACTGCTCGGAATCGTCGAGCGTTCCTGGATCGACAAGCGTTCCTGGATCGATCAACGAGTCCATATCCGGCAAATCATCTGCGTTGTTACTGCGATCGGTATTGCTGTCCGGTCGCGGCACGGGCACCTTATCGGGATCGGTCGAACGAGTCCCTGGGCGAATCGCCTCCGCTTGCGGATCTCGCAAAGGTTTCGGTTCCGCTGTCGGGGAGGATGCGTCTCTGCTCATCTCACCGCGAGATTGAAACGCATCGTTAACGGGCAGGTCGTCATCAAAACCTTCGCCCAAATCAAAATGCTGCGAATCGACCGGCACGTAGCCCGGATCGTCAATCGTAGGGGTAGTCGTTTTTTCGACAGGTTCGGGACACGCAGCCGGTTTCACAGTCCGTTCGCGGCGTAGTTTGTCGATCAGAATTCGATTTTCGTAATCTGCTTCGTAAAGCTGATCCTCCAGCTCGCGGACTTCTCGTTGCAGAGACTGGCGGTACAAATCCTCGTGCGCCCGCCCCCGACATCCAATTGCAGGCACGATCGTCGCGATCAGACATGCAATAACCAGAAAACCATGGGGCCGCATCAGCGCAGCGATCGCGATTTCATTGACTTGGCAGTCAACATCACGGCGATCGATCAGACGGTGGTTTTCAAAAGGTTTCAACGGGTTGCTTCGCAAGGCGAGTCAAAAACATTGACAAGATGGTACTGATTGGGTGAACTAACAAATCCGGCAGGTTCCTGTCAACGCGATCCACCTCAGAAAACTCCGCCCACGGTATTGACGCCTGTCGGTTCCCCTCGATAAACTCCGTCCCACCTCAGTCAGCGACTCTCCATCAAATGAGGATTATCGCGGACAATTTTGGGGGGGATTAGCTCAGTTGGGAGAGCGCTTGCATGGCATGCAAGAGGTCATCGGTTCAAGTCCGTTATCCTCCACTTCAAAGACACTCTAAGCCGCCTTCGGGCGGCTTTTTTTATGCGCCGAAGTCGTTTAACACCAACGATTTAGCGTGTTTTCGATGGCGTGACCCGTTTGTGGTGGTGGAGTGTAGTGTCGGATTCTGTGTCGGATTTGGTGTCGGATTTGGTATCGTGTAGACTTCCTCAAAAAGGAGTTGCCGAATGCCAAAAACCTACCGAGGAAAGCTCCCCAAGCCAGACAAGCGTGGCTACGTTCGCCCCGAGATCGGCGACAAACGCTTCACTGTCGGCAACGTGCGAAGTGACAGTCAGGGTGAGATGGAGCGGCGTCGAGATGCCGTTTGCGATCTCTTTGATTTGCAATGCCAACAGTCAGGAGAAAGTCGGTGGAAGGAGCCGTTTCTTGGTTTTGCAAAGAAGCTGGCGAGTGGTCAACGCTTGAAGCTTGGTGTTTCCGATTACGCAAGGACAAATGCGGGACAGGCAAGCGAAGAGGCTCAGGGGTTAGCCATGTTCCGGGAGATGGGACTCGATATCGTTCCCGATGATCCCTTGGCCATTGCAAAGGGAGAGGCGGAGTTGAAGAAGATGATCGATGAGAAACTACGATCAGCTTTAGCCGAAGCCATGGCGACTGTTGAAAAACGCTTCGAATCGTTCCCGCAGTCGCTGGTTAGCTCTCTCCAAACAAAACTGCCGACCGATCCAGAGAGCCTCGAAACTCGCACATTCTTCAACGCCATCGATGCCTACCGAAAGCACTTGTTGAAAACCGGTAAGCGGCAAGAAAACGGTAAGCCATCTCCATCGGTGCAAAACTATGTTGATACGGCAAGACGCTTCAAGAAGACGATGGACGATCTGCCGGTTTGGGAGATTGACCGGACGAAGTTGGATGAAATGTTTGCATATTGGCGCAACCGACCAGTCAGCAGCAAAACAGGTAAGCCCATCGCTTCCGACACTGCAAAGCACCTGATGGACACGCTGTGGTCCGTAGTGACTTGGATCGACGAAGCCGACGATTGGAAGTGGTCCCTCGCGGCCTCAAAGAACTGAAGGCAAGTCTCTGCCAGCTGAAGACGCAGTGCGTCATAGCGTTTGAACTCTTTAGCGTCGGTTCTCGTTTTCAATGATTGAACTTGCGGCATTTTCTTACCTCACCTGCTCTTGTCGGCGAACCAACAGCGCAGCAACGCACTGTGATCGCAAACGGGATTTGAATGGCTCTAGCGAGCCGAAATGAAACCAGACCATCAGCTGTCGATTGCAAGGCAATCGCTCAAGAGAGTCTGGTCCGACATGAGGTACATCGGGAGCACGTAGAGAACACGGTGAGGCGTTCAAGTTTGCTCAATAGAGAACTCGATGCACGACAACTTTCATGTCGTAGCAAAAGCATATCGAGATGAACCAAAAAGTCAAGAAGTTGACTCTTCGTGGACTAGCTTCGTGTTTTGTGGCCAAAAAAATTGGAACTTATCGTCGGACAAATAGAAATCAAAAACCATGTCAACGCCCATCGCAGGTTTTTTTATTGATTCTTGACCGGCTCAAAATCCATCGAAACAGGCACTTTCAGCAGACATCGTCGTTCGGTGCGTCGGACAAATGCGTGGTTCAACTTGTCTGTCCGACGCACCCCATAAAATCCTTGCATCCAGCGTTCGCCACCAAGCTACTGAAGCATTGGGCAGAACGTCAGATGGTAACAAATATTTCCAAACCACGGTTAGCAAGGAGTGTGTACATGAACAGAAAACAAAACAATGCGTTACCCATTCAAGACAGTATTTCTTCGAACGAAAGTGATGAACTGGTTCTCCGGTTTAATGAAGAATACAAGACTTCGAAATCTCATGTTGACGGACAAAACAGTATTCCGGAAGTCATTCGTGTAGCACTAATTGAGGCGGAGACCAACTCGCGGTTGAACAGCGGTGATGTCTGTGCAGTTGCATCAATCAACCACGGCGAGAAGCTGGTTGAATTACCAGATGGCATAGAAGGCGAAGAGCTCTGTCGTTGCATGTGGGATCTCATGATGAACGCTGGTGGGCAGTCGGTACATTTTTCGTTTGCAACTAATGATGAAAGGCTGAGCGTCATCTTCCTTTGTCATGACGCTGGCTATGTTGCGACAGCCTCCATTTCACACGAGGGCGAGACCGTCAACATTGGTGACTGGCAAGTCTCAGCAATGTCAAGCGAAACGCAGGAACCGAGTTGCAATCACAACAGAAGCGTGGGCCACCGTTGGATCGTTTTCAGTACCGCGATTGCAGACGGATGACCGAAGCTGGCGAAGCGACCGAGCTTTGGATGTCGATTAACTTCCTGCTTAAGTGCTAGAAGAACGGAATTTGCGCGCTCAGACAGCCGCTTGAGTTCCGGGATCGCTAACGGAAGATTCCCAGAAACACTCTTGTAGAGCCCACAAAAACTCGACGTTTGCCCTTCCATGTAAACAAGGTCATCAAGAGTCCAATTACTGCTGGCCCATGTCGCCGGATAGACATCCCAAAACTCGTGCCATTCGTCTTGTTTGCGATGGGATTCGATCAAGCGTGACCATCTATCGCTTCCTATGTTTTGGTCCGCTTGGAGAATCTGGAAATGAACTCCGGGATTCTGCCTCGTCGCATGACATTGGCACCAAGGTCACGCCATTGGTTCCACGTTGCGTACCATTTGCTGTGAAAGTTGTTCTCTTGGCGATGCAATTCCAAAAGCAGTGGATTGATCCCCCTGTAACGCTTGCCGCTCACGAGGTTGGTTGGTGCCCCGCAGTTTGGCGAAGTGCTCCACGGTTTTCGCCACGGAATCGTGCCCTGCTGGAGCGACTCAATGATCTTGTGGGTGATATCTGCTTGAATTTGCTTTGCTGACTTAGCCATCGATGTTCCTTTGAATTGGAAGGTTGGGTTGACGATGGCGGTAGTTGGTCCAAGTGACAGTTACAATTTTTGTAACTCGCTGTTAAAACGAAAAAAGGGATGGTTGCTTGTGAGGCAACCATCCCTTTGAGTGATAGCGAAACTGGTAAAACGCAAACGCTTTACTCTCGGTTGGTGATGTCGTTCATTGTCGATTCAATGGCAGATTTCATTTGTTCGATGCGTTGATCGAATCCGAATGCGTACAGGTTTTGGATGAACAGAAGCACTCCCTCAATTCGGCAATTGTTCTCGATGCGGTCCCTTGTGTCGTCATCGAATTCGGTGTGCTCTTCGTCAACGGCTTGTGATCCATCGCAGTCGAAGTAGCAGAAAGCGAGTCCACACCCTGGACATACCTGCATTTCATCGCATGTGATTGCTGTTGCAATTTTCGAACCGACTCGTTTCTCAACTGTCAGATTGATGCCATGAGGGAGTTGAATCAATTTTGACGTTTGCATTATTCTCTTCATATCTGCTTGAATTTGCTTTGCTGACGTAGCCATTTTCGTGTTCCTTCGAAAGAGGGTTGCTGACGACATTGGCAGTGGTTGGTCCAAGTGACCGTTACAATTTTTGTAACTCGCTGTTAAAACGAAAAAAGAATGATTGCTTGTGAGGCAATCATCCCTATAAAGCAGTTCAAATGAACTGAGTGGGTCGTTGCAAGCTAGATTTACAGACAATCGAGGCAAATCGTTAAATGCCAAACCCATTCATCGTTCACATGCAAATAGCTGGACCGATGATCGTACAATCTGTGCCTTCTTCGCCAGCAATAAACGAAATACAAGGATGCAAACCACTCAGTCCTTTTACCTCTAAGTCTTGCTCAAACGATTCGATGATAAATCTCACTTCATCACCATAGAACAATTTGTCTCCCTGGCGTCTAAGGGTAACCTCTTCGCCATTTATTCGGACCTGTGTCCCAGCAGTATTCAACGCTTCAATGTCCGCCTTCGGGACGCTCACCATTAACATAGTATTCACCTTTGTTTGATTGTTGTGTTTAATGGCATGACAAGAGACTTAAAGAAGTCTCCGATCAGCTGCACGGAGTATAGCGAAAAACCAAGCAAATTACAAGGTTTTGAGACGCAAAGACAACACACATTCGGCACATGAACGCAGACTCAAGAAGGCAAACTTTAGAACCAAAAGTTCATAAAAAAACTTTCAAACACAAAGTTAATCTACGGACCAAAAGAACAGAGTAAGTGAATGATCTCAAAGGTTTGTAACGCAACTAAAAACCAACTTGACCAAAACTTTTTTGCAATTTTCCAGCATACATACTATAATATTATTGATCGAAGCGTTGGGGAACATCCTCTTGCACGCCTTACTTGCACGGAAGTGAGATAGAGTCACCAAGACCTGCCTTGGCTGGAAAAGATGGTTGAATAAATAAACCGCATGACAAGACGAGATAGGTCTATCATGTTAGTCGCCCCCGCTGATATGTTTTCAAAGGTGGTCAGTGGGTATGAGTTAAAGAAAAGAAGTTTGACCGTCAGATTGATGACGGGGTTTTCCTGGCAACGGATGCGTAGTAGATCGCAGATGGTGCAACGTCCAGGTCCAACAACTGGTGAAACAACCAAACTTCTAGTGAATTTAACGATGGCTTTAAGGTAAGTAGATCAAATGAACCTCCTGCTAGGTTGTCTTTAGGGTAATCAAGTGAAGAAAGTTGTCTTTCTTGGCTTGTTTTGTCCTTCAATCAATCAGTCAAGGCAATAAAGAACATAAAGGAATGTACTTTTTTTTCAAATATCTTTATTTACCAGGAGGGATGCCACCTTTGTAGACGTTTAGGACCTTATAGGAGCGAAGAGCAATGGGGTAGCTCAAGAAACAAAGACAACTTAAGACAATAAGACAGGTTAAGACAACAAAAGAGTAGAGTAAATCGTTAAGGACAACCGAGGATGCACTTCAATTAGCATGAAGTTGATGGTTTTAGGAATGGTCCTGATGCTTGCCTTGGTTTCGTTTCAGATCAATCGGAATGATCGATGCGGTCTTAGTCGGGTCTTCACATTGCTGGTGAGTGTCCTGGCACATGGGCAACCGGACCTCCACCGCTTGACAGTCCAAGGGAATGCAAAACGCTCAAATAGTCCTGGCAGCTCCTTGGTAGTCGGAATGAACAGGAGTAAGTGCCCACAACGACAATTGACGCTCTCCGCTTTGCCGAAGGAGACGGCGACCAGTTAAACGAGCACTCGCAACGATCTACACGTCGCCGATAGTGTAGAATGCCGTGGAATGCTTAACGCAGAACAAACTCGTAACGAGGACAGCTTATGTTGCTCCATGAATTTAACTGGAAGAACGAAGTGATCCAGTCCAAAGAAGTGGTGGTAGTCGACTTTTGGGCTTCGTGGTGCTCGCCTTGTCGAGCCATGAACCCCATAATCGAGTCGCTGGCGAGGGATTTCAAGGTTTGCAAGGTGAATGTAGACACCAATCAGGCACTCGCTGCTCACTACGGCATCTCGTCGATCCCTGTGCTTTTGATTTTCAAAGATGGGCGAGTGGCGGCTCAACATGTCGGTGTCACGTCAGAAGCCACACTGAGGAAAGAATTGAAGAAACTATCGCAGTCATGAGCGGCTACGCAGGCTTTGGCTGTATGTGTGTGGTTCTCGCAAATACATCGTCGGTGCAACAAGACGGTGGGCAAGTTGCAAATTTGTAACTGAACTAGCGGTTAGGTCGTATGGATCGCAATTCTCTGGGCAGACAACCGAAGGGTCTTGGCACAATGAAATGGATCGACGATAAGTTTGACTTGGAGCGAAGTTCTCTACCCACCGTGAAATGGCGTACCGACAGTGACGGTGACGAAGAAACTGTCAAAGTAGTCAGTTGTCAGCACGCCTGATCGAACAGCGGTATTACTCATGAAAGACACAGACGTTCGCAAGCACAATCAAGATGCCTGGAACAAGCAAGTGGAGCAAAACAATCGCTGGACCAAACCGGTGGATCGAGAGACCGTTGAGCGAGCAAGAACAGGCGAGTTCATCGTTGTTCTGACGCCCACCAAACCGGTTCCCGCCGATTGGTTCCCACCGCTTAATGGATCGGAAACCCTCTGTCTCGCTTCAGCAGGTGGTCAACAGGCTCCGATCCTCGCAGCAGCGGGTGCGAGAGTGACGGTGTTCGACAACTCACCCAGGCAGTTGGACCAAGATCGATTCGTAGCTGACCGTGACGGACTTGAAATGAAGTTTGTCGAAGGCGACATGGCTGATCTGTCGGCGTTTGCCGATCACTCTTTCGACTTCATCTTTCATCCGTGTTCCAACACGTTTGTGCCGAAGGTGCTTCCGGTCTGGCAAGAATGCCATCGTGTGCTGCGAAGCGGGGGTGTACTGATGGCTGGGTTCACTAATCCGATGTG
>JBGSMN010000277.1:0-28608 GCA_041740155.1 Rhodopirellula sp.
CACAAACGCAGGAACTTACCAGCGAGTCTGTTTCATCGAACCAACGGCAGGCTACATCACGCATCAATTCCTCTACGCGCCGGATCGTAGTTTGGTGGCGAAAAGTTTCGCGAGCGAGCATGAATTTTTTGAGAGTGTGAACTGCGTTCTTCCGCACCGGGTCAAGATTGAGCTGTTCCCCACAAGCGGCCCACCGTTGGCGATGCAACTGCAAGTCGCAGCGTACAGCATCAATCAATTGCTCTCTGGTGATCCGCAATTGTTCACGATGCCAGAGACCCGCAACCGCATCGACTTGGTACAGCTCGCGGGCGGTGGAACCTCAGGCTATCCAGCCAACACTTCTGCACTGAGCAATCCATCGGCATACGCCGTCACTCCTAACCCATCGGCTTGGGCACAACCCACGACCACGTCCGCAGGGACGCCGACGGAGTACACCGCGACCGCGCCAACCGGCCCGCCACTACGCGGGATTCGGTACGAGTGAAGCTCACCTAAGGCAGCCTCGCCGCAGAATGTAGCGGAAGTCGTCAAGACTTTCGGACCGCGCCGTCGTACCGAACGAAACTCTTGAGGAGTTCCGCTAGGTGCGTTAGGCCACGAAAGTCAAATGCTGAGGTGCTTGATTGCCCCATTTGGGAATCTTGACTAGCCTTACTGCAACCTGTACGCTGAGGTGCAGATATGTGAGATCGCCCGCCCATTTGGCTCCCGCCCATGAGTACTCGCCCGTGTTTCCGATGCGTGATCACGTTGACCGTGATGGTTTTCGCAACCGCGTTTTCGTGCATCCCCGCGTTCGCCCAGTACACCGCTGACCTGGCGATCGACAAGTTGCCGTTTGAGTACCTGAGCACGCCTGACGAGAATCGCGTTAGCCGGTTGGCGGCGAAGTTAAAGTCAGGTGAGTTGAAATTGGATTACACGTCTGAGCGTGGTTATCTCGAATCATTGCTCGCGGCCCTGGAGATTCCACAGTCCTCGCAAACGTTGGTGTTTTCCAAAACGTCGATGCAGGTGCGATACATTTCACGGCGAAACCCTCGGGCGATCTATTTCAATGATGACACCTACTTGGGCTGGGTCAATGGCAGTTCGTTGTTAGAGCTTTCAACCTTCGATCCAAAACTCGGTGCAGCGTTCTATACCGTCGACATGACGCCGTGGCGGATAAAGATTGAGCGTGCGGGGTATGATTGCTTGGGTTGTCACGCGACGTCGATGACCGGCGGAGTTCCAGGGCATACCGTGCGGAGCGTGATGCCGCAGTTTGATGGCAGTGTGGACTCGCAAAAGGATTCGTTCATTTCACGCGACACGAGTCCGTTCTCGGAGCGTTGGGGCGGCTGGTACGTGACGGGGCTGCATGGCGAGATGACGCACATGGGCAATTCCTATTTGCGTGGCGGGTCGCTTGATACATCTCGCAGTAGCAACCGGATGAACTTGCGGGACGAGTTTGACACGAGCAACTACTTGTCACCGCACAGTGATATCGTGGCGCTGATGGTGCTTGAGCATCAAACGCAAATGCACAACACGATGGTGCGGGCGGATTTCTATGTTCGTCAGTTGCTGCACGACCAGGAATCCAACGATGAGCCGACCAGCGATGAAGCGGCAGCGGAATCGACGATGAACTTGCGATTGATCGCTAGCGATGTCGTAGACCGGTTGTTGTTCCAAGACGAAACGCGGCTAACTGATCCTGTCAAAGGTTCGATCGTTTTTGCAAGCGATTTTCTCAGTCGTGGGCCTCAGGATTCGCAAGGCCGATGCTTGCGAGAGTTTGATTTGAATACGCGGATGTTTAAGTATCCGTGCAGTTATCTAATCTACTCAGACGCGTTCGATTCGTTGACGCCGAGTCTAAAAATGGAAATTTACCGTCAATTGAAACTCGTGTTGGTCGGCGAAGCAGACGCGTCCAAGCGGTACCCACACTTGAACGCGGAAACAAAAGCCGCAACCTTATTGATCTTGATGGAAACCAAGCCTGATTTCGCCAGCAGTTCATAAGCCGTAGCGGAAGTCGTCAAGACTTTCGTTCCCCGCCCAAATCCAGGACACGTCGAAACTCTTGACGAGTTCCGCTACGATAAGTTCCGGTATGCTCTATAATCTGAAATCGAAGCGAAGCCAATGAACATGCCCGTCGGCTGCGATCAGAATTTTGCCCGAATCTCAATCCATGAAAGTTGAGTTTGATATGAACATGACCCGTCGAGATTTACTCGCAGCCAGCGGTGTTCTCGCCGTTGGCGCGACGCTCCCCACAACAATCTGTGCTGACGAAACACCCACGCCTCGGCCACGTAATCCGATCGCCGTATCGACGTATTCGTACTGGCGATACCGCGAAGATTCTAAACTGCCGATCGAGGACTGCATCGACCTCGCAGCCGAGGCGGGGTTCGATGCAATCGAGATTTTGCATGTGCAAATGCAACGCGAAGACAATGCGTATCTGCAACAGCTCAAACGACGAGCGTTTGTGAACGGGTTGGACTTGTGTGGATTCTCCACGCATCAATCGTTCGTCTTTCCTGATGCCGGCGAGCGTCAAAAAAATATTGACCATACGATTCACTGTATCGAGATGGCTTACCAACTCGGTATCCCCACCATTCGAGTCAACACAGGTCGCTGGGGCACTAGCAAAGACTTTGATGCGTTGATGGCCAACAAAGGCATTGAACCGCGACTGGAGGGCTATACCGACGATCAAGGATTCGAGTGGGTGATCGATAGTTTAGAGAAATGCTTGCCAGTCGCTGAGAAATGCGGCGTGTTATTGGGATTGGAAAATCATTGGGGTTTGGGACGTACTGCAGCGGGAGTGATGCGAATCGTCGATGCCGTCAATTCACCGTGGTTGCGAGTGACCGCTGACACGGGCAATTTCCTCGAAGATCAATACGAGCAATTCACGAACCTGGCACCACATGCCGTGTTCGTGCAAGCGAAGACGTACTATGGCGGTGGGACCTGGTACACGCTGGAGATTGATTACGAGCGAATAGCATCCATCCTCCTCGCAGCCAATTACAAAGGCTACATTTCGCTGGAGTTTGAAGGAAAAGAAGCCGCATCAACCGCAATCCCGAAAAGTTTAACAATGCTCAGAGCGGCGTTTTCTTGAGTTACCCCGCTTGATAATCGGGTTACTCCGAAATGAACCAAATGAATGCGTATTCTGTTGCCTCTTGAATGCCCGCTTAACGTTGCGTAACCAACCCTTTTTATTGAATGATTTTGAACATGCCTAACGATTTCACCGCACCCACACTCTGGCAAGGCTCGCTTCCGACAATTGGGATTCGTCCCACCATCGACGGTCGGCTCGGCGGCGTTCGCGAATCGCTCGAAGACCAAACGATGGGACTCGCTCAGCGAGTTGCCGATCTGATCTCGCGAAATCTGCGTTATCCCAACGGTGATCCGGTTGTTTGTGTGATCGCCCAGACATGCATCGGTGGCGTGGCGGAAGCGGTCGCATGCGAAGATCTATTTCGTCGTGAGAACGTCGGCGTGTCGTTGACCGTGACGCCATGTTGGTGCTACGGCAGCGAAACGATGGACATGGATCCGCTACGACCCAAAGCCGTGTTCGGGTTCAATGGGACCGAACGACCGGGCGCAGTGTATTTGGCCGCCACTTTGGCTGGCCATACACAGAAAGGCATTCCCGCATTCGGCATCTACGGGCGGGATGTTCAAGACGCGGGCGACACGGATATGCCAGCCGATGTGCAAGAAAAAATCCTCAATTTTGCACGCTGCGGTTTAGCCTCGGCACTGATGCGTGGCAAGTCTTACCTGTCGATGGGCGGCACGTCGATGGGCATCGCCGGTTCGATGGTCGACTACTCGTTCTGGGAAAAGTGGCTGGGCATGCGCGTCGAGGACATCGACATGTCCGAGTTCATCGGACGAATGAACAAAGGCCAGTTCGATCAAGCTGAATACGAGATAGCGTTGGCTTGGGTGAAAGTGAACTGCCCAGAAGGCGATGACTACAACGGTGAGCAATTCAAACGATCGCGTGAACAACTCGATCAAGAATGGTCCGACTGTGTGAAGATGACTTTGATCGCGCGCGACCTGATGGTCGGCAACCCAAAGCTGGCCGAGATGGGTTTGAAAGAACAATCACATGGTCACCAAGCAATCGCATCGGGTTTCCAAGGTCAACGTCAATGGACAGACCATTTTCCCAATGGAGATTTCCTCGAAGCTATCCTCAACACTTCTTTTGATTGGAATGGCCGGCGACCACCTTACATCGTTGCCACTGAAAACGATGCACTCAACGGTGCGACGATGCTGCTGGGACATTTGTTGACAAACACTGCCCAAGTCTTTGCTGACTTGCGAACGTACTGGAGTCCCGATGCGGTCGCGTCGGCGTGTGATGGGTATCAACTTGAAGGTCATGCGAGTGACGGGTTGCTGCACCTGATCAATTCCGGGCCAGCGACACTTGACGGTACCGGCCAAGCCTCCACGGTAGATGGCGAACCGACGATGAAACCGTTCTGGGAAATCACCGACGAAGAGGTGACGAAGTGTTTGCAGGCGACAACATGGCACCCTTCGATTACCGAGTATTTTCCTGGCGGGGGCATGAGCACGCGGTATCGGACTCGCGGCGGCATGAAGGCGACCATGACACGTATCAACTTGGTTGACGGACTGGGTCCGGCGCTTCAAATCGCCGAAGGCTACACCGTCGAACTACCTGATACCGTTCACGACGTGCTCGATGCACGCACCAATCCAACGTGGCCAACGACATGGTTTGCTCCGATCGTGACTGGCCAAGGCGCTTTCACGTCGACGTACGAAGTCATGAACCACTGGGGTGCCAATCACTGCGTGATGACGACTGGTCATGTCGGTCATTTGTTCATCACGTTGGCTTCAATCTTGCGGATTCCGGTTTACATGCACAATGTTGATGCTACGCGCGTGTTTCGTCCGAGTGCTTGGAATGCGTTTGGGACAGCAGATTTAGAATCCGCCGATTTCCGTGCTTGTCAGAACTTCGGACCGTTGTACGGTCGCAGATAGTTACTACTCCTCACCCGGCTTTTTATAATATTTGCTCAAGTCGAACTCTTGCCGTTGCTCTTGTTCCATTAGCTTGATGCGTGATTCGAGTCGTTCGATGCGGCGGAGCATTGCCGGTATCGTATCGGTGTCGGTTTCGGCACGAATTAACCGAGGAATCGGTGGATAGCCGAGATGTCGCTGCATCGCACCGAACAAATACACCGGATCTTTGCGGCGGTTCGCTAATGCGATCCGACCTTCTTTTTCACCAAATAAGAATGGCCCCTTGCCCGCCATTTCCAGTCCTTCGGCAAGCAATCGACGGCGATACTCATCGCTGGCCAAGAACAACAGATCGGCAAGATCGACCAAGCCGACGTTCGCGCGTAGATCCAAGATCCACTTCGACCACTCCGGATTGAACACTGGGTCTTTGCTCATCGCAGTTAACCCAGCGTCATAACCGAGTCGGTTGCGTGCGAGACTTTCAAACTGGAAGAAAAAGAATCCACTGCGTGCTCGCTGCGCCATCGTTTCTGACGACATTAACCCGCTGTTTCGAGCGACATTCTGAAACGAAGCCGCGAGGTTGCCCTCGCTATCAATCGACTCTAACCGGGCCGCATAATCCGCTCGCAATTTCGCGTCAACTTGCAGAATCTGCAATGCGATATGAATCGTAAACCGACCCGTTTCGCTCTCCGCCTCGTGAATCAGATAGGTTTGAAACGCGGAGAAATAGTGATTCAACCGCGCCATCGCTGGCCCCATCATGCCGGAGTGTCGCAGCTCGGTCAGCATGTAGTCGATCGCCATCGGCAAGCGAGTTGTCACGAGCAACTCATGACGCAGCTGCCCGAGCAGTTCTTGCATCGGTGTCCGCTCGGCAATGCGTTCTCGTAACAGGTCAAACAGGTAGGCCTGTTCGACGTATTCAGCATTGTCGAGCATTTGCGATTCTTATGGTTCGAGCCGGAAGATCGTCGTCGCCAGCGGTGGCAAAGTCACGGCGATGCTGTCAGGCCGTCCATGATGGCCGATCCCACGGGTATTGCAACCGGGATAGTTACCAACATTGCTGCCACCGTACGCTTCGCTGTCGCTATTGTAAATCTCTTTCCAGAAACCAGAGGTGGGCACACCGACTGGATAGCCTTCTCGCACGACAGGCGTGAAGTTGCTGCACACGAGTAGTGGCGGTTGGCCTGGCAATCCCTTTCGCAAGTAAACCAGCGTGCTGTCTTGCGCGTTCTGGCAATCCACCCACTCAAACCCTTCGTGACTAAAGTCGTAATGATGCAAGGCAGGGTTCTCGATCACGAGCTTGTTCAAATCCGCGACGCACTGCTGCACGCCACGATGGGTGGCAAAATCCAGCAATAACCACTGCGGTCCGTCGTCTTCGTTCCATTCATTCCACTGAGCCAACTCGCCGCCCATGAACAACAGTTTCTTACCGGGGTGAGTCCACATGTACGAATAGAGCAATCTCAGGTTTGCGAACTTTTGCCACATGTCGCCTGGCATCTGGCTGATCAACGAACCTTTGCCATGGACGACTTCGTCGTGTGACAGCGGTAACGTAAAGTTCTCCGTGAACGCGTAAATCAAACTGAACGTCAATTCGTTCTGATGGTATTGGCGATGGATCGGTTCATTCCGCATATATCGCAACGTGTCGTTCATCCATCCCATGTTCCATTTGTAGGTGAAACCCAACCCACCGTCGCTGGTCGGTTTCGATACGCCTGGCCAAGCCGTTGATTCTTCCGCCGCCGTGACGACGCCAGGATAGTTCTCTTGCACGGCATCGTTGAACTCACGCAAAAAGTCGATCGACTCTAAGTTCTCACGCCCGCCGTATCGGTTCGGCACCCATTCGCCAGCCTCGCGACTGTAGTCGAGATAGAGCATCGAAGCCACGGCGTCAACGCGCAAGCCGTCGATGTGATAATTGTCGAGCCAGAATAACGCGTTGGCGATGAGGAAGTTTTTCACTTCGTTGCGACCGAAGTTGAAAATCATCGTGCCCCAATCGGGATGCTCGCCTTGGCGTGGGTCGGCATGCTCGTACAACGCTGAGCCATCGAAACGACGCAGCCCATGGTCGTCTTTCGGAAAGTGCGCGGGCACCCAATCAATCAGAACTCCAATGCCGTTTTGATGTAGGTGATCGACAAAGAACATGAAGTCTTCGGGGCTGCCATGGCGGCTCGTTGGTGCGAAATATCCAACGCTTTGGTAACCCCATGACCCGGAGAATGGATGCTCGCTGATTGGCATCAATTCCACGTGCGTGAAGTTCATGCGATGACAGTAGTCGGCCAAACGGCGAGCGAGGTCGCGATAGTCCAACCAACCGTGCGTCCGTCCAGGGCCTTTCTGCCAACTACCCAAGTGGACTTCATAAACGTTCATCGGCGCGTGCATGGGATCGAAGTCTGCACGTTGCCCCATCCAATCGTTGTCGCTCCACTGATACGTGTTGATGTCCGAAATAATGTTCGCGGTCAGGGGTGGCAATTCGGAGGCAAATGCTAGCGGATCACATTTGTCCATCCAGTGTCCATGCTCACTGTGGATGCGAAATTTATATCTTTGTCCGGCGTGAGCGGCGGGAATAAAGAGTTCCCAAATGCCGAGGTTGTCAAGCCGACGTGCACCGTGCTGGCGACCGTCCCAACCATTGAAATCACCAACGACTTGCACAGCTCGCGCGTTCGGTGCCCAAACGGCGAAGTTCACGCCTGAGACGCCGTTGACGGTCCGCAGTTGAGCACCGAGTCGCTCGTACATGTTGTGGTGGCGGCCTTCCCCAAGCAGGTAGCGGTCGAAGTCGGAGAATAAACTTGGGGTTGCGTAGGGATCAGTGGTTTCCATCATGTTGCCTTGCTTGTCCATCATTTCAACTTTGTAATTGCTCTCGGGAGATTCATCAATTATTGCTTCAAAGACACCTTCGGGGTGAAGGCGACGCATCGGTCGTTTGATTCCGCTAACAGAATCGACCACCCAAATCGACTGAGCTTGCGGCTCAAACATTCGAATCGCCGTGGCTTGGGTACCACGATAATCGACGGGATGCCGACCAAGCAAACAGCTCGGATCCGACAGGCTGCCGTCAATCAGCGATTGGATATTCGAAAGGGTGAGTTGCGTATTCATAGGTGCGTTGCCGGACGTGACGTGGGAGAGGTTGGAAGGCATGAAAAAGTGATCAAATGAAAAAACTTGATCGAATAAAAAACGGTAAATGGTTTCTACGTTCGCGGTTGACCGATCATGGCAATTCGGTGAGCACGGGTACTCGTGTCGACCGCAGATTGCAGTAACCAGTCGCGAAGTCGATTGCCGGTGCGTGGTTGCGAATGCACATCGTGCGCCTCGTCGATCCGAGGATCGGTTCGTATGCCTGATTGAGCTTGTCCGATGGGCACAGTGAGACTGTTTTTCGGGAGCACGGTATCGGGCCGACTGACCATCCGCGCGGTCAATAAGCACGCTTGGACTTCGTGAATACTGAGCGCATGGTCAATTCGCCGCCAAAGGTCCGCATGCTGGACTTCCACCCGCCGACCGAAATGGTCCCAGACAAAGTCGCTGCGCCGCCAACGTGGCAGCGAATCGGTCAGTGAGCGGATCAGGTAGCGATTGTGGCTGAGCAGCGTCACGCCGGACGGCCCGTCGATCGCTTCGAGTCCGCGGACGGCCGCCAATAGTGTTAACCGATTCAAATCACCATGCTCCCAATCTTCCGCTTCGAGAATCGGCACACCGCCAGCGGTTTCAATGGAGAACTGCCAACGGCCATCGTCCAGCGTCGTGCATTGAGCCGAGACCACGAGCAATAACGATGCCAAGTTCGGTGCGGGTGCCGCGTGGAAGTCGATTTCAGGGCTGAGTGCGTGGGCGAGAGCTTTCTCAGCAAACTCCAGACGGTCCAGTGCGAGGGCATCGACGGACTTCTTCGATGGTTGATTTAGCATGAAGTGAACTCATTCCGCCCGTCGGCGGATATTGGGTAGAGGTAGCGTCAATGGATACCTGTCGAGACGGCGGACCGAATACACGAGTGGTGGGATTCACTCACTGCTCGGTCCGCCGCCACGGCACGTGTGCGATCGGCGGTGTGGGAGGGAGGCCACCGCGCCAGCGCAGGATGTCAACGAGAGCGGTTGGTGCGACTGCTTGCTTGACAAGAGATGGTTTCGTCAAACCTTCAGCACTCGCCAAAGTCTCGTTGACCGAAAAAGTCAACGTCGTTTGACCGGCCAGCGGTTAACCGGAACAGATCGGATAACCGGGTAGCGGAAGTCGTCAAGACTTTCGACACATGTCGAAATGCTAGTCAATGACGAAACTCTTGACGAGTTCCGCTACGATAAGAAATCTAGCACGTTCTCTTCACCGTCAGTATTTTCATCTGACGGCGCGACCCATTTGATCGGTGCGCTGAGCACCTCATCGATGCCAGTGAAATCTTCCTCAACTGTCTGGGACGTGAGTTCGGTGTCGGTTTCGTTGGGAGCCCCATCACCGGCAAGCGGCTCGCTGGTGGGTACCGATAGATTGTCAAGCAGGTTCAAGTAGTTGATCACCCGCAACGCATCGAGAGCCGTCACAACTCCATCGTTGGTGACGTCAATCTTGTTGCCTAGGATCTCAGCACGCGTCAATGTTCGCGACCCAAACGTATTTAGATCATTAATTACCTGTAAAGCGTCTACGGCTGTTACTTCTTCGTCTTCATTGACATCGAATACCAGCAGTGCGTTATGACGTGGGCTGTCGACCAAACTTGCGGCGAGCTTGATCGGTTCACCGGCAGCTGTATTGACAGTAATCGGTGCGAATCCAAACGTTACCTGCTCTGCTATCGCGTTGAGTTGATATTCACCCGGTGGTAAATCACTCAGTACAAATCCGCCATGGCTGTCTGTCGTCCAGACACTCGACACGCCAGTGCGAATCGCTGACATGCCAATGGTCGAGTCTGCATGACCAAACACGCTCACTGATGCGATCAAACCGCTCGCATCACGCAGTCGCAGCGTTTTTTTCTCGCCAAAACTCAGTTTTCCATCGAGATCGTTGCGAACATCCGTGGTCGCTCGGTCGAGCATATTGCCTGCTGCATCGTAGGCTTCGATACGAGCATATGAGGCACCTCCTGATTTCATTCCCACGACATCGACTTCCACATAACTCGTTGGCTCGTCGAACGTGGCTTCGACGCTCACTCGATTACTCAGATTGGCCGTCCAAACTTGCAACTGGGGATCGAACACGTGAAAGAGTGGCTGGTTGTTGATCAGCGGCATCGTGCGGGCCTGAACATTGGCATCGAAAGCAATTAAGCGACCGGTGATCGTGATACCGTCAACGGGGACGAGATTTGAATTGAGCGGTACGTCGGCGGCGTCATAGTCCCCGCTCGGTAACGCACTACCATCAGCGGCGGTGACGTTGATCGTCACCTCGGGCAACAGCGGTTCACCTGAAACGCGATTCGAATCGTCGTCGGTATCCAGGAACGCATAACCTCTCAATGGTGCAGACGGTGGCAACAACGGCGTGGTCGAGGTGGCATTCCAAACATCGCTAGTGATTCCGGTCTCAGCATCAATCACACGGAGCGCGATCGTGCTGAAATTCGCTGGAACATCGACGGCGAGATCAAACGCAGCCGTGTAAGCGTTCGGCTCCGCGATAGTCATCCAATTGCCGTTGTCAATGGAGACTTCCAGACGGCTAACTTCGTTCAGCGTGATGTCGCTTTGCCGACCGGATGAGTTTCGGTTTGGCAACGTGCCGACAGATGCGGAACCATTGAATTGAAACTGAGACGTCTCCGCGTTAAAACCGCCTGAACCTTGCAAGTTCAGCGGGACATCGAGGACGTCAAAAACTCCATCGCCATCGGAATCTTGCCATCCGATGAGGGCGAACGTGGACGCGGGGGACGTTTGGGCAGAGTAAGCGGCGACGAGTAGATCGAAGCTCGCCATGATACTGATCTCTTGATCGCCCACGCGAGTCGGGTTAACGACCGCGTTGGAGTTCGGCGAGTCATAATAACCGCGAGTGTCATCATAATCGGCACCGCCAGCGTACTCGTCGAACGCCCAGAAAATGTGGCCTAGCTCGTGTGTGAACGTGGTCACGGGCCGGGTCGATGGCGAAACGACATACAAGCCGCCTGCGAATGCGAACGCACCTCGGAATGCTCCTCCGTTCTCAAAAAAACCGTCCGCATCGTCGGACGAATCTGCGATGAACAATGAAAACGCCCAGTCGGTACCGTGTAGTTCTCGCTGTTGATTGTTGAATTCAAACATGCCATCGTCGATCTGCAAGGACGAGTCGATGTTTGCGAAGTCGAGAAAGTCGCCGACGTACTTGTTGTAGTCGTTGCTGACCCGATCAATCGGTTCGTAGCCGATCTCGACCGGGTTGCGGGCATAGGTGTCGTCAATGATAAATTCGAGCGAATGTACCGTGTCGAGCTGATCGAGCGCGTCACTCCACCAATTCACTCCCTCCGTAATCTTGGCCAGCACCTCGTCAATTTCAGCTTCTGTCCAGTTTTGAGACTGATTGGTAACCGAACTGTCGGATTCCAAAAAGATCGGTGTGACCGTGACCGAGCCCAGCATGAACTCGGCGGTATCGTGGGCGGTCGTCCCGAGCGGCAGCCCCGCTGCGAGCACGCGACGATGCTCGAGCGTCTCGATGCGGAGCGGTCGTTTGCGGTGGCGTTGTGGACGCGGCACGGGCAATCACGCGGGTTAGGAGGAGAAAAGGAATCTTCCGTGAACTGGATTAGACGCACGTAATCGCAAAATAGTTGCAAAACACGTAGCAGAAGTCGTCAAGACTTTCGGACCACGCCGCCATACCGAACGAAACTCTTGACGAGTTCCGCTACGTTTCACGCTGCACCCAATACCAGTTTGATTTCGATTCTACCTAATTTCACCCTAACTCAGCAAAGAAATCGTCGAGTGCTGTGAGTCCCTCTTCCGATTGCGTGGATTGTCCGTGTTGGCCACCCGCCACCATCGAATCAACAATCGAGTCGATCCTCATTGTTAGCGGCGAGTCGAAAATGCTGGTCTTCGTCGATTCCGTCAACGTTTGACCGATCGCGGGCGTCTCGGCGAGCGGTTCGCCCGAGGCAACTGAGGTATTCAAACGTGTTGGATCCAACGCAATCGTTGCGTTGCTCGCCAACACACCTGTCGCTACTGGGCTGTAGCCGATCGCTTGTGACGACAACGTCTCAATCGGCTCACCGGTACCTGGGACATTCCCCGGGCTGTTTTCGCGGTTGAGCCGGTTGATCACTCGCAACGCGTCGCGCTCGGTGATCATGCCGTCGCCGTTGACATCCGGGAAGGCAGGCAACTCCAAGCCAGCCGGTACGTTGGTCAAGTCCACTGGACCGCCATTGGCATTGAGTACGTTGATAATCAGCAACGCATCCAATGGTGTCACTGCGCCGCTGTCATTGACATCCTCGGTGTCGGTTCGTCCGGTGAACGGATTGTTGACAACGGTGAAGACATAATCCTCGACTTCGCCCGCATCGGTTGGTCCGGTCGCTGCCAGTCCCGCTTCATAGCTCAGTCGGAAACGTGCTTGCACCTCGCCTAAACGAGCTGTCGAAGGCACGTCGATTCCCAGCGTGTTGACGAGGAATGGATTGTTGGCAGGGAAGCTGAAACGAGACTCTTCGCTCGTACCCGCTTCAAATACACCGTTGCCGTTCCAGTCGAACCACGCGTCGAGATAGCTCGATCGCGAAGGTCGTGGAACGCCTACGCCTTGGTTAAACGAAACTAAAAAGTCGGTTGTGAAACCAGGTTGCAACGAACCCAATTGAATCACACCATCGTCGATGTCCAAGTCATCGTTCGCACCATTGATATCAGCGGTCACCGAGCTACCGAGGTACAACGCATCGGTCGCGTTGTCGACAATCGTGTGAGACGGACCATTGGTTTGAATCGTCGTTGCGTAGTTTTGACCGTTACCGAACGTCAACGAAGCGTCGCCATAGTCCGACAACTCGCCAACAAGAATTTCAACACGCGAGCTAACTCGTTCGGACGCAGGCTGCAAACGATTGCCCGCTTTGTCGGCGATGAAATCGGTAACCACCGCATCACCGCGTGGTGTGCCAATGGTCTTGAGTAAGACACGGTTGTCGATCAAACGCACGCCGCTACCGTCGGCACCGCCCAAGCCCGCAGCATTCGCTGCCGACGCAAAGGCCGCCGCCACGGTGTTTTCATCATCGTTGTAACGAATGACGACGGGCAAAGAAGCTTTGTCGCCAGGTGAACCGACTTGATCAATCACCGTGCCCGCAGTATTCATGCGAATATCGAGGTCACTCTCCGTACCGCTGCCCAGCGTGATCCGTCCACCGCCCCGATTGACTGGAGCGAGCGTTGGGAATGCGACGCCGATGGCCCGTACGATTTCGTTGGCGAGCAGCTCGACCGAACCGCCGAACCCGCCACCGAAAACAGTGACTGGCGTCGCACCGGCGTTGATCAAGTCGCCGTCGAAGTCAATTTCAAACGTGACGGGCGTGCTCAATCCGCGAGCGATCGTGAACGTCTGGCCGTCTTGAACTGCCGTCGAGATTTCGCCTTCGATAGTTGGGATTTCCAAACCGAAGCCGAGATCGACACCAATCTGGCTGTTGCCTGTGATCAACGCACCACCACCCGGTGCGGTGATGGCAATCGGGCCATTCGTGCCACGAACTCGGAACACACCCGATGCACCGGAGGCTTGCAGGTCCAGTCCCGCATCGGCGAAACCGTCAAGCAAAGTTTGCACAAGCACACGTGGTGACGCATCCACTGCAACCGGCAATATAATCCGGTTCACATCGGGACCGATAATGTCGAGAACACCGTCGGTATCAAATTCAAACGACACCTCGCGAGTTCCATCGAACACGTTGATGGTTTCGTTGTAATTGGTCAATCGTGTGCCATCGACATCAAGCGTCGTGTCTGGCAACAACTGCACATCGAGTTCACGATTGACTTGACGGAAAATCGTGCCTTCAGGATCTTCAAACAACACGTACGCAAGGTTCGAATTGGCATGTGTGCCAAGCAATTGCAAACGGCCCGTGTCGGCTGCATTTGGGTTATCGACGTCCAAGAATACGGCTTCGATGTTCAACACGTTTGGTCGCGTCGCGGTCAAGTTATTGATCGCTTGAGCGAGTAGTTGAACAATCCGAGTCGGTGTGGCCGTGGAGGGCAATCGAATCGCAAAGTTGCCCGTCGTGGCCACCGTTCCATCAGGGTTAATTTCCTCGAATACGTCTGTTACAAACTCAAACGTGACCGGTGCATTGATACCGTCGAAAATGGTTATCGTTTGCTGGCCAATCGCAGGACGTGAAATGCCTGTGATCGGATCCGTCGCAATCAAGGATTCCGATGGAACTGAGAGTTGAATGCCGAGCTCTGTTTCGAGAATTTGGCCATCAATGAACGTCTTGTCACCGTCGCCATAGTTCGTGCCGGATTGAGCTTGCAGCACGGCGGTGAACCCGTCCACACTGCCGTTCTGCAATCCGAGGAACTCGACGGTGTAAACCGCATTGTCAGCCCAGATGCCCGCGATCGGGGTGATCCGAATCGTATTGTCCGCTGGCTCATATGCAAAGCGATAATCACGCCCCTCTTCGAGCAATTCAACTTCACTGTTACCGACTACCAAACGGGTCACGAGCAAGTTTTCGCTGGTCACGGTATTGTCATTCACACCAACACCAAATCCGGTGTCTGCGGGACGAATGCCGTCGATCAATTGAATCTCGAAGGCATCGTAAATCGTGCCTTGCGTGATCGAACGACCGAACAGTTCACGTGTTTGGTCAAAGATCAGATCTTGACCACGAGGTGATGTCAGCACGAACCGCGGCCCTTGGCTGTCGGTACGCTCTTCGGCGCCACGATCAATGAAACCGCTCAGTCCCACTCCGAAAGGTGTGTCGAAGGTCGGATCGTCAACGCGGAGTTGACCGTTGGCATCGTATCGAGGGGCGACGATCGGGCTGACAGGCAGCCCCAGTGAATTGCGAAGTGTGATCAGCGATGCGCGATCTTGCAGCGATGCGATACCGCTATCAATGATCGGAGTTCGCGATTGAGGCGTGAAGATCAAGTTGAACGGATCGACAAAGACTTGATCGCTTGGGTCGATAAATTGAGCACCCGCACCGATACCGGTACTGCCGACGATTCGAGTTGGGAGGTTGTTGCGGAAATACGTGGTGCCACCGATCACGGTCAAACTCGCCGATTGATCAAACAGTCCAGTCGAAGCGAGCGGCGTGGGAGCCACCGACAAACCGACCTGGAAGTTGCTGACAATGTTGTTGAGCAGAGTCGGTGCGGCGTTGTCTTGAACTTGGATTCCGATTCGGCCTGGCGTGAACTCTTCACGTGGCACGGTCGAGATTGCACCGATCGCGTCGATATCGGCACCACCCGCTCCGAAATTGTTGGAGCCCGATGGTGACAGGTCGGTCAAACGAACATAAGAGAAACGATCGTTCAGACCGAATCCGAATGCGTCTAAGTCGATCTTATTATCAAGCCCAAAGATTTCTCCGACATTGAAATAAGTGACATTGTCACGACTGATTTCAACACGAACGCGCTCAGGAATACCGGTCTCGAAAATCACGAGATCGTCAATTCCGTCACCAACGCCGACGAACATGCTGGGGTTGCTCGAACTGCCCGTCAACAAGTTGTCTTGGAACGCAAATACCGCACTGCCGCCCGATCCGAGCGAGAAAGTGAACAGTCCGTTCTCTGGATCGGTTGCGGAAACACCGAAACAATCCGGCGAACCAAGTGCCGCTTCACTGTCGGTGAACGATTGTTCGACATCGGGACCGAATACCGTCAGGCTATCCAGCACCACGTCGGCAAAGGAAATACCACCCTCAGGGAAGAACGTACCGTCGAAGACTTGGGAACCCAGGCCAGCGACTGGAGTGATCGAACCACCGACCAGCGTGTTGTTGAGAATCCGGTCAAATCCGACGGGATTCTCTGCTGCGAAGCCACCGTTTTCCAGACCACTGATATCGATCCCGACATTTTGGTTGAACGCGAACGTGTTGTTGCGAACGACCACGCCCGGGATGTAGTTCTCGGTGTTACGCTCTAAGAAGTTCCGAGCGTAGGTGAGGATCGATGGAGTGGCGTCACGTGGACTTTGGGAAACCACCGCTTCGCTGGCCGCTCGTGAGATCTGCAGACCAGCATCCTCGTTGTAAACAAAGCGGCTGTTCTCGATCATGATCACGCCTTGCTCTTCGCGATCACGATTCGAGTCACCACGCAAATCGTCCGAAACCGTTGACTCAAACGCAGTCGCACCGATGTCATTGGTGCGAATCGACGTGGCACCGACCAAATTGATCCGTTTGTCTGGCACACTTCCTGCTGTACCCGGACGGGTCAGGTTTCCGCGATTGGCCGTTACTCCGAGCAGCGTGCGAACCTGTTGCGAACTGATCCGAGTAATGATCTGATCGGCCACTTGTTCGGCAGTGGCATTCGAAGGCACCTGCACGAGCACACGGTTGGCATTCTGGGCAAACCCATTGCTGGCACCCGTGGCATCGAGAATGTCAAACTCAAATGTTACGCGATTGTTGGTGCCAGCGATCGTGAACGTTGACCCATCTAGAATCTCAGCAGCCGGTTTGGTCACTAACGAAACCGCCGACGAGACCAATCGATCATTGGTATCAAATGCTCGGAATCGAGCTTCGTTCGCAGCCGTCGAGAGTGGATTGGTAAATCCAGCTAGGACATTTCCAGAGGCGACGTATTCTGACGCGTCACGGATTTCAAGCTGGTAAGCACCCGAGGACGTCGGGCGAGGAGATTCGGCAGGCGATGTGAGCGACAATTCACCCGAATCGACAAACGCCTCGTCAGCAGCGATGGCAGTCGCCGACGTTACCAACTCACCGCGTTCGGCGAAACCGATAATGATGTCATCGATATACGCTCCTTCGTGATCGTTCGACGCAGCACCCGCTTGATAGTCGCCACCGAACTGGTCGCCATAACGCTCCTCCGTGGATTGGAATGGTCCGATTTGATCGGCACTGAACTGCAGATTGGGCAATCGAATCGCTGAACCGAGTCGGGGAATCAGCGCTGTATCGCCATCGGCAAATCGCTTTGCCAGTGCCACCTGCAAGGCCTGCGCAACCTCAGCTGCGGTGTCGTGTCGGCTGACGTCGATCGGTGTGCCGGTAAGTGCAGCTTGATTGCCTGCCAGCAGACCACTGCCAGCACTGACAGTGACCGTCGCAGCACCACCGAACTCCACAGTTGCCTTTTCAGCGACAATCTCCAAGACTGTCGAGATTGTGATCTCAACGGAATAGCCACCGGTTTGTGCCGCGTCGGCGGTGCCTGAGATGCGCGGATCGTAGGTGCCGTTTTCGGGACCACTGATACCAATATAATAAGTGCCATCGCTCGGTGCTGTGATGGAAATCGTGCCAGCATTGATGTTGGTGACCGCCAACAAATTGCCTTGAGGTCCGACCAGTTCGATGCCCTGGGAATTGAAGAACCGGATGTTGTTTTCAACACCTGGCTGATCCGCCGTCACATCCATCGTGACCGTCGTACCTGCGGCCAAATCCATGCTGACCAAATCGACGTCACCACGATTGGTGATCAATGTCGGCGTGATGGTGCCGAGTGTACCGCGACCAGTCACGACAAGATTGCCACCGTTGTATGGCAGCGGTGTGGCTTCATACGTCAAGTCATTGCGACCGACTTCACCGGGAGGATTCGCAACACCAAATGGATTGATCGGATCAGAACGATCGCTGAAATCAAAGTTTGGAACCACCCGGAAGCTCGGTACTTGCACGCCCGTGTTGGCTTCCACGATCAATTGCAACTCGCCAGGGATGTCCGCCACCGTCACGTCGTTGCCCAACGGTACTGAAACCTGAGCCAGGCCGAGCGTTCGCAGTCCGTCGTTGAGTACGTACTCCACACCGTCAATCGTGACGACAAACGACACGTCACGATCAGCATAGAAATTGTCGAGCACGAGCGCATTCGGAACAAGTTGATCGTAATCGACGGCCAAGTCGGCTTCGCCAATCAACGCACCGATCACCTCTGACACATCGTCCGCCGTCAAATCGTCAAGCGTCGTGATTGTCGGATCGACGTTGCCCAAGTTCAGGATCTGATACTCTTGGAAAACACTGACCTGGACGCGTGGTGCGTTCAGATCGTTATTGAAGCCGAGCGTCAGGTCCGCACGCTGAGTGTCACCATCGAGCAGCACGTACTCCACGCCATTGAGATAAACCGTGAATAGTTTGTCTGGATTGTCAGCATAGTACTGGTCAACGTTGACAACATCGAGCGGAATCGGATTGGCGTCATAGAACTGCTCGATCTCCGTGCCACTTGGCAGGATTCGATTGAGGTCGATTTGACGATCAAAGACGTTTTCGACGGCACGGGCGATGTCTCCCGCCGTCAAACTGGCCAGGGTCGTGCCAACGGGCAAATCCGCCAACAAGTTAATCGAGATCGCACCGGCAGGAATCACTCGCGTGCCATCATCAAGCACGTACTGTTGTCCATCAACAGTGAACGAGGAAATCGCTGCTGGATTGGTGTAGAGCTGTTGCAACGAGATACCCGACGAGAACGTGACTGTCGGTGCTAAATTGATCGAGAACGTTTCACCGCCAATGATCAGCGTTTGTCCGTCCGTGAGGGCACTGCCAGCGACCGCGCGGATTTCGCCAGTCAACGTGGACGTGGTGCCCGCCGTTGAGAATTCAATCCGCAATGACAATCCAGCTTGGCCAGCGAATGCACCCAGCGGAACGCGTGCTTGACGCCAGGTTCCCGTGTTGTCATAGAGTTGTTGAACGTCAACATCAATGTCATCATCGTAGATACCGACCTGATCAGGATCGTCAAACTCATCGTCAGTCGTACCACCACCACGCGATTCATTGTTCGTTGCCACGAGATGCTCAACACCGCGGCTATCGACAACGTAGACACGCAGCGAGTCCAAATCTTCATCAAACAAGTCGGCGTCGTCGTTAACAGCCGAGTCGTCATCGACACCGTCGGAGCCGAGGAAGTAGTTGAAATACATCATCGGCAAATCGGCTGCCGAGTAACCTTCGAGCGAGAACGCGTTGGATTGAACTTGACCGCGAGCGCCGCCGGGGAAGTTGTATGTGTTGTTGACGGCTTGACCGTCCTGACGAACGTTCTCAGTTGCCTGGTTTAAGTTGCGGACGGGAGTCTCGCCGGGACCATAGTTATTGTTAAACGCACCCGTGGTGTAATTAAACAGCAACGAATTATTGCCATTTTCATCTGACCGAGCAGCATGAAACGCTCGATTGATGCCGTGTCCGTCTTCTCCACCGCGAGCACCAGTGACGTGCCACAAGTTGTAGTCGAGAGTCGCGAAATCCAGACCCTGTGCGTTACCGACGCCCGTTTCAATCGAGGTTCGACCACCCGCGAAGACGCTTTGCAATTCACCATCAAGGTTGAAGGCGTGGATCGTTCCCGCAGGCGTGATGCCAAACAGGATTTGTCGACCGGCATCATCTCGCAGACTGTTCGGTCCGGCTCGCAATCCACTGAAGTTGATGCCGATCAAATCCGTCGATGACTGTACATATTGTCCAACGTTCGCGTTGCCGTTGGTGAACAATGCTCCCGAAGGTACAAAATACAATCCGCCAGTATTTGAAACTGCATACATGTTGTTATCGACCATCTCGATGCCGGTGATTGTGCCGCCATTGGCAAATCCACCTAATCGCAGATTGCCACCGAGTGAGTTCGCACTGACAACGACGCCTGTGATGCGGACAGCGCGTCCAAGTGAAGTACCAGTCACCGTGGGCAAGGCACCCGTAGCATTTTCGGTTGCAATCGCTTGCACGATACGATTGACAATCGTTTCCGCAGAATCGGTCGGCACCAGCGTGATTGGCGTGTTGCCTGGTTGAACGAGATTACTGCCGCTGAGCGTCAAACCGACGACTGGATCAGTCCCTGGAGGCGTCAAGGTCACGACCGTGGCACTGGGCAGTGCTAACTGAGTTCCTTTGAATGAAACCGGAATGCCCTGATTGCGAATCGCCGTTGCGAGACGCTCAATGAAGACGGTGTTGCTAGCTGTGCGATCAATGTTGACCAGAACATTGCCAGGCGTCGAAGGGGTGGCTGCATTGCTCAATTCAAACGTCGTCGGCGCACGGCCTGGCAACGTCACTCGCAGCAATGTCCCATTGGCAATCGTCGCTGGACTCGACGACACCAACGTGAAGCCTTGATTGAGTTCAAACGTGACAAAGTTCGTTCCGTTGGTCAATGTGAACGTGTCACCATCAAACAGTTGTGGCACATAGACACCTGCCGCATTGACGGCGCTGGCCGACGACACGCCGAGCACGTTGGCGTCATCAGGTTGCCCGTCGTCTGGGTCGGCGCTGGTGTCAATCTGACCAATTTCCCGGATATTCGTACCAGCACCAGCATTCAAAAGTGTCAGGTTAAAATTCGGCCCGGTCGCTTCGCCCGTTTCTTCATCAAACGCGTACAGAATGTTAGTCGTGTAACCTTGGCGTTCAAAGTTCGGTCCAGGTGTCAAGCCTTGGCGTGGAATTGGGCGGTTTCCAACTAGGTAACCAGTTTCGGCGCCCAATCGCGAACGAATCGTGATTCCGTTGACGATCAAACCATCGTCGCTCTCAACATCGAGAATCTGAGGGGCAGGTGCCGCTGGTGTGCCTTCGACTGCCAGATCATGGTTTGTCTCGATACCTGTATTTTCCAGCAACGTCAGACCAGCGTTGACCGTGTTGATCCGCGCGTAATTGTAGTTTCCGTCATTGATGTTCTGCGGGATCGTGTATCCGAATAACTCACCATTGGCGGTGAACGCAACATCGTTGATCGTCGTGCCGAAGCCGCCCAGGTTCGCGTAACGGGCACCAGTGAATGGGTTGACCAAGAATAAACCAGTGCCACTGTTGACATACAAGAATACGTCGTCAAGGGTATGCTCGATGATCGACTCATTGTCGAACAACACGGGTACGGTTGGCCCCTGTGCGACTTGCGTGTAGCCCGTTGCAACGCCTAAATTCGTAAAGCCTTCCTCAGCGATCCGCCGTGTGCTGTCGATCGGCTCCAATCGAATCAACGCGTTCGTGGGATTGCGAGTCGTGAATTGATCGAGTTGTCCGGGTGCAACATACTTGTTCGACACCGCGACGAAGTAAGTGCCTTCAGGCAGTTCCGCCGAACCGATGTAGGGGTCGGCCGTACCAAATGAACCACTGGACAGATCCGCTGTGCCGCTGGTCGCGGTATTGATATCGTCAGCAACGTTGGAGTCGCCACCGATCAACACCAGTCGCCCCAATTCGTCGAACACATACAGCGACAAGTCAGCGCGAGCCGCACCGTCCGCGTAGTCGATATCAAACACGGTCGCCAAGTACATCGCCGCATTATCACGCGTGAGCTGTTGATAGCTGATCTCGAACTCATACCAATCGACGTCCGTGCGATCACTAATGAAACCAGAGATGTTCTTCGCCAAACGATCTGACGACAACGGCCCCGCACCGTTGTTGAGTAACACATCGACGCGGTCGATTTGTTGAGCACCGGTGAGATTAAAGTTGCCGTCACGCGAAATCAAAATCGAACCGTCTGGCAGTACGAGTTGGTTCGCCGCGATAGCAGGATCTCCAGTGAACTGGGTATCATACAAACCGAGACGTTGGGCGGTACCGAAGGTGCCATTGTCCAGCGCCGTTTCATAATCATCGCCCGTCAGCGGGCTGTGCATCGGTCCGCCAATGATTTGCACACCATTGTCGGCGTACAACACATCGCTGTAGCGAATCTGAGTTCCGGGACTGACATCCCGTTCTTCAATCCGCACTTGCAATTGATACGAACCCTTGGTCAACCCAGAACGCAAACCGCCTGCTTGATTGAGCAGTAGCTCTTCATCAACGGCCACATCGGACGTGTTGCCCACCACCATCCGGTTCTTTTCGTCACTCGTCAACGTCGCTTTAGTCTGTGGCGAAACGGCACTGCGAACACGCACGTGGTACAACGTGCGCTGTCCAACCACGCCTGGCAGGGTCACGCGCATTCCGGCATCGCGAGCATTAATCGAATACTGATCTTGGAACGCCACGTTACCGGCACTCGCGTCGATTTGTCCAGTTGCCAAACCGAACACAGAGTCGATATCGAGCGCTTCACCACCACGACCGGTGCGTGAAGCTATCAATCGTCGCAATTCTGCGCGACGAGCCGCCGTGGTCGGGTCAGCCGCATCGAGCGTCAATAATTCTTCAATCAATGCGGCTTCCGCAATCGCATCGTCCGACAGCACCAACGTTTGACCGTTGGCGTTGACCAATTCCACGATCGTGTCGAGGTTCAAATTCGTACGGTCAATGTCAATCCAGACCTGTGTGCCACCCTCGGCGACGAACGAGTACACATCGACATCTCCAGACGATGACAACTCACCATCGACGATGAGACCGAGACGACGATTCTCATCACCTGCGGCGCGGCTCGGTGCCACTTCACCAAGGAACTGTGAACGGCTCGCGAGCGCATTGGTGTCACTGCGACCGACGTTGGCGGGTTCATTTTCTGACGTGATCGAAGCATTGGAATCCGACGCGGCTTCCCGAATCACGATCCCATCCCACGTTCCCGCGCCGGGAACCGAGGCGGGAGTTTCAAACGGGAAAGGTTCCAGAGCAGGATCTGATGGTACGAACTCCAGGAACGACGTCACCCGCGCATCAACGGCGTTATTGTTGAGTCGCCATTGGTGAGCGGTATCGAAATCGCCTTGCGGACCGATCGCAGACGTCCCTGGCGTCACACCTTCAAAAATCGGCTCGACCGTCGGCAGAATGTACTGAAGCTGCGGTTGGAAGTGATTACCGTTCAGGTCCGAGCTGATCGCTGTTACCAGCGTATCGTTATTGATCTCATTGAGAACATACTTCACACCACCGGCAAACTGACCTGCCGTGAACCCGCTATACGTCGCATTGTTCTGATTGAACGAATCGTTGGCGTAGATACCACCGTGATTAAAGGCCACACCCGTCGTTTGATCGACCGTCGTTAAACGGAAATCGGCTTGGCCAGGCGTACCTTTTTGGAACAATAAGTTGTTCACACCGCCTAGCCCGTTGCTGCCTGTGTCGTTGTAACTGATCACGTCCACCGAACGCACGCGTCCAGCGTCAAACGACAATCCATCCACCGTTTCAAAGTTCAATTGGGTGTAAATCGTGCCTCGGTTATCGAGAATAAACGTTTCGGCTTTCCAACGAATTTGGCGGCCGAAAATGGTCTGAATTGGGGTATTTGTGGCTTGCGCTATTTCCAAGTCAATGTCATAAATGCCTGTGCTGACCACACGGTCATCGTTGACGAGGTCAATGACGATCGGATCGGTCGGCAGGAACGCGTCGAACAACTCTACCGGCTCGGGGTTGGGAATGAAGGGCAGCAAATCTTGCGTGACGTTGATGAACGTGGTGTACAGGAATTGCAAGTTGGCTGCCGCGAGCGCTTGTTGCTGCGCGGAGTCGAACCCCGTCGCTTCGATCCGCTGAATTCGCCCGCCAAAGTCCACCGACGTTTCCAGGTGCCCAATTTGGTTCGGCTGATCAATGTCATTGTCGATGATATAAGGCGAATTCGGAGCTTGGTTGCCGCCATCACGCCCCAGATCGACTTCAAAATCAGCGTCCGAGAACTCTTGGCTCAGCGGCAAACCGGGCGGCAATCGCTCGGCAACATTGACCGCCGTCCGCGTATTGAGAATCAACCCGTTGTTATCCGTGTCGACATTCGCGCGCCCCTCAGGCGTGAACCCAGCACCTACCGCATCATCGCTCAGTGCCGTCAAAATCACTGGGAAATCGGGCATGCCGATGATCTGCAGACTGCCGCCGATCCGATCGGCGATGTCGATCATTTGGTTTTCAGCCGTGTAGGTATTGCCACCAACAACGATCCCTGCACGACGTTGCAATAACGCATCGTCAAGATCAAGGTCTTGATTGGCAAACTTCACCACGAGCGATCCACGAGCATCGCTTTCCAAACGCAATCCACCATAGATGTGTTGGTTCGGAACTTCAATCGTGTCACGAACGATGTGTACGATATCGGTATCGTCCCACACGACTTCTGTAGCCACTTTTCCGCCGCGAACTTCCATTCCAGCCAGTCCGCCGCCGCCATTGCCATCGGTCGAAATGCGATTGTTCTTGACCAGTGGCCCACTGTTGCCACGCAAGCTCAGCGCATCGAGCCGACCCGTCGAGCGACCGTAGTCGGTCTGCTCTTGCCAAGTGAAACTGTTGACGTCGAAACTCATCGCGGGACCATTGCCATCGACAAACGTGTTGTCAATGATGATCGGTTGACCGGCGCGAACGAAGATCGTGCCGCTGGCATTGTTTACCCGGCCCACACGTTGTTCGCGTGGATCGTCAGGGTTGTTCGTATTGTTGCCACTATCGTTGACGATCGAGCGTCCGTTGTCGTTCAATTCAAACCGCGTGTTGGCGACACGCAGATCGCTCTGATGAGCTTCGATCACATTGAAACTAGCAAACCCGCCTTCAATGCGAGTCGCACCACCGCCACCGGCCAGCACCGCGTGATCAATCGACGCGTCCGCCCCGAAGGCGACGAAAATTCCGCCCCAATCACCAGATTGTAAGGATGTCTCCGCACCGGCGGTCGAATCCTGGAACAATCCGTTCGTGTTGTACGTGCCACCGGTTCCGTACCGGCGATCATTCAAACTCGTCATCACGATCGGCTCGGCATCGGTACCTTCGGCAAACAGTCGAGCACCGAACGTGACGTCGATGCGAGAGCTATTGAGCTTCACGATTGTGCCGGGATCGATCGTCAACCCGGGATCCAAACGGCCCGACAATGCTAAACTGGCCGCACCGATGCGATCTGGATCGAGCGCGGTGAAGCCTGCATCGAGCCTGTCGGTGAACGACGTGGCGCTGGTGTTGAGTCGACCGATGCGAGTGAACTCACCATAGATCGGTTGTCCATTGACGTCAGTGCCAGTGACGGCCGCGCGATACAATCGACGACCTGTGAACTCCGCACCGGAGGCAACGGTCGGCAAATTCGTCAACTGAATTGCGCCCGTTGCTGCGAGCGTGACAGTCAAACTCGCATCGCTCGCGACACTTTCAAAACCATCGCGAGTCACGTAAGTCATGCGATAGGCATATTGTCCTTGTGGGATATCGCCCGCCTGATTATTAACCGTGTTGACCTGGGCAGTGGCTTGGGTCAGCAACAAGCTCGGTGCATCACTCAAACTCACCGGACCGCCCGCACTGCCTTCGATTTGCAAGTTCTCGATCAAAATGTGAACGATATCGGTATCATCGAACCGAGCATTCACTTCGAGCTTTTCGGTACCGCCACCTGTCGGTGTGTCGATCCGCAACAGCAACCCGTTGTAAGTATTGTCAACGATCGTGTTGCCGCGAATGTGCGGTCCAACACGATCGAAATCGCTGGTGAAATAACGAGACAGTCCTGCTCCGGCGGCCAGTTCGTTCTGGAACCGTGATTCATCGAAACGGGTTTCAGCAAACGTATTGGGGGTTGCGGCGATCGCTCCGTCAGCAGAGTTCGAAATCTTGCTGTTGATAATTGTGGCGCGTGTTTCTGCCAATTCAATCGCGGACACGGTGCGCGACGCTCCGTCGACACTGACCACACCACCACCGTTTCGAATGTCGGCGAATTGGATGTGGTTGAGAAACACACCGTTGTTTTCCATATTCACGCGGCTATCGTCGGCAAAGTCGACGTCACCCCGAATATCGATACCGCCCCACGTGCCCTTTCCAGGATTGGTCCCAAAGCCAACGAGTTGCACGGGTAGATCAGGTTTGCCAAGCACTTGGATTGACGCGGCACTGCGATCGTTACTCGCCGACGTGCTGCCCACACCGATTCGGCTGCCCTGCATCTCAAACCGCACTCCGGCGTCGAGAATCAAGTTCACATCTTTCGGCACGTCGATTGTCGTCAGTTCACCGTTGGTCAATGCCGAACCGAACGCCGTGCGTCCAATTCGGTAGGTACCGCCGCTAACGACACGCACCACTTCCACTTCGCTGGCGCTGCCACGCCGTGCTTCCACACTTTGGAACGCAGCATTGATCGTACGGAATGGATTGGTGATCGATCCTGGAGCGCCCGTACCACTCGTGCCGCCAGTATTGTCAACGAAGATCGTGGTATTGGCATCATTTGGTTCAAACCAAAACTGGAACAGACCGCCTGCTTCGCCGTCAGCGTCGCCGTCGAGAGACTGGCCGCCGTCGCTGATCGAATTGGCTGCTGAGGTTTTCGGCGTAAACGTCATCGCGACTTCATATTCGCCTTGACTGACACCGCCGATGCCCGTGCCCGAGATAATCGGGTCGTAACTGTCGTTGCCCGAAGCACTCACGCCGACGACATATTTGCCCGCCGTGACTTCAATTTCGATCAATGAATCATTGCTGAAGTAGTCATCGTTGGCAGCGATCTCGATTGGAATGCCGCCCTCGATTTTGTACAGTCGCAGCATTGTGTCGAGGGTGCTCGATGAGGCCAATCGCTCAGCAATCGTCGAGATATTGACGGTTCCTGCGCTAGCAAGCGTGAACTCGTACAGGTCAATGTCGTTGCTCTCAGGCCGATACAAAAATTGACCGTTGACAATATCAGCTGGACTCGGGAAAGCCGCTTCATTGGGTTCAAACAAGTCTGCGGTCGTCGCCGGAATATCGTTCTGAATCGGCATGAATTCATCGAGCACGCTAGCGGTCGATTGCGTGATCGGCTGTGGCAGGTGATCGGCATAGCCATAGCCGAGCAATTGCCCGATGCCCAGGAACACGCCGCGGAAGAATTCACCACCGGTGAAGTCGTCGGTGCTCTGATCAAAGTCTTGACCATCGAGCACAATCAGCCGGTTGCCGTTTTCGGTTGGTGTATCAAAATCGAACGTCAGCGCGGGGTCGAGGAACGTGTTGCCGTTGTCATCAAGTTCGCGCGTGGCAACGGTGACGCCGCCTGCGGCACTCGGAACGAGCACACCGAGTCCATCGAACGTGCTCGCTAATTCACCGAGACCGATGCTGTACACTGGGCCGACCTCGCCCGTGAAATCATCACTGGAGATCGCCGCTGCAGCATCTTCACCCACTTCAATGAACTGGATGCCGAGATATTCACTGAACAGCGACGCCACTTCGCGAGCGCGGACTTTCTGTTGTTCCGTGATCAAGTTGCGATAGGTTTGATTGAGATCAGTGTCTTCGCTGTCGAAATCTTCGCCCTGCCACTCAGTGGGGAAGTTGTAATAGATCGTGCTGATACCAGGCATAGTATCGCCTTCGGTTCGCCACACGCCTAACGGTACGACGCGATCATTGCGGGTTGGATCGTCAGGCCGAATGTCACGCACGCCTTCGTAATCGGTACCGCCGGGGAACTGCAAATCGTAAGTCGATGGGTTTACAATCTCGCCACCGACCAATCGCACGCTCGTGGTCTGGGATTGATTGGCACCACTGAAACCAGGCACCAACATCGGCCCCGGTTCGGCCAATGGTGCAGCGGTATTACGCGTGATGCTGTCGCCTGCCTCAGTGACGGTCGTGACGGTAGGAGCTGACGGCAATAGCGTGTCGTTGCCCACGCGGAACCGCACGGCACCGTCGATAAACAGGTCACCTTCAGGATTCGATTCGCCAGCTTGAAATGGCGTTCGCGAGAATGGCGACGCGAACGTTACACGAACGGCATCCAAGCGTCCTGGGATATAGCTAACACCATTGACGACGGGTTTGCGGGTGATGTCATCACTGCCCGTCACCGTATCGCGAGTGAACACGGTTGTGTAGAAGTCTTCATTCAATACCGAGTTATTGACGTCGTTGGTGAAGTACACCTCGACCACGTTCGGTTCCGAAATCAATCGCCCGTTCGCAAGTTTTGTGACAGGCTCGGGCACGACCGCTAACACGCGCGGAGGTGAGTTGATCGCAAATTGCACGGCGAAGTCGACACCTTCATTGAACGCTTCATCGTTCGTGTTGCGAAGCGCTCGATCGCCACTTCCGTAGATCTCGATTTGATAAGCATCGTCAGGCAACGGTTCGGCAAACCGGAACACCACCTCATTAGGTCGATCACCGATTCCGACATAACCGGGATTCACAACCGTATCGCTAGCACCGCCCAAGTTCAAACCGTTCGGTGTTGCCGCGGTCACGGTGGTGAAGCCGGCGGCGATCGGAGCGCTGGGATTACCTCGCAATAACGAGGCGTTGATCATGTTCGCAGCCGTCGGGTTGTTGTT
>JBGSMN010000417.1:0-3752 GCA_041740155.1 Rhodopirellula sp.
CTCGAACTTGTCTGGCGTTGGCGATGCAAACGGCTATTGCGGCCTCGTGCATAGCGTCGACGAGTGCCTCCTCGCAACCTCCGGTCGCTTCGCAGATCACTAACGTCGTCTCTTTGCACTCTATCTTTGCGACGATGTGCTGACGCCTTGTTTTCGTCGTCTCCTCGGGAGGACTGGGCGAAGGGACGTATGGATTCGGCCGGGGAGTTTCAGTCATTGGTGTCACCTGTGTTTTTGACAGTGTTTTAACATGGATTCGGATCGAATTCGATGGAACCGTCCCACATAGGTGACTGGTAGCCGGGGCCACGGTGTGCATAATGCAGTGGACTGAATTCCCACCTCGGGTTCCCACTTGCCCAACCATTTCAAGGTTCAATCCATCATGAATCGTCCATCTCTGAATCGCCTCAATCGACGCGAATTTTCGGCCGCGGCTCTCACCAGTAGTTTGGTCTCAGGCCTGATCGCGGGCGTTCACACCAGTTTCGCGTCGGCTGCCGATGCGCCGGCTGAACCTCTCGGTGTGGCCGTTTGTGGTGTCAACAGTCGTGGCATGTCGCATGTCGGTGGCTTTCATCATGATCCGCGAACGGTCATTCGTGTGCTCGTTGACGTTGATGCAAAGGTCGGCGAAAGACAAGCCGCAGCGGTCGAAAAAATTCAAGGCACACGTCCTCGTGTCGTGCGTGATGTGCGTGAGATCCTCGATGCCGATGACGTTCAAATCATCACCTGCGCCACGCCGAATCACTGGCATGCGATGATCGGTGTGTGGGCGATGCAAGCAGGCAAGGATGTGTATATCGAAAAACCGATCAGCCATAACATTCACGAAGGTCGCACGCTCGTTGCCGCCGCACAGAAATATGGACGGATGTTTCAAACGGGAACGCAGTGCCGCAGCAGCAAAGGATGTATCGACGCGATGCAGTTCCTCGCTGATGGCGGCATCGGCGAAGTCAATTTGGCTCGCGGGTTGTGTTACAAACGTCGCAAATCGATCGGCTCGATGGGAGCTTATCGTGTCCCCGATTCCGTTGACTTCAACCTGTGGAGCGGCCCGGCCAGCTACACCGACCCCAAGGTCACTCGGCAACAGTTCCATTATGACTGGCACTGGCAGCGACACTACGGGAACGGCGACTCGGGCAACCAAGGCCCGCATCAAACCGACGTCGCCCGCTGGGGACTCGGCCTCGACCGTCATCCCAATTCCATCCTCACCTACGGTGGCCGCATGGGATATCAAGCCGAGCGGAAAGACCCGAACTATGTCGACGCGGGTGATACCGCGAACACGCAAGTCTCGATCTACGATTACGGTGACAAAACAATCGTGTTTGAAACGCGTGGCTTGAGCGTTGATAAATCGGCAGACAAACAGATCAACGAGCTGTTTGGTTCTGATAAAGGCAACAAGATCGGTGTCGTATTTTACGGCAGTGAAGGCTATCTCATCCAAGGCCCGAGCTATGAAAATTGTCGCGCGTTCGATCTAAAGATGAAACCGTTTCGTGAATTCAAACATGAAACACGGAAGGACGGCGATTTGAACAATGTTCATATGAGCAATTTCATCGATGCAGTTGTCGCCCGCGATGCGAGCCTGCTGCATGCCGATGCACGCTGTGGTCATCTCTCGGCCGCGATCGCTCACCTCGGCAACACGTCGTACTACCTCGGCCAAGACAACCGAGTCGCTCCTGGGCAAATTGCTGACGCGTTTGATAGCTTCCAATCGCTTGACGACAATCCGGCCACGCTGGAACGAACGTTGCAGCACCTGCGTGACAACGGTGTCGACCTCGATAACGATAAAGTATCACTCGGCCCGCAATTGAAGTTTGATCCGGAAACAGAACGCTATGTCGACAACGATGCGGCGAACGCGATGTTGACGCGTGAGTATCGCGAAGGGTTTGTGGTGCCTGCGGCTGAAGACGTTTGATGTCCGACGCAGAAACGATCCGATATCGCGCCGGACACAACGGGGCGTTCGCCGCCGTCGATTTGCTCGATCAAACTCGTTTGCCAGGCGAATTGACTCGATTGGTTTGTACGGATCTCGTTCAATTGCACGATGCGATCGTGCGATTGGTCGTGCGTGGTGCGCCAGCGATCGGGATTGCCGCAGCGTATGGCGTGACATTGGCGCGCGTCGATTGGTCCGCGAGCAGCGATGAGATTCGTGGTGCGTATTACGAAGCGATCGAATTCCTCGCCACGAGTCGCCCCACGGCCGTCAACTTGTTTTGGGCGCTGGCGCGAATGCGGGCCGTGGTCGAAGCCGTGCCTGACGATACGCTCAGTACGCTACCGCAGCGATTGGTTGATGAGGCGGTGCAGATTCACGAAGAGGATCGTGCGATGTGTCGCGAGATGGGACGACACGGTGCCGAATTGCTGCGTGAGTGTCGCTCGGTGTTGACGCACTGCAACGCCGGGTCATTGGCGACCTCGGCGTACGGCACGGCCCTGGCACCGATTTATTTTTTGCATGAACAAGGACGCTCTCTGAAAGTGTTCGCCGATGAAACCCGGCCGCTCTTGCAAGGTGCGCGATTGACGGCGTGGGAGTTGTCGCAAGCGGGCGTCGATGTGACTGTATGCACTGATTCGATGGCAGGCGGATTGATGCGACAAGGCCACGTCGACGCGGTGATTGTCGGTGCCGACCGGATCACGGCTTGCGGTGACGTAGCGAACAAAATTGGCACCTATCCGCTGGCGGTCTTAGCCCGCTATCACGAGATTCCTTTTTATGTGGTCGCGCCAACGAACACGTTTGATTTGGAATTGGAATCGGGAGATTTGATCCCGATCGAGCAACGAAGTGAAATCGAAGTCCGACACGCTGGCGGCAGTCAGCACAGCCCGCTGACGGTGCCACCAGCAGCATCCGTAATCAACCCAGCATTCGACGTGACGCCAGCAGAATTGGTGACAGCGATTGTGACGGAAAAGGGTGTGATTGATGGGCCGAATTTAAAAACGGTGCGGGAGCATTTTATTGAAAATTTTGGGGTCTATGGCTCGTCGCAGAAGTGATCGAAACCCGACGCGTCAGTTTTAGAACTCGCTGGGTGAAATACACAGCGGCTCTGCAGAGGTGCAACCGCTCGAAAGATAGCTCAGACGCCGGTCCGTCCATGACGCATCGAGCACGTGAGGCGATTAGGTTCCTTTTAGCGACGGTAATCTGGTCCCCTCTTTTATTTCGATAAGCTCAGATTCGCCACCCGCCACGCTTCGTTGTTGCGAACCATGTCATTGACGATCTTCACCTTCGCTACGGCCTGTGCCAGCTCATCAAGCAAGCTTGCGATCTGATCGTCGAGCGTTTTTTGCTGAGTTTTCAGGTTTGAAATTGTGCCTTCGATCATTTTGTGAGCAAACGCATCGCTGGTTCGCGATAGCCGATTTTCTTCGCTCGACAGCAGGGCGAGCACCTGGACGCGTCGCCGCTCCAGAGCTTGCAAGGCCCTTTGCTGCGGCGTCCGAGGCGGCGTTAAATGAACGTCCACGTCCTCGCCAAACTGCAGACCAGACGACTAGCATCAACACCAAAAAGCATCCAAAATGAACGCCTTGATGTCGACCCGAGAGATACTAGGGCGGCACAAATTTTGCGGACCTGTGCCGCCCTCCGGGCTTCCACTTCATTTCGTTTTATTTTCCGGGAACTTACGACTCCGGCAATTCATCTGTCGCCCTCTGGGCTATCAAAGAGCGCAACTTCAAAACTCACA
>JBGSMN010000021.1:0-2033 GCA_041740155.1 Rhodopirellula sp.
GGCCGGTCCTTGGATACGATATTGATCGTGCAACCAAGAAACTGATCGTCAACGAAATGGAGGCCGAACGCGTCCGCCAGATCTTCGATTTGTATCTTGGGTGCGAGGGTCTCATCGGAACACTCGATGCGATCCAAGCCAGCGGTTGGCGATCCAAGAGTTGGGTCACTAAAGCTGACAAGCAGATAGGTGGTAGCCAGTTCTATAAGACGACACTCCACGCTTTATTGACCAATCCGATCTACATCGGCAAAGTTACTTACCATGACGAAATGTTCGAGGGTGAGCACCAAGCGATCGTTGATCCGGCTGTATTTTCCGCAGTAAAGAAAAAACTAGATTGCAATCGCGTGAATCTGGGCGACCGCATCCAAGGCAAATCACCAGGGGTACTGGCTGGCTTGTTGCGTTGCGCCGCCTGCAGTTCAGCGATGACGCATTCAACCAGCGGTGGCAGCGGGCGCGGCAAGCGATATCGCTACTACGTTTGCAATAAGGCAACAAAACGCGGTCACAAAACCTGCCCCAGGCCTTCGCTGCCAGCGGAAGAGGTCGAACGCTTCGTAGTCGCTCAGCTCCAATCGCTGACCATCGACGAATCACTTCTGAATGAAACTTGCCAGCGTGTTAGCCGGTCAATCTCTGACAAGAGAGACACCCTTCAGAAAGAGCTCTCACTCTTGAACGCGAGTTTGAGCTACGTTGAGCGGGCGATTGAAGCCGTTTCGACTCCGACCGGCGACGATGCCCGCGAAGCCAAACGTCTCGAATCGTTCGCGTCGCTCACAGAGCAACAGAGACGCGACCTTCGCCGACGTAATGAGTTGCAAGATCAGCTCGCAAATATCCAAGCCGGTGCCGCAGATCGACAAACGATCCTGAAGGCCATCACGAATCTTGAGGGACTGTGGGACCATCTCACGATGGTCGAGCGCAGCCGATTGATGTCCCAGTTGGTTGCAAACATCGATCACGACCCGACTGATAGCACGCTTTCCATCACGCTTAGCCCACTCGGGCTAAAGTCATTCGCAACGAACAATCCCGAACACTCACCTCTCGAAGAATGCAAGAAATCATGAGTCACATTCACGCCAAGTTCCAAACGAGCGCATCATCGCATGGTCGTCAACGCATAAGTGCACCCAAGCCAAAGAATCCCAGCGCACCGCCACGAGTGCCGCACATCACTAAGCTAATGGCGTTGTCCATTCGCCTCGAGGAATTGTTGGCAACCGGCCAAGTCAAAGATCAAGCCGAGATCGCCCGCGTTGCCGGCATCACCCGCGCCCGCGTAACCCAGATCCTCAACCTCACTCAACTCGCGCCCGACATCCAAGAAGCGATCCTCGACCTTGAACCCACCACCGAATTCGTCCCACGCTTCCGCGAACGCGAAGTGCGCACAATTGCAATCACACCAAACTGGGAAAGGCAGCGTGAGGCATGGAAGCGCCTCGTAAGACGAAATCAGCATCGCAACGTAAAGGAGTAAAGCGTGCTACATATAAACGAATACGAGAGAAAGCCTACGCACGACCATCTTCGTCAGCGCCTGTTTCGCCGTTTGAGACGGTATCTCGCCAGACCTCGACGACGCAGTACGGTCCCGGCTCGGGCTGGGTGATTGAAAAGCTGCGGGCCAGCGCCATTGCTGCTCGCTCACTGTCAACTACGCAGTATCGATTGAGTTCGGGACACTTGACGACATCCAAACCGCTATTGCAAGACAATGGTGAACAGCCAAAACTGTGTGCGTTCCCGCCGACAACCGCATCCCACCCGAGGCGAACGAAAGTGCTCGCCATCGGTGCGACGGCGAGTTCCCACCACAAGTCGATCTCTTCCTCTTGCCCGTTCTCGAACTGCACTGGCCAAAGTCGGTAGGCGTACATCGCAAAGTCGCCGCGGTCTTTAGCAGGCACCTCAGCCCATGCCTTCCCAGCATCGGCGTACAGGCCTAGCGGGTTATCGCTCGAACGCTCCAGTCCCCGAGCGATGCAGTTGCTCACGCTGCAAATCTCTTCCACCGG
>JBGSMN010000024.1:0-43226 GCA_041740155.1 Rhodopirellula sp.
TGTTAAACCAAGTGAGCTATAAGAGCTTTTCGCAAGCGATTGGATCGTCGAGTCACCAAGAATTTCCAAGACCGCGACCTTCAGTCCCAGTTGTGTCTCCAAGGCCATCTGAATTTCAGTGGCCATCAGCGAGTCCACGCCGAGCTCATTGATTGGTTTGGCGCGAGGGATTTGCGAAGCGTCCGTTTTAAGGATCGCCGCAAGTACATCGGTGATGAGCACCGCCAAGACTTCGAGTTGCTCGTCAGGGTCGAGTTCAGAAAGTTCAGCGATTAGTGCACTGCGTGCTTCGGTATCTTGTCCGGAAGCGTCCGATGCGATCAGCTTTTGATACCTTGGCGATTGCCCGGCACGAATTTCAAAACGCCCCCAATCAGCCCACGATTTGATCACAGTAGCACCGAATTGCACCAAGTCACGCGACAAACAGACCTGAAGCAATGAGAGGGCTTCCGACGATTCCATGCCGCGAAGTCCAACATAACGTAGGAATTGCTCGAGCTTCTCATCCCGCGCGACAATGCCGACGTCCGAAATGGCGCCCCAGTTGATACTTGTTCCAGCCAGCCCCATTTGCCGGCGCATGTGAGCCAGGCCGTTGAGAAAACCGTTGGCGGCGCTGTAAATCGATTGCCGACTGTTGCCTACCAGATTGGCCGCCGACGAGTAGAGAATGAAGTGATCGAGCGGCAGGTCACGCGTCTCCTCGTGCAGCACCCATGCACCCGTTGCTTTGTTACGCATCACCGTCGACAGGTCTTCAAGATTGATTTCGTTAATCGGTTGATCGATGATTGCAGCAGCCGAATGAATCACTCCCTTCAGTGGCGGCATCTCATCGGCAATCATTTGCAAGACTTCTCGCACTTGAATCGGATCAGCAGCATCGCAGGCAACCGACTTCACCATCGCCCCCGTTTTCTCCAGGTCTGCGATAAACGCTCGTTTGTCCTCGGTATCAGCACCTCGCCGTCCCGTAAGCACAACCGCACTCACGCCGTTGGCGGTGAGCCATCGAGCTGTTTGCTGACCAAAGCCACCGAGCCCCCCTGTGATTAAATAGGTGCTTCCCGAAGCAAATTGATAGTTATCTTGCTGAACAATGGGCAGATCGACATTGTCCGTCTCCATGGAAACGATCAGACTTTGTAGCGAAATGTTGAGCGGAAGTTTCTGCCACGCGATGTCAGCGACAGGGATTTCCAAACTGTTCGCGCCAACTGTTTGCCCAGACCGAATCATTTCAACACCCTGCTGAAGTGCAGCGATGAACTGGGCGGGAGTTCGCGACAATACTTCGCTCGAGGTGCGAACGATCTTTGAAGCCTTTTTGGGGAGTGCGAACGAAGTGATCGCTGGATCGGTGTCGACGATGGCTCCACCTCTGGCCAAGTGCATCCAGCCCCACGTGCGATTCCAACGGGCCGCATCAACGGCCACAATGTCGAATCCGCGATTGCAAGTGTACTGCTGCGTCCATTGATCGAGCTGCTCGGCGTCGACCACAAAACAGGGATGATCGAGTCCGCTCTCTGCCGCGATTGCTTCTGCCGAACTTGCCAACAGGATGACTTCCGCGCCACGTCTTGCCAGCTCGTTCGCCAATTCGATTCCCAGTGGCGACAGTTCCACGATCGCAAACTGTCCGCGTACGATCTTCAGTTCGTTAGCTGCGGCGGCAACTCGGCTGGCGTTCTTAATCTGACTCACCAAACCGTACGCGTCATCTTCCTCGGCGATCGCAGTCAATGTAAAGCTGCTGTGCTTGCCGACAAAATGGCTTCCTGCCTCGGCAGGTCCAAAACCACAGACACGCACGCCATGCTTGAGATCCGTTGCCTCATCGGATACACCGCTACCGACTTCCACAATTCGACCAACGAACTCCATCACCGGACGTTCGAGCAGATTGTCTGACTCGCCATTGAGGAACTGAATCGGAATCATCCCCTTTTCAACTCGAATACGAATCGAATCAGGTGTAAGCGTTTGGAACGAATCGGCCAAAACACGTGCGGTTCCAATGTCCGACTCCGAGAGATTCGGACGAAGGACGATCGGATGCAGATCATCGCAGTAGGAGACTCGGGAGTTATCCTTGGTGAGGTCGTCGGTCAGCGATAATTCGCTCGTGTACCGCTGCCCTTCTCGCAAAGCGATTTCGTCTTGCGGTGCGTCGCAGATCAATTCTTGAATCAACGCTTCAAACGTTGTTTCATCGATGCTAGATGGCAAGTCGATCGACGTTAATTGTCCTCCCTCGAGTTCATTGAATGCGACTCGGGCAAATCCATTGAAGGTCGCCTGAGCGGGATTCACTTCGGTATCCGATGGCACAACGGAGAACCCAGCTTGAGTCAGCAGGTACAGTCGCGGAACGTCCTGTAAGTTCGCTGCGAACAGTCCCTGTAGCATGGCAACCAATGTTCGCAGTTGCCGCTCACCGGTCGGATCATCCGAAGTCAGCCAGGCGTTGAGCGAATTCGCAATGACGACTCCGTCCAATTCTTCACATTGCTCGACCACGCGTTGCCAATCTTGGCTGGACTCACCCGAAACACTGAATTGATTGCCTTCAGCGGAAAATTCGTTTCCGATTTGAACGTAGGCAGCAATGCGAGCGCCGAAGTTCTCGAGCTGTTGGCAAATCAACTCGCTCATTCCGATCTCATCGGCCACAACCAACCAATTGCCCAGCCGACGCGGTTCCGGCAAACGTTCGCCTTCGTTCCAAATGTATTTCAGCAACTGCAACTTAACGACTTCGCCCCATTGATCCACACGCTCTTTGTGAGGAGCCGCGTTGGCACGCAATCGTCGCACGTTGGCCACGATGTTTCCATCACGATCGTAAAGCGTCAAATGGCACTCGACGAAACGCTCATTCATTTGTTGGAGTTGGCCATAACACCAAACTTCACTTGGTAGCGAACTTACATACAAACGAATCTCTTCGATCGCCGTTGGAAGATACGTCGCGGAACTGGTATCAATCATCGCCATCAGTGTTTGGAAACATCCGTCAAGGAGCGCTGGATGAATCTTATATTTGTCAAAGTGTGCGTTTTGATCCTCATCAAGAGCGATTCTCGCGAGCGTCTGCTGGCGATCATCGGCCACCCAAAGGTCGCGAACGGTCTGGAAAGCGGGGCCGTACTGTAGCCCGATCCGGTGCAATTGCTTGTAGAACTGAGGAATGTCTAATTGCTGTGCTAAGGACGATCGCAAATCCGCAAGCTGAGTCCGCGATCCGTCATGTTGAATTCCAGTTGGCAATGCAGCCAGCTCGCCAGTGGCGTGAACCTGTCCGGTTCCCAGTTTGCCATTCTCTAGACTTCGACAGGCGGCCTTTGATTCAAACGGATCAAAACTGGTGACAAAGTCCGTCGCTCGATCTTCCTTCAAAATCAGCGGTGCAGAGATCTCGTAGTTGCGAATGGCCAAGGCGTTGGCTTCAGGGAACTGGATCGCTGCGAGTTCCATCATTGCTTCGACGCAACCCGCACCGGGCAGGATCGGTAAATCCATCACCACATGATCGCGCAGGTATTGCACGACGCAATGATCAAAATCATTTCGATAGGCGAGTGTCCCGGGGGCTTCCTGGGTACCAAGAATCGGATTGACGATCGGATTGACTCGGTCCTGAGCCGCACGCGGATTTTCCAACCAATGCAATTCACGCTGCCAAGGATAGTTCGGCAGATCGATGATTCTTCCGTGCGATATCCGCTTCTCCCATTGGATTTCGCCCCCTTGCGAATAGAAGTCCAAGAGCAAACGATCGAGCAACGGAGCTTCGGATGACTTGCGTCGCAAGGTAAAGAAATTGCGGCACTCTTTGCCTGAATTTTGTACGCACTCTTTAATGGAAGTCGCGAGCACCGGATGCGGACCGACCTCAATGAAGTGAGAGAATCCGTCGGCGATGATGCTGTTGATCGCATCGACGAACTCCACAGGCTTACGAATATTCTCGGGCCAATAGTCGGCTCCGTAGGCGATGCCGGTAACTCGCGATCCAGTGACGGTCGAGTAGAGTGGAATGCACGGCAACCGAGGCTCGACGCTAAGAAGCGCTCGGCGAAGAGGCTCCATCAACGGATCCATCGTCGGGCTGTGGTACGCGACTTCGACTTCCAGTAGTCGATTGAAAATGTTCTGGCGAGTGAGTTCGGCTGCGATTCGCTCAATCTCGTCGGTGTCACCTGCGAGCGTAATGTTGGTCGCTCCGTTGATGGCCGCGATCGAGACTTTGCCGTCTGTTTCATCGACCATTGCTTGAGCACTTTCCAAGCTGATGCCAACGGCGAGCATGCGACCGATTCCCTTGGCTTTGGCTTGCTGCTGACTGCGGTGAAAGCAGACTTGCATCACATCATCGAGCGTCAGGACGCCAGCGGCATAGGCTGCGGACAATTCGCCGACGGAATGGCCAACGCAGGCGGCTGGTTCGATTCCACGCGAGCGAAGAACGGCTAACAGTCCAATTTGAATAAGTAGATTCGCCGGTTGAGCGTACTCGGTCTTTTGGACTTGTGAGTCTTCTTCGCTCTTGAGCATTTCTGCGAGTGCGGAGAAACCAGCGACACGTTTGAACGCATCATCGGCTTCGTTGACCGCAGCACGATAAATCGGATTGTCACGATAGAGTTCTTGTCCCATGCCCCACCACTGCGGACCCATGCCGGTGAAGACAAAAACTGGTTTTGGATTACCGCTACCATACGGAGCCTGACCGGTAGCAACATTGTCCATCGCATTGTTGCGAGCGACGTTACCTTCTTCGGTTTCATCGTCGAGCCATAGCTTCAGATTGCTCAGAAGTTCCTTGTCGTTAGCACCCGCCACGATCGCCCGGCAATTCAAATGGGCGCGGCGGTGCGTTAGGCTATAAACCAGATCGCGAAGCGCGACACCGGAGCTGAGCATTTCTGCATAGCGACGGCCGAGGCTTTCAACCGCGTTGGCACTGCGAGCCGAGATTGGCAGATAGACCATGCAATCGGTGTCGAGTTCCCCACCGAGATTGTTCGATGACTTAGAGGGAATAGCGGAACCATCGAATGAGTATGCTTCGAGGATCGCATGTGCGTTTGAGCCTCCGTAGCCAAAGGAGTTGACGGCAGCACGAACGGGTCCGTCAACTTGCTTTAACTTGTAGCGATCATCCGAGAGTCGAATGCCAAGTTCCTCGAAGGGAATGTTGGGGTTTGGTGTTTGCAGATTGCCTAGTGGCGAGGTTTCGCCGTGGTGCAGCGTCAGCACGGCCTTGATGACACCGGCGACTCCTGCGCAAGCTTCCATGTGCCCAACGTTGCTCTTGATGGAACCGATGATGACTCGATCATCGCCGCTGCGCCCTTGCCCATAGCATTTTCCAATCGAACTCGCTTCGGTTGGATCACCGATTGCTGTACCCGTTCCATGGCATTCGACATACTGCACGGTTCGTGGATCAACTTCGTACTTTTCGCAAACATGCTGAATCAATTGTAGCTGTGCTTCTCCGCTAGGCATTGAGATCCCTGGAGTGTGACCATCTTGGTTGGTGCCAGACGCGATCACCGTTGCCCAAATATCGTTTCCATCGGCAAGAGCTTTGGATAAAGGTTTCAACAACACGATGCCAGCACCTTCAGCGCGACCATAACCATCACCACGGGCATCAAACGATTTGCATTCGCCATCGCGAGCGAGGAATTGGCCTTTGCACATACCCATCGGATATTCAGGTCGCGTCATCACGTTGACACCGCCCACAATGGCCATCTCGCAAGTCGACGACCATACGTCTTGGCATGCGTAGTTGAAGGCAACGAGCGATGACGAGCAGGCGGTATCGATGGAGAGACTCGGTCCGCGGAAATCGAAGACATGCGAGACTCGATTGGAAAGCATCGTCATCATCATGCCCGCCGCACTGTACTGATTGATCTGGGAGCGGTTCGGGTGCGACATCTGCGTGATCATGTGATCGAGCATAAAGCCGCCGACGTACACACCGATGGGGCGACCAGCGAGTTGTGGGACTTTGAGTCCAGCGTTTTCGAGAGCTTCCCAGGTCACTTCCAACATCAATCGTTGTTGGGGGTCCATATTCTCCGCATCGCGTGGGGAAATGCCGAAGAAGTTCGCATCGAATTCGCGCGGACTTTGGTCGATATAGCCACCTCTGCGAACATATGCTTTACCCCGGGACGCTTCGATCTTTGAATAGTACCGATCCGCCGACCAACGTTCCTCGGGCGTCTCGCGAATGGCGTTAAAGCGAGTTTGCAGCTTCTGCCATAGAATACTCAGATTGTTTAAACCGTTAGGAAAACGGCAGGCCATCCCAACAACTGCGATGGGCTCAAATTTATCTCGGATCGACATATGGTCTCTTCTTAGCTGGGTAGCAATGTTACCAGTGCTCAAGAAATTCCCGATTGGACCGAGAATTTCTAGGTGATGATGCAAAGACGGGAGAGCCAAGTTCCTAAATCAATAGGCCTGCGAGCGTGACAGGCAGATAAAGATGCTGCGTTACTGACAAGAACTCGCGGTGGCCGACGAACTGGCTCCCACTGATGAATGCGACGCTTGCTGTCAAAACGGGGACAGCCGCAGGAAAGATTTATTCGAGAATCTTTGTCAGAGCAAAGAATTCCGAATAGCTGAACGCGAGAAAACTTAGAGAAACGTTCAGTAAGCCGACTCGGTCTGCAACGTTTCGTCGCGACCGAGGTGCTGCGATTCGATTGGTTATCGTTACTGGGTAATCAGTGACGTGTTGGCAGAGCGATCGTCTGGTTCGCTGAAGAAAGAAGACTGCTGAGGCAGGTAATGAGGAAGATCGTCGCCGTCCACTGGCGGTAGAGCGATTGGACGGGCCTGTGAATCGAACGACCATGGATGCGCCGAAGCGATTGCGACAGGGGCCTGAATCGCTACATTTGGCGTCGATACGACTATCTGCATGTCGCGGTCGTACTGGTTATCCTGATTGAGGGGATCGTGAGTTGGCGATTGCACTTGCAAAGGTGACTCGCAGTGATCAATCAACTGCATAGGAATTGATGGGTAACATGAGCAGCCGCTTACATCCCAACCTCCCCCCATGGCAACATAAAGATTGACTAGACTTTGCGCGATCTGGCCTTGATTCTCTGCTGCGGTATCTTGAATTCGGACCAATTCGGATTGTAATAAGTAGACGCGGTTGAAGTCCGTGGCGCCTTCGGCGAATGCAATCTGAGAGATGTTCACCGCAGCCGCAGAGTTTTTGGATGCCTCAAGCAGATTTTCCATGCGTGACCAATAGTTTATGAACGCTGCATGCGAGTCTTGAGCTTCCTTGTAAGCGTTGAGAATGGTCTCATGATAGGCAAGACGTAGGCGTTCAAACGCTTCCTGTTCGGCTGCCACGCGATTCTTAACTCGGCCATAGTTCAGCAGATTCCAAGACGCCGATGGGCCGGTCACACCCGCTAGACTGGAAGTTCGAAACAAATCGCTTGCGGACTGAGCCGAAACGCCGAGCGTGCCAACGAGACTGAGTTGTGGATAGAAGTCCGCTTGAGCGATACCGATGCGAGCACTCTGTGCAGCCAGTTCGCGTTCGGCAACCTCGATGTCGGGTCTGCGTCGCAATAAATCGTTCGGAATTCCGATGGCGATTTCAGACTGCGGCATAGGAATGTTGCCGAAAGCGTCGTTTCGCGAGAAGACTTCCCTGGGGACCTGCCCCATCAGAACGCAGAGCTGATGATTGGTTTGTCGGCGAAGCAGTTCTAACTCCGGCACCACTGCTTCCGTTTGAGCAAGGTTCGCTTTGGATTGATGATAGTCGAGTTTTACGGCAGTACCCGCTTCTAATTTAGCTTCGGTCAACTTAAGGGTAGCACGTTGAATGTCAATATTTTTTTGCGCCAACAAGATCCGTTGTTCAATCGTCCGCATGTCAATGTATGAGCGCGCGACTTCGCCGATTAACAAAACTTTTGCAAGATCATACGCGGCCATCGACGCGCCAACCTCTGCATCTGCGGATTCGACAAGGCGACGATACTTACCCCAAAAATCAAGCTCCCAAGCCGCCGAGACATTGGCAGTAAACGAGTTGAACGAGGTGGCTGTTTGGAAGAACCCTGGCACAGTGACGAAATTCGCATCATTCTCGCTGATCCGAATTCTGTTGAAGCCGGCATTGGCTGTTTGCTGTTGCGGGAACAAATTTCCTGCAGCCACTTGACGAAGCGATCTGGTTTCCAGGATTCTTTGGCCAGCTTGCTTCAGATCTAAGTTGTTGGCTAGTGCGGTTTCGATCAAATGATCCAAAATGGGATCGTTGAAAACCTTCCACCAAACTCGCTCGTCAATTGGCTGTCCGGCGAGGCGTGGGTGTCCTTGATCCGTCCAGGGTTGCTGCAAGTAATCAACACGAGGCTGCCCAAAATTCGGGCCAACCTTGCAGCCACTCAATGCGCCGAGACAACACAGCACATAGCACACAGCGGTTTGTCGAATTAAGTGCTTTTTTGAACGCACAACCGCTAGCATGGTTCGATCCTGTTTCGTTAGCAATCGTGTCTTTACGCTTAATGCTGTGTAAATCGGTTCAGGCAGCACGTTACTCTTAGCATTGGCATCCTTGGCATCACAACCGTTGCAATCAGCACCCGCTCACAGGCCGGACCGAGGATTCAAGCCGCTTTTGCGATGGTTCTGCATGCGGAAGTCTGAAACGATAGGGCATTGCCGGTTGCTTGTGGGCAAATGCTGATTGAAGGAGCGTGTCGGCACCTACGTGAAAGATCGGATGGACGGAAGTCGGATGCTTTGGTCTCTCTCCTATTTCCGTGTCCCAGGAAATTCAAAGCAGTGACCAGTCACCATACTCCAAATTTTTTTTGGAGTGCTCCGACTCGTCGGAGCACTCTTTTCACATGGTGTTTTTGATCGGATTCGTGGGTTGCACCAATTGGCAATCCTATCCAGCCCACACAACCGATTGTATTTAGTAGTCTATTGAGGCTCGTCCGATTTGCTCTCGCAGTACCTCTTGGTCACGTCATGCCGCTTGGAATTTGACGGACCGTCGATTTCGCTTTCAAGAAGATCGTCGGCTCGCCACGAGCTATCCACCATGCAGCCAGGACATGGTCTCACTGTGCGATGGCAGCGTGCGGGCGAGTGTTTGATTTTTATCATCGATACACCGCAGCAGTTCACGGACCGCACCGAAGTCTGAGAAGTCGGCTTTGGCGAAATGACGTTGCGGTATCTTTCCACCGCCAAGCAACACGTGATAGAAATTGGTCTCGCGGAATACTGGGTGCCGAGGCGATTCCAAGATGCGTCCGTTATGTGAATAGAACTCCAGCGTCGCGATCAACGACTTCGGCAATGGCACGTTCCTGGCGTCACGCCAAAACGGGGTGTCGTCGCGCTGTGAAAGTATGTAATGCAGAATGATGAAATCGCGTGTCTCTTCGTAGGCACTTGTTAGCTGCCTGTTGTACTGATCACACAAACTCGGGTGGAAGCGACGGTCAGGAAAGTATTCGATGAGATCTTCGATCGCGCGCTGAATGAAAAAGATGCCGGTCGACTCCAACGGTTCAATGAAACCGCTCGATAGTCCAATGGAAACACAATTGCGATGCCAAAATTTTTGTCGATGACCGACTTGCATCGGGACATAACGGACTGCCGATTCGGGGTCGACACCCGCGTACTGATTGAGCGTGCGGGCGGCCTGATCATCACCAACGTGGCGTTGGCTGTAGACGTAACCCATGCCGGTTTGATCGCGTAGCGGTATCTGCCAAATCCAGCCAGCATCCATCGCTGTAGACATGGTGTAGGGACGCATGGTCGGATCAACGGGACCACGGCGGACGACCGCTCGATCGCACAATAGCATCTCTGACCAATCCACCCAATCCACGCCCATCGCTTGCCCGATCAACAAACCTCGAAACCCGGTACAGTCGATGTACAAATCCGCCTCTAATCGCTCGCCCGATTGCAGTGCAACGGACGCTATCGAGCCGTCTTCTGCCGTTGGTACATGAACAACATTTTCACGACGATGAATCACGCCGCTTTGAACCGATAGCGTGCAGAGCATTTCCGCCAGCGCGGAGGCGTTCAAGTGAAAGGCATAGTTGTTGACCACCGGTGGTGCCCCCAATGGTCGATGTGATTTGTCTGATTCACAGAGTATCGTTTGCAGCGAGTAGGCACAGTACGGTTGATCGACGTTGAGTTCCAAGCGACGTTTCAGCCAAAAATGGAACAGGTCCAAATCGTCGATGTTGGCACCGCATAATCCAAAGGGGTGCCAGTACGATTGGCCTTTGTGAATCCAATCGCGGAACTGAATACCGAGCTTGTAGGTCGCTTGGCAGGACCGCATGAACGCGTCTTCATCAATGCCGAGACTGTGTAGGAAGTCGATCAGGTTCGGGATGGTCGCTTCGCCGACGCCGACGGTGCCGATATCCGGAGATTCGACGAGCGTGACCTGACAACCTGTACGCCGGCGGAGGTAAATCGCCGACATCCAACCTGCCGTTCCGCCACCGACGATCAAGATCTTCCGAATCGGACCAGTGCGGGGGTCAGGCGAGTGCGTCGAGGTGGTGTCATTCATGAGCGATTCTTTCGTGTGGTGCGTTCACGCCGTTTGTGATTCTCATCAGCGGGTGGCCTGACAGTTGCTTCGCTCGCTACAATACCGCGCACCGCAAGGCTGACAGCCCCCGGGGTTGCCCGCGACGTTCTTTTTCTCTCCCAAAACGCTGATCCTGCTATGATCGCTACCGAAACCCGTTCCACTCCTCAGTCCGCCACCGCTCAGCATGTTGTCGTTGTGGGTGGTGGTTTGGCCGGATTGTCGTCGGCTTGTGTGCTGGCCGCTCGTGGCCACCGCGTGACGCTGTGCGACAAAAACGAGTGGATTGGGGGGAAAGCTGCTGTTCATCGAACGAGTGGCTATCGATTCGACATGGGGCCAACGATCTTGACGCTGCCCAGTGTGTTGCGACGCGTGTTCGCCGAAGCGGATCGGAATCTCGATGATTACATGGAGATCGTGCCGCTCGATCCGCAGTGGCGATGTTTCTTTGAAGGCACGGCGGCGGCAAAAACCAGCGAGAACACGGTGCTCGACCTGGTCGCGGATGTCGACACGATGAAACAGCATCTGCGTGAATTCACGGGCGGTGAGGCGGCAGCGAAGGGCTACGAAAAATTCATTCGCATGAGCGAGCAATTGCACGGGGTTTCCGATCGGTTCTTCTTTTGGCGGAGTGTCGGCGGATTGGCCGACACGATGGAAGTCGGCGGTGCGTTTTCAGCAGCAGTGCTCAAAGATGTGTTGTCGCTGCGGATGGGACGCAGCGTGGCTTCGGTCGTCCGCTCGCATGTGCCTGAGCATCGAGTTTCACAAATGATGGATCACTTCACTCAATATGTTGGCTCATCGCCCTACGCGTCGCCTGCGGTGTTGTGCGGCATCGCCCACATGCAAACTGAAGAAGGCATTTGGTATCCGATGGGCGGTACCCGCGCGGTCCCAGAAGCCCTCGCGAAGTTGGCTACCGAACTCGGAGTCGAAATCCGCACAACGACCGATATCATGCGAATTGAAACGGACGCCAGTGGTGTCACGGGTGTCGTGACTGCGACGGGTGAAACGATCACTTGTGACGCTGTCGTGAGCAATTGTGATGCTGTTCGCACTTATCGAGAACTATTGCAAGGCACACCGGCGGCCGCCAAATTCGAGCGTAAGCAAAACTACGAAGCCGCCTGCAGTGGAGTCGTGTTCTACTTGGGGCTGAACCGTCGCTACGAACAATTGTTGCATCACAACTTTGTCTTTTCCAAAGATCCTGAGGAAGAGTTTGACTATATCTATCGTCGAGGCCAACCGGCACCGGATCCGACGGCGTACGTGTGTGCTCCGGCGGCGACAGAACCATGCGTTGCACCGGAGGGAGGCGAGGCGTTGTATATTCTGGTTCACACGCCATATCTGCGCAGTGGGCATGATTGGAAGTCGATGCTGCCGAATTACCGTGAAGTGATTCTGGATAAACTGGAGCGAACGGCAGGCATGGAGGGCATTCGCGATGCAATCGTGACGGAAGATTCGTTGACTCCCGAGGGCATCCACAATCGCTACCGGGTACTCAATGGTGCGATCTATGGATTGGCCAGCCATGGCAAGTTCACGGGCGCGTTCAAGCCTGGCAACCGGCGGAAGGACGTTCCTGGTTTATATCTGGCTGGAGGTGCCGCTCACCCTGGCCCTGGTATGCCGATGGTGCTAATGAGCGGATGGATTGCTGCGGATTCGCTGGACCAAGACGCACGGGCGGGACGACTGGGAACGAGCACGGTGGGATCGCAGGCGTGAATTCCGAGTTGGTTCCTGTCCCGACAGCCTGGTTTCAAAATGGCTTTCATCGGTTTTTGCGATCCTATTTGAAACGGCATTTCCACGTCATCGCCGCTGAGCGTGGAGGCTATCAGCGGGTGTCGCAGATGTGCAGGGATAGCCGCGTGCCGGTGATTGTGTATAGCAATCATCCGTCATGGTGGGATCCATTGATCGCTCATTTTCTCAATCTGCGGATGCTGGCCCCACGGCAATTTTATGCACCGATTGACGCGGACGCTTTGGAGAAATACCAAGTGTTCGTGAAGCTCGGTTTCTTTGGCGTCGACATGCAATCCAATCGCGGAGGGGCCGCGTTTTTGAAAGCAACTGCCTCAATCTTTGAGCGGCCCAATACTGCGTTGTGGTTAACGCCGGAAGGTCGGTTTGCGGACGCCCGTGATCATGACGCGGAGTTGATGCCGGGGCTGGCACATTTATGCTCGCGTCTTAGCGAAGCGATCATCGTGCCGTTGGCCCTGGAGTACGTGTTTTGGGAAGAGCGTTTGCCAGAATGCTTAGTTCGAATTGGTGAGATCGTTTCACTTGCCGATCATCCATCGCAATCGAAATCGCAATGGTCGGAAAGTTTGTCGTTGCGGATGCGTGAGAACCAACTTGCATTGGCGTCGCTCGTGATGGCACGGTCGTCTGATCCGTTTGCAAATTTATTGTGCGGGAAAGCGGGCGCGTCGGGAACTTATGATGTGGCTCGCCGGTTGAAGTCGTGGCTGACGTTTCGGCGGTTCGAGGCGGCGCATAGCGACAAGTTCCGAGACGCCAGCCATGAGTGATGTGCTCCTGCTGTGGCTGTTGCCCGCCCTCTCATTGTTACTTGCGTGCATCGCGGCGATCATGTTCGCGGGGAACTTGCCATTGTTCGTTAAATGGCGTGACGGTGAATCGGAGCCGAACGACAACGTACCGCGTGGTGTTGTACCGTCGATCTCGGTATTGATTCCGGCGCGTGACGAAGCGGCTGGGATTCGGCAAAGTGTCGCAGCGGTTTTGGCCAGTACGGGCGTGACACTAGAAGTTGTGGTGCTCGATGATGGGTCCACCGATGGCACGGGCGATATCGTGCGGCAGATGGCCGAGCACGATGCGCGTGTGAGATTGCTAACAGGCATCGACTTGCCCGACGGTTGGAATGGCAAACAACATGCTTGCTATCGGCTGGCTGAAGTTGCCCGCTATGACTTGTTGCTGTTTCTCGATGCTGATGTGCGGTTATTGCCAATGGCCATCTCGCAGTTGATACGACGCAAGATGATGAGCAACGAGACGGGGCAGTCGATTGCTTTACTGAGTGCGTTCCCACGTCAAGAAACCGGCACACTTTTAGAGAAACTTCTCATTCCGATGATGCACTATATCTTGTTGTGCTATCTACCTTTCTCGCGGATGCGCGGCAGCACGCATCCTGCGTACGCGTCGGGTTGCGGTCAGATGTTTTTAGCCGATCGAGATTCTTACCAGCGGAGCGGAGGGCACGCCGCGATTCGGTCGACACGGCATGACGGATTGAAACTACCGCAGGTTTTTCGGCAGAACGAGATGCTCACTGATTGTGTCGACGGCACCGAACTGGCGACCTGCCGAATGTACACGAACGCGGGTGCGGTGGTTCGGGGATTGCTCAAGAACGCTCATGAGGGGATCGCCAATCCGCGACTGCTCGTTCCGTTCACGATTCTGCTGGGCGGTGCGAGTGTGTTGCCCTACGTGACGCTCGCGCACGGACTCGTGCGGATCTCGCGAGAAGGAAACGCGATCGCGGTGTGGTTTGCAATTTTGGCCAGCGTGGTGGCGATCGTGCTCAGTCATTTGCCGCGTTGGGTGGCAGTGTGCAGGTTTCGCCAGAGCGTCGTGGGTGCGATTCTACATCCGCTGGGGATATCGCTATTTTTGCTGCTGCAGTGGTGGGCGTTTGCCAATTATCTGCGGGGTAAGCAAGTCGCTTGGCGTGGCCGAAATTCTTGACTGGCAATTCGGCCCCCCAGCTACGCTATTGGCGATCGATTCGTTACCCTGCGCATAGATTCTGTCCGTTTGCGCGTTTTGTATAGATTTTCACAATGTCAAATCCTGCTGGTCCCGCCGCCTCGACCGATTCCGTTCGTCCGATCCGTAAACTGCTGGTCGCCAACCGCAGCGAAATTGCCACCCGCGTGTTCCGATCGGCCACTGAATTGGGTATTCGCACGGTCGCGATTTACTCGCACGAAGACCGGTATGCGTTACACCGTTTCAAAGCCGATGAAGCGTACCAAATCGGCCAACCTGGCGAACCGATTCGCTCTTATTTGAATATCGACGCGATTGTCGCCATCTGCAAAAAACACGATGTCGACGCCGTGCATCCTGGATACGGATTCCTCTCGGAGAATCCAGACTTCGCCGCCGCATTGGAAAAAGCTGGCGTGCTGTTTGTCGGTCCTAGCGAACGGTCGTTGCGTGATCTCGGTGACAAGACCAGTGCACGGCATTTAGCTGAACTCGCGGGCGTGCCTGTTTTGAGCGGTACCGCAGCGGCCGTCACTTCGCTCGAAGAAGCCCAGGCCGCAGCGGAGAAACTTAGTTACCCAATCATCTTAAAAGCATCCAAAGGCGGTGGCGGTCGCGGCATGCGAGTTGTCAATCAACCTGACGAGCTGGCAGGGGCGCTTGAAGCTGCACAACGCGAAGCGAAGACCGCGTTCGGAAGCGACGAAGTCTTCTTGGAAAAATTTGTGCAGCGAGCACGTCACCTCGAAGTCCAATTGATTGGCGACCGACATGGTAACCTCGTTCACCTGTGGGAACGTGACTGCAGTGTTCAGCGGCGACATCAGAAAGTGGTTGAACTCGCCCCAGCACCAAACCTTTCACCTGAAATGCGACTCGAGTTATGCAACGCTGCCCTGAAAATCGGGCGCGTCGTCGGCGGTGGCAGCGGTTATGAGAACGCGGGCACGGTGGAGTTCTTGCTCGACGTTGATCAGAACAAGTTCTACTTCATCGAAGTGAACCCACGCATTCAAGTCGAACACACGGTGACCGAAGAAGTCACCAACATCGACATTGTTAGCAGCCAGATTTTGATCGCTCAAGGATATCCACTGAGCAGCGAGAAGGTGGGGCTGGGTTCGCAGGAATCAATTCGCACGAATGGGTACGCGATGCAGTGCCGGGTCACGACCGAAGACCCCGCCGCTGAGTTCCGTCCTGACTACGGACGGATCAGTCACTATCGCTCAGCCGCCGGTTTGGGCATTCGGCTCGATGCGGGTAGTGCTTACAGCGGTGCAGTGGTCAACCCGTTCTACGATTCGATGTTGGTGAAAGTCACCGCCCGCGCCCCCACCCTGGCGGCCGCTGCATCGCGGATGGATCGTGTGTTGCAAGAGTTCCGTATTCGAGGTGTGAAAACAAACATCCCGTTCTTGTTGAAGCTCGTCAATCATCCCACGTTCTTGGCTGGCGAAGCGACCACGCGATTGATCGATACCACGCCGGAGTTGGTCCGTTTGCCTCGTCGTCGCGACAGGGCCACGAAACTACTGACGTTCTTGGCTGAAACAATCGTCAACGGTAATCCGCTGGTCGTTGGTCGTCCGCGTGCGGTGCGAACGCAGCCCGCACCGGTACCGGATTACCCGCAGTTAGCGGCACCGCAACGCGGGACTGCGGATATTTTCCGCGAAGAAGGCATCGAGGGTTTGACAAAATGGATCCACTCGCAGAAGGGCCTGTTGATCACTGACACGACCATGCGTGATGCTCATCAATCGTTACTGGCCACGCGTGTCCGGACGTTTGACATGCTGCAAATTGCCCCGGCGTACTCGCATCTCACGCCTGAGTTATTCTCATTAGAAATGTGGGGCGGAGCGACGTTCGATACCAGCATGCGGTTCCTCAAGGAATCGCCCTGGCAACGGCTCGCTGATCTGCGGGCCGCCGTGCCGAACATCCTCACACAAATGTTGCTCCGCGCTTCCAACGCGGTCGGGTACACAAACTATCCCGATAACGTCGTGCGAGTGTTCGTTCGAGAAGCTGTGCAGGCCGGTATGGATATCTTCCGCGTGTTCGATGCGCTCAACTGGGAAGAAAACATGCGTGTTGCAATGGACGCAGTGCTGGCCGAAGGCGGCATTTGCGAAGCCTCGATTTGTTACACCGGAGATTTGCAGAACCCGAACCGGACCAAATACAATCTCAAGTATTACGTCGATCTGGCCAAGAAACTCGAAACCGGTGGTGCTCATTTGCTCGCCATCAAAGACATGGCGGGTTTGCTCAAACCGGCGGCCGCGGTGACGTTGATGCGAGCACTGCGACAAGAGATTGGCATTCCGATTCACCTGCATACACACGACACTGCTGGCATCCAGGCCTCAACGTTGCTCGCAGCGGCGGGCGAAGGATTGCAGATTGCCGATGCCGCATTGGCACCGATGTCTGGTGGCACCAGCCAAGTGAACTTGAACACGCTCGTCGAAGCACTTCGTTTCACCGAACGTGAATCAGCGCTTTCGACCAACGCCCTGACGCAGCTCGCCACGTACTGGCAGGCCGCTCGTGAGTTCTATCGTCCCTTCGAAAGCGACGTGTTACCTGCGACCGGCGACCTCTACGATCACGAGATGCCAGGCGGCCAATACACCAATCTGTTCCAACAAGCCCGTGCGTTGGGGCTATCGGATCGTTGGTCAAGCGTGTGTCGTGCGTATGCCGAAGTCAATCGTTTGTTCGGTGATATCGTCAAGGTTACACCGACCAGCAAGGCCGTCGGCGACATGGCGTTGTTCTTAGTCGCGAACGAAATGTCCGCTGCGGAAGTCCTCACGTCGGAAAAGCAGCTCGCGTTCCCGGCCAGCGTGCTGGATCTCATCGGTGGCCGGATGGGCCAACCGCCAGGCGGTTTTCCTGAAGACGTCACGCGAGTGATTTTGGCAGGTGAAGAACCGCTCAAGGTGCGACCTGGATCGATGATGCCCGAAGCCGACATGGAAGAGGCTCGCAAGAAGTCCGCCGAGTTCACCAAAGACAAACCGAATGACCGCGATGCGATCACGTACATCTTGTATCCTAAAGTGTTTGAAGAGTTCGCGGCCCATCGCGAAAAATACAGCGACGTCGCCCCGCTGCCCACAACAAACTTCTTGTACGGTCAAAACCCAGGCGAAGAGATTGCCGTCGACATTGAGCCTGGCAAACGTTTGATCATCAAGTTCTTGGCCGTCGGTCAACCGTATCCTAACGGCGAGCGCACCGTGTTCTTTGAACTCAACGGACAACCTCGTGAAGTCGCCGTGCTGGACCGCTCACTTGAGGTCGAAATCAAAGCTCTTGTGAAAGCCGACCCCAACGATCCCACGCACATCGCCGCCTCGATGCCAGGCATGGTGATCACGGTCGCCGCTGCTGAAGGTGAGAAGGTCAAAGCTGGGCAAAAACTGTTGGTGCTCGAAGCGATGAAGATGGAAACCACGATTAACGCCTCGATAACAGGCACCGTCGAAAAAATCCACACACCACCAGGCACGCAAGTCGAAGCAGGTGACTTGCTGGCGATTGTCAAGTGAAAGTAGCCAGCACTTTATTCTGTGCCGTTGGCTTCCGTCCGAATGAATGCGAAAATAGTCCAATGATACGCTACGCTTGTTCGCTGCTGATCGCGGTTCAACTCGGTTTTTCCGCAACCTCAGCGGCGACATTCTTTGTCGCGACCCATGGTGACGACCGGGATGCTGGCACGCTCGAAAAACCGCTGGCAACCATCCATCACGCTCAAGAATTAGTTTCGCCTGGCGATACGGTTTTCATTCGTGGCGGAACATACCGGGTCAAGCCGTCGCAGATCGCTGAAACCCGAAGCATTTTTGCGCATGTAATCCGATTGAATAAAAGCGGTACACTCGGTAGTCCTATTTGTTACTGCGCCTACCAAAACGAACAGCCTACGTTTGATTTCACCGATGTCAAACCAGCAGGCAAGCGAGTGCATGCGTTCTCGGTCAGCGGGTCGTGGCTTCATCTCAAAGGAATCGAAGTCGTCGGCGTTCAAGTCACCATTGATGGTCATACACAATCCATTTGCATTGCGAACGATGGCAGCCACAACGTATTTGAACAATTGAGCATGCACGATTCGATGGCGATTGGTTTCTATGGTGTTCGTGGACGTGAGAATTTGATTCTCAATTGTGATTCATACCGCAATTACGATTCGTATTCCGAAGGCGGTCGGGGCGGGAACACGGACGGGTTTGGCTATCATTCCACGCGCGGTGGCACCGGCAATGTCTTTCGTGGCTGTCGAGCTTGGTTGAACAGCGATGACGGCTTCGATTGCATCAGCGCGTCAGAGTCAGTGACGTTCGATCACTGCTGGGCATTTGATAATGGTTATTCCGCCGAACGCAAGGGTTTGGCCGATGGCAATGGCTTCAAAGCAGGCGGCTATGGCAGCAAGCGAGCTGATCAGTTGCCACGCCCCATCCCTCGTCATCATGTCATCGATTGTATTGCAGTCGGCAACAAGAGCAGCGGTTTTTATAGCAACCATCACATCGGTGGCTCGGATTGGATCGACAACACAGCGTATCGCAACGGCACGAATTTCAACATGCTGTCTCGGATGCCCGACAATTCTCGCGACGTACCAGGCTACGATCACCTGTTGCGTGGCAACCTCAGCTATGGAAGTCGACGATTGGTCAGTCATCTGAATGCGGATGAAAGCCAGATGATTGACAATCGATTTGATCCCGATGAGCTTGTCGATGCGGATTTTGTCAGCCTCGATGAAACGCAATTGACACGCCCTCGGGGACGCGATGGCTCATTGCCTGTGATTACGTTCCTGCGTCTGAAATAACCCACGGCCCATCCCATAAAAAATGCAACATCAGGACAGTTCATCGTAACCCGGTATTCAGCCTCTCAGGCCGGTAAACTCTTGGCTGAACCCTGGTTACCAGAGATATCAGTGGTCTATAAAATGCAGTGCCGGGTGGTGTGGGTTTCGGTTGGAAATCTTCAACGCAGGGAGATGCTGACGATCTTTCGCGTTCCGCTATTCATTCCTTTATCGTGTAAATACTTTGTCGACCACGCTTGCACCGCCCCTTTCTTTGGCGAATTACGAGAAGCTAGCGGGCCGTTTTGACGAATGCCGTGGGGGCGATGGGCAGATTCGCCCGCATTGGCAGGCAATTGAAAAGTCGCTGAACGAAATTGGCGTGAGTGGTTTGAATGATCGAACCAGCCAAATTGAACAGTTGATCCGCGAAAATGGCTTGACGTTCCAAGTGGATTCCAGCCAGAACCCGTCGACTGGCAACGAACTCTTCCCAAACTCATCGCGGCGGAGCGATGGTTTGTCAGTAGCGGGGGAACCTTCGCGTCCCTGGCAGCTCGGCACCATCCCGGTCGTTTTCAACGATCAAGATTGGTCGGCTTTGGCGGCCGGGTTATCACAACGGGTGCGGGTGCTCGAAGCTGTCCTTGCTGATCTGCTCGGTCCCCAGCACCTCGTTACTGAACGGATCATCCCGCCAGAACTGGTGTGGGGCAATCCGCGATTTTATCGCTCCTATCACCAGCTTGGGCGAGGTCCGAAATCCATCGCGGACGAAGCCTCCGCGATGCGCGGTCCCCTGGCTGATCAGCGACTGCATGTGACGGCTTTTGATTTGGTCCGGGGAGACAACGGCGGTTGGTGGGTGACGGGAGATCGGACGCGAGCACCAAGTGGACTGGGATATTTGTTAGAGAATCGGATTGTACTCAGCCGGGCGTTACCGCACCTGCACCGCCGCGCCAATGTCCGTCGTTTGGCTCCGTTCTTTGAATCGCTTCGCACCCATTTCCGGTCACTCGCGCCGCGTTTGCGTGATAACCCGCGAGTGGCGCTGTTGACACCGGGGCCAGGTAGCTATCGCGAATTTGAAGACGCGTATCTAGCTCGTTATCTCGGTTACACGTTGGTGCAAGGCCGCGATTTGGCGGTGCGCGGAGACCGATTGAATGTCAAAACGCTTGGTGGATTATTACCGATCGAGGTGCTGTGGCGACATGTTTCAGATCGTAAATGCGACCCGCTTGAACTCGATCCGACATCACTTGAAGGTTGCACGGGGTTGCTGCAAACGATTCGCAGTGGCCAAGTTTCGGTGATTAATTCCATCGGAACTGCGCTCGCTGAGATGCCAGCGCTGATGCCTTTTCTCCCTGCCTCGGCCCGTAAACTGCTCGGTGAAGAATTGATATTGCCGAGCGTGGCCACGTATTGGTGTGGTGATGAAGGTCCGCGTCGATTCGTGTTGGAGAATTTAGACAAACTGATCATTCGCAGCGCTTACGCGATCAATGAAACCAAACCATCAACACCGGCATACATGACGGCTGCGGAAAAGGCCGACTTAGTACGGGAAATCAAAGCATTCCCCAATCGTTTTGTCGGTCAAGAACGTTTGTCACATAGTCTCACGCCGACATGGATCGACGGCAAACTGCGGCCGTGGCATTTAACATTGCGCTCGTTTCAATTGCAAACCGTCGATGGTATCGAAGTGCTCCCCGGCGGATTGGCGCGGGTCAGTCCGAAGCCGGATTTGTTAGGCCGTTCGCCGACGAGTGGCCAGTTGACTCAGGATTGCTGGATCATCAGCGATGACGTGGTGGATCACGAAGCGACCTTGTTATCGCCTGATATGGAAATGATCCGGCTCCGGCGTAGCGGTTCGGAATTACCCAGCCGCGTTGCGGAGCACTTGTTCTGGTTGGGGCGGTATGCCGAGCGATGCGAATCGGTGGCGAGATTGTTGCGCACAACGTTGACACGTTTGGCCGGTGAAGACGACTTTGATGAACTATTCGAGATGCCACGTTTGGTGAAAGCGTTGGCAGCGATGGGCCAACTTGAACCCGATTATGCGATCGAGGGATTAGGCCTTGCGATGCCGCAACTCGATACGATGTTGCCCAACAGCGTCTTCGATGGAGATGCGTCGCGAGGGTTGCAATCCGCCGCGATCGGTACACTGCGGAACGCATCCGCAGTACGGGATCGTATTTCGTTAGACGCCTATCGGATTCTCCGCAGCCTACATAGCGAGATCGTACAGCCAGTGCCACCACGAGGTGCCAGCGTGATCGGGGCGATCGAACGGCTCAATCAGTGTATCACACTGCTGCTGGCCTTCAGCGGCTTGGCTGCTGAGAGTTTGACGCGAACTCATGGTTGGCGTTTCGTGTTGTTGGGACGGCGGATCGAACGAGCGCGGCAGACTGCGGAGTTGTTAGCGGCAACGATCACGATGCCGATGAAGAATGAAAGCAGTCTGTGCGAAGCGATTTTGGATGCGACGGACAGCTTAATGACCTATCGTTCGCGGTATCTCGCCATCGTGCAGCCCGCGCCCACGATTGATTTGCTCGTGACGGATGAATCAAACCCACGTTCGCTTCGCTTTCAATTGCAAGATATCGAACAAGTCTTGTTAGAGCTGCCGACGTCGTCATCCCAAGTCGGCTTGGGTGCGGACGAACGGATCGCTGCTGACTTGATGCGGCGGTTGCTCGTGGCTGACGTCAATAAATTGTCTCGCTGTGAGCTGGCGGTTGCAAATGTTGAAAAACCGCTTGATTCAGTGGTCGGAAAACCGGAAACGCCGGGCTCGCCGCAGCCCGAGTTACAGCGACACGCCTTAGCAGAATTGCTGGAACAAATTTGTGTGGGGATGCCCAAGCTCGCTAATTCGATCGAAGCTCGCTATTTGATTCATACATCCGTGTCGCAATCCTTGACGGGCGAACCGAGCAAGCCATGACTCAAACTGCCCGCTACCGCATCGTTCATGAGACCGCCTATCGCTACAGCGATCCGGTGGCGCTTTGCCAAAACCAATTACGGATGCGCCCCCGCGATCATGGTCGTTTGGTATGTCATTCGTGCGAGGTCACGATTGATCCCCCGCCCACGTCGATCGACCGGCATCCAGATTACTTCGGCAACGTCGTCGATTCCTTTGCGATTGAGTCACTGCATCAATCGTTGCGAGTCCGAGTGACCAGTGAGGTGACGGTCTCAGCACCGGATTCAGAGAATTTATCCCGAGCACCCGCTTGGCTCGACCTGGTCGGCACAGTTCGGCGCGGTGTGTCGCCTGTGGATTGGAAGGCACGTGAATTCGTGTTCGCGTCGCGACGGATTGAACTCGATGAGAAGTATGCGGCCTATGCGCGTGAGATCATGCAGCCGCATGTCAGTGTGATCGACGCCGTTGACGCACTGACAAAACACATCCATCATGATTTTCGCTACGACACTCGGGCCACAGATGTGAACACTTCGACGGCTGACGCGTTCGTTATGAAAGCGGGCGTGTGCCAAGATTTCTCACATGTGCAGATCGCGTGCTTGCGTAGTTTGGGCTTGCCGGCTCGTTACGTCAGCGGCTATCTGCGAACCTATCCGTCGGCTGGTAAACCCAGGTTAGTGGGATGTGATGAATCACATGCCTGGATCAGTGTATATGCAGGCGTGGAGATTGGATGGGTGGATTTCGATCCGACGAACGCTGTCCGCGCGGGAACCGATCATATCCCCATGTGTTTGGGCCGCGATTACGACGACATCAGCCCGATGCGGGGAATCGTGATGGGAGGCGGTAAGCCGATACTCAAGGTCAGTGTCGATGTGCTACCACTAGAAAATGCCCCGATCACAAACGCCGTCCTTCCGTAACAGGGCACGGTTGATGAAGTCTTTCTGCATCACTGAAGTTGCTGTTTGAGCACTGTAAAAAAACTCACCACATCCGCTTGCGCGAGACCTGGTGAGTTTCGTTGATCTGCCTGTCGTCAAGCCGCTACTAATCAAACCGCTTGGCAGACTGGGATTTCGGCGTGCGACACCGGGACTGGCATCGGCACGGTGGCTGGGTAGTCCGTCCGCATCGTTTCGGCGAGCCGTTTCCGAGCGGTGTGCAACCGTCGCTTGATCGTACCGACGGGCGCGTTGAACCGGTCGCTCATTTCGATCAACGATTGGCCTTGGAGGTAAAACGCCCGCAAGGTTTGTTGATCCATATCGCCCAATTGGTTCAATCCCGACCGCACGGCGGCGGCTTGCTCTCGGTCTTCAGCCGCCGTTTCTGGCGACGAATTGTCAGCACAAGTCGCTTCCAGAGTTTCCGGATCGCAGGCCACTGCCAACCGACCCCGGGTCATCCGGTTGATCGCCATCCGGTGCACGATCTGCCGCAACCAGCCACCGAACGCTTCGGGAACTCGCAATTGGTCGACCTTTTGCATCGCTTGGATGAACACGTCTTGGGCCAGCTCTTCGGCTTCGTGTGCGTTCCGCACCCGTTGCATCGAGAGAGCGACAATCGCAGGCCGGTATCGCTCGAACAACTCGCCGAACGCATCCCGGTCGCCCGATTGTGCGCGCACGACGAGTTGGGCAACCGTCAAGTTAGTCTTCGTGTCAAAAGTAATCGTCATGATTCGTTCCTCCCCAGACGCGGCGGGGTAATCCAGTTTCAAACTGCCAGTGAAAATGTCAAAGATTCGGTTCAGGAATCGCGATGGCTGGGCCGCTGTTTGCTCTTCGATGCGTCCAAGGAATTCAGCCGTGCGAACCGTTTGCGTTTTCCCTCTGATTGCCGTGTGTGAAACTTGGATCAAGCTTCAGGCGAGAGGAAACACGTAGCGGGGCGCTGGTTGGCTAGACTTCCCTGGTGTGACATGGAGGTCAAAGACATGGGAGTCCGTGACATCAAGGTCAGTGGGCATGGACGAGCAGCGATTGGCTTGGACCTGGGACGATCGGCGGATCTGGGTGTGAGGGAGGCTGCGAGTGGGTGCAGCGATCCTTGAGCACGTCGTTTCCAGCGAAACGTTTCAGGTCGATTTCAGCGAGTCTTCGTGGCGGGCTGGGTTCAGCCTATGGTGCAACGAAATTTGCTAGTTGCGTTCGTGGGTCTGGCGGTGGATACCGCGTCGACGGCGAACAGCGTCATCTGGGGTTGGCCCCATAATCGCGATTGAGGCGGACACGTTTGGTCCGTCTCCGGTGAAAAACTCGAATGTTTCTCACTCCCGATGCCGACGGGCTTGCCGGCACTGGCATACAGAGGCTTCCAAAACATCTCGCGAGGTTCTCGATGGTTGGCCGCGAGGGCGCACCATGAGGTCTCCGCGAGTGAGGCGGTGAGGGTCGCGATGGCTGTCGACATCCGGCCGATACCATTGCACAAGAAGCCGCTGACGCGGGTCGCACGAATGACATTCAGATTGGAAATCAGAGTTTGCATCGGATCCTCCCGGCACCGTTTTCGGTGGTGCGGTTTTGGAGCACAAATTGGAAAAGACAGCTCACTGAGGCTCTCTACAACAATAGAGAGTTACCCCGACAAGGGGCTAACGGTGAGACTGTGAACTTAGAAGACTATTTCAGCAGAAGGTTCGCGCGGCTACCACAAAAATTTGTAAAATTTAAAAATATGTCTGCACCCGAACCCACACCGACTTCCCGATCCTGGCGAAAAGCCCGTGATTGCCGCGATTTTCTCAACGCGACGTGGGAATCTTTGGCAACGTTGATCTTTCCGCCCGTGTGTGTGCTCTGTAGCGAACCAACCCGAACCGCCGAGATAGGCACCTCCTCACGACGCTACACGACGTTCTGCCGGACCTGCGAAACATCACTGGTGCAGTCCCAGCCAATGATGCGGACGGCGTGCGAGCAGTGTGGGTGGCCGCGAATGGCTCGTTCGCCCCGCATGCGAGTGCTACCAGGCGATGAACAAGCTGATGAGAAGGATGTCCTTGGCGAAATTCATGCCAGCACCGAGGTTGAGTTGTCGTGTCCGAAGTGTCAAGCTCGCCAGTCGCCGCATTTGTTTCATCGGATCACACCGCTTTACCGCTATCACGACGCCGCTCGGGATGCCGTGGTGGCAGCGAAATACCCGCGTAATTCCGCTATCTCTCGTGAATTGGCCGTTCGTTTGGCCGATCGGCTGCGAAGTCGTTGGCCAGATTTGCTTGCTGCGCAAGCTCGAACGGGCGGGCGGAACAGCATGACGACCACACCGTTGGTGACTAGCGTACCGGCTCCCTGGCTGCGGCAACTCCGCCGGGGTGGCAGTGGCACGCGATTGCTAGCCCAGTACACCGCCAAACATCTCGGGTTGCCCTACGTTAATTTATTGCAGACAACTCGTCAGATCCGCAAACAAGCCTTGCTTCAGGATGATCAGCGACGAGAAAACGTGCGGGGTGCGTTCCGTATTCGCCGCTCATGGCTTAAAAGGCTCCAGGATCGCGAAATTCTACTCGTCGATGACGTGATGACGACCGGAGCGACTGCCGACGAACTAGCGGGCGTGTTGATCGCGACGGGAGCGACGCGGGTCTCACTGGCGGTCGTGGCATTGGCGATGAGGGATAGTTGATGGAGCGAGGGGGTTCGTTGCCAAGCCTGGTGGGGTCTAGGCACGATTGCGACCTCGCGCTGATTCGCGTCAAACTCGCAGAACTGTTATTTCCATTCTTATCCGCTTTTCCAGAACAACCCGCTTGGCTTTGTCGTCAATATCACTTCGTGTACCGCGTTGACGTGCTACAGTTTCCCAGGCGGTTGGATTTTGGGCGCGAGATGCCAGACTCATCCAACTCAACTATTGCCTTTTCAATTCAGAACGTGTTTTCTTTCCAAAACATTTTCTCAGCGACTCCGCCGGCTGACTAATGACTGATCACAAAAAAACTGCCTCCGATCGCAATCTCAACGCTATCACCGACAGTGCTGAGTTGGCGTCGATTCCTGCACCCGCCACAGGCGGCGGTGCGCGCCGCGCGGTCCTCCGTGGCCTCGGTGTCGTTCTTCCGCCGCTGCTGACGATTGTCGTGCTGATCTGGGCCTGGAGCGCCATCGAGAACCATCTGCTCAGCCCGCTGGAACGAACCGTTCGCTACATGTTGGTTTGGCAAGTCGCTGATATTCGCGATTCTGTTCCCAAAGACTCCGTGCGGAATATCGTCGTTGACGACTCGGGCGACAAGAACAAGTATGGCTTCACCTACAACGGCGTCTCGTACATCCCCGCTCCCTCAGGCCGTAACTATTTGCCTGGTTACGTCGTTCACAACGTGGACGAAAATCCCGACGCGTTCGGCTCCGCCGCTGTCCCACCGAAGACCGCTGCGGCGTACTATGACCGCTACTATCAACTGCGAACGCCACGCTGGATTGTGGTCCCGATTTTCCTAACGCTGTTCATTTCGATTCTGTACTTTCTTGGTCGCGCTTTCACCGGAGGCATTGGTCGTTGGTTCGTGGCGACGTTCGACGCCACGATTTTACGAATCCCTGTGATCAACAAAGTCTATGGCAGCGTGAAGCAGATTACCGATTTCGCGTTCGACGAACGCGAAATCGAATTCAACCGCGTCGTCGCGATTCAGTACCCACGTGAAGGCATCTGGTCGCTAGGATTTGTGACTGGTAACGGCATGCGAGAAATCTCCGAAGCCGCTGGCGAAGCAATGCTTAGCGTGCTGATGCCGACTAGCCCGATGCCGATGACCGGGTTCACCGTTACGGTGCGGCGGAGCGAAGCGATTGACTTGGAATTGACCATCGACGAGGCAATTCAGTTCATCGTCAGTTGCGGTGTGGTTGTGCCTGTTCAACAACGTGTTGACGTGCCGGTAAAAGAGATCGTGGTGAAGCAAAGCTAACGTAGCGAAACCTTTGGACTGCGGTGACTCGTCACCGCTTTCTTTTTTTCAGCAATAGTCAAAGTTGATTTGAAAGAGAAAGCTCCGACAAGTCGGAGCACCCCAAATGTCTTCACCCGCTATGGTATCAGCAGGGCTGTGCCAGTCACTGCAGCAGCCTGGTACCACGCACCCCTGACGCTCAATGGCACTGGTGGAATGATCCACGGAGCACAATTGCCAGGTCGATAGTAACCTAACGCGTATTGACATTCATGCGGTGAGTGGACTCCCATCTTATAAGGCAATACGGCGATGTTCAAAAAGAAGTGAGCCGACGAGACGATCGGTTGACATAGTGGACCAGCGGTATGACCGTAACGTTCCAAGTTGACTTCCTCAAAGTACAACGGCTTGTGACACAAATTCGATGCCATGTAAGTCATCGTCGTCGGTGTCCATGTCCGCGGTGTGTAGGCAACTTGCTCGATCAAACATTCAGTGGGCAATCCCCAGTTCGATGAGATATAGGCTAAGTCCGCTTCGCTGAGTCGATTCAAAGGCAACTCTTCACGGCTGCCAAACTCCGTCGTGATGATGGCTTTTTCATAAGCCAAATCGTCGAGCCGCCCAGTCCCCAATGGACGCCCGTCGATGCTCCGCCAAGTTCGCGATGCTTGCTTCTCGCTGAACCTGTTTTTAAGTTTCTCGAACTCATCGTTGTCGATCACATCTGGACGAAACGGTGGACTCGGGTCCAAGGAGACTTGGTCAATCGTTGCGCCACGGATCCGCTCGCGGAAATCGTTGCAAGATAACCCCGTAGCACTGTTGGTCGGCCCCTCTTCGTCGTCTTTAGAAATGGAAGGTGCATCGCCGCTCTTTAGGCGATCACGATCACGTTGATCGCGAGCGGAGGCATCTTCATTCTCACGGTCTTTCGGTTCACGATCGCGTTCTTGATCTGTGTCACGATTGCCAAACGGATTGGGTTCGAATGACTCACGATCCGAAGGCGAATCCTGCAAATCATCCGACATCTCTTGAGGATCGACTTCCTGGAGTGGCTCAGGTCGCTCAGGTGCATCTTGCAACATATCACGTATCGACGAATCAGGGCCCGCTGGTGGTGCACCGGTCGGCGGAGTACTAGCGGGTGGCGTCGATGACGGTGCAGGCGTGCTAGGTCGATCACCGAACAGTTGTTCCAAACCAGCCGCTTCGCTGCCCGGTACGGATTGCGGAACTTGCGAAGGAGTTGGTTTGGGTGGTGGCAGTTCCCCCGTGACCTCAGGCTCAGGCATCTGAAATGCGGGACCGGGTTGGATGATTTCAGCGGCCTCGGGTGCAGTGGCTGAACCGTCGCGAAAGGCATTGCCCGGCAGCGTGAATCCACCACCGCCATCGGTTTCCGTTTGTTGCGTCAACCAAGCCACACGTTGCACGTCTGAGCCAGCAGGGTCTCGCAATTGATTGCGAATCGAGTCATGCCCATGGGAGCTGGTCACGTTGCCTGTGTTGTGGTTGGCCTGAACATCCATGCGAGACGTCTTGTCTGGCGTGCTGCTGGCAACTTGATCGGCGACAAACGCCGCGTCACTAACTTCGCGAGCTTGATCCGCTACGATGCTCGGAGCGGTCCGCCACTGGAGATTCCAACCGGGTCGTTGTTTCGGAGCGGCTGAGTTGTTACCGGCAGGCAATGAACTTGGATACATGGCCGAGGAACGGACTTGGGGTACCGGTCGCAGCCCTGCATTCCAGCCATTGGATTGGCTCCATCCCGATGTTTGGGCGGCCAGCGGCGAGTGCAACGCACCACCGAGCAAGAGGGTTGCCGCAGCGGTCAGGCTGCGGTGATGGAAGACGTGTCGATTAAGACAAATCTCCTGAATGAACTTCCGGGCTGTAGTTAGGCGCTTCTTGGGTGATAGCGATGTCATGTGGGTGGTTCTCCCTCACCGTGGCGGCCGAGACACGAATGAATTTCGCATCTCGTCTTAGTTCTTCGATCGTCCGTGATCCGATGTAACCCATGCCGGCGCGGAGTCCGCCGACCAATTGGTAAGCGTAATCCGAAAGCGGCCCTTTGAACGGAACACGCCCCTCGACACCTTCGGGCACAAGTTTGCCTGCCTCAGTGTTTTTCTGGCGGTACCGGTCACTACTTCCTTTCACCATCGCGCCCATCGATCCCATCCCCCGGTACGCTTTGAATGTTCGACCTTGGTACAGGATCATCTTGCCAGGACTCTCGGCCAGACCAGCAAACAAGCTGCCGATCATGACCGTACTCGCCCCGGCGGCGAGTGCTTTGGTGATGTCACCACTGAAGCGAATGCCGCCGTCAGCGATGACAGGAATGTTCTTTTCATGAGCGACTTGCACCGCGTTCAAAATCGCTGTCACCTGCGGCACTCCAATGCCACTGATCACGCGCGTTGTGCAAATCGACCCGGGTCCGATGCCGACCTTCACCGCGTCAGCTCCCGCAGCGATTAAATCCGCTGCCCCCTGAGCTGTCGCGACGTTCCCCGCCACAACATCGATGTCCCATGCTTTGTTCGTTTTAATCTCTTTGACGGTGTCGATCACGTTCTTGCTGTGCCCGTGAGCAGAATCAACCACGAGTAGGTCGACGCCCTGGGCAATCAATCGTTCGGCGCGTTCAAAATCGCCCACGCCGATCGCGGCTCCGACACGCAACCGGCCCTGCGAGTCTTTGCAAGCTCGCGGGAACCGCTTCATCATGTCGATGTCGCGAATCGTGATTAACCCCGTCAGTTTTCTTTCATCGTCAATCAGTAAAAGTTTCTCCACCCTTTTTTCCGTTAAAATCTTCTCAGCCTGCGCAAGGCTCACATTCCCCACAGCCGTTACTAAATTATTTTTTGTCATGACCTCCGAAATCGGCAGGCTGGGATCCTCCAAAAAACGCAAATCCCGCCGCGTGAGGATCCCCACGAGGGTTCGGTCGGTCTTCACAATGGGGATTCCCGAGACATTGGCGCGGTCCATCAGCTCGACCGCCTTGCCGACCTGCTCGTCCGGTGAAAGCGTGACGGGATCGACGATAATCCCGTTGGCCGAGCGTTTGACCTTGAGGACTTCTTCGGTCTGCTGCCGCACCGAGAGGTTTTTGTGAACGATGCCCAGCCCACCTTCTTTGGCCAGTGCGATCGCCATTTCGGCTTCGGTGACGGTGTCCATCGGTGAAGAAATCAGCGGGATTTGCAGCCGAATTCGCTGTGTGAGCTGGCTGCTGACGTCGACTTCGCTGGGCACCACCTCGCTGTAAGCGGGCAGCAAGAGAACGTCGTCAAAGGTGATACCGAGATCGCCGATTTTGTCGTGAAACATGAAGGTGGACTGCCATTGCCGAGGGATGAATCGGGAAGGCGAGAGATTATGCCGCGAAAACCGCCTGTGGTGTAGGGTGCGTTTATTCTTCACCCACCAACGATTTGCCAGTGCTGCTCAATGCCTCAGCTCATCATCGTGGTCATGGTTCGGTGCGCCGGGATGGCCGATTCGAGTTAGGTCACCACCCTGAGGGCCGCGAACGGGATAGAAAAACGGTCGCGGCGAATCCTCGTGGAAATTCCAACACGTCCTTTCGACTCCGTCGATTCGAAACGAGACCCTTTGTCCAGGCAAAGGCACCACTTCACAACGCACCGGCATCACCGGCGGCTCGGCAAAGCAGGTCCGCCCGCCAGCGCTCAGGACGACGACGAGTATCCAACCCGAGACTCGGACGGCCAAACATGTGTGCTTTGATTCTTCATTGCGATATTCCTAGACGTTGTCTTATGAGGGTGATGGCGACGGTCAACGCACGTGCCCGCGCCATTGGCCGCGTATCAGATGAATGTGCCGTGCGTGGGTTAGGCAAGAAGCTCGGTGACGACTCGACCGTAGACGTCGGTGAGCCGAAAATCGCGTCCGGCATATCGATACGTGAGCTGTTCGTGATCGAGCCCTAACTGGTGCAGCAGCGTGGCATGTAGATCGTGCATGTGAACCTTGCCTTGGACACCTGTGAAGCCGAACGGATCGGTTTCGCCAAACGCAAAACCTGGTTTGAACCCACCGCCAGCCAACCAGACTGTGAAGCCTCCCGGGTTGTGATCGCGTCCGGTTCCGTTGCTTTGCGAGTACGGCGTACGTCCGAATTCACCGCCCCACCACACGATCGTGTCCTCGAGCAAACCTCGCTGCTTCAGATCAGACAATAACGCCGCGATCGGCTGGTCGACCGCCTTGGCATGTTCGGCGTGCTTGGGCAAATTGCTGTGTTGATCCCAGGCCGGGTTGGCGGAGTTATCCCCGTAGTTGACCTGCACGAACCGAACGCCGGCTTCGCACAAACGACGTGCTAACAAACACTTCTTCCCATAGGCTCGCGTCTCGGGTTGATCGAGTCCATAGCTTGATCGGGTCGCCTGCGACTCGGTGCTCAGGTCCATGACTTCGGGGGCAACCTGCTGCATCCGCCACGCCATTTCATAAGATTCAATCATCGCATCGAACTCGCCGCTGGCGATGTCTCGACGATTCGCCTGCGCATGATTCAGATCTTGAATGAATCGCAATTGATCGGCTTGTCGCTTGGTATCCGTTGACCCCGGTCGCGTTAAGCTCTCGATTGTGAGGTCATCGGTTTCGGCGCCTCCGATCGGTGTCCCTTGAAACCGCGCGGGCAAGAAAGCATTGCCGTAGTTCCGAGGTCCGCCGTTGCCGATCGAGGGCGAGATCGAAACGAAACCGGGAAGATTGGCATTCTCAGATCCGAGCGCGTAGTGAATCCATGATCCCATCGACGGACGCACAAAATTGGTCGCGCCGCAGTGCAAGAACAACGTGGCCGGCCCGTGAGCGACGCCATCGGTATGCATCCCGTGCAAGAAGCAGAGATCATCGACGTGCCTCGCCGTTTGGGGAAACAAATCTGATACCCAGCGACCAGATTCGCCATAAGGATGAAACTTCCACGGCGAACGCATCAATCGATGTTCGCTGGCCCGTTTGCCGGTCTTGGCGATCGTGCGTGCGTCGTCGAACGGCATCGTTTGACCGTCACGTTTGGCCAGCTCGACTTTGTAATCGAACGAATCAACTTGGCTGACACCTCCTTGCATGAACAAAAAAATGATTCGCTTTGCTCGCGGCGGGTGATGGGTGCCGACCATCCCCGTAGTTCCTTCTTCGGTTGAGTTTGCGGCGATCCTACTGGTGGTCCCCAAGACGGGAGACTCGGCAGCCGAAGCTGCAGCCGCCAACGCCCCCGCAGCCAGAGCACCAAATCCACAAGCGGTTTGTTGCAGTAGCTCGCGGCGGCAGAGTGTTTGAAAATAGGACGGGCTCATTCGAGGTCACTCCAAATAGCGAAAATCGACGGACGCGAACAGAGACTGAATCAAGTCAGGAAGCTGGTCGTCGGATTGCAAGAACGTCTCGCACATCTCACGTTCGACCGAACTGGGATACCGACCGTACGTCGATAGGAAGATCCGATCGAGCAAGGCAAGGGTGTCAACGTCATTTGATTTACCAGAGGATGCACTGCTAAAATGTTCTGCGGCGTGCCGTGCCCGATCGATCACCCAGGGATGATTCAACATCACTAATGACTGGGTCGCGACCGTGCTTCGCGGTCGTTGGCCGACCGAGACACTGCTGTCGGCGAAATCGAAGACTTGATACAGAGGCGGTAAAGAATTCCGCAGCACCGGTTGGTAGACGCTACGTCGCAATGACTCGTGATGATAGTTGTAGTCCGCCTTCGTTCCCGTCCGAATGGTCGGTCCAAAACGCGTGCGATCCAGTTCGTCGCTAACCTGCAACATCGCATCCCGTAAACTCTCCACCGGAATGCGTTTCAAATGAGCCGACCACAGCAAACGATTATCCGGATCAACATTCGCTGCGAGTCCGTCGCGGGCACCCACTCGCCGTCGATAAGCGTCACTGCGGACGATCATTCGCACCAAGTGCTTCGTCGACCAGCCGCTTTCAACCAATTCGTTTGCCAAATAATCCAGCAACTCAGGATGAGAGGGTTGGGCTCCGGTCGTACCAAAGTTGTTTTCCGTTGCAACCAGTCCTTCCCCTATCAACCAACTCCACACGCGGTTGGCATAGACCCGCGCGGTCAGGGGATTTGCTGGATCGGCCAGCCAATGGGCGAGTTGTCGACGACCACTGCTTTCGATTTGGGACGACCAGTGCTCCGAACGCCCGATCGCCGACAGGAATCCGCGAGGCACCTGGGCACCTTCGTGGTGGACGATGCCGCGAACCCGGATAGCAATTTGATCGACCGGCTCGCCTTCGAGGATCGTTAAATACTTTGGTCGCTGCGCGAGTTGTTGCTCAACGTTCGTCAAAGACTTTTTAAGACGTTCGAGTTTCGCCAACTCATCGGCATCATTGGTTTCGTCGACGATGTCGGCTTGGGTGGAGACGTGCCCGACGGGCAGAAACTGCACCGCATCGACGATCACGTGGCCATCGGCGTTGTCGTTGGACACCATCACAAACGCTTGTCCGTTTTGCTCAAACGGATACGTCCCAAGAGATGTCCAGATGCCGTCGATCGGTGGCGTCTTGCGTTGATTGACGCGAACGGTTTTGGCTTCGTTCGCACTAAAAACCTGCACCTGAACCGCTCTCGCCCGATTCGTTCCAGGTGTATAGGCCAGACGAACCTCGTAGTCGCCCGCCAGCAATTCGGAAGGTTCAAAAGTAGCCGTTTTCTCTCCCAATCCGCTGTGGCTATCGTGCAAGTAACCGTTCTCGATATAGCCCGGGACTGATTGCGACTGTTTCCATTCGCCGACCAACGTGGCGTCAGTATCGTCGATGACGACGCCAGGCAACTCGCGCACACGAACGCTCTGTTTCGTCTTGGATTTTCCGACTCGTGTTTGCAGCACCTTCACTTCCGATCGAAGCTGATTGGCTTGCTGTTCCAATTGCTCGAATTGCGTGTCCGAAACCTCGTCTAATGGCAAAGGCTGTTCGATCCATTTGGAAAGATTGGCGTGCTCTAGTGAGATCGTCGACCGGAAGATTCCCGCGAGCGAGTAGTAATCCGCCGTTGGGATCGGGTCAAACTTATGATCGTGGCAGCGGGCACAGCCGATCGTTTGAGCCAAGAACGCACGACCGATGGTTTCGAGTTGTTCGTCGATCGAGTCGAACTCCAATTTGGTCTTGTCTTGGTCCTCCAAGTTGTTGTTTCCCATTGCCAAGAATGCGGTCGCCGTTGCCGCCATCTGTTGTTCTTGCAACGTTTTCCCACCGAACAGATCACCGGCAATTTGATCGCGGATCATTTGATCGAATCCGCGATCTTCGGCGTAAGCATGAATCAGGTAGTCTCGGTAGCGCCACGCCTCCGGCAAGACAAAACCACGCAGCGTGATCGACTCGGCATAACGAGCCACATCCATCCACCGTCGTGCGAACGTTTCGGCATATCCAGGCGAAGCCAACAAGGATTCCAACAGCACATCCCATTTCTCCGGTGCATGGTTTTGCACAAACGCCTCGATCTGCTCTGGCGTAGGCGGCAACCCGGTCAGATCGAATGACATCCGACGTAGTAAAGCCAAATCATCGGCAACCGGTTCGAGCCGCAAATCATTCTCGTGCAAGCGAGCCAAGACGAACCGATCGACCGGGGATTCCGCATGTGGCAATTCTTTGACCGATGTAGGTTTGATCGGCGCGTAGGCCCAATGTTCGTTTGCTCGTTCAACGGACAGAGCGGTTGATTTCATCCGCCTCGGTGTTTTCGCATCTCGTGGGTCATGAGCGCCGTCTTGAATCCAACGTCGGAATTGTTCGATTGTCTCAGAATCGAGTTTCCCATCAGGCGGCATCTGCAGATTAGAATCCTGATACTCGATCGCCCGCATCAACAAACTCGCGGCAGGATCTCTGGGAATCACTGCGGTACCCAGATCACCGCCTGCTTCCCAACCATCGCGAGAATCGAGTAGCAACTGACCACTGGCCTCGGTCTCGCTGGAATGACATTCCAAGCAATGCTCGATCAATGCGGGACGGATGTGTTTTTCAAAGAAATTTTTTTGACGGTTGCTTTGCGTTTCGTCAGCTCGGCAGCGTTCGCCGACGATTAAGATTGACACGGCACAGAGCGCGAGCAGCCCAGTCAAGGGTCCGTGGCGGAGTAAACGCATCAGAAGTTCCGGCGGGGAAAGGCGAGGTGGGAACCTCATTTTACCCACCCGCTCAACCGACTTGCAACATGCTTGAGCTATGTTTACGGCTTTGCCACCTTAAGATGGAGGCGAGCAATCATTCCTAACTCGTGATCATGAACTTTGAATCTCAATGCGTAAGACAGCAATCATGCAGTACCTCTCGAGCGCCTTGGCTTGGATCGTTTTCACCGGGATCGCTGCGGCCGATCCGAATCGCCCCAACGTGATCGTCATCTACACCGATGACTAGGGAACCCTCGATGCCAATTGCTATGGTTCCCAAGACCTGATCACACCCAACTTTGATCGTCTCGCCAAGACCGGAATTCGGTTTACTCAGATGTATTCCCCCTCGGCGATTTGCTCGGCTTCCGATTCGGCTGTTCGACTCGTACTTTTTGTCGGCCTCGAGGTCGCATGGTGGACTCCAGGTTGAGTCTTCGTGCGATGGTCTCTTACCCATCCTTCCTCGCGGAAGGACGTCCGCGTTGGGCTGACAACTGCACTGCATCGAGTTCGCGTTGATCGAGAGGTTCGTTAACTCGCAGTAAACATCATAACAGTCTCAGTATCGGCCAAGGTGAAAGAAGTTTCGCCTTGGGTTCTGGTCTCTGCATCCAACGCCATAGCGATCTCCATCGCCAGTCCTCGGCATGCTTGACCAAACCTGCTCGCAACGCGTTGCGTTCGACATAGCGGCAGACGACTTTAAAATGATCGTCATCTTGGATCGGAACGCTTTTGTATCGTTGTTGGTAAACATGCCCTAGACCGCTCGTGTGATGGTGAGCATGATAGCGCATCGTGTGCGTGCCGCCCACCCATCCCATGAATCGACTCACTTCCCCGTCGACGAGCGGTCGCAAAACAAGATGGTAGTGATTGGACAGGAGTTGATAGCTGAAAACTTCAATCTGGAAGATTTGCAGCGCTTCGTGTAGTACCCTCTCAAAAGCGGCAACGTCAGCGTCTTTATGAAAAGTATCAGCTCGTAGGTTTCCGCGATTCAGCGCGTGGTAGAGCCCGCCTTATTCTTCAGCTCGCGGTGGTCTGGGCATGATCTGCTCCTGTGTGATCAACAAAAGACTCGTCCGATCACACCCGGATAGTCAATCAAAGAGGCCTAACCCATTTGGCCGCTTCTTGATTCCCCGCAGTCTATTTCGAGGGAACCACACGGGACACCGTATCGGGTGTCGAAATAGGCGGCAAAAGCCCGCCATACAGCTAAGGTGATCGGACCCTGAGGCATTGCCTAATCGTGGCAGCCGCAATCGCCAATACTCGCATGGATGCGCCGTCTAAGCGACTCGATGGCTATTTTTCCATGATTCCATCGATCACCTCGGATGCGCCACGAGCACTTTTGTAATAGATTCTAAGCATTGGCCGACCAGCTTCGTCTTTACCGGCGAATTCACTGCGGACGTGCTTCCAGCCGTCAGGAAGAAAAGCCAAGGGTTTACTCCAACGGATTTCTCCTTTATCGCTGATCTTGAAATCTTTGAATTCTCCTTCCTCCTCGTCACGATATTTGGATTTGCGAATCTCGATCTCCCCAAGGTTTATCAGCGAGCCAACCGAGATTTTCATAAGCGTGTATACACCGTCCGGCACCGGTCCCTTTTCCGCTGCCTCTGACCGCAATGGGCAGTTAAAGAGTGCGAGAATAACGGCACAGGACAGCACAAAAGACAAGTTTTGGTAGCGTTTCATAAACTGACACCTTGTAGATTTAGAACATTGACGTATGTGATTGATAGCGGCAGATTGCTGGCTCAACAGTTTAGTTCAAAAGTTATTTGCAAGAAACGATTTGTGCCGACAACCGTTCGGACAATGAATTAGTAGAATCGAGTACGAATCAATCTGCAAGTGCTTTCCATTTCGGTTGAGCGGGTGGACATTCATTTGAACGTTTGGCATTCAGTTCAATGTAATGCAGCCACGGTGTCGACACATTGTCTTCATGGAAAATGGCTTCGACAGGGCACTCAGGAATACAGGCTTCACAGTCGACGCATTCATCTGGGTGGATGTAGACCATGTCCACGTCTTCGTAAAAGCAATCGCATGGGCAAACCTTCAGGCAAGCCTTGTCTTTGCAGCCTTTGCACGGTTCAGTCACGACCATCGTCATAATCGGGTTCCTCCGGTTAGAATTGTTGGAAACAAAGCGGGTACCAGTGGAGGTGAGAATCTGGACAACAAAGCGGACAGCGAATTTCAAAAATTCTCAGTTTCGAATCTGACGAACCGAGCTAGCCATTTACACCCCGAGCAGGAGAACACCTAGTCATCCAGATTACAGCGATGTCCCCAAAGATCGTCCCCAAGGTCGTCGCCTCCCTTTGTTTACTTGCCCAACGTTGTGTGAAAGCGCACTTGATATGGCTACATGGTGTCGCCATAATTATGGCGACATAACGTAGCCATTTCGGAGTAAGTGATTTTCTATGAACACGAATCAGCCGGATCTACCTGCATTGTCCGTGTCGCAGCGAGAGATCATGGAGATTATCTGGGACTTGGGGGAAGCGTCTGCACGCAGTGTTCGGGAACGACTGCTGGAGAACCGCGAGGTTGCTCGTAATACCGTTCGCACCCTTCTCGAGCGGATGGAAGAAAAGGGTTGGCTGTCTCATCGCCAGCACGGACGCGTGTATCTTTACTTCGCCACTCGTTCACGCGGTACCACCGTAGGAAAGCAAGTCATTGATGTATTGGATCAAGTTTGTGGTGGATCTCCAGAGACGCTGATGACTGCTATTTTAGACTACCGTGGTCTGAGTTCTTCCGAGCTCAAGCGAATTCGCGAAATGCTCGGCACAGCGAAAGCTGGATCACAAACCACCCCAAAGCGAGGTCGATGAAATGAACTGGGAAACGTATCTATCCGGAACAAATTCGGCGACTGCCGCTGGGTTCACCATCTTGACTGTCATTGTGATTTCAACGTCATCGAATGTCATCGCACGCATCATACGTCGGCAACCAACGTTGAAGCACGGTGTTCTGTTGTCGGCACTCGTTGCTTGTTTGTTCGCGGCAACGTTCGGGATATTCACTGGCACTGGCCAGTTGTCGATCATCAATGTAACCGTCGCAATGAATCCTAAAGCCGATCAGGCACAGAATATGGTCGGAGATATATCAGTGTTAAATGACCGTGAACTCCGCGGTGTCGAAACACAACCAGCAAATTCGTAACCGTTCACGGTTCGGTGTGAGAAATTAGGGTTCATCCGACGCAAGGGTGTGCGGGAGGTTTTTAAGGGATGAGCTCCGGCGTCCAATGGGCAAGAAAGGAACCTTCGGTGAGACACCTCCCGCCGAAGGTTCACCGCACCGTTGGCACGCTATTGACCGAGTTATCCCTTTCCTGGCCCGCATACCCGCATTGCCTAAGTTCGTTTCCTCGATGCACTCAATGAATCGCGAAGCACCGACAGATGCAAGAAGACCATTGGATCCAGGAGCCGATGCATCATAAATCCACCCTCCTATTCTCGGCAGGGATAACCTTGATGTACGCTCTAACCTTGTGTCGAAATCGCAATGAAATCACCCACAGGCTCTGCGGACGAACGACGTGAATGAGAGGTAGCGTTCGGTGCAAACTATTGCGATGTGTCCGCAGCCTCCGCTTGCTTGACATCGTCGCCCCGTGACAGCAACTCAACTGCTAGTTTGCGCATCAACTCGGCGTCATCGCCTTTGCCGCGATCCTTGTAAAATTCCATCAAGACCATCAATTCGTCCATGACGGTCTCTTGGTATCTCTTTTCATGGGGACATCGCCGGACGCGTTCTTTCATAATTTGGTTAGCGCGGTGATAACTGAGCTGGGCAACGTCGGACTCTCCCTGTAGCTCCAGTACCATCGCCAGTAGTGCATACCACCGCGAACGCCTAGCGCGTTCGATCTCATGCAATGGCAATTCCTGGTCGAGAGCAAGGTCGCCGACCGCGTCTTGATCCATTAACCCAGCCTCCCAATTTCCAACGGCACTTTCACCGGCGGAAAGCAATGTGCGTTCGTCGAAGAGCATCGCCACCTTCCACACGACCTCGTTTTGCCCGGCAAGCGTCGTTAATGACCGACCGGTTTCCGTATCCCAAATCTTGATCGTCTTGTCCCAACTCCCCGAGGCTAGGCGTCGTCCGTCCGCTGAAAAATCGACCCACCAAACCACGTCGGTGTGCCCAATCAAATCGGGAAGCTGTGTTCGCGTCACCGTATCCCACAGGGCCACGCGACCACTGTCGCATGCCACCGCCAAAAGCCCACCATCGGGAGAAAAGGTCAGGTACGGCGACGAATTTGTCTCAAGCTCGGCAATCAGCTCGCCTGTGGTTGCGTCATAGATGTTTGCTGTCGGTGCAAACCCAGAGATCGCAACGAGCTTTCCATCTCGCGATACGCTAACAGACCGCGGGTTACGGGTGCCAAATGGGGTAATCGTCGTTCGCTTTGTGCCGTCGGTATCCCAGATCGTCACTTGGTTGTTCTCGGGGGAGATATCGGCAACGGTTTGACCGCCCCAATCCAAATACTGATAGGTACCGCGTTCCGCCAACGGTCCCTCAATCGATTTAAAACGGCGCTGGCGAGCGACATCCCAGAATTTGATCTCACTCTGGTCTTTGGACGTGCTCGCACCCCAGCCTGCACTAACAAGCGTTTTGCCATCAGAGGTGAAGTCCAACGACCAAACATACGTTGTATGTCCGTAACAGGTCGCTGCGGCAACACGATTGTCCAAATCCCAAAGTTTGATCGTGCGGTCCCAGCTCCCACTCGCAAGAGACTTTCCGTCGGGGGAATACTTCACGCAAGTGACGCCAGCCTGATGTCCACGCAGCACTCCTTGAATCTCACGTGTATTGACGTCACACAAGCTAATCGGCGCTGTCTCATCCCAGAAACCTGCACCGATGGCCAGCGTCCTGCTGTCGGGGGAAAAATCGAGCGACAGGACGTAACGCAAATGAGTCGACACTGAGCCCAGTTTTTCTCGGGTTTGGGCATCCCAAAAGTGAACGACGCCAGCAGCATCACCTGCGGCGATTGTTCTGCCATCGGATGAAAGTGCCAAGCTGAAAATTTCGCCTGTTAAACCTGGCAACGCCGCAATCAACTCGCCCGACTTGGCATTCCAAAGTTTGACAGCATCGCTTCGCGGTTTTGTTGAAACATTCAGATACCGATCCGCTGGCGTGCCACGGCTAGTGATCAAGGCCGCACTACCTGTTAACAACCACGCTTGATCCGTAGACAAAGCTAGACTCATGACAGGATCCCCCGCATCGATACTCATGTGTTCTGAACTATCGTCGACATTCCAAAACTTCACGACACCGCTTGCCCCGGTTGCTCCGCAGGCACCGATGACCGTTTTGCCGTCGAGCGAATACTTCAAAGCCGTAACCATCGGCATCTTGCCTTTGGACGTCCAAGTCACTTGATCGCTGTGTGATGGGTACAGCACTACCTTTCCGCTTTGCGTCTGTCCGCCACCCACTGCCACATGTTTCCCTGCCGGATCGACGGCGACGGCGTGAATGGACATTCGTCCGCTGCCGTCATCGGGTTGTTCCCAACCGATAGTGAACGACTCGCTGTGACGAATTCCCCATAGATGTTTCCATTCGAATCTCCTCAGATCTTCTTCGCCTGTTCGCGGTAGGTGGGTCTCCAGAAGAAGTGTCGCCTGATTCACATCGCCAGCTTCTAGCAACTGTCGCGCAAGATCGACGTTGGCAAAATATAAACTCTTCCTTGCGCTCGCTTCGCCATCGGTTGCTCGCACTTTGTCGATCACGGCTTGCGCCTCACTGCGCCTGGCGGCCTGCTCTTGGATCTGAGCCCTACGCAAGTTTATTGTCGCTGCACTTGCTTGAATGTTGGCTTTGATCGCAAAGTACAGAGACACCACCGTGCCGACAATCAGCAAGACAACGGCCAACGAGATCAATGAGGCAACGACCGGATTTCTGCGGCACCAACGCCATGCTCTCGCTGTGCTGCTGATCGCCCGCGCCCGGATAGGCTGTCCGTTTAAGAATAGATCAAGCTCGTCTTTGAAAGCTTGCGCCGATTCGTAACGTTGTGCCGGTTCTTTCTGCAAGCACTTCAGACAGATCGTTTCCAAATCCTTGTCTACCGTCGCGTTCAGTTGCCGCGGAGCAACCGGTTCTTGGTGAATCACCTGCATCAACGTGTCCAGCACGTTGGCAGCGAGGAAAGGTGGCCGACCGGTGATCAGAAAATATAAAATGCCGCCAAGTGAATAAACATCGGCCAGGATGCCGACTTGATCCGTCTCCCCCTTCGCTTGCTCTGGTGCCATGTAGCTCGGTGTACCCAGTACCTGACCAGTGCCCGTCAATCCCGAATCAACGTCGGTTCGTTTGGCTAACCCAAAGTCTGTGACGTGTGGATCCCCATGCTCGTCCATTAGAATATTGCCGGGTTTCAGATCGCGGTGGATCACTCCGCGTTCGTGCGCATAGGCGATTGCATCGGCCGACTTGGCAACGATGGTGGCGGCAGCATGATTGCCCAGCGGTCCATCATCAACCGCCCGACTCAACGTCGATCCTTCGATCAAGCCCATCGAAAAATAATGATGACCAGCGTGCTGGCCAACTTCATAGATCGGAACGATGCCAGAGTGCTGCAAATTAGCAGCCGCTTCCGCCTCGACCTGAAAACGCTGAATTTGATCATCGCCAGCTAAGTCACCAGACAGAATCATCTTCAAGGCAACGGTTCGGTTCAGTCGTGTTTGGCGAGCTTTGTAGACGACGCCCATGCCGCCGCGCGCGATTTCTTCGATCAGCTCGTAGTCGCCGAAGTTCTTGCCCTGCAGTGCTTTGTCGAATCCGATGTGAATACCGGCTGCCGTGTCTGACAGTTCTCGATCAACCGTGTCATTCGCGGTTTCAGACTTTTCGGGCGAGGCAGGGTGCGTGATCGTAGGCCCATCGCCAAGCCCTTTTTGACCCGCTGAAAAAACGCCCGCGTTATCGGAAGGCTCAGGCAATGAACGATCACCACCAAAAGACGTCTCTTGGTTTGGCACGAATCATCTCCAATGCGCGGACGATCAAACACTAGCGAATGCAGCCCAGTGTACCATAGAACCCTGCACGTCGCCCCTCGTGAAGTTTCGGGTCCTCAACGAACATCACAATCGCATAACCTCGCAGCATATCGCTAAACCTGCTGAAGTTCAGTTTTTTCACGCGGCACAGAGACGCGGACACCGAGTGGAATTCGAGATCGACTGGTGTTTCTCGCTGGGATTGTTGGAATCGACTGTTTGACCTACACCGCGATTTGCTTTACGCAGTCGAACCGTTGTGGTTGTGGCTTGGAGCGATGCTGGAGTCGCTCATCGGCGGATATGCAAACGAACAGCAGGAACAACCGAGAGCCTCGCGCAAGCAGTGATCCGCAGCGATTTGTAGCGGTCATTCGCGAGAGAGAATCTGCTAGAAATGTCAACGGTTTAACGAAGACCAAATAATTGCCAAACTGCTGAGCCTGCTCTTTATTGCGGGCTGCGTGAACGAGCCAATTTCAAATCGGTAAAGAGAACTGTTGTGTAGCGTCAACCGTCAATTCGGCCATTTCGCTTCGAGGCAACGCAGCCATCCAAGCCAAGCAAATGTATTTGGACGGCTCCCTAGTCCTTAAACAAGCGACCGCTTAATCAAAGAATCTTAGAAAACTCGAAAACCCTCGGCGTTTTACGCGTGTATTGGATGTTACTCATCAGTCCATTCACGCACGCAAAGGAGGGTTTCGAGTGAACGCTAAACTACGA
>JBGSMN010000447.1:0-22042 GCA_041740155.1 Rhodopirellula sp.
GGGGTTTTGTTTGTTCAAAGAGGATCGATTGGCTGCCAAACACACCGATGTCCAGCATCAACCTAAGACGAAAGATTCCGTCAGAGAAGTGTTCCTTGTAAATCGACACTTGGCGCAGAATCAACCGCAATTGTTTGTCGATTTTTCTGGAAACCCTGAACAACCGTCCGCTCCGAGGCGAAACTGGCACTTAATTCACTAGCTAGGAGACGCGACCTGCCCGACCTCTCCAACGCTGTATCACAGCAGGCAGCCGGCGATGCAGCGGCTGTTTAGCAGGAATCGGCACCTGAGCAAGCTCTGCCATCAGTGTCTCAGCAAACACAACCGGTTCTGGTTTTCTCGCGATTAGATAGAAGGGATGCTCTGCAACCACCTCACGGCCTTCTTCGACGAACACGCGGACGCGAATACCCCACTGGATTTTCAACAAATGCCCCCGATAACTCAGCGGGGAGGGTGGCAAGCGGCATTCAATCGGCTGATGGCTCTCGATTCCCAAATGACGAAGCTGGGCGGTATCGTATCGCCGAAAATAATGGACACTTAGATCCTCGTCACCTTTGCCTTCGGTGTACCACAGAACCGATACCTCCACGCTGCTCAGTTCTTCCAACTTCACGCGGCTCACCCGCCAGCTTGCTTTGAGGAACCCACCCGCCGCGTAAGTCGCGTCATCACGACACAATGACACATTCACCGCGGGCTGTTTGGAGGAACCATGAGCGGCGGATGGACGACGAGCGGGAAACTTCGGCAGAACGATGGCCAAGGACGGGCTTCTCCGGAAACAACCAAGCGCCACCGCACGGAATTGTTCGTGGCACTGAACGAGTGCATCACATTAGCCGGTAGCTCGAACTCCAATTGTTGCTCCCAGTGGGCCTGCGGGTCAACACGAACGGGGCTTTCCGCGAGCAATTCTTTGGAAAGAGCGACGTGTTGATCCGATCGTACGTCCGTCCCCTGCCGGAAAAACGACTCCTCTTCGCAAACCAGCTCAACCCGCAAACTCCGCAATCGCATTCGCCCCATCTGCATCACAAACAATCGATAGGTACCGCCCGGTTCCAACGGATGATCGCTGATTTCTACCACTGTCGACCCAACGCCCGCGATACCTCGAACCTGACGCAAAAACGATTTCAAGGACCACACCGCCACCCCTGAAAATGGCACGAGCAACATCGCTAGTACCGGTCGTGGACGGTTGTACCACCATCCTGAGATGGCAACGGCCAACAATACGACGCACACCGAATTCCACATCAACGCCAACCAAGCCGCACCAAACACCGACGAATGCCCTGACGAAACCGACGCCAGACGGTACCGCAAGCGCTCACCAGGACTCTCGTCGAGTGCGGGTGCTCGTGGAACGGACGGCAATTGCGGGTAATCGTCAACTGTGTGCGGATCGCCTACCAATTCGCTGTCGACGTCATTTTCGGTTTCGCCTTGAGCGTTACTCGGTTTGTTGCGAGCGATCGCTGAACCAGCTCCCAACCGAGAAAGCAGGCCTTTTTGCGCAGAGATTCGCTCCTGGCTGAACCCCAGGTGCATCAATCGATAGCCCAATCCGATGGTTCCCGATACGATCGACGCTAAAGAGAGCAGGGCGACGATCCATCGGCCCCATTGATGACCACCGCCGCGAGCGAGATCCGAATCCAACACCAGGCGGGCTTCGTCAGGCAGTTCCAAACCAATTCGCGGCATCATCCACTGGGCCACGACCACCAACGTGAACACGAACATGCCGAGAAAAATTAGGCTGAGATAAAACGCGAGTTCACCAAAGACCCCGCGAAACGGTCCCGTTCGCAGTCGACGTCCGAGCTTTTTGCTCCAAGGACGCCACCGCAGAAATGATCGTGACCGTCGCACCTAGTGCTTCATCCAGTTTTTAGTGAGCTTTCGAGGCCACGACCTGACGCCCAGGACGGAAGAATCCGAGTTGCTCTAACGCGTCGTATACCTCATCGAGCGTCTTCTCACCAAAGTTGCTGATCTTCATCAACCGACGTGGTGTGGCGTTGAGCAAGTCGCGAACAGTCAAAATCCCAGTCTCTTCAAGACAGTTCGTCGTCCGCACGGACAAACCCATCTCCGCAATACTCAGGTCCAACCGCTCTCGACGCAAACGCGCATCTTCTTCAGCTTGGCTAAGTGGAATTCGTGTCTTCATAAGAATCCTTCCATTGTTATGAGGTGATCGTAAAGGCGTTGACGCAGCTATTTCAAAATAAGTTGTGTTGCCCACGACTAAACACGCAGGCACTCACACTTGTCGCGCAACACGCGAGCCTAAAGAATACTGATTCTAACAATTCCAGCAATGGGCAAAATCGTTACTGCCGAATCTTCGCTAACGGCTGCATCATCTGCGCTCGTGCCACTGGGCGTCGTCATACCGCGTACGAAACAACTCGTTCGAGATTGACTCCAGTTCCATCACCAATCGCCCCGCCCCACATTCACCAACCACCCCAAACTGTCGTGATAGTGCCTCTACCAGGAGCGTTTCATCCAAGTCAACGTTGTCAATGAAGTCCCGATGATAGCGACCTTGTCGGTACTCCGGCTGTCGCGGCGCGAAGGCGAGGCAGTCGGCAATCAAATCTAAATCAGCAGCCAACAACAAGGTGCCATGATAGAGCAGATGGTGACGGGCGACTCGCAAACTGTTGCCTGAGAACTTACGAGCTTGCCATGCCAAATCACACGTGCCGCGTCGCTCCGCATCTGGCAATTGCTGGCATACCGCCGCCAACACCCGCTGCATCACGAAATCATGCGCGGCATCGATGTTTCGCAAGCCTCCCGAAGCTGGCACACGCACAACCACGCTATACATCAAACACCCAGGCCCACCGACCACCGACGCCCCACCGGTGCAGCGCCGCAACACGTCGATACCGCGCTGGCGACACCAATCACGATGAACCTCCTCGTCAATTTTGGAACTGCGTCCCAAAATCACCGTCGGCTCCGCAAACCGCCACACCCGAAACAATTCCGTATCAACGTGCTCCAGCGACGGCATGGCTGTCACCTCTGCGACCTCGCTGAAGCCCTGCTCGACGATTCCATCTGCCCACTGCAACATCGCTTCGTCACGCGCCAGTTCGTGCCGTGCCGAGGCCGGTTTAAAGTTCAATCGCAGCACGTTCGGCTCGCAAAGATTCCAACAAAGGTAACGTCGCCACTCGCCAAACCGCGATTAAGCCTGCCAGCATTCCAAACAGGAAGATCCCTAACAAAATCCACAACGGTTCGGCAATCGGTACCGAGTTACCCGTCATCCATGCGTACGGCAACACCGCCAACACCGCCGTGAAGACGCCACACCCAATCCCTAATAGCAGCAACACCAAGTTCTCTCCCATCACCAATCTCGCCAAGCGACCTCGAGTGAAGCCGACCGCCCGCATCACCGCCAGTTCGCTCCGTCGTTCCAGCACACTGCGAAGCTGCGAAACCGCCAGCCCGATCGTGCCGAGCAACAACCCCAAAGCCCCTAGACTTTGAAACGTTCGCAGATAAGTGTTCTGCACCGCAAGCAATCCCGCAAGCACCTGATTGGCTGACTTGACATCCATTCCCACATCAACCAATCGCGATTCCAAAGCATCGGAAATTGCCTCGACATCGACGCCCTCAGCACTGCGAATCAAAAAATAACGATAGCCGCTCTGGTCGGCAAACACTGTTTGAAAATTAGATTCACCAATGAGCAGTTTGCCTTGTAGCACCGAGCCTGCTAACAAACCCACCACTTCAAACGTCAGTTCCTTGCCATTGCCATAATCAAACGTTTTCGTTTGCCCGATGCCACCAGTCATCTGCAAACTCCACATCGCCGTATTCTGGTCAATGACGACGGGGATCGGATCGCTCGGTGTCCCGCTGGCACTGCTCGCTAGCAGCGACCACGTCTCGGTCGAATCATCTGCCTGGGAAGCCGCCCAGCCGAAACGATTCAAGTCGCTTCCCACAGGGACACCCAACACAGTCGGCCGCGTCGATTGATACAGATTGTTACAACTCGCATCGTCACCACTTCGCATCCGACAGGCGACCACGGTAGCATCGTTGAGCAACTCCGCATCGCGCCCCAACAGATCGCCACGCACAATCGGGTCATTGATATCGCGCGCGATCGGCGTGCCTGTTTCAGCAATCAACTCAAACCCACCCGTGCCCTCTGCGTTAGGCGACATACGAAACGCCGTGATCGACAAAATCAAAAACGCAGCTGTCGCCACCAATCCGATTGTCAACGTGCTCCGCAATGGACTGCGCCGCGCGTTGGCAGTCGCCAGTCGGCTAAGTGAAGGCCGCATCGTCCGTCGCTGGCCCAAGTACCCATGAATCCACAACAACACCGCGAACAACAACAACATCCCACCGCCTACGAAGCCGCCCGCTGCCGCTTGCGCATTGCCCCGCGAACCGACAAACGCAGCCGCAACCGCACCGCACACGAGCACGCCAATGACCAGCCAGCGCACGCTATACTTCTTACCGCGCTGCTGATTCGTATCGCCCAACATTCGCCGTCCGCCCAAGAGCGCCGCCGGATTCAAACGCAACAGAAACCTAAGCGTCCAAGCCGCCGTGGCCATGCACACCAACCAGCCCGCGATACCACCGATCACGATCGACAGCGGCGTGGCATGAAACCTCAAGAATGGCACCGTCACCGCACCGACCCACCACGACCGCAACGCCCACAACACAAACGCCGCATACCCCACGCCACCTACGATTCCGATCGCCACGCCAATGGTCGACGTGATGGCCGTCTCTCCCAACGCCAACCCCATCACGCGTCGCGGCGAAAAGCCGACGGCGAGCAATGTGCCGAACTCGTCGATGCGCTGCAACATGCCCAACCTCAACAACAACGCGATCAACATCATCGCAGCCAAAATCACGAAAAACGATAACGCTAAAAATAACCCGTCAAACGGTGTGGTCCCCCTCGATGCTGCGAGCTGCTCGCTGCGAATCGAGCGAGGTGTCCAGCCAAGCTCCGCACGCGCTGGCGTCACGGCTGTCAAGATCAACGATTCCAATTCCTGCAAATCGTAGCTCGCGGGAAAACGTAGGCCCGTTGTCTCCCCAAACCGGCTACCGAATTTCGCTTGCCCTGCAGCGAGCGGAATGAACGCTTTGGGCGTCAATCGATGCTCGTTCCAATATTCGTCGTCTTCGCTATCAATCTTGCGGTCTAACTGAAACGGCAAATCCCAATCGCTGATCGAATCCTGGTCCGTCACCCCCGGCACGTCGGGCGTCAACGCGGGATCGTTGTACGCAGTCACTGGTTGGTCATAGACCGCTTCGCGATTCCGGCGGTACGACTGCGAGGGTTTGGTAATGGGTACGATTTGTGTGACGACAGCGTCAAATGAACGCTCGATCTCTTTGCCCTTTTCGACTTCCGGTTCGTAGTAAAAAACTCGTACCGGCGAACCAACGGAGACCTTCAACTTCGCCGCTGCCCAATCGTTCAGTACGATCGGGATCTCACCATCCCGAGCGGTGTCAGCGGGCAACGCATAGTCTAAACCAAGTGTTGCACCGGAGTCAATTGCCGCAATCGTGCTGTAGGGAACAATCGGCTGTTCGTTCAGATCGCTGCTCGTATCAGCGGCAGCGAGCGGCTCGATGGCATTGGCAACGAGCGGTTCGATCGCATTGGCGAGGTACGTCATCACGGGAGTTGCCTCCCCGTCGGGCAGCGCCGCGATGATCCGCTGAACGGCTTCCTCGGGCAACAGCAAACTGTCGCTCGTTAGAGATATGTAATCGACGACATCGCCAATCTGCACTCGTTTTAATTTCCAACCCAGAGCTTCGAGATTCAGTGCAATCGCGTCGCTCTCAATTTCAACATCAAACAACATCGCGTTGGCTTGGCCTTCACGATCAAGCACTTCGGCGACAACCTCGCGCGAGGCGAACACCGTTTTAGGCGACATCTGGCTAGCCGCCAACGAGAACCGTCCCAATCCACGATCGGGCACGATCGACGCGACCTTCATGCGAGGCAAACCTTCACTTTGAATATCCCGTTTGCCCAACGGACTGTCCGCAGGCACAGCCGTTTCGACTGGCAACCGCAATGTCACTTCATCGCCGACACCGACACCGAGTTCCTCGGCTGCCGACGCGTTGAGTACGACGCTGTTTTCACCTGGCAGTTCGCGGGGCCGAACGTCCGACAGGTCCAGGTCCCAAAACGATTCATCCACACCGACGATCTGCACGCCGCCCACACGCCGAATTCGCGGTGTGATTGGTGGATTGCTCGTGCTACCTGAGGCTGGTGCCGTCGACTGACGAGCTGAGTCATCTTGCTCGGCGACCTTTGTTTCGACACTGCCGCCTGGAAACAGGATCACGCTAACAGGTTTCACCTCGCTGGACTGTGCCGACAAATCGACACTTTCAATCGGAAAGAACTGCCCCGGTGCCAGAATCGTTTCGATCCGGCCAAGGCGTTCAACCGTTAATGATCGCAAACTCCCCCGCATCGAATCACCGACCAACAATGCCCCTGTGATCACCGCCGTGGCCGTGGCCACGCCGATCGCCACCGCGATGGTTACCGCGCGACGATGCCTCAGCGTTGCAATGATGATTGAAAACAACGAAAGCGAGTGACTTGAACGAGCCATCAATGAGGAGCACCCTGGTTTGCGGTCGGATCATAACGGTTGAAAGTCTTGGCAGTTGTGAAGTTGCCAGATGCCTCGTGCATGGTCGATCATCTGAAGACACCCCCCGTAGCACGATTTGCCAAGCTACCAGTTTGTCGCTTTTTCCCGGTCATGTCCACGCGTGGCGATTGCATTCCATCACCGCCGACCAACACGGTCCGCCGCTTCACAGCGATCCAGCGGGACGCTAAGAACACTGCGCGGTGCCAGCCTACTCGTCGCCGCGAGTCTCGTACTCATCGGTTGCCGCTCAGGAAAACAAGGCGGTGGAGCAACTGATAGAGACAACCCAGTCACCTTGCAAGCACCGATCGTCGCGGGCTCAACCGCCGCGCCGCAGGAGCCAGTCCCACCATCGACGACCAACCCCGACATCACGCGTCTGCTGCAAATGGTATCGCTCAAACAAGACGCCGAGTTGCCACCACCGATCTCGATTGGCAATGATGCTGAGGGCCAGTCAAACGCGGTTCGCCATGCGGGTGTGGCTCCAGATCAATTTCGTGATCTGACGCAAGCCGAGTTGCTGACCCTGGCGATGCAACATAGCGACGTGATCCGCTCGCTCGGCGTGCGGGTGCTCAGTTCTCCTGATTCGGTTTCAACGAGCTACGATCCTGCGATTCGGAACACTGATCCCTTTTTCGGTCCATCGGCAGCGTTAGCGGAATTCGATAGCCAGCTCGCATCAAGCTTGACCACGCAAAACAACGATCGTGTTTTCAACAACGCCACCCTCGGTGGTGATGTGCAAGAACTCGTGCAAGATTTCGCCGAGCTGAATTCCAGTTGGCAGAAACGAAACGTGTGGGGCACGCAATTCGAAGCACGCTCGATTTACACCTACGACTCAAACAATCGCAGTGGTAACAGCTTCCCGAGTTTTTGGGAAATGCAAGCCGAATTTGGTGTGCGTCAACCATTGCTCCGCGGCGCCGGCCGGAAATACAACTTGATCGCTGGCCCCAACGCACGACCAGGCCTGAACTTTTCAAACGGATTATGGATCGCGCGAGTCAACACACAAATCAGTCAAACCGATTTCGATATCGCCCTGCGAGATTACTTCCTCGAACTGTACACGGCATACTGGGAATTGCATCGGCAATACACCTTGTACGCGACGGCTGTCGAAGCTCGCGATACGGCCCATGAAATCTGGCAAACCGTGATTTCGAAAAAACTCTCCGGGCTGATGGGTGGCGAAGCCTACAAAGAGGCTCAAAGTCGCGCGACCTATTACCGTTATGAACGTGATGTGCAATCGGCCCTCGGTGGTGGCAACGGATCGTCGGGTCTGTACAGCGCCGAGCGAACACTGCGTCGTTTGATCGGACTATCACCCACCAGTAGTGAACTCTTGCGGCCTGTTGATGCGCCCGCTGAAGCTCGATTTGAGTTTGATCTATCCAACACCGTTTCAAAAGCGATCACTCATCGCAGCGAACTATGTCGCCAACGGCTCGAACTGCAAAACCGCAACTATCGGTTGATTGCCGCCAAAAACTTCATGCTGCCGCAACTTGACGTGATCGGTCGCACGCGAGTTCGTGGTTTCGGTGATGATCTCGCAGGAGACGGACCTCGGTTTTCATCAGCCGCCGACGATCTGTTGTCGATGGACCATCGTGAGTGGCAATTCGGTGTCGAAATGGGCGTGTCACCGCTACGTCGGCAAGCCAAAGCGGCGATTCGTCATGCGACGTTGCAGTTGCAACGAGAACGCGCGGTGCTGCACGAGCAAGAACGGGCCGTCGCGTTTGAAGTGGAAGAAGCGATTGCTGAAATCCAGTCCGCATATTTGACGCTGCAAAGTTCTCTTGCTCGCGTGGAGGCGGGAGGCGAGCGACTGGCGTCCTCCGAAGCCCTCTATGATGCGGGCAAATTGCAGCTCGAGTTTTTGATTGATGCGACCGAAGAACTCGTGCAATCAAAAACACAACTCGCGATCGACCGCAGTCGCTACAGTCTCTCGCTGATCCGAATCAGCCGAACCACCGGCACGTTGCTAAATGATCTCGGCGTGCATTCGGCAAGCTGTGAGCGGTGAGGTCGCGGAACGAGCCAATCGTTTCATGTACCCCGTAAGGAGAAATGGACGACGCATTTCGCTACAATTGCGTTGTCAACAATTGCCCCGTCACTCCACTTGAACAAGCAATCCCCATACCACACGAGTAGCAACATGGCAGATCTAGCGGACGGTGAAAGCTGTGAAATAAAAGGCTCAGGAGCCAAACCCTACACGCTCAAGAATACCGGCGGCGTGTACTCCTGCTCGTGCCCTGCTTGGCGAAATCAATCGGTGGCGATCGAATCGCGAACTTGCAAACACTTGCGCAAACTTCGTGGCGACGCTGCTGAAACTCAACGCATTGGCAGCGCGTTACCAACTCAACCTAAACAATCAAAATCCGACAAGGATCTACCGCCACTGCTACTGGCTCATGCCTGGGATAACTCCGCCGACCTATCGGATTGGTGGATCAGCGAAAAACTCGACGGTGTGCGCGCTTATTGGGATGGCACAGGATTCCTTTCGCGACAAGGCAATCGTTATCACGCACCGGATTGGTTCATCGCTGGGTTGCCCTCCGAACCGCTCGATGGTGAATTGTGGATCGACCGTGGTGCCTTTCAACGCACCGTCAGCATCGTCCGTCGGCAAGACAAAAGTGATCACTGGAAAACGATTCGTTTCGTTGTCTTCGATGCCCCTGGCAAAAAAGATCCTTTTGAAGAACGGCTGGCCTTTCTTGCCGAGACGATCACGTCCGCCAATCACCCGTATGCATCCGTGCTCGAACAGGAACGTTGTCAGGGCGAAGCCCACTTGCGGAAAAAATTGCTCGCCGTGGAAACGCTCGGTGGCGAAGGCTTGATGCTCCGTCAACCAGCCAGCCACTATGAAGTTGGCCGTTCAATGACGCTGCTCAAGGTGAAGACGTTTCATGATGCCGAAGCTGTCGTGATCGATCATTCCGCTGGCAAAGGCAAACACAAAGGCCGACTCGGCGCGCTCGTTGTGCAGCTAGCGGATGGCACTGAGTTCAATGTGGGCACTGGGTTCTCGGACGCACTCCGCAATCAGCCACCGAGCATCGGCAGCACGATCACGTTTCGCTATCAAGAGTTAACCGACGCGGGCGTCCCGCGTTTCCCCTCATTCGTTCGCATCGCTAATGCAGTGATTGGCAATCCTCAACCGACAAAGACGAAAGCGACCAAGGTGAAATCACCAGTAGTTCGTTCAGTAAAGAAATCCCCGTCGACCTGTGAGTACTACGAATACAGTGACGGCAAGAGCGAGAAATTCTGGGAGATCACCCGCGACGGACTGGACGTGACGGTGCGTTATGGACGGATCGGTGCGGATGGCCAGAGTAAAACAAAAACGTTCGCCGACCAAACGGCTGCTGACAAACATGCCACCAAACTGATTAGCGAAAAGACTGGGAAGGGCTACGCAATAGTCAAGAACAAATAATCGCGAGCGTTTTCTGAGTCCAACTCAGAAGCGCCAACATATTTCTCACATGCACCCGCTTGAATCGACTGCTCCCTCTCACTCACCAATCGCGATCGACTTGGATTTGGCGAGAACGTTGCATTTGATGCAGGCGGTAGCGACGGATCATGTCGCGGTCACGGACGGCTTGGAGCATCTTTTGTGCTTCTTCGGGCGTCATAGATTGATCTTCCATTTGCGATTCTTTCACAGCGTTGCCGCTGACCGGCTCTGCAGATGGTTCGCCTTCATTATTGCTGGAGAGTTCCCCCGATGCGTCAGTGGGTGACGACAGTTGCTCGGCATCGGATTCCGCCTTCTCTTCAGACGATGGATCATCCTGCCCAGCATTGCCTGGCTGCGATTGTTGCGTGCTGCTGGGTTCGGATGGCGATTCGCCAGCGGAGTCCAACATGGAATTCTCAGTGGATGATTCATTTGGCTGACCCTCGCTGTCGTCGCCTGTTTGAGAGGATTCCGATTCGCTCTCGGACGATTGGTCTTGCTCACTGGGCTTCGATTCGGATTCCTCTGATTCAGCTTCCTTCGATTCCGATTTCTCCGATTCCGACTGCTGTGGATCGGACTCGGACTTCTTGCTGTCTTGTTCCTCGCTCTTCTGATCTTGTTGTTGATCCTGTTGTTTTTGTTGTTGTTTGAGTTGATCGAGCAACCGCACTGTCTTTTCCAAATTAGCCCGCGCGTCGTCCCAATCGGGACGCAATCGCAACGCGGATTGAAACGCATCAACGGCTTGCGTTAACAGCGCCTCGGGATCTGTTTTGGCGGGCGAAGAGGCCGCGCTGGGCGGTGTTGCTTGATTTCCTCCGAGTCCACGGACCGCCTGCGCGTACAGCGTCGTTGCCATGTTGTATCGGGCGGCAGCGGCAAGTTCATCATGGGAGGCTCCGACGGCTTGCGAAAAAAGCTCAACGGCTCCGTCGAAGTCGTCTTGCCGATATCGCTCGATACCTTGATGGTACGCTTGCAATGGCGTCGAGACGGTGGACTGCGCCAACACCATGGTTGCTTGACTGGCAACGACGACAGCAAACAAACCAGCGACGATCGATGTGCGTGAACCATGAGCGAACATCGGTTTCCTCAAAGACAGTTTGCTGACGAACTCGATCAACAACAACACGAGGGCTGGCAATGCGAACCACTGATATCGGGCGGTATACCTATCGACTTTCGCAGTATCAAACTCAGTCGCTTCGATTCCTGCAAAGTAACGATCATAAACCGCTCCCATGTCAACTTGTTTGGTGCCTGCGGGAATATACACACCATCAGTCGCCGTGGCGATTTCGCGCAAAATTTCACCGTTCATTTTTGACCACACCGGTTGCCCTTGGTATTTGACAAACCGTCCCGATTGTTGACGTGGACGCTCCAAATCGACTTCGGGGATTCTGGCACCCTCGTCCATGTCACCCAATCCGATCGTGAATACCCGAATGCCTTCGTCGTCATGTAACCGCATGGCCAATTTTACTGGTTCACTCTCCTGGTCTTCGCCATCGGTGAGCACCACAATCACCCGATGCGCACTCGTTTTGCTCAGGAACGCGCGGCCACCGGCAGCGATCGCGTCGCCCAATTTGGAACCACCACGACGGACCGAGGCCGGGCTGACTTCCTCCAACATTTGGCTGAAGTCGTCGTAATGATTCGTGAGCGGAATCGTTTGCCGATTCTCGCCAGCGAATACGATCAGCCCGACACGATCACCTGCCATCCGCTCAGTCATGTCGCGAATCATTTGTTTGGCACGCTCCAATCGATTCGGTGCGACGTCTTCGGCCAACATACTACGTGAGACGTCGAGCAAGAACATCATTTCTATTCCTTTTTGCGGCACCTCCTGTTCGGATTTTCCCCAACGAATGTCCATCAAACCCAACGTCAACAAGATCAGTGACAAACCAACCAACCCTGCCGAAGCGAATGCCGCGAGCACACCATGCCGTGCGAAAAAAGACTTCCGGTCAAAGAAGTCGTCAAGTCGATCGACCGTCGCGAACCGACGTTGGGCACGACGGCGAGCGAACACGGACAACGAAATCAATGTCGCCGCGATCATGGCGGTAACGATCCACCACCACGCATCGGGGTTGCCGATCAAGGCGTCTGTCGGTAGCAAGGAATCCGTCCAATGCGGTACAGCAGCGTTCTCGTTCATGTGAGCTCCCTCAACCAAAGAGATTGCAAGCAGACCCGCGTGATCAAGAGCACAATGACGATCGTCAACACCGGCGGGATGTTCGCCCAGGAGGTAGGATAGTTTTGTACGGCAAGTTCACGGTAGTCGACATATTGCTTCGATTCGACTCGCGTTTTTTCCAACTCGTCAATCTCACGATAAATCTCTGCCAAGGAATCGGTGTCGGTGGCACGAAAATATTTACCGCCCGTCAGTTCTGCAATGCTGGTCAAAGTGTCTTCGTCAATATTGACATCCATCGCTTGTAATACTTGGCGTCCACTGAATGGATCGCGCATCGGAAACGGGGCTTGGCCTTGGGTACCGACGCCGATGGTATAAATTTTGATACCAAGTGTTTCGGCGAGTTCAGCCGCTTGCAACGGTTCGAGCGATCCCGCATTGCTTTCACCATCGGTTAATAGAATGATGATTTTGCTCTTGATCTTGCGAGACTCTCGGGAATCGAGTGCATTGAGTTTTTCCGTCGCCAGAGCAATCGCATCTCCAATCGCCGTGCCATCTTCATTGCGTCGATCAACAATTTGAGTTTGATTGAGCATCGCGACCAGAAAAGAATGATCGAGAGTGGGCGGAGTGATCGCGTCAGCGTAACCGGCGAAGGTGGCGAGACCGATGAGGTCGCTGAAGCGGCCTTCAAGTTCTTCGCCACCGAGCACAAACTCGGCAACGACGTTTTTAATCGCCATCAAACGGTCGACTCGTTCACCGTCGATGCGAAAATCCATCGCTTGCATACTGCCACTACGGTCGACGACGAGTTCGATCGCGATGCCTTCGCTTTGAGAAACGGTACGTTGCCGTCCGTCTCGCGGACGTGCCAACGCGATAATCAGCCCGGCAACGGCGAGCAACAACAGTACGTCGGGAAGCCATGTGAGTCGTTGACGTAGCGTGCAGGGAAGCTGCATCGCGGTCTCGATGCTGCTGAACGGGACCGCATGCTCGTTTCGCTTAAATGCAAAACGCAACCACGCCATGAGAGGAATCAGTAACAGCAACCACAGGTAGTGGGGTGAGTGAAAGAGCGACAGCATCAACGGTCGCCTCGCATACGAGCGGAACGCTGGCGGGAGGCGATCCAGGATTGCAAATCAGTGATCGCTCGTTGCAGGCTGGCTGCCTCCTGCTCGGAGACATTTCCTTTGTCTTCTGGGGTGCATTGGGGTGAGGAGAACTTCATCCGATCGGCTGCGTTTAACACCACATGTAGATTTTGCGCCTGCTGTTCGCCAAATCCTTGATCGGCCAACAACGTTAAACAGTGCGGTGTCGATTGCATGGACAGGTTGCGTGTCTTTGCCGTCGCGGTATCCGTAGTCGTGGCGATCAGCAGGACTTCTTTCAAGGCGTCAGCGGTGCGAATGAAATCGTGCCGTTGCGCCGTCGTTTGGTGATGGAGCTGTTGCAATCGAGTTTGGCACCAACGCAACGGTCGATCGCGGTGGCGTCGTTTGCGGAATACAAATATTACGATCGTGAAGCAAATGATGGCAATGAGTGCGACAAAGAATGATCCCAGGTGGTTTGTTGTCGTCGGGGATTCGGCGATCACGACCTCACCTGCGATATCGCGAAACTCGGCTAAGTTGGATTGTTCCTCGGGTGCGAGCGTGCTTTGTACGGCGATCGTCATCGGTTCAGTGTTCAGATTGGTGATGTCATCTGAAGTTTTGACACGGACAGAAATCGGCGGGATCGTTTGCTCTCCGAGTGAGAGCGTTTGCAGGGTAATGATGCGGGCCCATTGGCGCGCCGGTGCGGACGCGGTGGGAACGTCGGCGAGATCGTGGACGTTGACGACGTCAAAGACTCCGATTGATTGACCAAGCGGATCGAACGTGACTTGGCTGCCGGGCGGTGCGGTGACTTCGACGCGGAGATTAAATTCGTTGGCAATCGTCGTGGTCGTCGATGAGACGGTCGCCAGGATAGTTGAGCTTGATTCGGCAGCGATCAGGTTGTCGGAGTCGAGCAACATCATCGAGAACAGACAGCAGAACCAGATTCTCATCGTCCACGCCGCTCCCGTTCGTGAAAATAACGTTTCAGCGGTTCAACGAGATCTTCGCCGGTTTGCAGATGCAGTGATTTCCACTTCAATCTCGCAAACATTGCATCGCGAGCCTCCACACGATTTTGTGCATTGACCGCATACTGGCGACGGACGTGGCGACTGCCAGTATCTACGATCTGCGTTTGGCCGGTTTCGCTGTCACGCAGACGCACCAACCCCACGTTGGGCAAGTGCATCTCACGTTCGTCTTCCACCACAATCGGAATCACATCATGTCGCCGACCGAGCACTCTCATCGCCCGTTGTAGAGCAGCGTTGTCGTTCGAGGCGGTGTTGCCACTGACCAGAAAATCGCTGATCCAAAACACGACGCTGCGGCGATGCGTTGTCTGATTGAAATGTTCGATCGCGGCAATCAAATCTGTGCGGCCGCCGATGGGCGTGCAGTACAGCAGTTCGCGAATCAACCGCAACACATGCCGTGCGCCTTTACGCGGTGGCACGTGTTTTTCAATTTGGTCGGTGAACAACGTCAAGCCAACCTTATCGTTGTTTTTGATCGCTGACATCGCCAACGTCGCCCCCAATTCGGTGACGAGTTCCCGTTTGGTTTGGTGTTGGGTTCCGAAAACGATCGACGGGCTGAGGTCGACCAACAGCATCACTGCGAGTTCACGCTCTTCGCGAAACAGTTTCACAAACGGCATGTCACTGCGAGCAGTCACGTTCCAATCAATCGTGCGGACATCGTCGCCGACTTGGTACGGACGGACTTCCTCAAACTCGATGCCACGGCCTTTGAACGCCGAATGCCAACTGCCGGTGAGCAATTCATCGACACGGTGGGAGGTTCGTAATTGGATGCGTTTGATTTTTTTCAAGACATCGCTGGGGAGCATGCTGCCGTTGCTCACGGAACCGCCACGTGTTGTAAAATCTCAAGCACGATCGATTCGCTAGTGCGATCCTCCGCTTCGGCTTCGTAAGTGATGATCACGCGATGCCGCAACACATCGAGAGCGAGCAATTGCACGTCGGCGGGCAACACATACCCGCGACCTTCCAAGAACGCGTTGGCACGGGCGGCAAGCGCCAGGTTGATCGAGGCCCGCGGCGATGCTCCGAACTGAATCAATCCATCGAGCGGCAAACCGTACGCCGCCGGTCGACGTGTCGCCATCACGAGGTCAACGATGTAGCCTTCAATTTTCGGATCAATAAAAACTTCGTCGACTTGTGCGCGAGCCTCCATGATTTGTCCCGGTGTGGTCACGGCGGAGACTTCGAACTTCGGTGCCGTCTTGCTCATCCGCCGCAGAATCTGCAGTTCCTCGTCGCGATTGGGATAGTCAACCACGACTTTGAGTAGAAACCGGTCCATCTGGGCTTCCGGCAGCGGATACGTGCCTTCTTGCTCAACCGGGTTTTGCGTGGCCATGACGAGGAAGGGTTGTTCGAGCGGGAAGGTTTCGCCGCCAATCGTGACTTGTCGTTCCTGCATCGCCTCGAGCAACGCACTTTGGACCTTGGCCGGTGCCCGATTGATTTCGTCGGCGAGGATCAGATTGGAAAAAATCGGTCCTTTCTGAACGACAAAACTCTGATCTTGCGGCCGATACACTTGCGTGCCGATCAAATCCGCCGGCAACAGGTCGGGAGTGAATTGCAACCGTTGGAACTGCGTGCTGATCGACCGTGCCAAACTCGCCACCGCCGTGGTTTTGGCCAATCCCGGCACACCTTCGATGAGCAAATGCCCCCCCGTGAGCAGACCAATCAGCATCCGATGGACAAGTGTGTCTTGGCCGACAAGCACATTGCCGATTTCGCTGGCGATCCGGCGAAACGGTTCACTCGCCTCGGAAAAATCCTGCCCCGAATGGATCTCGGATGGTGAAAAAGATTGAGAAGCTTGCATTTTCTGATTTTTTGGAAAACGAAACGGCGTCGGCGTGCGAATCATTATTCGACAGGAAACCGCCTTCGGTTCGTAGGTTGGGTTGGAACCAAATCAACGGATTTGGTAAATAGAACCTGTCACGACCGCGAGTTGGCCCGATGTGAGGCCACTCAACCTACCCTCCATGGAGACTTTCGCAACGATGGTTTACCGCAATTTCATGTTCCTGTTTGTTGCTTTGTTCGGCACGATCTCTCTGCTGCACGCGCAAGAATCCCCCACCGCCAGCACTGATCCGATGTCCGCTGAGGTCACCAATCAGGTTTATTTCGACGTCTCGATCGGTGGCGAGCCTGCTGGACGAATCGTGATTGGCCTGTTCGGCAAAGACGTGCCCAAGACTGCTGAGAATTTTCGTGCGTTGAGCACCGGCGAGAAGGGCGAGGGCCAATCGGGCGTGCCGCTGGATTACGAAGGCAGCGCGTTTCACCGCGTGATCCCCGGATTCATGTTGCAGGGCGGCGATTTCACCCACGGCAACGGGTCGGGTGGCGAGAGCATCTACGGTCGCGATTTTCCCGATGAAAACTTCAAGTTCCATCACACCGTGCCAGGCTTACTCAGCATGGCCAACGCTGGCAAAAACACGAACGGTTCGCAATTCTTCATCACGACCGTACCAACACCACATCTCAACGGCATGCACGTTGTGTTTGGCCGGGTTGTCGAGGGCATGGAGGTCGTGAAGAAGATTGAAGCGAACGGTTCCAATAGTGGCCGAACTCGCAGTTTGATCAAAATCACCGAAGCTGGTGAATTGAAGAAATAGTCATGCTTGCTCGTTCATGAAACCGGCCACGATCAGCGAACTGAAACGTGCTCTTACGCCGTTGCCGCAAGAGGAGTTGTTAGATGCTTGTTTGCGACTAGCCAAATTCAAGGTCGACAACAAAGAGTTGTTGACCTATCTGCTATTAAAATCCGGCGATGAGGCCGGCTACATCGACGATGTCTGTGCTGAAATTGACGAGCAATTGCCCGCGAATAGAAGCATCCACAAGAAAACGTTGCGGAAGATCATCCGCACGATGGATAAGTGCATTCGCTACTCGGGTGACCAAGAAACCGAACTGCAAATCCGGATCCACTTCTGCCGTCAAATTGTTGACCGCAATATCCAGTGGGGACGCTGCCGGGTGAGCGAGAACATGTATCACTCACAACTCAAAAAAATCGACAAGGCACTGGAAAAAGTCCACCCTGATCTGCAGCATGATTTTCGGCAGCAGATGCAGGGGTTGGAATGACCTAAGTTTCGCTCTAGTTTTCAGCGGCGGGTTTGCGGTAGAACACAATCGATTGATTTCCATAGATTGTGCTTAGTTGGCAACGGATATGCCTCAATTTCTATCACTTTTTTCAACATCCGCGTCCGCTTCCGTAGAAACGGTGCGTTTGCCGCAATCGACGAACCATTTTGCCGGGATTGATGCGATCCGTGGCTTTGCGGCGATCGCGGTCGTTTTACTGCATGCCTGCGTGCCTTACGCACACCCCGCCATGGCTGGTTTGTGCTGGAGTGTGCATGATGAGACCAACGATCTCGTGACGGTTTTGTTTTGGTTGATCGAGATCGCGATTATGCCGATCTTTCTTGTTATCGCCGGTTTCTTCGCTGCCCGCAGCATGGCGTTGCGTGATCCGTGGTCCACCATGACCAATCGTCTCCGCCGACTCGGCGTGCCATTGGCTTTGGCAATGGTGTTTTTGTTACCGATCGGTTTTTACACGTGGATGCTTGGTTGGATTACGGAGGGGAATATTTCCGTTCGCGATGTCCGGCGAATGAAGTTTGAGGCGGGCGTCGATCAGCATCTCTGGGGCCTAAGCCACCTCTGGTTTTTGCAATACTTAATGACCTATATCGTTATCTTGGCGGTAACTTGGTCACTGCTGTGCCGCTGTGCCAGTCGATCGCTGGCCCGCTATGGAATGTTTGCCGCATTCTGGTTAGCAGTGTTCTCGCTGGCGATGCGTCCCGAAGTCGTGTGGGGATTCCAGCACGCGTTTTTGCCGGTGCTCTCGAAGTGGGTTTACAGCGGTGCGTTCTTCGCTGCTGGCGTGTTTTGGTTTCGTCACGATCCACAACTCTCGCAACTCGCCGTGGCGGGAAAACGATTGCTCGGCCCTGGTGTGTTGATCATGGTCGCTGCGGTGAGCATGGGCGTCTGGTGGCTGTCTGCGGCTGGACCATCCGAAGATTGGCTAGGTGGCGGCTGGTCCAACGAGTCGGCAACATTGGCATCACACAGACTGGCCGGCGGTTTGCCGATCGGTGGTTGGCTGGTACGGGGTGCGATGGCGGTGCTTACCGTCGCCTCGGCGAGTTTGCTAACCTTCGGATTGATCGGTTTGGCAACCGTTCGTATTGGTCATCTGGGACCGCGAATGACCTCATTGGCATCGGCTTCGTTGTTGATCTATTTGCTGCATCATCCCGTTGTGGGACTGACACACATTGTTGCGAAGTATTCATTACCCGGCGTGTCGCCGATCATGAAAGTCGCATTCGCAACGGGGTTGGGCGTTACGGTGGGTTGGTCGGTGAGCTGGCTAGTCGCTTGTCATCGCGAGCGAGTTGCCTTGCGAACAGTGAGCGAGGAGCCAACTCGTGCGGAGGTTGAATCAGCTGAGAATGCCACTGTTAAGAAAGCTGCGTAACGCTGGGCTTCGCTACTGCTCCAAGGCGTACCGAAACTCTCGCAACTGTCGTTGCAGCGGTGGTGAGTGCGGCATCAATCGACATGCTTCGGCTTGCATCTTAACCGCTGCTTCGAGATCGCCCACGGCAAAATAGCATCGAGCGCAAGTGTCCATCAGCGCTGGTTCAGCGGGTGTTAACCGCAACGATTCCTGGCTGAAGCGGAGCGCTTCGTTCATATCACCTGCCGTGTTGCTAACCAACCATGCGTAGGCATTGAGACGCTGGGCCAGTTCGACGTCAGACATTTGAAACGGCCCGACCCGTTGGATGGAATTGCGAGCATCTTCGATCTCACTGCGAGCCAAACGGATTTGTTCATCGAGCGTCGTGGCAACCTCGGCTTTCCACTTCGCATCCCCGTCGAGTCGAAACATCGCGATCAAAATGTCGATGTTTTCTTGATACATGTTAAACGCCTCTCGCAACACCGGCTTGGCACCTTCGGTATCACCCTGTTGAATCATCAACAATCCGCGATGGAAATCCATGTTGCTTTGCACAACCGTGTAGGAAAACCGCCGCATGATCAAACGATCACGAAACTCATCATCTTTGTTGATGCGTTGAGCCAGCGGCTGGAGCGTTTCCACCACGTCGCCGTGCCGCAGCAACTCGCCGAGCATGGACGCCAGTTTTAGTCGTGCCGAAGATGACATTGCTGTATCGACGGGCAGGCGATCAATGACGAGTTGATATTCTTGTTCCGCCCATTGAAACAAACCGCGTTCAGTCAGTTCATCAGCGATATCGATGTGCGCTTTCGCGTGGTCCTCGATCGTTTGCGGATGCAATGGGGCTGGCTTGTTCGGATCTACTGGACCACCGTCGTCCGGTGCAGCCGGATTACTCTCAGCGTCAAGCTGCTCGGGCAATGGGTTGATCGCCAGGGCGATTTCCGCCAGAGCGGAAGCGTCCTTGGTTTGGCCATCGAAGGTATTCGCTTCTGCTGCGGAATACAACAAGATCGGACTCTTGTGATACATTTCACTGTGGGCTTGCTGCATCGCAATCACGGCTCCGTAGAGCGAATGATCAAGTGCCCAAGTTGCCGTTTCGATCAGCGTTTGAGTGCGTGAAGGAATTAGATCCACGTTGTCGATGACGATCTTCAACGCATCGTTGGGATATCCCGCGAGCAAGGCGCGCTCGGCGGTCAGCCGGATTAATTTGAGTAGCTCAGACGTGGCGACTGCAGAGTCACTGTCCGCAGCGTCCCCCTCTAAACTGAGATGTTCGCGATTACGTTGAATCACTTTGTCCCAGGCCGCGACATCCAATTTGCCCTGTCGCAAATCGTCAGCGTACTGCCTCAGCCAATGGGTACTGATCTCGTCTTGCTGCTGCAAGCTCTTTTCGATCTGTGTCGCTTCCAACGCATCACGATCCGTCGCCGCCGTGTGTTGATCGGGAATATTCGAATGGTCAAGGTGGGCGTTCGCGGCGTGCCCGATCAGGGCCAGCGCTGCGGCACGGGCCAGGATCGGTTCGGTTTCAAAACGAGCCAAACGCAACAATGGAGAAAAGGCATCGTCGCGAGACAATCTGGCGATGCCCTCGATGCGTTTACGACGCTCGGTCACTGTGTGCGATCCATATTCCGAGAGCAACTCGCGAGCTTCGGGTGAATCAGAAGGAGTGGCCCATTGCACTCGTAACCCGCTGGTTAAAAGTCGGGCCACAATCGCCACTTCGTTATCCGGATGATTGCGAGCCTCTCGCAACTGATCGAAAGCGGCCAAACCGATCCGCATTAAACGAGCACGACAACGAATCCGCGTGGCGTAACTATCCGACGCCAGTCCCTCAATCAAGCTCGCGATTTCCTCGTCGCTAACAATCGTGGGATCCGCCAGCGTTGGTGACCGAGATCCGTTCTGACCTGCGGTATCCGTAACGTTGTTATCGACCGAACGCCCCGCTGCAGCGGGTTCCTGTTCGTTTGCAGTGATCTTTCCAAGCGGAATAATCAACAAGCCCCCAACCAACAGGCAAATGGCAAAACGACGGCCATGCCAATCAGGCATACTGAAAAAGTGAATACCGGGAAACATCAGCAGAAGGATCCGCGAGTGATTAGTTTTGAACAATCAAACACGCGACGCATTGATTGGTGCTCGTGTGTGTAACGGTTTTAGTTTAGCAAATGGCCATCGCTCGGGTTCGCAAACGTGGTATTTTTTCAGCCCAGTTTCTGGACGATGCCCGCCAGCGGCCAGCGTACCAACACCTCTGAAAAGAAATTTAACGTCTTAATTGCTGCCCAAAAGCGGGTTTTCCCGCTGAAAACTGAGTCAGAAGCCGCTCAAAACGTTTGCCAGAATATGATTTGACAATTAAGCTGCCTTATGAACTTGCCCGCAAATCACAACCCGTGTTTCTGTCTCTTCAAGGATCTCGTCTGCGATGGAAATTCGCTTCACCTTCGTTCTCAATCTTGTTGCTGGCCTGATGGCCTTGGCGATCACCGCTCCAACAAGTTCGTGCCACGCCCAATCCGCTGTACTGTCGGAAATCTATGGTCGGGGCGTTCACGCGTATCATGCCGGCCAATATGACAAGTCAATGGAATGGATGAGCATGGCGATCGAGAATGGTTTTCGCGATCCGCGCGCCTATTACTTCCGTGGTCTCGCAGCAGCGGCCAGCGGTCGTGGTTACGAAGCCGAAGGCGATTTTCAGCAGGGTGCCGAATTGGAAGCTGGCGGTGCCTTTGGTGACAGCATCGGTCGATCGCTTGCTCGGGTGCAAGGTGGGACACGCTTGAAACTCGAGTTAGTTCGCGAAACCGCACGCCTGCGAGCACTTGCAACGATCAATGCCCGTTCCAATGCGCGATACGGCGAACTGGGCGTGACTCCGATGGGAGCGCCCGCAGCAGCAGGCAATCCACCACCA
>JBGSMN010000040.1:0-2186 GCA_041740155.1 Rhodopirellula sp.
GAAGGACGATGCTCCGATGATTGAATCGATGCAAAAGATGTCGCGTGAAGAGATCGAAGCGATGCGGATGAAGGCAAACCCCAAACCGAAGTTGGGGATGAAGTATGAGACCAAGATGGTAGAGAAAACGATTGACAATAACCCTCGTTTCAGTTCAGCGTATCGGATGGCGACACCAGCACCGGCGGGACATTTTTTGCGTCTGTTTGGACAACCTGCACGAATCGAACTGGGCGACGAGCGGCCTGAGAATGCGTCGATGCGTCAATCCTTGATGATGCTCAACGGACAATTGACTCACGAAGCCGCGCGGGTCGGGTCTCTCGAACCGGTCTATCCGATGTTGGTGGGACCGGACCAAGACCTTGAGCGCGCGATTCGATACACTTACGTCGAGATTTTGACTCGATTGCCAGCGCCGCAAGAGATTTCTGAGGCGAAGCAGATTGTTGCTGAGGGCGATGACCCGATGAAAGGTTTCGCCGATTTCCGCTGGATCTTGTTGAACTGCAACGAGTTCCGGTTCATGCCGTAGTACTCGTAGTGTTTCAAAAAGGGGTCTGACCCTTTTTGAACTAAACGGTTTAGCGTCGTCATCCACAGAGGGTCAGACCCCTTTTTGAAACATCTCTCAGGAGTCCACTATGTTTGGTTGCCAAGATTACAAACTGACCCGTCGACGAATGATGGCGGGATCTGCGGCAGGCGCTTCGCTGCTGGGAATGCCGATCACGCAATTGCTCGCTGCCTCAGGTCGCGATCACAAAGCGAGTTGTGAACATGTCATTTTGTTTTGGAACGGGGGTGGGATGTCTCACATCGACACCTGGGATCCGAAACCTGGTCGTCCGACGGGCGGCGAGTTCGAGGCGATTCGTACCTCGGCTGATGGCATTCAAATCTCGGAGATTTTTCCGACGGTTGCGAAACAGATGCACCACGCTGCACTGATTCGTTCCATCGCCGGAACACAGGGTGCTCACGAGCGTGCTTCGTATCACATGCAAACCAGCTTTCTGCCTGGTCCGGTCCAGCACCCTGGAATCGGATCGGTAATCGCACACGAGAAAGAGAAGCTCGGCGATCTGCCAGCGTTCATTACGATTAGTGGTCAAGCAAGAACGGCGAGCTATCTTGGGCAACGCTGTGAAGCTTATTTCATTGCCAACCCCGGTGACCCAGATCCTTACTTGAAATTTCCTGCTGGGGTGACCCAAATGCGAGGAGACAAACGTCTCGAAACGCTTGAGCGATTTAATAATCGATTCAATCGCGACACGTCAGATTCGCGTTTAACATCAACCTCGACATCGATCGACGAAGCGGTTCGTTTAATGCGTAGCCCGGCGCTAGAGGCGTTTGAGCTAAATAAAGTTCCGCCGAAAGAACTTGAGCGTTACGGAGACACACCGTTTGGACGGGGTGCTCTGCTTGCGAAACGTCTCGTTCATCAAGGGGTTCGTTTTGTGCAAATCAATCGGGGCGGTTTCGACACGCATGGCGATAACTTTTTCTTGATGCGACAGCATGGCGAGGTGATGGATCCCGCGCTCGGGTCGTTGATCGAGGACCTAGCGGCCTCGGGAATGCTTGAGAAGACGATGATCGTGATGCTTTCCGAATTTGGCCGGACACCGCGCATCAATGAGGGTGCAGGACGCGATCACTGGCCGAAGTGCTTTAGTGCGTTCATCGCAGGAGGTGGAATCAAGGGGGGCACAGTGATCGGTTCGAGCGACGAGGATGGCGGAGCACCGAAGGATCAACCGGTGAAAGTGGCCGACATTCATGCTTCGATCTGTCATGGCCTCGGCATTGATCCGTACCACGAAGTGATCACGCCTCAAGGCCGACCGATGATGTTGGTCGACGATGGAAAAGTGATCGATGGCTTGTTCAATAATGCATAGGCACGTCGGGTGAAGTGATTCGGTTTATTAGCCGATTTGGCGTTAGCCACGGTTCCCGCTTAACTGGGGCTAACGCTGGACTGCTAAAAAGTTGGGGCTTGCAGTGCAAATGAGCCATGCTGGATTTGTTCCCTTGAATGATTCAGTCTCCCCTCTCCCCGAAGGAGGTCGTGCAGTTTTTAAGTCGTTGAAACGTGGGCATTTACGTTAATTCGTTGCAGGTTATCCAGACGCAGCAGGTTCTGAGCGAGGGTCAGCAAACCTGTCTCCGTGCGG